>NZ_JBEOVW010000001.1:0-841977 GCF_040295705.1 Micromonospora sp. NPDC002717 | reverse complement strand
AGAGCATCCGCGATGCGTTCTTCCTCGTTGTAGACCGGCATGAGGATCGAGAGCTTCACGGGAATCTCCACGGTGGCGACAATACGTCGGCCCTAGCCTAACCTGGCTGGTCAGCGAGACGGTGCCCAGCACCGTGGGCATCGACCGTGGCGGCCTCAGAAAGATGGTGTTTACTTCCGCCATGTCGGCAGCCGGCTACCCGCTCGCTTTGGCCCCCGTCGCCGCGATCGGACTGCTCACCGTCGCCCTCCGGCCGCTGGCCGCCGAGACCGTGGCGCCGCTGCGCCTCGCGCTGGTCCGGGCCGCCCTGGTCACGGGCGCGTTCGCGGTGCTCACGGTGGAGGTGCTCGGCGCGCTGGGGCTGCTCACCCTGCCGGCGTTCGCCGTCGCCTGGCTGCTCTTCCTCGCCGCCACGGGCGCGGCCGCCGGAGGGCGCCGCCGCCGGGACGCCGCGCGACGTGCGGCGGCCGTCGCGGCGCCACGCCGCGCCCTGGTCGGCGCGACCACCGGCCCCGCCACCGGCACCCCGGCCCCGCCGCCCGCACCGGATGCCGGCGCGCCGGGCGCCGCCGGAGCCCGGCGGTCCGGCCGGTGGACCGGTCTGGCCGAAGCCTGGCGTACGGCGGGGCGGGGCGAGCGGCTGCTCGCCGGCACGGTCGGCGGGCTGCTCCTGGTCGAGCTGCTGATCGCCCTGCTGGCCGAACCGAACAACTTCGACTCGCAGACCTACCACCTGCCGAAGGTGGAGCACTGGGTGGCCCAGGGCGACCTCGACTTCTGGCCCACCGCCATCCACCGGCAGGTGACCATCCCGCCCGGCGCCGAGTATCTGCTGCTGCACCTGCGCCTCTTCACCGGCGGCGACGCGCTGCACCACCTGGTGCAGTGGGCCGCCGGGGTCGGCGTCCTGCTGGCGGCGACCCGGATCACCGCCCAGCTCGGCGGCAGCCGCCGGGCCCAGTTGCTCACCGCGTTCGTCCTGGCCACCACGCCGATGGTGGCGCTCCAGGCGACCAGCACCCAGACCGACCTGGTCTGCGCCGCCTGGGTGGCCTGCGCGGCGACGCTCGCGCTGGACGGACTGCGCCGGCGCACCGGGGTCGGGACGATGCTCGGGCTGGGGGCGGCCACCGGGCTGACCGCGGTCACCAAGACCAACGGCCTGATGGCGCTCGGGCCGCTGCTGTTGCTCTGGGGGCTCGCCCAGCTCCGGCTCGCGCGGGGCGGCGCCGCGCGGGAGCGCGCCGGAGCGGTGCGCCACAGGGCCGGCGCGGTGAACGGCCCGGATGCCGGTCACGCCGGCGGGGCTGCCGCGCCCGGCCTCCGGCCGGGACGCCAGGTGGCCCGGACGGTGACCGGGTCCGTGCTGATCCTGTTGGTCGCGGCGGTCGTGGTCGGGCCGTTCCTCGCCCGGGTGACCGCCGAGTTCGGGCACCCGCTCGGCCCGCCCCGGCTGCGCGAGTCCGTCCCGATGGAGCGGCACGACCCGCCCTCGGTGCTCGTCAACGCGCTGCGGATCGCGCACACGGCGTTCGACACCCCGCTCGCGCCGCTGCGCCGGGCCGGTACCGAGGCGATCGTCGCCGGCGCCGACCTGATCGGGGTGGACCCCCAGGACCGGGCCACCACCTTCGGGCGGGAACGCTTCCCGGTGCCGTCCTGGTATCCGGACGAGGACCGGGTGGCCTTCCCCCTGGCCGGGGCGCTGGCGCTGATCGGGACGGGGTTCGCGCTGGCCAGGCCGGGCCGGGTCGGCCCGACGCAGGCGGGGCCGCTGCGCGCGTACGCGGTGGTCGTGGTGGTGGCCGTGCTGCTGCACACCGCCATGGTCAAGTGGCAGCCGTGGGGCAACCGCCTGCTGCTCTACGCGCTGACGCTGGCCGTACCGCTGGCGGGGCTCTGGCTCGACGCGCTGTTCCGCCGCCGGTCGGCCGCGCGGGACGGCGGCGCGGGCCGGCGGTCGGTGGCGACCGGGCTCGCGGTGACCGTGCTGGCCACCTGCGCGCTGGCCGGGGTGCTCGCGGTGTCGTACGGCTTCCCGCGCCGGCTGGTCGGCGCGGGCTCGGTCTTCACCACCTCAGAGTGGGAGACCAGGTTCCTGCGGCGTCCCCAGTGGGCGGAGGAGTTCCGCTGGGCGGCGGGCGCGGTACGCGCGACGGACGCCCGCCGGATCGGCCTGGTGCAGCAGAACGACAACTGGGAGTACCCCTGGTGGCTGCTGCTGCGTGACGCCGACGGCCGCCCGCCGGAGCTGGTGGCACTGCAGTCCGTGCTGCCCGGGCGCCCGCCGGCCGACCCGGCCTCGGTGGACGCGATCGTCTGCACCGGCAGCCGGCCGGCGTGCGCGGAGCTGGTGCCGGCGGGCTGGCGCGTCGAGTTCCGGGGCTACGTCGGCTACGCCCTGCCGCCCGGGCGCTGACCCGCCCGGCACCTCCGGTCCGCGCACCGGCAAGGCCGCCCGACGCCTCCGGCGGCGCATCGACAAGGCCGCCCGACGCCTCCGGTCCGCCCATCGCCGACGCCGCCCGGCGCCTCCGGCCGCGCATCGACAAGGCCGCCCGGCCACGCCGAGGAGCGCGGCCGGAGCGACGGCCGGAGGGCTCCTGACGTCGTCCGTCTCGCCCGGATCGTCCGGTTCTACGCTCCGCGCGCAACGATTCCGAGATGCATTCACATATCTCGAAGCCGGCGTTACCGTCTGGTAACTCGATCGACGTCCCGCGATCGAGCCGAAAGGAGTGCGTCGATGCATGGTTCCCCTGCCAGACGCGGACGCGTGACCCGACGACGGGTGCTCACCGTCGTCGCCGCCGCCGCGCTCGTCCTGCCGATGCTCGCCGGAACGGCCTCCCCCGCCACCGCGGCCGACCGTCCGGCCATCCAGCCACTCCCCGGCAACCTGGAGGCGATCCGCGCCGCCGAGGCCACCGCCCTCTACGGCGAGCCCGCCATCCGCCCCATCGAACAGCGCCGCACCGCGCTGATCACGATGGGCGACAGCGAGATCTCGGGCGAGGGGGTGGGCAACTACGTCCCCGGCACCCACGAGCCCGGCAACTGGTGCGACCGCTCGTACGACCAGGCGGTCTTCCGCACCGGCATCCCCGCCGACGAGAAATACAACATCGCCTGCTCCGGGGCGACCCCGTGGAACCTGATCCGGGGCGGGCCCACCCAGCACAACGAGCTGAACCAGGGCGACCACCTGGCGATCAAGGCGCGCAACACGCACATCAAGCTGATCTGGGTGGTGGTCGGTGCGAACGGCGACGGCACGATCCAGTTCGGCCCCGTCGCCACCGACTGCACCATCCGCCGGGTCTTCCTCCAGGGCCCGTGCTACCCCACCTACACCGACCAGTGGACGGTACGCACCGACGGCAGCCGACAGGCGGTCGAGGACGCGCTCACCGACATCCGGCAGACCATGACCGGCGCGGGCTACCTGCGGTCGGACTACGAGCTGGTGCTCATGTCGTACCCGAGCCCCGGCAGCCCGGACGTGGAGGACAACCCGAACTTCCCCGGCTGGTACGCCGGCGGCTGCCTGCTCTACCTGGCCGACGCCGCGTTCGCCCGGAACAAGGCGGTGCCCCTGTTCGAGTCGGCGCTGCGGGCGGCGGCGACCAACACCGGCACCCGCTACCTCGACGCGAGCCGGCTGTTCCACGGCCACGAGGTGTGCACCGACAACACCGCGGTCCGCGGCCTCCACATCGAGATCGGCGTGTGGGACGAGAACGCGGCGCGGCAGTCGTTCCACCCGAACCACCGGGGGCACGGCATGTTCGCCCAGTGCGTCACCCAGTTCTGGAACTCCGGGCAGCAGCGCGCCACCTGCGTCGACCCGGCCAGCACCGGCAACGGGGTGCTCTACCCGGGGCTGTTCGAGTTCAGGCAGCTGCGCAACGCCGCCACCGGCACCTGCGTGGACGGCAAGGGGTACGACTCGCGCAACGGCACGCCGCAGCAGTCGTACGGCTGCCACGGCGGGCGTAACCAGGGATTCTGGTACGACCCGGCCCGGCAGTCGCTGCACTCGGAGCTGTCCCACGACCGCTGCCTGGACGTCTCGGGCGGCACGCTGAGCGCCGGCACGGCGGTCAACATCTACGACTGCCACGGCGGCGCCAACCAGAAGTTCGTGCTGGCCGGCAACCAGATCAAGGCGGCCGGCAACACCAACCTCTGCCTGGCCTTCGACAACCCGTGGCTGGGCACCCCGCGGCTGCGGCTGGCCACCTGCGCCACCAGCACGCGCCAGCAGTGGTCGTTCGAGTCCCGCGCCTTCGCCAACCCGGTGGGCTACGGGCACGACGACTTCATCGGCTCCCGGGTGTACTGAGGTGGGGTGTGGCCCGCCGTGCCCGGCTCCGGGCGGTCAGGCTTGCTCCCTCCGCCGGGCACGGCGGCCACACCTACTTCTGCTTGACCGGCACGACGACCAGGCGGGCCACGCCGCCGTCGCCCTCCTTGGCGCCGGCCACGCCGACCGTCGTGCCCACCCCGATGTCGGTGGACGCGATCGCCGTACGACGCTCGACGACGCGCAACCCGTCGCCGAAGGTCCAGGTCATGGTGAAGCCGTCGGTGGACCTCACGGTCATCTTCCCGCCGTCGATCGCGGTCACCTCGCCCCGCTGCACAGCGACGGTCCTCGTGCCGCCGTCCTTCGTCCGCACCACGGCCTCGCCGTGCAGCGTGTTCTTCCGCAGCAGCACCCGGGCCTGCCGGCGCTTGCGCCACTCCTCCGCGCGCTCGCGCCGCGGCTTCTCCCCCGTCGCGGTGGGCGAGGCCGCCGGCGACGCGGGAGCGGCCACGGGGTCGACGTCCAGGTCGCCGGCGTCGAAGCCCATCGCGGCGAGCGCCTGGCCCTCCGCGCCGAGCGCCGCGACGACCTCGACGGCGGTCTCGCGGGCCGGTTGGCCCGCCACCTCGGCCGCACCGCAGCCGGTGAGCCCCAGCGCGACCGCCGCGAGCAGCGTGCCGGCGGCGATTCCCCAACGTGCCATGAGTCTCCCTCTCGTCCGTCCGTGGAGTCCCAGCCTCCCGCCGTCCGGCGAGCGGCGGGTCAGGCCGATGTTCGAGTTTGGTAAGGATCCGGGGGTAGCCGGACGGTGAACGCCGCCCCGCCCTCCGGCGCGTGCCCGGCCGTGATCTCCCCGCCGAGCCGGCGGACCAGGCCGGCGGCGAGCGCCAGCCCCAGCCCACTGCCGACCTTGCGCACCCCCCGGTAGCGCTGGTGCAGGGCGCCGCGCTCGAACGCCACCGCCAGGTCGTCGTCGGTGAAACCGGGTCCGCCGTCGCGGACCTCCACGACGCCGCCCGCCGCCGGGTCCGCGCCGGCCGCCCGGACCGCGAGCACGACCGGCGCCCCCGGCGGTACGACGCGCAGGGCGTTCTCCAGCAGCCCGTCCACCACCTGCCGGATCCGCCCCGGATCGGTGTACGCCGGCACCTGCTGCTCCGGGACCTCGGCACGGAACGTGACCCCCACCGCCGCGCACCGGTCGGCCCAGGTCCGGCCGGCGTCGGCGGCCAGCCGGGCCAGGTCCACCGGCACCGGTTCGAGCGGGAAGTCGGCGGCCTCCAGCCGGGCCAGCGCCAACAGGTCGCTGACCAGTCGGTCCAGGTGCTCCGCCTCGGCGAGCACGGTACGGCCGGTGCCCGCCGCGTCCGCCGCCCCGATCACCCCGTCCGCCAGCGCCTCGGCGTAGCCCCGGATCGCGGTCAGCGGGGTGCGCAACTCGTGCGAGACGGAGAGCAGGAACTCCCGCTGCCGGCCCTCGCTGGTGGCCAGCGCGGCGGCCAGCCCGTTCAGCGCGTACGCCAGGTCGGCCACCTCGTCGGGCGGCTCCACCGGCACGCGTACCGTCCGGTCCCCGGCGCGCAGCCGGGCGGCGGCGTCGGCGGCGCGCCGGATCGGCCGGGCCAGCCGGCGGGCCAGCAGCAGCCCGGCGACCACGCCGGCGGCCAGCCCGGCCAGCAGCGGCAGCCAGAGGCTGGGCAGCACCTGCCGCCACGGGGCGGTGGCCCGGGAGCGGGTCAGCACCACCCCGTTGCCACCCGGCAGGGCGCGGCCCTCGATCAGGGTGCGCCGCCCGTCGAGGGGCCGGCGGGTCGACACGTTCCGGCCCTCGGCGACGCGCTGCACCACCCGGGGCGGCAGGCCGGGCCGGTCCGCGACGCCCCGCCGGACCAGGTACGCGTCGACGCCCTGGGCACGAAGCTGGCGGACGAGCCGCTCCTCGTCGGCGGTCCGCCCGGTCTCCAGCCGGGGCCGCAACACCTCGGCGGCGAGCCGGGCCTGGGCGGCCAGCGCCTCCTGGTCGCGCCGCTCCACGCCGCGCACCGCCACGGGCACCGCCACGATCGCGGTGACCAGCACCGAGACCAGGGCGACGGCGCAGGTGACCAGCACCGCGCGGGAGGTGAGCGTACGGGCGGGGCGGGGGCGGGACGGCCGCGCCGGCGGGCCGACCACCGGCAGCGCGACGGTGGGCTCAGCCATCTGCGGCGTACCCGACGCCCCGGTGGGTGCGGATCACGCTGGCCGCGCCGAGCTTCGCGCGGACCTGCGCGACGTGCACGTCGACGGTGCGGGTGCCGGCGTGGGCCGCGTACCCCCACACCCCCGCGAGCAGTTCCTCCCGCGTGAAGACCCGGCCCGGCCGGGCCATCAGGTGCGCGAGCAGGTCGAACTCGGTCGACGTGAGCTGCACCGGGGCCCCCGCGACGGTCACCGTGCGCCGGGCCGGGTCGAGCGTCACCGCGCCGACGACCCGCGGCCGGCCCGTTCCCCCGGGCGCTCCGGCCGTGCGCCGCAGCACCGCCCGCACCCGGGCGACCAGCTCGCGCGGACTGAACGGCTTGGTGACGTAGTCGTCGGCGCCCAACTCCAGCCCGACGACGCGGTCCACCTCGTCGTCCCGGGCGGTGAGGAAGATAACCGGCGTCCAGTCGCCGGCCTCGCGCAGCCGCCGGCAGACCTCGGTGCCGGCCAGGCCGGGCAGCGCGATGTCGAGGACGCAGGCCACCGGCCGCAGCCGGCGGGCGGCGGCCAGGCCGGCGGCGCCGTCCCGTTCCAGGTGTACGCCGAACCCGTCGCGAACCAGATAGAGCCGGACCAGGTCGGCGATGGCCGGCTCGTCCTCCACCACGAGGACGAGCCCGCGGGTCGGGGCGTTGACGGTCACCGGCCCATGATTCCCGACGCGGCGGCGCCGGGCGGGTCAGCGGATGTTCGGATTCGGTAAGAAGACGGTCAGCGCACCACGGCCGGCCGGAACGCGGCGGGTCGCGCGACCGCCGGCGCCTCGCCGATGGTGGCGACGAGCCGCTCCCGGGGCGTCCGCAGCCGGGTCCGGAAGGCGTGGTTGAGCAGCGCGTCGAGCTGCCACACCTGCTTCGGGTGCCGGGTGTGGATGAGGAACCGCTCGCGGACCCCGTCGATCGCGGTGGCCGCCAGCTCGACCGAGTGCAGGCGCGGGTCCGGGCTCCAGGTGACGTTGCTGAGTTCCCGCAGCTCGGTGTTGAGGTGCAGGCGCAGCCGGTGCAGGACCCGGGTCTGCTGGGTGACCACCAGCCGCCGGTGGGTCAGCAGGAAAAGGTACTCGCCGGCCATCGGGCGGTCGGGCCGGCTGCACCGGGTGACCAGGATGGTGGCGTCGCCGGAGCCGACGCAGCGGCGGAAGACCGGCATGTGCCGGCTGACGGTCTGCATCGCCAGTCCGGCCTCGGAGGCGGCCGGGAGGAACGTTCGGGAGAAGACGTCCATGCCCTGCCCAACGACGGGCGCCGGAGGGTGACGTGGGTCACGCGCAAATTGCAGAACTTCCACACCCGCGCGTCGCACCGCCTGTCCGACTTCCGGGCCCGTCGCGCTGGACGGGCCCGGAAGTACGCGTCAGAGCAACGGCTGCATCGCGCCGAAACCGCTGCCCAGCCGGGTCGGGGCGAGCCATCCGCCACCGCTCCAGCGGTACCGCAGCACGTTGCCGGTCGACTTCTGGACCGCGACCAGGTCGGGCCGGCCGTCCCGGTCGAAGTCGCCGAGCTGGGCGAGGTCGCGCATGCCGCCCCAGCCGGCGCCCGCGTCGAGCCGGGCGCCGAGGAGCCCGTCCGGGCCGCCCGGGTGGACGTGCAGGCGGCCCGTGGCCGTGTCCCGGGCGAGCACGTCGAGGCGCCCGTCACCGGTGAAGTCGGCGCCGCCGGTCAGCTCGTCGAGCCCGTTCCAGCCCGCGCCGCCGAGGGCGACCCGGCTGCCGAAGCCGGTGCCCGTGCCCGGATAGAGCCAGAGCACGCCGGTGGAGGTCTGCACTGCCGCGATGTCCTGGAAGCCGTCGCCGTTCCAGTCGCCGACGGGGGTGATCTCGCGCATGCCGTTCCAGCCGCTGCCGACCCTGACCCGGGTGGTCACGCCGGCGCCGTTGCCCGGGTAGAACCACAGGTAGCCGGTCGACTTCTCGCGGGCCAGCAGGTCCTCGCCGCCGGCCCGGTCGAAGTTGCCCGCCCGGACGATCGCGTCCATCCCGTTCCAGCCCGCGCCGAGCGAGACCCGCCCGCTCAGCGTGACGCCGTTGCCGCCGTAGACGTACAGCCGGCCGGTGGCCGGCTCGCGGTAGCCGAGGTCGGCCCAGCCGTTGCCGGTGAAGTCGCCGAACCGGGTGGCGGGCAGCGGGGCGACGTCGAGGTGGTTGCTGTCGATGTTGATGGTCACCCCGCCCCACGTCTCGTGGTGGTCGCCCCGGTACTGCTTCATCCGCTGCTTCGGCATCCAGTACGACTCGGGCAGCGCCTCGTCCGCCACCGTCTGCACGCCGTCCCACCGGGCGAAGTCCAGGTAGTCCGGCCGGCCGTGGCCGGCCCGCTCGTAGGCGGAGACCTGGTCGGCGAGGCCGCCGGAGGCCACGTCGGTGTAGAAGCCGGAGAAGTAGCCGTGGTCGTGCAGCCGGATGGTCCAGGCGTGGGTGAAGCTCTGCACCGCCGCCGTGCAGGCCGCGTCGCCCGCCGGGTACTTCTCCATGTTGTAGAAGACGGTGCTCTCCCGGGCGAGCCCCAGGTCGCGGGCGCGCGCCGCGGCGTCGTCGGCGGCGGCCCGCCCCTGCGCGGCGGCCTGCGCCGGGTCGATCCGCGGCTTGCTGGTGCTGCGGCAGGGCGCCTGCGGCCCGACGTAGAGCGGGAAGAAGCGCCAGCCCGCCGCCGCCTGCGTGGTCACCCACTCCCGGGTCAGGTTCGGCTGGGCGCAGGCCCGGCCGTTCCCCCCGATGTAGATGCCCACCGCCCGGTACGGCGAGGCGAGCCACGCCTTCATGGCCGCGTTCGACGGCGCGGTGCAGGTGTCGAAGCCCAGGCCGGTGAACGCGCCCGGGTGCGGCCCGGTGTAGCCGGCGGCCCGCACGGGCCCGGCGGTGCCGGTCAGGGCGGCGCCGGCGGCGAGCACGGTGGCCGCCGTCGCGGCGAGGGCCCGCCGGGCGGTACGCCGCAGCCCGGCGGGCAGAGCGGAACGAAGCGTCACGGGTCCCCGATCCTGGTCGCTCAGAGCAGCGGGGTCATGGAGCCGAACCCGGTGCCGAGCCGGATGGGCGCCGCCCAGGCGGTGCCGAGCCAGCGGTACCGGTAGACGTAGCCGGTCGACTTCTGCACGGCCACCATGTCCGGCCGGCCGTCCCGGTCGAAGTCGCCGAGCTGGACGAGGTCACGCATGGTGTTCCAGCCGGCACCGACCTTGGTGCGGGTGTTGGGCGCGCCGGCACGACCCGGGTACAGGTAGAGGTCGCCGGTGCTCTTCTCCCGCGCGACCACGTCGGGGTAGCCGTCGTTGTTGAAATCGCCGCCGCCGTTCAGCTCGTCCACCGTGTTCCAGCCGGAGCCGAGCAGGACCCGGGTCGGGAAAGCGCTGCCCCCCGTGCCCGGATACAGGTAGAGCGCGCCGGTGGAGCTCTGCACCGCCAGCAGGTCCTGGAAGCCGTCGCGGTCGTAGTCGCCGATCGGCGTGATCTCCCGGACGCTGTTCCAGCCGGCGCCGAGGTTGATCCGGCCGCTGATCCCCGACCCGGTGCCCGGGTACAGCCACAGGTAGCCGGTGGCCGGCTCGCGGGCGATCACGTCCTCGCCGCCGGCCCGGTCGAAGTCGCCGGCCCGGATGATCGTGTCCATGCCGTTCCAGCCGGCGCCCAGCGTGATCCGGCCGCTCAGCGTGGTGCCGTTGCCGCCGTAGACGTACACCCGGCCGGTGGCCGGCTCCCGGTAGCCGAGGTCCGCCCAGCCGTTGCCGGTGAAGTCACCGAACCGGGTCGCCGGCAGCGGGGCGACGTCGAGGTAGTCGCCGTCGATGTTGATGGTCACCCCGCCCCACGTCTCGTCGTGCGGGCCCACGTGCTGCTTCATCCGCCGCTTCGGCATCCAGTAGCTGGCCGGGATGGTCGGGTCCTCGACCGTGGCCTCGTTGTCCCAGCGCGCGAAGTCGAGGTAGTCCGGGCGTACGTAGCCGGGCGTGTCGTAGGCGGCGACCTGGTCGGCGACGCCCCGGGCCACGCTGCTGTAGAAGCCGGAGAGGTAGCCCTGGTCGTGCAGCCGGGCGGTCCACGCGCTCATGAAGGTGAGGACCGCGGTGGTGCAGGCGGCGTCGCCGCCGTCGTAGTCCTCCATGTCGTAGAAGAGGACGCTCTCCCGGGGCAGGCCGAGTTCCACCGCCCGCGCCACGGCGTCGTCGGCCTCGGCCTGACCCTGCGCCGCCGCATGGGCCGGGTCGATGCGCGGCCGGCTGGTCGGCAGGCACGGGGCCTGGAGCCCGACGTACATCGGGACGAGGTGCCAGCCCTCCGCCGTCTGCTCCGCGACCCACTCCGGGGTCAGCGCGGGCTGTGCGCAGCCCCGGCTGCTGCCGCCGAAGTAGATGACGACCGCCCGGTACGGCGAGTGGTCGCGCCACGCCTGCATCTGCGCGCTGGTCGGCGCGGTGCAGGCGTCGAAGCCGAGGCCGGTGTAGGTGCCGGGCTGCGGCGGGACGGCGGCGTGGGCCGGGCCGGTGACGACTGTCAGCGCGAGGCCGGTGCCGACGACGGTGGTGGCGGCGAGGGCCACGGTCCGGCGGGCGGCACGGCGCAGCCCGGCCGGCGAGAGTGTGGATTTCACGTTTCCCCGATCTGTCCCCGTGAGTCCGACGGCCGGCGGGCGGACGCGTCACTCGCGCCGCCGGCCCGCTGATTCTGACCACAGTCGACGGCTGCTGTCGAGGTCGTGGCCGGAACCGGGCGGACCGGAGGTGTCGCGGGCGGGCCCTGCGCGCCTGCTGAACGGCCGCGCGCCGCCCGTCCGGGTTCAGACCGGGTCGGGCTCGAACAGCTCCGTCAGCCAGCCGGGCACCGCGGACGCGTACTGCGCCCGCGCCGGGTCCCGCGTCATGAGGGCCCGGCGCCAGGAGAGCGACCGGCTCACCCGGGTGACGCGGACGGCCAGCCGGGCCACCTCGCGCAGCGTCGCCCGGTCGTGCCGGTCCGACCACGGCTCCAGGTACGCGTCCCGCAGCCGCGCCAGCGTCGGGTCGCCGACGGGCAGCTCGAAGGCGTCCGCGACCGAGTTCAGCGTGACCAGCAGGGTGCCGAACGGGTGGGCGACCGAGGCGTCCCCCCAGTCGAAGAACCGGTGCCCGTCGGCGGCGACGAAGACGTTGCCGTCGTGCAGGTCGTCGTGCTGGATGCTGGGCGCGACGCCCGAGTCGGCCAGCCGGCGGCAGTGCTCGGCGAAGGTGTCCCGATGGGCGCGCAGCCGCCCGTACGCCTCGACGTCGAGCCCGTCCTCCGCCCCCAGCAGCAGCGACTCCCCGTCGTCCAGCAGCGCCTCGAACAGCTCCGGCAGCACCTCCGGCCGGTGGTCGGGAACCCCGAGCGCGAGCAGCTCGCCGGCCCGGGGCGCGACCGTGCGCTGGAGGTCGGCGTACTCCGGCAGGACCTGCTCCCAGCGGGCCAGCAGGTCACGGTCGCCGCCCAGCGCGTCGCGCAGCGAGCGGCCCCCGTCGGGCAGCAGCGACCAGCCGCGGTCGGCGTCGACCGCGATCGGGTCGAGCACCCGTCCCGGGGCGAGCCGGGCCAACGCGCCCAGCAGCGCCGCCTCGTGCCGGGTGCCCGGGTTGTTCGCCTTGAACCAGGCGTCCCCGGCGTCGGTGGGCACCCGCCAGACGAGGGACCACGGCCGGACCCGGGGCTCGACCGGCCCGACGACCCGCCGGCCGTGCCGGCCGAGCTGGTCACCGACCCAGCCGAGCGCGGTGTCCCGCCAGTGCGGGTCGGCCCAGTCGGCGTACGGCGTGGAGGCAGTGGTCACGTCGCGGAATCTAGCCCCGTCCCCGCCGCCAGTGCGACACCTTTATCCCCGGCGCACCCCGTGGCCGGCGACGCTCGACGCGTCCCCGCCGGTCCCGGCGATGGTCGTCACGACCGTCGGCGGGGACGGCTACCCTTCACCGCCATGCCGGACGCCTCGTTCCTCGCCGCCACCCGCGACTCCTACGACACCATGGCCGTCGACTACACCGAGTGGCTTCGTACGGACATGGACGGCAGGCCCCTCGACCGGGCGCTGCTGGCCGCCTTCGCCGAGGCGGTGAAGGCCAACGGCGACGGTCCCGTCGCCGACGTCGGCTGCGGACCCGGCCGCGTCACGATTCTGCTGCACCGACTGGGCCTGGACGCGTTCGGCATCGACCTGTCGCCCGGAATGGTCACGCTGGCCCGGGAGACGTACCCGCGGCTGCGGTTCGAGGTGGGCTCGATGCTCGCGCTGGACCTGCCGGACGCCTCCCTCGGCGGGCTGCTCGCCTACTACTCGGTCATCCACGTCCCGTGGGACCGGCGGCCCGAGGTCTTCGCCGAGTTCCACCGGGTGCTCGCGCCGGGCGGGCAGCTCATGCTCGCCTTCCAGGTCGGCGACGACCGCCTGCACCTCGACGAGGCCTTCGGCAAACCGATCTGCGCCGACTGGTACCGACAGCGACCGGAGGAGGTGGCCGCGCTGCTGCGCGAGGCCGGTTTCGACCTGTGGGCCACGGTCGTGAAGGAGCGCGAGGGCACGGAGACGACCCCGCAGGGCTTCATGCTGGCGCGCAAGCCTGCCGGGGCGTAGCCCCGCCCCCGGTCGGCGGGGGCGCCGTCAGAGCAGCTCGACGATGGTGGCGTTGGCCATGCCGCCGCCCTCGCACATCGTCTGGAGGCCGTAGCGGATGTTGTTGTCCCGCATGTGGGCGAGCATGGTGGTCATGATCCGGGCGCCGGAGGCGCCGAGCGGGTGGCCGAGGGCGATCGCGCCGCCACGCGGGTTGAGCCGCTCCGCGTCCGCCTCGGTCTCCGCCAGCCAGGCCAGCGGCACCGGGGCGAACGCCTCGTTCACCTCGTACACCCCGATCTCCTCGATGCCCAGCCCCGCGCGGCGCAGCGCCTTGGCGGTGGCCGGGATGGGCGCGGTGAGCATGGTGACCGGGTCGTCGGCGGCGACCACGGCGGTGTGGATCCGGGCCAGCGGGCGCAGGCCGTGCCGGCTGGCCCATTCGCTGGTGGTGACGGCGAGCGCCGCCGCGCCGTCGGAGATCTGCGACGCGGAACCGGCGGTGACGACGCCGTCGGGGCGGAACGGGGTGGCCAGCTCGCCGAGCTTCTCCAGCGAGGTGTCCCGCCGGATGCCCTCGTCGGCGGCGAACTTGCCGCCGTCGGCCAGGGCGACCGGGGCGATCTCGGCGTCGAAGGCGCCGGCGTCCTGCGCGGCGGCCGCCTTCTCGTGGCTGGCGAGGGCGAACTCGTCGAGCTGGGCGCGGGAGAAGCGCCAGCGCTCGGCGATCAGCTCGGCCCCGACGCCCTGGTTGAACGGCAGCGGCGCGTCCTCGGCGAAGCCCTCGACGCCCCGGTAGCGGTCGCGCAACTGGTCGCTGAAGGGCGATCCACCGGCCACGCTGGAGCCCATCGCCACCCGGGTCATCGACTCGACGCCGCCGGCGACGACCAGGTCGGCCTGGCCGGAGAGCACGGTGGCGGCGGCGAAGTGCAGGGCCTGTTGGCTGGAGCCGCACTGGCGGTCGAGCGTGGTGCCGGGGACGGACTCGGGCCAGCCGGCGGCCAGCACGCCGTTGCGGGCGACGTTCCACGACTGGTCGCCGACCTGGGAGACGCAGCCCCAGACCACGTCGTCGACCTGGGCCGGGTCGATCCCGGTGCGCTCGGCGAGGGCGCGCAGCACGTGCGCCGAGAGATCGACCGGATGCACGGCGGCCAGGCTGCCCTTGCGCCGCCCCACCGGGGTGCGTACCGCGCCGACGATGACTGCGTCACTCATGACTACTCCCCGGTAACTTCGGCTGCCACCGATACTACGTCCTGGGCGGGCCGCCGTCCTCCCCCGGGGTGCGCTGGCATCCTGGACGGATGCGCCCAGACCCGTCCCCGACCGTCCACCAGTGGCGGGTGCCGGCCACCCTGCCGGCACTCAAGCTGGCCGGCGCGGTCGCGCTGCTCGCGCTCGCGCTGCTCCTCGACGAGGGCGACCCGGTCCAGTTGGGGCTGGCCGTGGTCGCGGCCGCCGCGCTGGCCGGTTGGGCGGCACGCGACCTGGTGGCGCCGGTCCGGCTGGCGGTCGACCCGGAGGGGGTCACCGTCGTCCAGGGCTTCGCGGGTCGCCGCCGGTTGCCCTGGTCGGCCGTCGAGCGGGTCACCGTGGACCGCCGCGCCCGGCTGGGCCTGACCAGCGAGGTGCTGGAGATCGACGCCGGGGAGTCGCTGCACCTCTTCGGCCGCCTCGACCTCGGCGCCGAGCCCGCCGACGTGGCCGAGGCCCTGCACGAGGCCCGCCCGCGCTGAGCGGCGGTCAGCCGCCGGCCGCCGCACGGCCCGGTCGGTCCCGCGGCACGACCGGCCGGACGGTCAGCCGCCGAGGATGACGGCGGTGCGGATCAGCGCCAGGCCGAGCAGCGCCGCCACGACCACCGCGCCGCCGGCGAACTGCACCAACGTCCGCCGGGACCGTGGGGCGTACGCGAACACGAGCGCCACCAGCCCGCCGACCACCAGCCCGCCCAGGTGCCCGGGGATCGAGATGCCGGGCACGGTGAACGTGAAGACCAGGTTGATCACCAGGATGGGGAGCACCTGGGAGATGTCCCGCCCCATCCTGCGTTCGATGACCACCAGCGCGGCGAAGAGGCCGAAGATCGACGTGGACGCGCCGGCGGTGAGCTGGTTCTGCTCGCTGAACAGGTAGGCGGCGACGTTCCCGCCCAGCCCGGAGACGAGGTAGAGCACGCCGAACCGCAGCGGCCCGAGACTGGCCTCCAGCGACCGGCCCAGCACCCACAGCGCCCACATGTTCAGCAGCAGGTGGACCACGCCGTAGTGCAGGAACATGGCGGTGACCAGGCGGTACCACTCGCCCTCGGCGATGCCGCCGACCGTGCCGTCGGGGAAGATCGCGCCGCCGAGCACCGAGCCCCAGTCGGTCAGCGGGGTGCTGCCGCCCATCAGGCCGCCGAAGCCGGAGCCGCCGACCGCCGCGTCCCCGCCCCGGTCCGAGGCGATGGAGAGCAGCATCATCAGCACGTTCAGCGCGATCAGCGCCTTGGTGACGTAGCCGTGCCGGCCGGCGGCACCGCCACCGAAGACGGTGCGCGCCGGCCGCACGCTACGACGTCCCTCCGCCACGCACTCCGGGCACTGGAACCCGACCGACGCCTCCCGCATGCAGTCCGGGCAGATCGGCCGGTCGCAGCGGGTGCACCGGACGTACGTCTCCCGGCCGGGGTGCCGGTAGCAGACCGGGGTGACCGGCGGCGACTCGCTCACCGCGCCCGCCCGCCGACGCGGGCCGCGCGGCCCGCCAACCGGTCCCGACCTTCGGAGCGCTCAGTCATGTGGGCAAAGGTACCTCGCGGACGACTCAGGCAGCGGAGCGCTCGATCTCGACCCGCTCGATGACGACGTCCTGCAGCGGCCGGTCGTTCGGGCCGGTCGGGGTGTTGGCGATCGAGTCGACGACCTTCGCGGACTGCTCGTCGGCCACCTGGCCGAAGATGGTGTGCCGGTTGTTCAGGTGCGGCGTCGGCGAGACGGTGATGAAGAACTGCGAGCCGTTCGTGCCCGGCCCGGCGTTCGCCATGGCCAGCAGGTACGGCCGGTCGAAGCGCAGCTCCGGGTGGAACTCGTCGGCGAACTTGTACCCCGGGCCACCGCGGCCGGTGCCCGTCGGGTCGCCCATCTGGATCATGAAGCCGCTGATCACCCGGTGCGAGATGGTGCCGTCGTAGTACGGCCCACTGCCCGGCTGGCCCGTGCGCGGGTCGGTGTATTCGCGGTTGCCCTCGGCCAGGTCGACGAAGTTCTTGACGGTCTTCGGCGCGTGGTTGGGGAAGAGCTCCAGCCGGATCGGGCCAGCGTTGGTGTGCAAGGTGGCGTAGACAGCCTCGGCCACGGGTACTCCTCACTCGTTGGTCAGTTCCATGCGGATCCTCCCATGTGCCCGATCTGGCAGTGCGGAGGCATCCGAAGGTGGAGGATGACGAAGGAACAACTCCCAGGAGGTGGGACCGTGTTTGGAATCGGGCGGCGTAAGACTCAGGGGCAGCTGGCCAAGGCGGAGCTGAACCAGGGCCTCGGTCACCTGAGGCAGGCCGCGACGTACGCCGCGAAGGGCACCGGCGCCACCGTCGGCCCGCGGGTCCAGGCGGCCCGGAGCGCCGTCGCGCCGACCGCCGTCATCGTGCGCGACCGCGCGTCCAGCGGTCTCGCGTCCACGGTCGCCGCGCTCGCGCCGCTGGCCCTGGCCGTCCGCAAGGCCCAGGCCGAGGCGGCGGGCAAGGCGGTCACCGGCAGGAAGGCCGCCGCAGCCAAGCAGGCCGCGGTCACCAGGAAGGTCAAGGCGAAGAACATGAAGGCTTCCCGGAAGAAGAACACGCGGCGCGGCGGGTCCATGTTGACCGGTCTCCTCGCGGCCGGCGCGGTGGCCGGCGTCGCCGCGATGGCGATGCGTCGCCGCCGCGAGCAGCGGGAGTGGGCCGAGTACGACCCGACCCGCACGCTGGAACCGATGCGCGACGAGGTGGAGACGATGGAGGTCCGGACCCCGGTGACCGGTGCCTCGACGATGTCGGGATCGAGCGTGGCCGGCGGCCCGACCGGCGCCGGAGGCTCGGCGGTGGCCGGCGGCGACAGCGCCTCCACCGCCAAGCAGCCGACGATCCACGCGACGGACAAGGTCCCGTCGGTGGCCGAGGGCGCCAAGGACGTGTCGGGCCGCCCGGCGGACGACCTGACCGAGGCGCTTGGCAAGGGCGCCAAGACCAACGGGCGCCGCTGACGCCCCGAAGTTCCCGGAAAGCGCCGGCAGAGCGGGTCACCCCGCGCCGCCGGCGCTTCCGCGTCCCGCCCCCGGTCAGAGCCAGCCGTTGCGGCGGAACCAGCGGTAGAGGGCCAGCGAGATCGCGAGCATGAGGGCCAGCACGACCGGATAGCCGTACGTCATCCGCAGTTCCGGCATGACGTCGAAGTTCATGCCGTAGATGCCGGCGATGGCGGTCCAGACGGCGGCGATGGCCGCCCACGCGGCGATCTTGCGCATGTCGTTGTTCTGGTCGACCGTGACCTGGGCCAGCCGGGCCTGGAGTATGGAGTTGAGCAGGTCGTCGTAGGAGTTGACCTGCTCGACGGTGCGGCTGAGGTGGTCCTGCACGTCGCGGAAGTAGCGGCGGATCTCGTCGGGCACGTCCCGGTTCAGCTGCGCGGTGAGCGTCATCAGCGGGCGTTGCAGCGGCGCCACCGCCCGCTTGAACTCCACCAGTTCCCGCTTCATCTGGTAGATCCGCTGGATCCGGCCGCTCGACTGGCGGTCGAACACCTCGGCCTCCAGCGTGTCGAGGTCGTCCTCCAGCCGGTCGGCGACCTCCAGGTAGATGTCCACCACCCGGTCGGTCACCGCGTACGCCACCGACCAGGGCCCGTGGAGCAGCAGGTCCTGCTTCGTCTCCAGGTCGGCCCGGACGGGGGCCAGCCGGCAGGCGTCCCCGTGCCGGACGCTGATCAGGAAGTTCGGCCCGATGAAGAGCATCACCTGGCCGGTCTCGACGACCTCGGAGTTCTCGGTCAGCTCGGCGTGCTCGCAGTAGCGCGCGGTCCGCAGCACCAGGAAGCTGACCTCGCCGAACTGCTCCAGCTTGGGGCGCTGCTGCGCCTTGACCGCGTCCTCGACAGCCAGCTCGTGCAGGCCGTAGGTGGCGGCGATGGCGGTCATCTCGGCCAGCTCCGGTTCGTGCAGGCCGAGCCAGACGAAGCCGTTCTCCTCGCGGCGGGCCGCGGCGAGCGCGTCGGCGTACCGCCAGTCGCCGGGCTGCCGCCGGCCGTCGACGTAGAGGGCGCAGTCGACCACCGCGCTGCGCTGCGGGCCGGCCGGCGTCGAGGGAGCCTGGAGGCCGTCGGGGTTGAGTCGGCGGGTCATCGCCCGCACGGGCGCCGCCCAGTCCCGGGGCCTGAGCACCCGCCCGCCGTTCGGCGAGGCCGTCCGCCCCCGCTGCCCCCGGTCCGTCATCACGCCCCCTCCCCACGCGCTGCCGCGGCTAGCAGGGTACGCCGCCGTCGACGGTCACGGGCGGTGACGATCGACCGTGGTGGCGCCGGGCGGGCCGGGCCGCATCAGGGGGGTGAGGGGACGACACGGCCCACCCGGCACCCTTGGGGGCGGGGGTTGTGCTGCTCGCGTCGCTCCGCGTGCCGCCCGGCGGGGGCCGGGTCGGGCTCGTCGTCGGGCGCGGCGTGGGCCGGCGCCGGACGGTGAGTGCGCTACGTGGTGAGTGACGCTCGCAGCATTGTGGGCCACCGGCCGCCCCGGCGGGAGTCCCGGGACGGCCGGTATCGCTGCACTGTCAGAAATCCGACAGAAAATCAGCCCCGTACGGCCGCCATGGCCTCCGCCAGCCGCCGGACGCCCTCGTCGATCCGGTCGGCGGTCACCGCCGAGTACGCCAGCCGCAGGGCGTGCCGCCCGCCGTCGACCACGAAGTCGCTGCCCTTGACCACGGCGACGCCGCGCTCGGCGGCGGCCGGGGCGAGCCTGTCGACCTCGACGTCCTCGGGCAGCTCGACCCAGAGGAAGTAGCCGCCGTCCGGCTCCACGAACCGGGCCTCGGGGATGTGCCGGCGCAGCGACTCGGCCAGCACCCGGGCCCGCTCGCCGAGTGCGGCGCACACCGTCTCGATCGAGCGCTCGATGTCGCCGGAGACGCAGAACTGGTGCACGATCGCCTCGGAGACCATGCCGGGCGAGATGTAGAGGCTCGTCGCCTTCTTCGCGATGTCGGCGATCAGGTCCGCCGGGCCGACCAGGTAGCCGACCCGTACCCCCGGGCAGACCGTCTTGGTGAAGCTGGAGGCGTGCACCACGACGTTGCGGGTGTCGAGCGAGAGCATCGACGGCAGCGCCTCGCCCCGGAACCGGATGTCGGCGTACGGGTCGTCCTCGAAGATCGTGAACTCGTACTCGGCGGCGAGGTCGAGCAGCTCACGGCGCTTCTCCAGGCTCAGCGTCACGCCGGCCGGGTTCTGGTAGTTCGGGATGACGTGCGCGAGCCGGGGGCGCACCCCGGACTCCAGCAGCTTGCGCAGCTCGGCGGTGTCGAGGCCGTCCGGCTGGACGGAGATGCCGTGCAGGTCGCCGCCCATCCGCTGGAGGTTGAGCAGGGTCCGGTCGTACGTCGGGCGCTCCACCACCACCGCGTCGCCGGGGCGGACCAGGTGGTCGAAGAGGAACGCGTCGGCCTGCAACGACCCGTTGGTGATGAGCACCTGGTCGGCCGAGACCCCGTGCTTCTCGGCGATCCACTTCCGTAGCGGGAGGTAGCCGACGGAGGTGCCGTACGCCGTCACCCCGGCGGGGTCGGCGTCGAACGCGCGGACGGCGGCGGCCTTGAGCCCCTCGACATCGACGATGTCCAGCGAGGGAGCGCCACGGGCGAAGGAGATCAGCTGCTCGGCGGTCATGGCTGTTCAGCGTACGGAAGGCGGTGGGGTGCGCGCCGACGGCACGGCGATGTCCGCATCCTGAGCCACCGGGACGGGTGACCCGCGTCAACCGGTCGGTGGCAGATCAGACCGGAAGGCCGAGCGGGTCGTGCTGCGCCTCGCGGGAAAGCCCGTCCACGTGCAGCCCGAGCGCCGCGATGAGCTGGCCCAGTCGAAGTAGGACCGCCAGGCCGAGACCCTCCCGCGCCGCACGCGCCGCGCATGAGGACCTCCCCGCGGGGTCGCGGCCCGCCCGCGCCCGCAGGGAATCCCTACCCGTCGATCGGCCGGGCCACACCCGCGCCGGCCCGGCCGCTCAGCTCGCGTCGACCATCCGGCTGGCCGCCCAGACCCGCATGATGTCGCGTACGGAGATCACGCCGGCCACCTCGCGCCCGTCGAGCACCACCAGGTGCCGGAAGCCGCCCCGGGCCATCGCGGCGGCGGCCTCCTCCACCGTCCACTCCGGCCCGGCGTAGACCACGTCCCAGGTGAGGTGGGCGCCTGTCCGCTCGACGTCGCAGTCCAGGCCGGCGCCGATGGCCTTGAGCACGTCGCGTTCGGTCATGATGCCGACCCCCTCGGAGTCGGGATCGATCACGACCGCCGACCCGACGCCGCGGGCCGACATCATCCGGGCCGCCTGACGGAGCGTGTGCTCCGGGCCGACCACGAGGACCTCGCTGGACATCGCTTCCCGTACCTGCATCACGCATCACCCCTGTGGGACGGTGGCATCCGGTAGGGGACATGGTCCGCTCCGGATGTTTCCGGGACAAGACCGGGCATCGCCGCGACGCCCGACCGCTCGCTACTGTCGTGGCGTGTCCACCGAGCCTCTGCGCTGCGCCGGCGCGCTGATCGTCGACGACGAGGGCCGCCTCTTCGTCCAGCGACGGTCTCCCGACCGTCGCATCTTTCCCAACTGCTGGGACATCGTCGGCGGCCACCTGGAACCGGGCGAGGACGTGGACGACGCGCTGCGCCGGGA
This sequence comes from Micromonospora sp. NPDC002717, assembly GCF_040295705.1. Classification (NCBI taxonomy): domain Bacteria; kingdom Bacillati; phylum Actinomycetota; class Actinomycetes; order Micromonosporales; family Micromonosporaceae; genus Micromonospora; species Micromonospora sp. NPDC002717. Next base: position 820,962 of record NZ_JBEOVW010000001.1, on the reverse strand, counting down.
GGTGACCGAGGAGACCGGCTGGACGGTGTCGCACGTGCTCGGCCACGTCGGGGAGTACCGCTACGTCGCCGACGACGGCCTGGAGCGGATCGAGAGCGACTGGCTGGTCCGGGTCGACGGCGACCTCGCCCGGCCGACGCTGGAGGCGGGCAAGCACACCGAGTTCCGGTGGCTCGCCGCCGACGAGGTCGACCTGCTCGACGAGCACCGCGACGTCAACGACGGCCTGATCCGGCGGATCGCGGAGGAAGCCTTCGCCGCCCTGCGTTCGATCGGTCTGTGAACGACACCGTCGAGCTGGCGCCGCACCGGTTCGCCGGCCTGGTCGCCCCGGCGGTGGACCGGGCCTTCGTCGCCGGCATGCTGGCCGGCCGCGGCGGTGGCGGCGCGGAGCTGAGCCAGCGGTACGGCGGGCCGGCGGCCACCGGCTTCCTGCTGGAGTTCCGCACCCGCCTCGCGGCGCCCGGCGGGACGGTCGACGAGGCCGGGTTCGCGGCGGTCACCCGCTACCGGGACCCGGCCGACTGCCGGCGGGCCCTGGACAAGCAGGTGGCGTACGGGATGATCCACCGCAGCCCCGACGGCGGGCTCTCCGCCACCGAACGCGGGCTGGCCTTCCTCGCCGAGATCTGGCAGGTGCACGCCGAGGTGACCGAGGAACTCTGGGCCGGGCACGACGACCGTGTGCTCCGGCTGGTGGAGGCGCTCGGCCGGGTGCTCGCGTACGCGCTGGTGCTCGCCGAGGAGGAGGACGCCGACGACGGGGCCGCGTTCGCCGCGATGGCGCCGCCGTACGAGCCGGACGGCACCCCGCCCGGCGTGCTGCTGCTCAACCGGCTGGGCACGCTGCGTTACCACCGGGCCGACGCGCACGCCGCCGCCTGGACCGCCGCCGGGCACACCGCGGCGAGCGTCGCCGCCCTGCCGCCCGGGCCGGAGCAGCTCGCCATCGAGCTGGAGACCGACCGGCGGGCCGCTGGCCCGTACGCCGTGCTGACCGCCGAGGAGCGGCTGGCGATGCTGGCGGACCTGGCGGCGCTGCCCGGCTGACCCGGTTGGCCACAGCGGCGCAGTCACGCGGCGCTATCCTCCAGCGGTGACCGGGAGTCGTACGAGGGAGGACGCCTCAATGATCGGGATGGTGCTCGCGGCCGGGGCGGGGCGCCGGCTGCGCCCGTACACCGACACCCTGCCGAAGGCGCTGGTGCCGGTGGACGGTGACACCACCATCCTGGACATCGCGCTGCGGAACCTGGCCGAGGTGGGGCTCACCGAGATCGTGATCGTGGTCGGCTACGCGGCCGACGCGGTGCGCGAGCGGCAGGCCGACCTGGAGAAGCGGTACGGCGTCACACTGACCCTGGTGCACAACGACAAGGCCGAGGAGTGGAACAACGCGTACTCGCTCTGGCTGGCCCGGGAGCACTTCGCCCGGGGCGTGCTGCTGGTCAACGGCGACACCGTGCACCCGGTGAGCGTGGAGAAGACCCTGCTGGCCGAGCGCGGCCCGGGCATCCTGCTCGCCGTCGACACGATCAAGGCGCTGGCCGAGGAGGAGATGAAGACCACCTTCGACGCGGCCGGCCAGCTCACCCGGATCACCAAGATCATGGACCCGGGCGAGGCGTACGGGGAGTACATCGGCGCGACGCTGATCGAGCCGCAGGTGGCCGACGCCCTCGCCGACGCGTTGGAGACGACCTGGCGGCGCGACCCGAACCTCTACTACGAGGACGGCTACCAGGAGTTCGCCGACCGGGGCGGTGAGGTGCGGGCGGCGCCGATCGGGGACGTCTCCTGGGTCGAGGTCGACAACCACGCCGACCTGGCCCGCGCGCGGGAGATCGCGTGCCGCTACTAGCCCGTACCGTCAACACCCCGCTCGCGATCGAGGTGCGGCGGGGGGCGGTGGCCGACCTGGGGCCGCTCCTGGCCGACCGGCGGATCTCCGCCGGCGGGGACGTGGCGGTGGTGGTCGGGCCGGGGCAGGGCGAGCGGATCGTCGAGCTGTGCCGGCCCACCCTGGGCTCGGCCGACGTGTTCACGGTGGCCGGGGGCAGCCTCGACTCCGCCAACGAGCTGGGCGACCAGCTCCGCCGCCGCAACTACGACGCGGTGGTCGGCATCGGCGGCGGCAAGACGATCGACACCGCCAAGTACGCCGCCAGCCGGTACGGCATCCCGATGGTGACCGTGGCGACCAGCCTGGCCAACGACGGGATCGCCTCGCCGGTGGCCTCCCTGACCCACGAGGGCGGCAAGGGCTCCTACGGCGTGCACATCCCGATCGCGGTCATGGTCGACCTGGACTTCGTGGAGCACGGGCCGGACCGGCAGACCCAGGCGGGCATCGGCGACGCGGTGAGCAACCTCAGCGCCTGCGCCGACTGGGAACTCGCCCACCAGGTGCGCGGCGAGCCGATCGACGGCCTGGCGGTGACCCTGGCCCGGACGGGCGCCGAGGCGCTGATCAACCACCCCGGGAAGATCACCGACGACGGCTTCCTCACCACGCTGGCCGAGGCGCTGATCCTGGGCGGCATCTCGATGTCGATCTGCGGTTCCAGCCGGCCCGCGAGCGGCGGCGACCACGAGATCTCGCACGCGATCGACCGGCTCTTCCCCGGCACCGGCTCGCACGGCGAGCAGGCCGGGGTCGGCGCGCTGTTCTGCACGTTCCTCAGGGGCGACCTGGAGCGGTTCGGGCAGTTGGCCCGCTGCCTGCACCGGCACGGGCTGCCGACGGGCCCGGCGGGCCTCGGGCTCACCGACGAGCAGTTCGTCGAGGCGGTCGACTTCGCGCCGCGTACCCGGCCGGACCGCTACACCATCCTCGAACACCTGGCGATGTCGCCTACCGAGATCCGGGAGCGGCTGGCAGACTACGCCGGTGCAATCCGCGACCACCTTGGCTGAGCCCCGCCCCACCGTCGCCGACTTCCACCGGGTGAACCGGGGCGGCGGCCTGTTCAGCGAATCGGTCAGCCAGTGGCTGGGCGCGGTCTTCGCGCTCGTCGCCCAACGCCTCGGGCTGCGCCCGACCGCGCTGACCATCACCAACCTGGTGCTCGGCCTGGCCACCTCGGTCACCGTGGTCGCGCTCGCCGGCCGGGTCGCCGCGGACGACGTGCCGGCCTGGGCGGTCGGGCTGCTCGCCCTGGTCGGCTGGCAGGTCGCGTACGCCCTGGACTGTGCCGACGGTCAGCTCGCCCGGGTGACCGGGCAGGGCAGCGCGGCCGGCGCCCGGGTCGACGTGCTCTGCGACGTGGCGGCCCAGATCGCCCTGGTCGCCGCGCTGGCGGCGACGGCGGTGGCGCAGGAGCCGTCGACGCCGAGCTGGCTCGTCGCGATCTTCGCCGGCACCTGGATGGTCAACCTGGTCACCTCGGTGATGCAGGCCGGCCCGAACGCGGCCAGCATGGTCACCTCGACCTCGCTGCCCGTACGCCTGGTGAAGCTGGTCCGCGACTACGGCGCGGTGATCTTCGCCGCCGCCCTGGTGCTGATGTTCGCCCCCGCCCTCGCCCTCTGGGTGATGGTCGCCTTCACGATCGTCAACGGCGGCTTCCTGCTCGCCAGCATCGCCTTCTCCGCCCGCGCCTCGCTGCGCTGAGGGGAACATCAACCACTCCCCGGTCCGCCCGGCTGCCACCACCACCCGGCCTGGCACCCGGCACCGGGCGTCCGACACCGGACACCGGCGGGGCAGTTACCCTCCGTGATCGTGGCGCCTAAGGCGAGATTTTGTACATCGCGCGAGAGCGAATGCAATCACGCTCAGTGAAGCAAGCCGCTCCCTGACGGACAGTCACGCGGAGCGACGGTCGAATGGCTCGTCGGCACGGTCCGCGTCCCACCGGAGCGACGGCGGTTCTGCGGCCGATTGAGGGCCGGCAGCCTCGGAAGCCGACCGAGGGCCGGCCGGCTCAGCGGTCGACCGGCACGCCGGCCGGCTCAGCGACCGGCCGGCGTGCCGGTGCGCAGGACACCGGCGTAGATGTCGAGGAGTTGCTTGGTGACCACGTCGGGATGGAAGGTGCGCTCGTAGCGCAGCCGGGCGGCCGGCGCCAGCCCCGCGGCCCCGGCGGCGGCCACCGGCAGGGCGGCGGCCAACGCCGCCGGCTCGGGAGGCGCCACCCAGCCGGCCTCGCCCCGCCGCACACCCGCCGGCAGGGACGCGGGCCCGGGCGTCGGCCCGTCCCCGGCGACGGCGGAGGCGACGGCGGCCGGTCCGGTGCCGGCCGGCTCGCGGGGCGCGTCCGCGCCGACCAGGTAGGGGATGCCGCCGAGCGCGGTGCCGAGCACCGGGCGGCCGGCGGCGAGCGCCTCGATGATCACGGTGGGCAGCACGTCGTGCCAGGTCGAGGTGGCCAGCACCACCGCGCTCGCCTCCAGCGCGGCGCGCACCCCCGCCCGGTCCAGCGGCCCGAGGAAGGTCACGTCCGCCCGGTCCGCGGCCGCCGCCTCCACCAGCGGGCGCAGCTCGCCGTCGCCCGCGATGCGCAGCGGGCCGAGGGCCCCGTCCGGGTGTCGTCGCCAGGCGTCCAGCAGCAGGTCCAGCCCCTTCTCCGGGGAGAGCCGGCCGAGGAAGAGGAACCCCTCGCCCAGCGGGGCGGGGCGGCCCGGGTCGGGGATCGCGTTCGGCTTGACCACGATCCGCCCGGCCGGGATGCCGTAGTCGCTCAGGTGGTCGGCGACCGCCGAGGTGAGCGCGATGAACCGGTCCACCGAGCGCCACGTGCCGCGGTGCACGGCCAGCGTGGTCGCCATCAGCGCGCTCTGCGCCCGCGAGCCCCGGTAGCAGCGGTGCACGATCGCCGGCACACCCAGCGCCCGACCTCGGCAGTCCTGGCAGATCATCCCGTCCCGGAAGTAGAGCCCGGAGGAGCAGACCTGCCGGTAGTTGTGCACCGTCTGCACCACCGGCACGCCGTGCCGGTGCGCGGTCCGCACCACCCAGGGCGAGATCAGGGGGTACGGGTTGTGCAGGTGCAGCACGTCCGGCCGGTGCTCGGTGATCAGCCGGCTCAGGTCCTCCTGCGCGCGGGGCGCCCAGATGGGGGAGATCGGCAGCAGCGCCTTGGCCGACTTCGGCATCGTCGGGATCTCGTCCGAGCTGCGGATGAACGGCAGCACCTCGACGCCGGCCGCCGTCAGCTGGGCGATCTCCACGTCGACGATCGTGTTCTCACCGGACGGCTGGGCTTCCCGGTACCGGTTGTGCGCCACCACGATTCTCACGGGAAAGAAGGCTACCGTTGGCTGGTGCCCGAACTACCGGAGGTTGAGGCGCTCGCGGGTTACCTGCGCGAGCGCGCGGTGGGGCGGCGCGTCGACCGGGTCGAGGTCGCCGCGATCAGCGCCCTGAAGACGTACGACCCGGCACCGACCGCTGCGGCCGGGCGGGCCGTGGTGGACGCCCGCCGGCACGGCAAGTTCCTCGACGTGGTGCTCGACGGCGACCTGCACGTGGTGGTGCACCTGGCGCGGGCGGGCTGGCTGCACTACCGGGAGGCGTTCCCGTCCGCCGCCCCGCTGCGCCCCGGCAAGGGCCCGGTCGCCCTGCGGGTACGCCTCGACGACGGCTCCGGCTTCGACCTGACCGAGGCCGGCACCCAGAAGAGCCTCGCCGTCTACCTGGTCACGGACCCGGCGACGGTGCCCGGGGTGGCCCGGCTCGGCCCCGACGCCCTCGCCGCCGACCCGGCCACCTTCGCCGAGCGGATGCGCAGCCGCAAGGGCCAGGTCAAGGGGGTGCTCACCGATCAGACGGTGCTGGCCGGCGTCGGCAACGCGTACTCCGACGAGATCCTGCACGCGGCGAAGCTGTCGCCGTTCGCGCTGACCAACCGGCTGACCGACGACCAGCTCGCGGCCCTGCACGCGGCCACCCGGGAGGTGCTCGGCGACGCGGTGCGCCGGTCGGTCGGGCAGAAGGCGGCCGAGCTGAAGGGCGAGAAGCGCTCGGGACTGAAGGTGCACGCCCGGACCGGGCAGCCCTGTCCGGTCTGCGGCGACACCGTCCGCGAGGTCTCGTTCGCCGACTCCAGCCTCCAGTACTGCGCCACCTGTCAGACCGGCGGCAAGCCCCTCGCTGACCGTCGGTTGTCCCGGCTCGTACGGTGAGTGACGATACTTGCCCACTACGGAGAGGAATCGACCCTCTCGCTCCGAAGGTCGGAGTCGGAGCTCTACCGGGGCCGCAATCCATCGGTATAGTGGCTCGGTCCCCGGCTTCTGAAATGGCGCGGAGCCGGCCAGACGCCAGGCGGCACCACACCGGCGCAATGTCCCTCGGGTCGGCGTACGGGTCGGCGCCGCGTGGGAGACTGGGACGGTGGGCGACCCGGGCCCTCACGGCGAGTGAGCGGCACGTGTCATGCGGGAGGACATGGGTGAGGTGACGACAAGCCTCCAGCGCCCGGTAACCAACACAGGCCGGAGCAAACTCGTGCGGCACGTCGACAGCTTCGAGATCCAGCCGCCGGCGTCGCCGTCCCCCAACGGCGTGCCCCGGTCGGCGTGGGCCCGGGCCCGCCGCCGGGTGTCGCGCTGGCACCGCCCCTACATCACCCTCCTGCTGCTGCTCGACTTCGCGGCCGCCGCGGTCGCCAGCCTGATCGCCATCGAGACGTTCGACCAGTCGCGGGCGGGCTTCTACAACGCCGAGCAGGATCCGACGTGGTTCCACACGGTGGCGTTCGTGCTGCTGCCGCTCGGCTGGGTGGTCAGCCTCTGGGCCAACCGGGCCTACGACCGGCGCTACCTGGGCCTCGGGCCGGACGAGTACAAGCGGGTCATCCGGGCCGGCGTGGCCGTCACGGCGACGGTGTCCTTCCTCGCCTTCGCCACCAAGACCGACCTGTCCCGTTACACGGTCGGCACCGCCCTGCTCGCCGCGCTGCTGCTGATCCTGCTGAACCGGATGCTCTGCCGCTTCGTGCTGCACGTGGTCCGGCGCAACATCGGCCAGGCCGGCCACCGGATGGTGCTGGTCGGCACCCTGCCGGAGTGCCTGGAGGTCTACACCGCGGTCACCCGCAACCCGGCCGCCGGGCTGGTGCCGGTCGCCATCCACGTCACCGACGGCTACGCGGCCGCCAAGGGCATCGAGACCCCGGTCCCGGTGTACGCGGGCCGGGACGTCCTCGCCCTCGTCCGCGAGGTGGGCGGCGACACGATCGCGGTCTGCGGCTCGGCCAGCGCCGAACCGGGCGAGCTGCGCCGGCTGGCCTGGCAGCTGGAGGGCTCCGGCGTCGACCTGGTCGTCGCCCCGCAGCTCACCGACATCGCCGGCCCCCGGGTGCACATCCGGCCGATCGAGGGCCTGCCGCTGCTGCACGTCGAGGAGCCCACCCTGTCGGGGCCGGCGCTGCTCGCCAAGAACCTGATGGACCGGGTGGCCGCCGGGCTGGGCCTGCTGCTGCTGGTCCCGGTCTTCCTGGCCATCGGGATCGCGATCCGCCTCTCCGACCCCGGCCCGGTGTTCTTCCGCCAGCCCCGGGTCGGCCACGAGGGCCGCACCTTCCGGGTCTGGAAGTTCCGCACCATGTACGTGGACGCGGAGGACCGGCTGGCCAGCCTGGTCGACCAGAACGAGACCGACGGCATGCTGTTCAAGATGAAGCAGGACCCGCGGGTCTTCCCGGTGGGCCGCTTCCTGCGGGCCTCGTCGCTGGACGAGCTGCCCCAGCTGATCAACGTGCTCAAGGGCGAGATGTCGCTGGTCGGGCCGCGCCCGCTGCCCGCCGACGACGGCGACTTCCTCGGCGACGTGCGTCGGCGCCTGCTGGTCCGGCCGGGCATGACCGGGCTGTGGCAGGTCTCCGGCCGCTCCGACCTGTCCTGGGACGAGGCGGTCCGGCTCGACCTCTACTACGTCGACAACTGGTCGCTGGCGTACGACCTGAGCATCCTGTGGCGCACGGTCGGGGTGGTGCTCGCCCGCAAGGGCGCGTACTGACCCCTTGGCGAGCGGGCCGCCAGGGGCCAGGATCGCTGCGTGGGTGGCAACCTCTCGGCCGTCTTCGGCGTCGTCTCGCTGGTCACCGCGCTGGCCGCGGCCCTGTTCGCGGTGGTCCGGCTGCGCGGGCGGCGGGGCATCGCCACGGCCACCCAGCGGGCCACCTACGAGGTGTTGCACACCGCCGGGCTGGCCGCCGAGCCGCTGCGCGCCGGCCTGGGGGCGGCCAACGCGGCGAAGGCCGTACGCCACCTGCGGGCCCTGGTGGGGGCGGCCGGGCTGGCGCTGACGGACCGGGACACGCTGCTCGCCCTGGACGGGCGGGGCGGGCACCACGACGACCAACTGGTCGCGGCGGCCCGGCGGGCCGTGGCGACAGGCCGCTCGACCGTGCTCGGCGACTCGGAGCTGCACTGCGACCGGGTGGACTGCCCGGTGCGCGGCGCGGTGGTCGCCCCGCTGACCGGCGCCGACGGGCGTACGGTCGGCGCGCTGGTCGCGGTCGCCGACGGCCAGCCGGAGCCCGGCCTGGTGCAGGCCACCCTGGAGACGGCGCACTGGGCCGGCAACCAGCTCGCCCTGGCCGAGCTGGACTCCTCCCGGGAGCGGCTGGCCCGCGCCGAGGTGCGCGCCCTGCGCGCCCAGATCAGCCCGCACTTCATCTACAACGCGCTGACCGCGATCGGCTCGTTCGTGCGCACCGACCCCGACCGGGCCCGGGAGCTGATCCTGGAGTTCGCCGAGTTCACCCGGTACTCGTTCCGGGCGCACGGCGAGTTCACCACGCTGGCCGAGGAGCTGCGGTCGATCGACCGCTACCTGACCATCGAGCGGGCCCGGTTCGGCGACCGGCTCCAGGTGCGCCTCCAGATCGCCCCCGAGGTGCTGCCCGTGACCCTGCCGTTCCTCTGCCTGCAACCGCTGGTCGAGAACGCCGTCCGGCACGGGTTGTCCCGCAAGCCGGGCACGGGCATGGTGAGCATCGAGGCCCGGGACGCGGGCACGGAGTGTCACATAACGGTGGAGGACGACGGAGTGGGGATGGATCCGACCGCGCTGACCGCCGGCATCGCCGAGCTGGCCGGCGCCACCGGGGACCCGGGCGACGACCCGGGCCAGCACGTCGGCCTCTCCAACGTCGACGAGCGGCTCCGCTCGGTCTTCGGGGACGGCTTCGGCCTCGTCGTCGAGACGGGCCTCGGTTCGGGGACGAAGGTGAGCATGCGGGTGCCGAAGTTCCACCCCGGCGTACGGGCGGGCTCGTGAGCGCGAGGAGTGAGCCGGGTTTGCGAGCCCCGCAGTCACGAACCAAGGTGGCGCCGTGAGTGGCGGGGTGAACCCGTCCGGTTTCCTCCGGGTGCTGGCGGTCGACGACGAGCCGCCGGCGCTGGACGAGCTGGCGTACCACCTGCGGGCCGACCCCCGGGTGGCCCGGCTGCACACGGCGGGGGACGCCACCGAGGCGCTGCGGGTGCTCCGCGACGTTGACGTGGACGTGGTCTTCCTCGACATCCGGATGCCCGGGCTGGACGGCATGGAGCTGGCCCGGGTGCTGCGCCGGTTCGCCCGCCCACCGGCGATCGTCTTCGTCACCGCGTACGACGACGGGGCGGTGGACGCGTTCGACCTGGGTGCCACCGACTACGTCCGCAAGCCGGTACGCGCCGAGCGCCTCGCCGAGTCGCTGCGCCGGGTCATCGGCGCGCGGGTGGTGCCGTCGCACCCGGCGGCCCTCGCGCGGGCGGAGGAGGATCCGACCATCCCGATCGAGCTGGCCGGCACCACCCGGATGCTGCCCCGCTCGGCGGTGCGCTGGGTGGAGGCGCAGGGCGACTACGCGCGGCTGCACACGGCCGAGGGCTCGCACCTGGTCCGGGTGTCGCTGGCGACCCTGGCCGAGCGCTGGGCGGATGCCGGGTTCGTCCGGATCCACCGGTCGTACCTGGTGCAGCTCAAGCTGATCGCCGAGCTGCGGCTGGCCAACTCCGGCTATGTCGTGGTGGTCGACTCGGCCGAGCTGCCGGTGAGCCGACGGCACACCCGCGAGCTGAAGGACAAGCTGGTCCGCGCGGCGAAGCAGGACTGGAACCGCTGAGCGCGGCCGGCCGGCCGGGTCGGAAAGTTGCTGCCGAGCGGGAATAAGGATCCCCTGTCGTACGCTGTACGGTACTCCGTACGAAAATGGAGGCCGCCTTGTTCGACGCCGCGACCGAATTCGACCGCCAGCTCGACCGGCTGGTGGAGCTGGGCTACCCGGCCCTGGCCGAACTGACCGAGGACGCCTTCCGTGCCCTCGTCGCCCCGCTGCGGGCGGCGGCCGTCGCCGGGGCGGCGGGCCTGCCCGCGCCGACCGAGGGGCGCGTCCCGTTCCTGCTGGTGATCACCCGCGACCTGGTGCCGGTGGAGGCGCGCGTCGCGCTGACCACGCTGGCCGGCAAGCGGAAGCCGGGCGTCGTCGACCGGCACTACGCCGACGGCGACCTGCCGAAGTTCGACCCGATCAAGGATCTGGAGGTGCCGGACGGACCGGCGTACCTGCTCTTCGACGTCGACCGGGGCGAGGAGACGCTGAACCTGGCCCCCGCCGCCGCGATGGAGGTGATCACCGGCCAGGGCCGGCTGCCGCTCTCCATCGACGAGGGGCTCGCCTTCGTCACGCTGCACCCGGAGGCGCTGGCCAAGAACAAGTGCTTCTCGCTGGTCGGCTCCCGCTGCGGCGACAGGCGGGTGCCGGCGATCTGGATCAGCCAGGGCGCGCCGAAGCTCGGCTGGTGCTGGTACGGCAACCCGCACACCTGGCTCGGCTCCGCCACCGCCCGCCCGGAGCGCGTCGGGCTGGGCTGACGGTCGCGGGACGGCCGGGTGGGTATCCCGGCCGTCCCGCCTCCACTCACCGGGGCAACGTCAGCCGGCTCCAGTTCTCACCGTCGGCACTGATGTGGACGACGACCGAGTTGGCGTCGGTGGGGTCCTCCCGATCGGCCAGCCAGACCAGTCCCCGGGACGTGCCGAACGACGTGCCCTCGTTGCCGGTCCGCGTGCTCCGGCTGAAGTGCCGCCCGCCGTCCCGGCTGATCCACACGAACGACGTGGCGCCGTCCTGCGTCACGTCGCCGACGAGCAGAGCCCCGTTCGCGCCCCGGGTGATCCCCCGGACCAGGTCCGTCGAGGGGAGGTCGGTGCCGACATCCGCCCAGGACCGGCCGCCGTCCGTGGTGTGCAGCAGCCGGGCCGGACCGGCGGGTCGCTCCCCGTGCGGGTCGGCGGACATGGTCCCGCCCAGCACGTACGCCTCCTGCGCGCTCACGGCGACCAACGAGCTCGCCCACACACCCTCGGGCACCGTCGACGTGCGCCAGGTCGCTCCCCGGTCGACGCTGAGGGCGACCGAGGGGGGCGCACCGTGGTCGGGCGCGGGCGACATGAGCCAGAGAGCGCCGTCATCGGCCTGGTCCACCGTCTGCGGCACGGCCTCCCCGGGCGCGTCCGTGAGCCGGTACACCCGCCAGGTGCTCGAATCGACCGCCAGCGGGCGCGGCATCGCCCCGCAGGATCCCGTGCAGCGCGCCGGACGGGCGTTCTCGGGGAAGGCGCGGACCTCGGTCGCCACCGACGCGAGACTCCGCCAGGTGAGGCCGGCGTCCAGCGAGACGACCTGGCTGCCGTCGATGCTGACCAGGTACCGCCGCTCGTCGAGCACGGTGAACCAGACGTCCGAGGTGCGGCGTCCCTCCGCGTCCGACCTGCACGGGCCGTCGAGGTAGTTGGTGCGCCAGCCCGACCAGGTACGCCCGGCGTCGGTGGTGGCCGTGAAGCTCAGCCGACAATCGTTGTCGGTTTCCTCCACCGCCACCGCCGACCGCTCGGAGAGCACGACCAGATGGCTCACGCGAGGGTCGGCCGGCGGGTCGGTGGGGTCCGGACCGGCCCAGTCCACCCCGCCCCCGTGCCCGGTGAACGGGGCGACCGCCGTACCGCCGAGCGCCAGCGCGACCGCCGACCCGACGCCGGCCGCGCGGCGCCGCCGCCGCAGCCGGGCCGCGCGCCGGAGGTCGCCGAGCGGCGGCTGACGGACGGCGTCTGCGACGGTCTCGACGTCGAACCCGGTGAACTCACGATCGGACATCGGCCCTCCCGGTCTGCGTGGTCTCGGTGGTGTCGGCGTGCTCCTGGTCGCGGTCGCGCCGAACCTCGTGGTCGCGGTCGTCGGTGAGCAGCGCCGCCAGCGCCTGCCGGCCGCGGGACAGGCGGGACTTGACCGTGCCGGCGGAGACGCCGAGCGTCGCCGCCACCTCGTCGACCGGCAGGTCGACCAGGTAGTGCAGGGCGAGCGCGTGCCGCTGCCCGTCGGGCAGCCCGCGCAGCGCGGCCAGCAACGCGAGGTGCTCCGGCGCGCGGTCGGCGACGGCGGGCGGCGGGCCGATCCGGCGCAGCAGCCCGTCGAGCACCCGCCGTCGCCGGTACCGGCTGCGGGCCACGTTCACCGCGACCCGCCGCAGCCACGACTCCGGGTTCTCCAGCCGGGCGAAGCGCCGGGGCGCGGCCAGCGCCCTGGTGAACGCCTCCTGGACCGCCTCCTGCGCCTCGCTCAGGTCGCCGGTCACCGCGTAGAGCTGCACCACGAGCCGGCGGAAACACCCGGCGTAGAGCTCCGAGATCAGATCGCCGTCGGACACCGTCACCTCCCTCCTCCACCTATCCCACCCACGAGCGCGGCGGCAGGTTCCCCGGCCGATCGAGAGATTCCCACGGAGTTATCCACAGGGGTGACGCGTTCTCCACAGGTTGTGCACAGCCCGGTGTGGACCACCATCACACCGGCTGCGGCGGGCGCGACGGCCGCGACCGCGTCACGGCTGGGACGCTCGCGGCGGGTGTGGCAGGGGCGACCGCTGCCCTTGACAATCGCGGTGATCGGGCCAGACTGCCGGGGTGGCCGCTGCCGACGATCCCGTCCCGGCGCCCCGGTCGGGCCGGCCCGGAACACCGGGGCGGACGGGGGTGCCGCGGCAGACTCCGACCGCCCAGCCCCGGGCCCGGATCGTGCTGGCCGAGGTGTCCCGCCGGGAGGACCGGGCGCAGCTCACCCGCGCCGAACTGGCCCAGCAGACTCGGGTCGGCGAGGCGCTCGTCCGGGGGCTGGTCCGGGCCCAGTTCGCGCTGGCCCTGCGGCTCTCCCTGGTGGTGGCGATCGGGCTCGGCGGGTTGCCGTGGCTGTTCGCCATCGCGCCCGACGTCGGCCGGATCACCGTGCTCGGCGTCAACCTGCCCTGGCTGCTGCTCGGCGTGGTCTCGTTCCCGTTCCTGATCGCGGTCGGCTGGGCGTACGTGCGGCTCGCCGAACGGAACGAGCAGGACTTCACCGACCTCGTCCAGCGGCCGGAGCGCTGACGTGGGCAACGATCTCGTCGTCCCGGCGATCGTGGCGGTCACCCTGGTCACCGTCGGCATCGGCTTCTACGGGCTGCGGCTGGCGCGCACCACCTCCGACTTCCTGGTCGCCTCGCGGGCGATCAGCCCGACCTGGAACGCGGCGGCGATCGGCGGGGAGTACCTCTCGGCGGCGAGCTTCCTCGGCGTCGCCGGGCTGATCCTCAAGTACGGCGTCGACGTGCTCTGGTACCCGGTGGGCTTCGCCGCCGGCTACCTCGCGCTGCTGCTCTTCGTGGCCGCGCCGCTGCGCCGCTCCGGAGCGTTCACCCTGCCGGACTTCTGCGAGCTGCGGCTCGGCTCGCGCCGGCTACGCACCCTCGCCACCGCCTTCGTGATCTTCATCGGCTGGCTCTACCTCGTGCCGCAGCTCCAGGGGGCGGGGCTGACGCTGGCCACGGTGACCGGCTCGCCGTACCCCCTGGGGGCCCTGCTGGTGGCCGTGGTGGTCACCGCGAACGTGGCGCTCGGCGGCATGCGCGCGATCACCTTCGTCCAGGCCTTCCAGTACTGGCTGAAGCTGACCGCGCTCGCCGTACCGGCGATCTTCCTGGCGTTGCAGTGGCAGGCCGACGCCCGGCCGGCGGTGACCCCGCCCGACGGGCCGGCGTTCCGGACCGCGACCACCGTCGTGGTCGAGCACCGCGCGACCCTCACCCTTCCCGACGGCCAGATCCGGGAGGTACGCCCCGGCGACGAGCTGTCGTTCGCCGCCGGTGACCCGGTGCCGGAGGTCTCCGGGGTGGCCACCGACGCGGCCGACTGGCTGCTGCCGAGCACCGCCGGGGACGACGACCGGGGCCTGTTCGCGACCTACTCGCTGATCCTGGCCACCTTCCTCGGCACCATGGGCCTGCCGCACGTGCTGGTGCGCTTCTACACCAACCCGGACGGCGCGGCCGCCCGGCGCACCACGCTGGTGGTGCTGGCCCTGGTCGGCGCGTTCTACCTGCTGCCCACCATCTACGGGGTGCTCGGCCGGATCTACACCCCGCAACTGCTCGTCACCGGCCAGACGGACGCGGTGGTGGTGCTGCTGCCCGGCGCCGCGCTGGGCGACGGGGCGACCGGGCGGCTGCTCGCCGCGCTGGTCGCGGCCGGCGCGTTCGCGGCCTTCCTGTCCACCTCGTCCGGGCTGCTCACCAGCGTCGCCGGGGTGATCTCGACCGACGTGCTCGGCCGGGGCTCGGTCCGCGGGTTCCGGCTGGCCACGGTGATCGCCGGCGGCGTGCCGGCGGTGCTCGCGCTCAACCTCGCCGGGCTGGACGTGTCCCAGGTGGTCGGGCTGGCGTTCGCGGTCGCCGCGTCCAGCTTCTGCCCGCTGCTGGTGCTCGGCATCTGGTGGCGCGGGCTGACCGACCTCGGCGCCGCCGCCGGGATCCTGGTCGGCGGCGGGGCTGCTGTCGGGGCGGTGCTGGTCACCGTGCTCGGCCCGCCGCTGTCCGGCTGGCCGGCCACGCTCACCGCGCAGCCGGCCGCGTGGACGGTGCCGCTGGCCTTCACCGTGATGGTGGCGGTGTCCGTGGCGACCCGCCGCCGGGCTCCGGCCGACGTCGGGGCCACCATGCTCCGGCTGCACGCGCCGGAGGCGCTGCGGCTGTGAGCGACCGCCGTCACGCCCCGGGTACGCCTCGGGGATGACCGGGGGATCATCCTGCGGCCGGACCGGTGGCCGGCCGACGCCGGATACGGTCGGACCCATGACTGCTGAGCACCCGGCTCTCTCCCTCCGTGGCCTGGCCAAACAGTTCGACGGCAAGGTCGCGGTGGCCGGTGTCGACCTGGACGTCCCGGCCGGCTCCTTCTACGGCCTGCTCGGCCCGAACGGCGCCGGTAAGACGACCACCCTGTCCATGGCGGTCGGCCTGCTCCGGCCCGACGCCGGTGGGGCGTGGGTGCTGGGGCACGACGTCTGGGCCGACCCGGTGGCCGCGAAGCAGCTGCTCGGCGTGATGCCGGACGGCGTACGCCTCTTCGACCGGCTCAGCGGCGCGGAGCTGCTCGCGTACCACGGCCTGCTGCGGGGCATGGACCCGGCGGTGGTCGACCAGCGGGCGGCGGAGCTGCTGGACGTGCTCGCGCTCGGCGACGCCGGGCGGACCCTGGTGGTCGACTACTCCGCCGGCATGAAGAAGAAGATCGGCCTGGCCTGCGCGCTGCTGCACGGGCCCCGGCTGCTCGTGCTGGACGAGCCCTTCGAAGCGGTCGACCCGGTGTCGGCCGCGCTGATCCGGGACATCCTGCACCGGTACGTGACCGGGGGCGGGACGGTCGTCTTCTCCAGCCACGTCATGGAGGTCGTCGAGCGGCTCTGCTCGCACGTGGCGATCCTGGCGGCGGGCACCATCAAGCGGGTCGGCACCATCGACGAGGTGCGCGGTGGCCGGCCGCTGGAGCAGGTCTTCGTCGAGGTGGTCGGCGGCCGCACGGCGACCGGTGAGGAGCTGGCGTGGCTGTCGCGGTGACGCACCCGACCAGCCCGGCGACAGCGGTCCGACGGGTCTCCGCCCGGCACTTCGTCCGGCTCAAGCTGCGGGTGATGGGCAACAACTTCCGGGGCCAGGGCTGGCGGGTCGGCCTCTTCGTGGCCGGCGTGCTGGCCGGCCTCTGGCTCGGCGGCACCGGCTTCTTCCTCTTCGCCGCGCCGGGCCTGGCCGACGGGGGCCGCTACGCGCTGATGGTCGCCTCCCTCGGCGGCGGCTTGGCCGTGCTCGGCTGGCTGCTGCTGCCGCTGGTCTTCTTCGGGGTGGACGAGACGCTGGACCCGGCCCGGTTCGCGTTGCTGCCGCTGCCCCGCCGCACGCTGGTCACCGGCCTGTTCGCCGCCGCCTTCGTCAGCGTCCCCACGCTCGCGGTGCTGCTGGCCCTCTCCGGGCTGGTGGTCACCGCCGGGGCGCTCGGCGGCTGGTCCGCCGCCGCGGTGATGTCGGTCGGGGTGGTCGCCGGGCTACTGCTCTGCGTCGCGGGGGCTCGGGCGGTCACCAGCGCGTTCGCCACGGCGCTGCGGTCCCGCCGGGTCCGTGACCTGGCCGCCGTGCTGCTCGCCGTGCTCGCCGCGCTGCTCGGCCCGTTGCAGCTCGCGGGCGTCGCCGCCCTCGGGGACGCGAACTGGGACCGGCTCGACGGCGTGGCCGAGGTGATCGGCTGGACGCCGTTCGGCGCCCCCTGGACGGCCGGCATCGACGTGGCCGAGGGCCGCGCCTGGGCCGCGCCGGTGAAGCTGCTGATCACGGCGGCGGCGATCGTCGCGCTGCTGGCCTGGTGGTCCCGCTCGCTCGAGTCGGCCATGGTGGGTGCGGCCAGCGCCGGCCCGGCCCGGGACCGACGCGGCGTGGCCGGCGGGGCGGTCGCCCAGCTCTTCCCGCGCGCGGTCGGCTGGGCCCGCCGGGACCGGTTCGGCGCGCTGGTCGCCCGGGAGGCCCGCTACTGGTGGCGGGACGCCCGGCGGCGGGCCAACCTGATCACCGTCGCGGTCGTCGGCCTCTTCGTGCCGGTCATGGTCAACCTCGGCGGCTCGGGCTTCAGCGTGGGGGCGGAGCAGGGGTTCACCGTCCCCGACACGGCGTCGCCGGTGCTGGTCAGCCTGTCGATGCTCTTCGTGGGCCTGCTCGCCGCGGTCACCCTGGCCAACCAGTTCGGCTTCGACGGCAGCGCGTACGCCGCAAACGTGGTGGCGGGCGTGCCGGGGCAGATGGAGCTGCGCGCCCGGATGGCCGCGTTCTCGATCTACCTGCTGCCGATGCTGGCAGTGATCTCCGTGGTCGTGGCGGTGGTCCTCGGCGAGCCCGGCTGGATCGGGCTGATGGCGGGCACCCTGATCGCCACCTACGGCGCGGGGCTCGCCGTCAACACCTTCGTCTCGGTGCTCGGGGCGTACTCGCTGCCGGAGACGAGCAACCCGTTCGCACTGAACAGCGGCGCCGGGGTGGCGAAGAGCTTCCTCACCCTGCTGTCCATGCTCGCCTCGGCGGTCGCCGCGGTGCCGATGGTGGTGGCCGCCGGGCTGCTCGGCGACGTCTGGCTCTGGCTGGCCCTGCCGGTCGGCGCGGCGTACGGCCTGGGCGCCGCGCTGCTCGGCGCGTACCTGGCCGGCGACGTGCTGGACCGCCGCATGCCCGAACTGCTCGCCACGGTCACTCCCCGCCGCTGACGCGAAGGCGACACTCGATCGGCTGCAACCTGCACCGCCCACCAGGATGTGCCGGGCAGTGCCGCGCCGCCGCGCCGGGGGCTTGCCGGGCGGCGGCACAATGGCCGGATGCCCGTCGTCGAGGCGGTGGCGACCGTGCCGGTGCCACCCGAGTTGGCCTTCGCGGTCTCGCAGACCACCGCGCCGGTCCGCTACCGCTGGGACCCGTTCGTCAGGGAGCAGCACTTCACCGGCGGGGCGACCCGCCCCGGAAAGGGCGTGCGCACCTTCACCCGCTCCCGACACGGGCTGGCCATGGTCAGCGAGTACGTCTCCTGGGCGCCACCGAGCCACGTCGGCATGAAGATGGTGAGTGGCCCGTGGTTCTTCGAGATGTTCGCCGGCGGCTGGCGCTTCGCGCCCGCGTCCAAGCCGGGGTGGACGGTCGCCACCTGGCGGTACAGCTTCCGCTGCCGTCCGGCATTCCTGCGTCCGGTCGCCGACCGGATCGGGGTCTGGCTGCTCCGCCGGGACATCCGTCGCCGGATCGCCGGTTACGCCGCCGGCTGCACGGATCCCGAGGTGCTGGCCGCCGCCCGCCGCGCCCTCACCGACGACTGAGCAGCAGGGATACGCCTCGGCCCGAATCAGGCATGCCCGACCGACCTGCCCGAGCGGTCATGATCAGTTGACGGAAACCAGGCGCAGCCGGCACTGGGCAGCGGTTTTCCATCAATTGATCATCGGGGTGAGCAGGGGGCGGCACAATGTTTCACGTGAATCATGAGCCGGGCGCCGAGATCCACCACACCGACCCGTTCGCCGTGCCCGCCGGGCAGCGCTCCCCCGTACGCCGGTTGCGGGGCCGGCTGGCCTCGCCGGTGACCCTCTGGACGGCGCCCGGGCCGGCGGGCCTGACGGTGTCGTCGACGCTGGTGGCGGAGGGCGAGCCGGACCGGCTGCTCGGCCTGGTCGACCCGGAGTCGGACCTGTGGGCGGCGGTCGAGTCCGCCGGCCGCTTCGCGGTGGCCCCGCTGAACCCGTCGCACCGGCAGCTCGCCGACCGGTTCGCCGGCCTCTTCCCGTCGCCGGGCGGTCTCTTCGCCACCGGGACGTGGACCGACACGCCCTACGGTCCGGTGCCGACCGACGCCGGGGGCTGGGCGGGATGCCGGCTCGACGCCGCCCGCGAGTACGGCTGGGGCCTGCTGGTGGAGGCCACCATCGAGGCCGTCGAGCTGACCGGGGAGGCGGATCCGCTGCTGCACTACCGGGGCCGGTACCGCGAGCTGACCTGACGAGGACCGGCACGTCCCGGACGACTGGCCGCGGAGCACCCGGCCCGGGCCACCGGCCCGTGGCTCGTCGTGACCGGCGACCACCGGTTCGTGGCCCGTCGTGACCGGCGACCACCGGTCCGGAGACGGGACCGGCGCCGGGCCGATGGTTCGACCCCGACGACCGTTCAGCGGAGTGAGTTGCGTCACTCGGCGCAGCCACCGTGCCGTTCGGCGCAGCCGCCGACCGGCGTCGATCTCAGCCTTCCCCGGCGGGGAGCGCGCTTTCTACCGTGCGCGAAAACCCCGACGCCTGTGAAGGTGGTGATCCACAAATGTCCACGGACACACCCGCGTCCGCGCCCTCCGCGTCAGCGGCGGACCGGTACCTCGCCGTACAACGGTCGGACGAGTTCGCCGGGTTGCGTCGCGCGCTGCGCGGCTTCGTCTTCCCGATGACCGTCGCCTTCTTCCTGTGGTACGCGCTCTACGTGATCCTGTCCGCGTACGCGCGGGACTTCATGGGCACGAAGCTGTTCGGCAGCAACATCAACGTCGCCCTCGTCTTCGGCCTGCTCCAGTTCGTCTCCACCTTCGTGATCGCCTGGCTCTACTCCCGGTTCGCCGACCGGAGGATCGATCCGGTCGCCGACCGGATCCGCGCCGAGATCGGGGAGGTGACGCATGAACACGGTCCTCGCGGCTGAGGCGGGCAGCACCACGGCCCGCAACCTCACCATCACCCTGTTCCTGGTCTTCGTGGCGGTGACCCTGGCCATCACCATCTGGGCCAGCCGGCAGACCAAGACCGCCACCGACTTCTACGCCGGCGGGCGGTCCTTCTCCGGCTTCCAGAACGGCATGGCGATCGGCGGCGACTACATGTCGGCCGCCTCGTTCCTCGGCATCGCCGGCATCATCGCCCTCTACGGCTACGACGGCTTCCTCTACTCCATCGGCTTCCTGGTCGCCTGGCTGGTGGCCCTGCTGCTGGTCGCGGAGCTGCTGCGGAACTCCGGCCGCTACACGATGGCCGACGTGCTGGCCTTCCGGATGCGTCAGCGCCCGGTGCGTACCGCCGCGGCGGTCTCCACCATCACCGTGTCGATCTTCTACCTGCTGGCCCAGATGGTGGGCGCGGGCGCGCTGGTCGCGTTGCTGCTCGGCATCAAGCCGGGCACCACCTTCCTCGGCATGGACGCGGACACCGCCAAGGTCGCCACCATCATCATGGTCGGCGCCCTGATGATCATCTACGTCACGGTGGGCGGCATGAAGGGCACCACCTACGTGCAGATCGTCAAGGCGTTCCTGCTCATGGGCGGCGCGCTGGTGATGACCGTGCTGGTGCTGGCGCACTACAAGTTCAACCTGTCGGCGCTGCTCGGCGATGCCGCCGCCGCCTCCGGCAAGGGGAGCGCCTTCCTGGAACCCGGGCTGCGGTACGGCGTCGACACGCCCGGCGACGCGCTGAAGACCTTCTACAGCAAGATGGACCTGCTCTCGCTCGGCATCGCGCTGGTGCTCGGCACGGCCGGCCTGCCGCACATCCTGATCCGGTTCTACACCGTCCCGACCGCCAAGGCGGCCCGCAAGAGCGTGCTCTGGGCGATCGGCATCATCGGCACCTTCTACCTGCTGACCCTGGCGCTCGGCTTCGGCGCCGCGGCGCTGGTGGGCGGCGAGGCGATCACGACACAGGACAAGGCGGGCAACACGGCCGCGCCGCAGCTCGCCGAGGCGCTCGGCATCGACTTCCTCGGCGGCGACCTGGGCGGGGCGACCCTCCTGGCGATCATCGCGGCGGTCGCCTTCGCCACCATCCTGGCCGTGGTGGCCGGCCTGACCCTGGCCTCCTCGTCGAGCCTGGCGCACGACTTCTACGCCAACGTGATCAAGAACGGGTCGGCGTCGGAGCGGCAGGAGGTGCGGGTCGCCCGCGTCTCCGCCCTGGTGATCGGCGCGATCTCGATCGTCCTGTCGATCTACGCGCAGAACCTGAACGTGGCGTTCCTGGTGGCGCTCGCCTTCGCGGTGGCCGCCTCGGGCAACCTGCCGGCGATCCTCTACAGCCTGTTCTGGAAGCGGTTCAACACCTCGGGCGCGGTCTGGGCCATCTACGGCGGCCTGCTCTCCGCCGTCCTGCTGGTGTTCTTCTCGCCGGTGGTCTCGGGGGCGCCCACGTCGATGTTCCCGAACCATGACTGGCAGTGGTTCCCGCTGTCCAACCCGGGCATCCTCTCCATCCCGTTCGGCTTCCTGTGCGGCTGGTTCGGGACCGTGATCTCGACGGAACACGACGAGGAGAAGTACGCCGAGCTGGAGGTGCGCGCACTCACCGGCGCCGGTGCCCACTGACCCCACCCGACGGAGGGGTCCCCGGCGCCGGGGACCCCTCCCGCCACGCCCGGTGCGGGACCGGGACGATGGGTAGGCTGACCGGCATGAACGTTGCTGCGCGCTTCGGAAGTGGTCACCGTGTCCTCGTCACCGGCGGCGCCGGTTTCGTACCGTCGCACCTGGTCGACGCGCTGATCGCCCGCGGCTGCACGGTGGTCGCCCTGGACAACTTCGTCACCGGGTCCAAGGAGAACGTCGCCCACCTGGCGGACGAGCCGAGGTTCACGCTGGTCGAGGCCGACATCTCCGACGGACTGCCGACCCACCACCCGGCCATGGCCGAGCGGTTCGACGCCATCCTGCACATGGCATCCCCGGCGAGCCCGACGGATTTCGAGAAGCTGCCGGTGGAGATCCTCCGGGTCGGCTCGGTGGGCACCCTGCACCTGCTGGACCGCGCGGTCGCCGACGGCGCCCGGTTCCTGATGGCCTCCACCTCCGAGGCGTACGGGGACCCGAAGGAGCACCCGCAGCGCGAGACGTACTGGGGCAACGTCAACCCGATCGGCATCCGCAGCGTCTACGACGAGGCGAAGCGCTTCTCCGAGGCGGCCACCATGGCCTACCACCGCAGCCGTGGGTTGGACGCCGCGATCGTCCGGATCTTCAACACGTACGGCCCCCGGATGCGGCCGGACGACGGCCGCGCCATTCCGACGTTCATCTCCCAGGCGCTGCGCGGGGAGCCGATCACCGTGCACGGCACCGGCAACCAGACCCGCTCGATCTGCTACGTGGCGGACCTGGTCCGCGGGATCCTGCTGCTGCTCGACTCCCGCGAGACGGGGCCGATCAACTGCGGCACCGAGCACGAGATGAGCATGCGGCAACTCGCCGAGACGATAGTGTCACTCTGCGGCAGCAGCTCCGAGGTGACCTACATCACGCGCAGCGCCGACGACCCGGAGATGCGTCGCCCCGACCTGACCCTCGCCCGTGAAATGCTCGGCTACGAGCCGACCGTGGCGCCCGAAGACGGCCTCCGGCGCACGATCGAGTACTTCCGCGAGCGGCTAGGGTAACCGGCCGCCCGGGCGACGCCGGCAAACGCCGGCTTCGCCTGGAGGCGACTGTGGCCGGACGTACGTACCCTGAGTTACATGTCAGCGACCACGCCCGCCGGTGTCCCGCTCCCGTACCTGCCCCGCAGTGCCGGGCGCGCGTCGGTGCCCGGCTCCGGCCGGGACACCGCCGGGCGCGCCCGGCCGGCCGAGGCCCGCTGGTACCCGTCGCCGGACGAGGCGCGGGCCGGCGGCCCGGGTGGCCCGTCGGGTCCGGGTGGCCCCGGCGGACCGGGCGGCCCCGGGGGCCCCTACGGTCCGGGGCGGCGCGGCGCGCGTCCCCGGTGGGGCCGGATCGGCCTGGTGGCCGGCGTGGCCGTGCTGGTGCTCGCGCTCCTGGGCGGGGCCGGCGCCTGGTTCTACGCGCGAAGCCTGAACGACGACCTGGCCCGCACCGACCCGTTCTCCGAGATCACCGGCGGCCGGCCGGCCAAGGCGGTGGACGGCGCGCTGAACATCCTGCTGGTCGGCAGCGACTCGCGGGACCCGGACGCCCCGGTGGACCAGTCCAGCAAGTGGCGGGCCGACACGATCATCGTGATGCACATTCCGTCCGACCACCAGCAGGCCTACCTGGTCTCCATCCCCCGCGACCTCTACGTGCCGATCCCCGAGGGCGCCAACGCGGAGTGCGGCTCCGGCCAGCGCGGGAAGATCAACGCGGCGTTCGCGTTCGGCGGGCTGCCGCTGGCCGTCCGGACGGTGGAGTGCTTCACCGACGTGCGGCTCGACCACGTGATGGCGATCGACTTCGCCGGCTTCAAGCAGGTCACCGACGCCCTGGGCGGCGTCGACCTGAAGGTCGAACGGACCATCACCTCGATCCACAAGCCGTACCGGACCTTCACCAAGGGCACCAACCACATGGACGGCGCCGAGGCGCTGGACTGGATCCGGCAGCGCAAGCAGTTCCCGGACGGCGACTTCGCCCGGATGCGCCACCAGCAGGAGTTCCTCCGCGCGCTGATGGACAAGGCGGCGAGCACGGGCACGCTGACCAATCCGAAGATGCTGAACGACTTCCTCAAGTCGGTGACCGCCGCGGTCACCGTCGACGAGGGCTTCTCGCTGGTCGACATGGCGGTGCAGTTCCGCAACCTGCGGGGCGAGAACCTCACCTTCGTGACCAGCCCGCACGTCGGCAGCCAGACCATCAACGGGGAATCCGTGGTGGTCTCGGACAGGGAGAAGGCGCTGGCCATGTACAAGGCGATGTCCGCCGACACCCTGGCCGCGTGGGTAGAGGCCAACCAGAAGGCCGACGGCACCGGGAACTGACCCGCACCGCATCGACGCCGGCCCCCACCCGTGATCGACGGACGTCATCGCGGGTCGGGGGCCGGCTTCGCGTTTCCTGTGAGCCAACGGCCGACCGGTCGTATCGATCTGGACGTTTGGACAGTTTTCCTCATTGGCGGCGGGGAGAACGCCAATTGACGTCCCGACGAACTACCCAGGACGGGAAAGCGTCCGTACAGTGATCCCGCCCCCTGATCACGCGAGCTGGAGCACGCATGCCGGTTCAGACCAGCCGTCGCCCTCCGGCGCTGGAGTCCCCCGGCGGCCCGGCGCGGGCCGCCACGACCACCCCCACCAAGCCCGGGAAGGGCGGAAAGACAGGCGGCGGGCCCGCGAAGAAGCGGTCGCGCCGCAAGGACCCGCTCTGGGCCCGACTCACCCTGATCCTCGGCGCCGTACTGATGATGACCAGCGGCGTCGCGATCGTCGGCAGCAAGGCCCTGATCAGCAAGGCCACCGGCAACATCGCCCAGCGCAACCTGCTGGGCGACGCGGGCAAGTCGGACGCCGAGGGCGGTGCCAACCTGGACGGCCCGATCGACATGCTGCTCCTCGGGGTGGACGCCCGGGAGCGGTGGGCCGCCGACGACGTCCGGGCGGACAGCATCATCGTGCTGCACATTCCCGCGACGCACGACCAGGCGTACCTGATCTCGATCCCGCGCGACACGGAGGCCCAGATCCCGGCCTTCAAGAAGAGCGGCTACTCCGGCGGGGTCGACAAGATCAACGCCGCGTTCCAGGCCGGCGCCCGCAACGGCGGCGGCTGGGAGGGCGGCGCGCAGTTGATGGCACAGACGATCAAGAAGATGACCGGGATCAGCTTCGACGGCGCCGCGATCATCAACTTCGGCGGCTTCAAGAACATCATCGAAACCCTCGGCTCGGTGCGCATCTGCGTCAGCCAGGAGGTCCAGTCGATCCACATGTCGTACGTCGACGGCAAGCCGATGTGGAACGCGGACGCCAAGAAGACCGGCAAGCGGATGACCCCGGTGGTGCACAAGAAGGGCTGCCGGGAGATGGAGGGCTGGGCGGCGCTGGACTACTCCCGCCAGCGCAAGTCCCTGAAGAACGGCGACTACGACCGCCAGCAGAACCAGCAGCAGCTGATCAAGGCGATGGCGAAGAAGGCCACGGAGAACGGCACGCTGACCAACCCGCTCAAGCTCAACGAGCTGATCAAGGCGGCCGGCAAGGCGTTCATCCTCGACGCCGGCGGGGTGCCCGTCGCCGACTTCGTCTTCACGATGCGCGGCGTCACCGGCAACGACCTGGTCATGCTGAAGACCAACGGCGGCACCTTCCACGGCGACGGCAGCCGGGAGACGCTGAGCCAGGAGACGCTGGACATGTTCCACGCGGTCAAGCAGGACAAGCTGGCCGAGTTCGTCTTCGCCAACCCTCAGGTGATATCCAGCCGCAAATAGCGCCGGCTCTGCCCGTCCGCCCGAGCGCGGCGGCCGGGCAAACTCGGTGAAGCGGCCCGGGACCACGGAGCCACCCGTAGCCTGACGTGAGAGAGATTCACTTACGGCCGCGGGGAGGAGTCACGTCCAGATCGGCGCGCGACGGTCGGGCACGGACCGGGGCCGACGCCCGGGCCGCCCGGCCGCGCCGCGCCCGCTGGCCTCGTGTCCTGCTCGGCCTCGGTGTGGCGGTGGTGCTGCTGGCCGGGCTCGCCGTGGTCGGCCTCCGGGTGCTCGGCGACCGGTACGAGCGCACCGTGGTGCGGGAGCAGTTGCTCGACCCGACCGCCCGGCGGGCGCGGACCGACCCCCACGGGCCGCTGAACTACCTGCTCGTGGGGACCGACCGGTGGCAGAGCGGCAGCGCGGCGGACCGCCGGTCGGACAGCATCCTCATCGTGCACGTGCCCGCCGGTGGGCGCGAGGCGTACCTCGTCTCCGTCCCCCGGGACCTGCTGGTCGCCATACCGCCCGGCAACGGCTTCGGCGGCGGGCAGGACAAGATCAACGCGGCGTACGAGCACGGCGGGGGCGGCGAGCCCGGCACCCGGCTGCTCTCGGCCACCCTGACCCGGCTGACCGGGATCCGCTTCGACGGCGCCGCACTGATCGACTTCTCCGGCTTCCGCAAGGTCATCGACCTGCTCGGCGGGGTACGCATGTGCGTGGACACCGAGGTCCGCTCGATCCACACCGACCGGGTCTTCCACCCCGGCTGCCAGCAGATGGACGGCGGCGAGGCGCTGGACTACGTCCGCCAACGCTACGACCTGCCCGGCGGCGACTACGACCGGCAGACGCACCAGCAGCAACTGCTCCGGGCCCTGCTGGAGCGCACGAACGAGACGTCACTGCGGACCAATCCCGTCAAGCTCGACCAGGTGATCCGGGCGGTGGGCAGCTCACTGACCGTGGACACCAACGGCGTACCGCTGGAGGACCTGGTCCTCGCGCTGCGCGACCTGCCGGCCGACGCGCTGCGCGGCGTGCAGGTCCCCTCCCACCCGCAGACCATCGACCAGGTGTCGTACGTGGTCCTCGACAACGGCGGGAACGGGCTGTTCGAGGCGGTCCGCGGCACCCGGGTTCCGGAGTGGGCCCGGGCCAACCCCCGGTGGGTCACCCGACTGTGACGTGCGGGACGCCCCACCTCGCCGGACCCGGCCGCACCGACCGCCCGCCGACGGTCGGCCGGGCGAGGTTCTAGGCTTGGCGCGTGTTCGGACCCCAGGTTCCCACCGTGACCGTGCCCGAGATCGCCGACGACACCTACCTGCTCGACGTCCGGGAGGACGACGAGTGGGCCGCCGGCCACGCTCCCGGCGCGCACCACCTGCCGATGATGGAGCTGCCGGCCCGGATCGCGGAGGTGCCCGCCGACCGCGACGTCGCCGTCATCTGCCGCTCCGGCGGGCGCTCCGCCCAGGTCGTCGCCTACCTGATGCGCAACGGCTGGGACCAGGTGCGCAACGTCGCGGGCGGGATGGACGAGTGGGCCGCCGCCGGGAGACCCGTCGTCGGCGGGAACGGGCAGCCGGGCCACGTCCTCTAGGCGGGCGGGATGGGCGCACCCCTGGTCTTCGCGCACCGCGGCTCCTCGTACGACCTGCCCGAGCACACCCTCGCCGCCTACCTGCGCGCCCTCGACGAGGGTGCGGACGGGCTGGAGTGCGACGTCCGGCTGACCCGGGACGGGCACCTGGTCTGCGTGCACGACCGCCGGCTCGACCGCACCAGCAACGGTCAGGGCCTGGTGAGCACGCGTACCCTCGCCGAGCTGGAGGCGCTGGACTTCGGCTCCTGGCACCCCCGCTGCGTGCCCGCCGACGGGGACGAGGTGCTGGACGAGTCGCACACCCGGCTGCTCACCCTGGAGCGGCTGCTGGACGCGGTGCTCGCCGCCGGGCGGCCGGTCCGGCTGCTCGTGGAGACCAAGCACCCCTCCCGCTACGGCGGCGACGTCGAGCGCCGGCTCGTCGCGCTGCTGCGCCGGTACGGCCTGGCCGAGCCGAAACCGGACGATCCGGTACGCGTCACCGTCATGTCGTTCTCCGCGCTGGCCGTACGCCGGGCGCGGGAGCTGGCCCCCGCGCTGCCCACGGTGCTGCTGCTGGAGGTGCTGCCGCCCTGGCTGCGGGCGGGGCGGCTGCCCTTCGGCGCCCGGATCGCCGGGCCCGGCGTGGCGCTGGTGCGGGCCCGCCCGCAGCTCGTGCCCGCGTTGCGGGCGGCGGGCAACCAGGTCTACGTGTGGACCGTCAACGAGCCGGCCGACCTGGACCTCGTCCTGTCCGCCGGGGTGGACGGCATCATCACCGACCGGCCGGCGCACGCGCTGGCCCACCTGGGCCGCTGACCGCGCGCCCGGACCGCGTCCCCGGCCCGCCCGGCCCGACGCGGGCGGCCCGGACCGATGGGCGGGATCCGGCCGGGCAGGGGTGTCCGGAAACCGACCGTCGGGGCACACTCGGGGCATGCCGGAGCGCACCGACCTCTCCGCTCTCATCGCCGGCCACACCGCGGTGATCGACTCGATCAACTCCGGCGGCGCCGGCGTCCCCGTCCTCACCCAACTGCTCCGGGTGGTCCGGCCCACGCTCGACGCGGCGGGCATGGCCTTCGTCGAGTTCGCGCCGACGGGTGGCCGGGTGATCGCCGCCGCCGGCGCCGTCGAGTGGATCATCGGCCGCCCCGTCCCGCCCGACGACCCGGCCGTCGCCTGCCTGCTCTCCGGCACCCGGGTACGCCAGGTCCGGACGGACCGGCTCACCGGCAGGCTCGCCGGTGAGCTGGCCGCGCGCGGCCTGCTCCGGATGGTGGTCGCTCGCGCGGAGATCGGCGGGCTGACCGTCGGCAGCCTGCACGCGCTCTACCCGGGCGAGGACGGGGCGCGGGACGCCGGCCGGCACGACGCGATGGGCTACATCGCCTCCTGCATCGCCCACATGTACGGCGACCAGACCGGGCTGCCGGTGCACGGCGACGGCCCGGTGGTGGCGGCGCTGGCGGACGGGCTGGCCGTGGTCGACCAGGACGGGCACGTGCGGCTCTGGAACCCGGCCGCCGCCCAGGTCACCGGCCGTTCCGCGGCCGAGGCGCTCAACCGGCCGCTGCCCTTCCCGCTGCCGCCGTCCGGGCAGGTGCTCGACCACCGGCTGCCGGACGGCCGCTGGCTCAAGATCACCTCCGGGGAGCTGCCCGGCCCCGGCACCCTGCACGTGGTGACCTTCCGCGACGTCACCGACCAGCAGCGGCGCGACCACGACCGGGACCTCTTCGTCGCCGTGACCAGCCACGAGCTGCGTACGCCGGTGACCGTGATCAAGGGCTACGCCGACACGCTCACCGACCACTGGGAGTCGCTGACCGAGACCGACCGGCGGCAGGCCGCCCGGGTCATCGGGCAGCGCGCCAACGAGCTGGCCCGGCTGGTCGACCGGCTGCTCTCCGCCGCCGCCGAGCCGGGCCCGGGCGACGAGCCGCCCGCCCCGTACGACCTCGGCGACGCGCTGCGCGCGACGGTGACCGACCTGCCGGCGGAGCTGCGGCACCGGCTCGTCCTCCGCCTCCCGGTCAACCTGCCGAAGGCGCTCGGCCACCGGCCCAGCCTGGCCACCGTGCTGACGGAGCTGTGCACGAACGCCGGCAAGTACTCCCCGCCCGACTCCCCCGTCGAGATCAGCGCGGACGCGGACGGGGCGACCGTGTCCTTCCGGGTCAGCGACCGCGGCATCGGCATCCGGCCGGAGCACGTGGAGCGCGCGTTCGACCGGTTCTGGCAGGGGGAGTCGGGCGACCGCCGCCGCTATCCCGGGGCCGGTCTCGGTCTCTATCTCGTCCGCCGGATCGTTGAACAGCAGAATGGATGGGTATTCCTCCGGCCGAGGGCCGGTGGCGGTACGGTCGCAGAGGTGCGGCTGCCGCGCGGGGGACCGGCGACGGGCGGCGGGGCGTGAAGGGGCGAGGGTGTCGACGGGAGCTGCCGAACGGGCATGGTGCGTGGTGGTGCCCCACCACGCCACGGGGGCGCGGCAGGCGCGGCACCGGCTCGCCGACGAGCTGACCGGCGTCGTACCTCCGCCACTCCTGGCCGACCTGGTCGCGGTCCTGGCCGAGCTGGTCGGCAACGCGGTCCGGCACGCCGACCCGCTGCCCGGCGGGGTGGTCCGGGTGGCCTGGCGACTGCGCACCTCCGCCGCCGGCCAGCAGGTGCAGCTCCGGGTCACCGACGGCGGCGCCGCCGCGGGCCCGCGGATGCGGGTGGCCGACACGGACGCCGTCGACGGCCGCGGCCTGCACATCGTCGCGGGGCTGGCTGACCGCTGGGGCGTCGAGCGCGACGGCCTGGGCCAGAGCGTGTGGGCCGAGTTCGACCCGGCCGACGTCACCCGGTCGGACCTGGCCGTCGCCGGCTGACCGTCCCCGACAGGCGGGTCCTGCCCACGCCGGCCGGCTGCGGCCTCTAGGCTGTGTCGCCGTGAGCAAGCGTCGAAAGAGCCAGCGGGCCGCCGAAGCCACCCCCAAGCGGGAGAAGGTGCGCGACATCTTCGTGCCCCGACCGTTCGAGGGGCTGACCGACGAGCCGGAGTGGATCGCCCTGCGCGAGCTGGTGCCGGCCGCCTCCGCGCCGCTGCGGCTCGCCCCCGCCCTGGTCGAGGAGTTCGGTGACCGCGAGGTCGTCCTCGCCACCGTGCTGCCGATGGCCGCCCCGGCCGTGACGAAACCGGACGGCCGGGTCCTCGTCGGGCTCCAGCGCCACCAGCAGTCCGGCGACGTCTCCCGGGACCTGGCCGAGGCGCTGCTCTGCGCGCTGCGGGCCGAGCCGGGCAGCCCGGTGGCCGTGCCGCCGCTGCCCGGACCGGGCCCCCGCCTGCAGGACGTCCTGGTCGACGGTCCGCTGGAGATCACGATGCACGACGGGTTCGAGTTCTGGCTCGACCCGGGGGCCGGCGACGACCCGACCGTGCAGGCGTCCCTGGAACGCGCGAACGCCGCGATCTACCCGACCGTCCGGCTCGCCGCCGCCCCGGCCGCGTACTGGTGCCAGGTGCCGGAGAAGGCGCACGTGCGCTGGGTGCTGCCCGACGACGAGGACGCCGCGCTGGACGCGCTGGCCCGGCTGAGCGTGGCCGGCACGCTGACGCTCGGCGAGAACACCCGGTTCGCCGGCATGTTCCGGGCACACGGTCGGCTGGTGCCGGTCTGGGACCTGCCCGAGGACGTCCCGGCTGCCGACTGGGAGCAGCCGGTCACCGAGTTCGCCAAGCGGTACGCCGAGGCGCTCGCCGATGCCGCCCCGCTGGACGCCGCCGGCCGGCGCGCCCGGCACGGCCTGCTCGGCCGCCAGCTCACCCTGCGCTGAGCCCCGCCCCGCCCCGCCCCGCTTGCCGGCGGCGGCGGGGCGTCCGGCCGCCCGGCTCGTCCTAGGCGTCGGCACGGCCGCCGCCCGCCGACGCCCGAGGGGTCAGGAAGGGCGCCTTCCGCTACCGGAAACGTGCGGAAGGGCCCTTCCTTCACCGCCGAGCGGCTCGCGGACCAGGGGGCAGGACATGCAGCGCGGCCCGCCCCGGCCGGAGCCGAGTTCGGAGCCGGCGATCGGGATGACCTCGATGCCGGCCCGCTCCAGTTGCGCGTTGGTCTCGGTGTTGCGCTCGTAGCCCACGCAGAGCCGGGGCGCGAGGGCGAGGGTGTTGTTGCCGTCGTCCCACTGCTCGCGTTCCGCGGTGACCGGGTCCAGGCCGGTGTCGATCACCCGGAGCTGGGCCAGGTCCATCGCGTCGGCGGCGGCCCGCAGGAACGGCGCCGGACCGTCCACCCGCGGGTCCTCCCCGTCCGCCCCGGCGATCACCGTGTACGCCGACAGGGTGTGGGCGACGTTCGGATACATCAGCACGGCGTCGACGTCCACCATCGTGCAGACGGTGTCCAGGTGCATGGTCGCCCGCTCCTGGGCGATCGGCACGACGAGGATGGTGTGCGCCAGCCCGGCGGCGAAGACCTGCCGGGCGAGGCGTTCCGCGCCGGCCGGGGTGGTCCGCTCGCCCACGCCGACGGCCAGCACCCCGGGCGCGAGCAGCAGCACGTCGCCGCCCTCCAGGTGCTCCAGCTCCGGGTGGTAGACGAACTCGGTGCCGGCGAAGCGCGGGTGGTGCCGGTAGATCGCATCGGTCAGCGTGGTCTCCCGCCGCCGGGCCGGCATCGCCAGGCTGGTCACCCCGACCCGGTCGCCGATCCAGAGCGAGGAGTCCCGGGTGAAGAGCAGGTTGGGCAGCGGGTCGATGACGAAGTCGTGCCGGTCCATCAGGGTGTAGACCAGGCCGCCCGGCCGTTCCGGGCTGACCCGCAGTTCCTCGTGGGCCAGCCCGGCGATGAGCACGTCGGCGAGCGCGGCCGGGTCGAGGTACGCGAGGTGGTCGGCGACCCGGGCGCGCAGCGAGTCGCCGAGCCGGGGCGAGCGCAGCACCTCCTCGGTCAGCTCGGCCCGCGCGTCGGCCACGGCGAGCGTCTCGGCCAGCAGGGTGGCGAGGTAGAGCACCTCGACCCCGCGCTCGCGCAGGGCGGCGGCGAAGGCGTCGTGTTCCTCCTGGGCGCGCCCCACCCAGGGGATGCCGTCGAAGAGCAGCGAGTCGTTGTTGCGTGGGGTGAGCCGGGCGAGTTCCGGGCCGGGCCGGTGCAGCAGCACGGTGCCGAGCCGGCCGACTTCGCTGTCCACGTAGTGGGTCACCATCGCAGCGTAGGGCAGGGTTTGGCGGCATCCGATAAAACAGTGGTGGATGAATATGGCATTCATCCGCACTCACTCCGGCGTTCCAACTTGCCGACACGGGGGACTGGCAACGTAGGGTAGTGAGGTCATAACTTCGAGGGACCTTTTGCCGGAGGTCGCGATGACTGTCTTTCCCGCTCGTCGAGCCGTACCGCCCGCCCGGGCACTGCCGCCCGCGGCGGTGCCACATCCCCGCGTGGAGTCGCCGGGCGTGCTCACGCCGGTCCGACCGTCCCCGTTGGAGTGGGCCCGCCGCCGGCGGGCGGAGCGGGGCGCCCGCCGGCTGGAGGCGGCCGGCGCGCGGGCGCTCGGCCAGCTCGACCACCTCGGGCCCGCCTGGCACGTCATCGAGTGGCCCCGCACGGACGCCGCCGACCTGCTGCTCGACCACGAGCGCGACGAACGCGCCGGCTTCCTCGCCATCGGGCCGAGCGGGCTCTTCGCGGTCACCATCGCCGACCACGGCCGGGCCCGGGTGCTCGTCGCCGGCGACGTGGTGCAGATCAACGGCAAGCGACCTCCCTACGTGGCGGAGGCCCGCCGCGACGCCAAGCGCGCCAGCAAGGCGCTCTCCGACGCGGTGGGGCTGCCGATCCCGGTGACGCCGGTGCTGACATTCGTCGGCTCCGGCGTCATCAGCGTCTACGGCCTGCCGAAGGACTGCCTCATGGCCACCCACCGCGAGCTGGACCGCCTGCTCGTCGCCGGGGGCAGCCGGATCAGCCCGGCCACCGCCGAGAAGCTGTCCCGGGTCGCCCAGCACCCGGGCACCTGGATGAACGGCGCCTACCGGCCGGCCGCCGACTACCGGTGGTACGAGGACGGCCGAACGGCCGCTGACAAGCCGGCCGGCCGGCGGTAACGTCACCGGCGACGCCACGCGGCCCGGGTGCCGGTCGGCACCCGTCGGTCGCGCCGTCGCCGGCCACCCGGGGCGCCCCGTCACCACCGGCGGCCCGGCGACCGCAGCGCGGTCGGCGACATCCGCAGCGACCGGCTAGCGTGGACAGACCGTCGGTGACATAGGAGGCGCGGTGGCCCACGTCGAACTCTCGCTCTCTGAAGTGTTCGTGCCGGCGGCGGGGACATCGACAGAGCTGGGGTCCGACAACTTCGGGCAGTGGTCGTCGACCGTCTCCCACGCCGACGAGCCGTGCCTGCTGATCGACGCCGAGACGAGGGTGATCGCCGTCTCCGCCTCGGGCTGCGAGCTGCTCTGCCTGGGCACCCCGGAGGACGTGATCGGGCTGCCGCTGCTCGACGGCGGGCTCCGGCTGCTCGACTTCACCGCCAACCGGGGCGAGCTGACCGAGCCCGAGATCGACAAGATCCCGCCGCTGCTGGCCCTGTCCTCCGGGCGCCTGGCCCGAGGGCTGCTCCGGGTCCAGGCCGCGTCGGCCGACCGGCCGGACTCGACCGTGGACGCGATCTCCACCCCGGTGCTCACCGACGGTTTGGTCGCCGGTTCCCTCACGTTCTTCTCCGAGGTCTGACCTGCGGCGGGATGTGGTGTTCGCCGCACGCGGCGAATCTGGGGCGGGCGCTCTCCGAGGCCGTAAGGTGCCCTCATGCTCGATATCGCTCTGCTGCCGGGGGAGTACGCCGTGTGCCGGATGGCCGCCGGCTCCGCCCTGCCGCCCGAGCTGACGGGCGGGCTGAGCGGCGGCGACGTCGTCACGGTGAGCTGGACCGCCGACGGGATCTCGCTGATCTGCCCCGCCGACCGGGTGCCGGAGCAGGCCGCCACGGAGACGGCCTGGCGCTGCCTGCGGGTCACCGGGCCGCTCGACCTGGCCGTGAGCGGCACCCTCGCCGCGCTGGTGGACCCGCTCGCCGCCGCCCGGGTCAGCGTGGTCGCCTTCTCGACGTACGACACCGACTACCTGCTGGTTCCCTCGGTACGCCTCGGCGAGGCGACCGCCGCGCTGGAGCGGGCCGGCCACCGGGTCCTCGCCTGACCTTCACCCGGCCGCCGGTTCCTCCTAGGATGGGCTCGGCCTCCCGGCCGCAGCGACGCTCCCCGATGTCCCGAGGATCGGCCCGTGCCGCCCACCCCCTCGCGCCCCGCCGCCCCCGACCACCCGACCGGCCACCCCGCCCGGCGCGGCCGGCTCCTGGCCGCCGTGCTGCTGGCCGCGGTGCCGCTGGCCGGCTGCGGCACGCCGCCCGAGCTGCGGAACACCGCCCCCACCGCCGCCCCGACCCGCGCCGCCCCGAGCCCGGCCGGCACCCCCACCTTCGCACCGACCACGCCCCCCGCCACCGGCCTGCCCGGGGCGGCCACCCCGACCGCCGACTCCGGCCTGGTCGCGGTGCCGTGCACCGACGGCCCCTCCGGGAAGCGGGTCGTCGACCTGGTGCGCGGCCGGGGCGGGGTGCTGCCGGGCGGCGCCCGGGTGCGGGTGCGGACCGGCCCGCTCTGCGCCGGCGGGTGGCACTACACGGTGCTCGACGTGACCGGGCACGAAAACCTCCAGGTGGTCACCGAGGGCCGGGCGAGCGCTCCGCGGCTGGTCACCGCCGGGACCGACGTCTGCACGGTCGAGGTCCGGGCCGCCGGGCCGCCCGGCATCCGAACCCTGGTCTGCGACGGCGGGTCGGGCGGCGTACCGGGTGCGTAGGCTGTCGCCATGCCGGGAACACCGCCGACGCGCTTCGTCTACCTCGGACCCGAGGGCACCTTCGCCGAGCAGGCGCTGAACACCATCCCCGCCGCCGAACGGGGCAGCCGCGCACCGGCTCGCAGCGTGCCGGAGGCGCTGGACGGCGTACGGGCCGGGGAGGCGGACGCCGCCCTGGTGCCGCTGGAGAACTCGATCGGCGGCGCGGTCGGGGTGACCCTGGACGAGCTGGCCGAGGGGGAACCTCTGGTGATCACCCGTGAGGTGATCCTGCCGGTCGAGTTCGTGGTCGCCGCCCGGCCCGGCACGGCGCTCGCGGACGTCCGCAGCGTCGCCGCCCATCCGCAGGCGTCCACCCAGTGCCGGGGCTGGCTGCGCGCCCACCTGCCGGACGCGGTCGTGGTCGACGTGCTCTCCAACGGCGCGGCCGCGGCCGGCGCCGCCGCCGGCGAGTACGACGCGGCGATCTGCGCCCCGATCGGGGCCACCCGGCACCGGCTCGACGTGCTCGCCGACAAGATCGCCGACCATCCGGACGCGGTGACCCGCTTCGCGCTGGTGTCCCGCCCCGGCCCGCCCCCGCCGCCCACCGGCGACGACGTGACCTCACTGGCGGTCTACATCGCCCACGACCGGGTGGGCGCGCTGCTGGCGGTGCTGATGGAGCTGGCGGTCCGGGGCATCAACATGACCCGGATCGAGTCCCGCCCGACCGGCGAGGCGCTCGGCCGGTACGTCTTCTTCCTCGACTGCAGCGGGCACGTGGCGGACGTCCGGCTCGGCGAGGCGTTGCAGGGGCTGCGCCGGGTCTGCGCCGACGTACGCTTCCTGGGCTCGTACCCCCGGCACCGCTGGACCGCGGCGGCGGGCGACCGGCCGGTCCCCGCGCCGCCCGGCCTCTCGGACGCCGACTACGCCGACGCCGCCGCCTGGCTGGCCCGCCTGCGCGCCGGCGACCTCACCTGACGACACCGCCCCCGATCACGGCGGACCCGGCGGGGCCGGGCGAGACGCGGGCGGGGGCGGTACGCGGGTCAGCTCAGCAGGCCGCCGAGCAGGCCGCCCTGCTGCTCCTGGGCGCCGCTGCCCATGATCGGCGGTTCCTCGGAGGGCTGCACGACGACGAAGCCCTGGCCGGCGAAGCTCATCGTGAACGCCTCGCCGGTGCGCCGGCCGAGCAGCGTGCCGAGGCCGAGCTGCTCCGCCCGGTGGTAGCCGGTCTGGAGGTTGGCCGACCAGCAGACCGCCGCCTGCGGGTCGACGTAGGTGGGAGCGTCGACGTTGAGCACGACCGGCGTGCCCTTGGTGGTGATGGCGATCCGGCCGTGGCCGGTGAAGACGCAGTTGAACAGGCCCGACGAGGAGGCCATGCCGGCCCCGCCGACCATCCGGATGTCGTACTGGAGCGTGGAGTCGAACGCCAGCACGCTGGAGCCGTTGATGGAGAGCGCGTCGCCCGGCTCCAGGTCGATGACGTGCACGTCCTTGGCGAAGTCGGCGAGGAAGACGTCACCCCGGCCGGTGACCTTCATCAGCGGGACGCCCTCGCCGGTCAGCTTCTGCTTGAGGAACTTGCCGAGCCCCCCGGAGCCGAGCGCCTGGAACTGCACCTGCCCCTGGTAGGCGACCATCGACCCGACGCGGGCCATCGCCTCGCCGTTGAGTTCGATCTTCAACATCTTGGAGTTCTGCAGCCGCATGCCGGGCTGCGCGGACTCCTTCTCCAGGTTCTCCGCGGAGAAGAGCTCGCTGCGCATGGAAGTGCCTCCTGATTTCGCGATGCCTGGACCGACGGTAGGCGTACGCCGCAACCGTCGTCACCGGCCGACCGGCCCGGCCCACCCGCCGGTCGGCGCGGCCCCCGGCCCACCCGCCGGTGGCGGCACCGGTCGCGCGCCCGCTAGCCCCAGCCCAGCTCGTGCAGGCGCTCGTCGTCGATGCCGAAGTGGTGGGCGATCTCGTGCACCACCGTCACCGCGACCTCGTCCACCACGTCCTCGTCGTCGTCGCAGAGGCGCAGGATCGGGTTGCGGTAGATGAGGATGCGGTCCGGCAGCACGCCGGAGTAGTCCCAGCCCCGCTCGGTGAGGGCGTGGCCCTCGTAGAGGCCGAGCAGGTCCTCGCCGGGGGGCGGATCGTCCTCCACCAGGATCACGACGTTGCTCATCAGGGCGAGCAGCTCCTCGGGCACCTCGTCGAGCGCGTCGCCGACCAGCTCCTCGAAGCGCTCGCGGCTCATCTCCACCGGCACGCGCCCATTCTGCCCGACGGCGTGGCCCGCGCGGCCCGGCCAAGATCGGCGCGCCTCCACGGGAAGGGTGGCTCCCCGTGGAGGCGTACGCCGACGGCGGAGGCGCTCAGGAGGCGAGGCGGGCGGTCAGGGTGATCTGCGCGCCCGGGGAGAGCAGCCGGGAGATCGGGCAGTTCTCCTTGGCGGTCTCGGCGAGCTTGGTGAACTGCGCCTCGTCGATGCCCGGCACGTCGCCGACCGTGTCGAGCTCGATCCGGGTGACGGTGAACCCGGCGTCGGTCTTGTCCAGGTGGACCTTGGCGGTGGTCTCCACCGAGGAGGGCGGCGAGCCGGCCTCGGCGAGGGCCTTGGAGAACGCCATGGAGAAGCAGCCGGCGTGCGCGGCGCCGACCAGCTCCTCCGGGTTGGTGCCCTCACCCTCCTCGAAACGCGACTTGAAGGAGTAGTTCCCCTCCAGCCCGCCCTTGCCGGTGCGGACCGTGCCGGACCCCTCGGTGAGGTTGCCCTGCCAACGTGCGGAAGCGGTACGGATAGGCATGCCCCCGACGCTATCGGAAAGGGCACCCACCGGCGACCGTTCACGCTCCGCGTCCTCGGGTGCGTACTGTG
Source organism: Micromonospora sp. NPDC002717 (assembly GCF_040295705.1). Lineage (NCBI taxonomy): Bacteria > Bacillati > Actinomycetota > Actinomycetes > Micromonosporales > Micromonosporaceae > Micromonospora > Micromonospora sp. NPDC002717. Next base: position 783,690 of record NZ_JBEOVW010000001.1, on the reverse strand, counting down.
TCATGATTCGGCTCAGGCCCGCGAACGCGGAAGGGTGGCCGATGTCCCAGGATCTCCCCATTCCCCGCCAGGACCACCGGTCCGACGGCACCGCCGTCGTGGAGTGGGGCGGGGCGGAGGCGGCCCCGCCGGGCCGGCTCGGGCGTACGCTCTCCGGCCTGGGCCGGGACCGCCGGCTGCCGCCGCTGCTGGCGGCGCTGGGCGCGGTGGCCGCCGTCGCCTCGCTGCTCGGCGAGTGGCAGGTGATGACGATCCCCAACGCCGGCCCGCAGGGCAACACGCCGGTGCGGGTGCCGGGCGGGGTGTCCGACATCGGCGGCTTCGGGGTCGGCTACCTGGTCGGGATGCTGGCGCTGGTCTGCGCGGTGGCGCTCGCGCTGCGCGGCACCGCTGCGGTGCGGCGCAACGTCCGGCTCGCCGGCCTGACCCTGGCCGGGGCGCTGCTGGCGCTGCTGGCCGCGACCGCCGCCTCGCTGGACGAGGCGGGCCAGCGCGTCTTCTTCTACTCGACGGACGACGGGTTCCGGGTCGAGTACGGCCGGGGCCTGGTGGCGGCGTTCGTCGCGTGCGCGCTCTTCGCGGCGGCGCTGAAGCTGGCCCCGGTCGGGGCGGCCACGCCGGGCGAGGAGGCCGCCGACGAGGCAGCGGGCGCCGACGAGGGGGAGCCGGTCGACCGGCGCCGCCGGAGTCTCAGGGCCCGCGACCTGGAGGACGACGCGCTGCCCCCACCGGCCGACCTCACGGTCGGGCCGGCCATCCCCTTCGCCCGCCCCGAGCCCCGGGACTGACCCGGCCGTCCGCCGCGCCCTCGCCGGGCCCGACCCGCTCCCGTCGCCGGCCGCCACGGAACCGGTCGGACCGGGCCGTGCCGGTCCCACCCGGTCCGCGGCCGCACCCGGCCCGCTCCGGCACCCGGCCCGCTCAGGGGGCGGCCCAGCGCACCTCGCCGTCGACCAGTTCGTCGGTGGCGCGCAGGCCGAGCCGCTCGGCCACCCGGGCGGAGGCCCGGTGGTCGGGGTGCACGTGCGCGACGAGTGCCGCGATGCCCTGCTCCGCCAGCCAGCCGACCATGCCGGCCGCGGCCTCGCCGGCGTAGCCGCGGCCCTGCTGCGGTGCCACGACCACCCAGGCCAGCTCGGCGACCGGCCGGTCGCCGTCGAGCCGCACGGTGGCCTGCACGGTCCCGACCGCGTCGCCGGTGTCCCGGTGCCGCACGACCCAGTTGAGCCAGCCCTCCCCGCCGTCCGGGGACCGCCCGACCGCCTGCCGGCGGTAGCGCTCCCGTAGCTGCTCGGGGGCCGCCGGGCTGCCGCCCGTGTACTCGTGCAGGGCCGGGTCGTCGAGGAGCGGGGCGAGTTCCTCGGCGTGGTCGACACGGAGGGGCTCCAGCAGCAGCCGCTCCGTGCCGATGATCTCCGCCACCGGCCAGTCCCGCTCTCCCATCCGCCCACCGTACGGCCGCCCCGCCGGGCCTGGACGGGGACACCGACGGGCCGTCGTCCGTTGGCACCGACTTCGCCCAAAGGCAATGGTCGGTACCTGCCGCGCGAGGTACGGTTGCTGCCCGCCGTCACTCAGGGTCGAGGCACCGACGACCGAAACGGCTGGTTGCGGCGGCGGCGGGCAAAGGAGGAACGATGACCCGCCCGGGCCTGCCCAAGCTGATCGCCACCGATCTCGACGGGACGCTCGTCCGCAGCGACGAGACCGTCTCCGCGTACACCCACGGGGTGCTGGACCGGGTGCGCGCCGCCGGGATCCCGGTGGTCGGCGCGACCGGCCGCGGTCCCCGACTGGCCGAGCTCACCCGCAACGACATCCGCGCCGCCGACTTCCTGGTGATGGCGGGCGGCGGTCGCGTGGTCGACCAGAGCGACCCGGCCGGGCCGGTGGTGCTGCGCGACGAGCGCCTCCCCGCCGAGGTGCTGGCCACGCTGCTCGCCGACCTGGAGGTGGCGGTCGGGCCGCTGACGGTGATGGTCGAGGCGTCGGACGAGCACGACGCGCCGCTCTGGGGCGACTACCACCCGAGCTGGCCCTACCAGGACGCGTTCGAGGCGCGCAGCCGCGCCGAGTGCCTCTCCTGCGACGTGATCAAGGCGTTCGTCCGGACCGCCGACCACCACGTCGACGAGTTGCTCGCCGTCGCCCGGGAGGTCGTCCCGCCGGAGGTCGCCACGCTCACCCAGGCGGGGCTGGGCTTCGTGGAGATCTGCCCGCCGGGGGTGGACAAGTCCACCGGGCTGGCCGTCGTGGCGCAGCGGCTCGGCGTCGACCCGGCCGAGGTGCTGGTCTTCGGCGACATGCCCAACGACCTGCCGATGTTCGCGTGGGCCGGCTGGGCCCGGGTGGCGGTCTCCAACGCCCACCCGACGGTCCGCGCCGCCGCCGACGAGGTGACGCTGCGGAACGACGACGACGGGGTGGCGGTGTACCTCGATCGGCTACTGTCCCGCTGATGGGAGAAGCACCTCGGCTGATCGCCACCGACATCGACGGCACCCTGCTACGGGACGACCGCACGCTCAGCCCGCACACCGCCGACGTGCTGGCGCGGATCGCCGCGCGGGGCACGCCGGTCGTGCTGGTCACCGGCCGTCCGATCCGCTGGCTGAAGCTCGTGTACGACCAGCTCGCCGAGCCGCTGCCGGCGATCTGCGCCAACGGCGCGGTGGTCTACGACCCGGCCGCCGACGAGGTGCTCCGGGCCGACCCGCTCGCGCCGGAACTGCTCGCCGAGGTGGCCCGGCGGCTGCGCGCCGAGGTGCCCGACATCAGCTTCGCGGTGGAGATCGTCGACAGCCGGCAGATGCGGCACGAGGCGCACTACCCGCTGCGCTGGGACGCCGACCACGAGGCGATCCGGGCGGTCGAGACCCCGGAGGAGCTGCTGTCGGCGCCGGCGGTGAAGCTGCTGGCCCGGGCCGCCGACCAGGACCCGGACGCCTTCGTCGCGCTGGTCGCCGGGGCGCTGGAGGGGCTGGCCGAGGCGACCCACTCGTCGTACTCGGGGCTGGTGGAGATCTCCGCCGCGGGTGTGACCAAGGCGGCCGGGCTGGCGTGGTACTGCGCCCGGCTCGGGATCGACGCCCGGGACGTGCTCGCCTTCGGCGACATGCCCAACGACGTGCCGATGCTGACCTGGGCCGGGCGGGGGGTGGCGGTGGCGAACGCGCACCGCGCCGTCCTGGCGGTCGCCGACGAGGTGACCTCGGCGAACTCGGCGGACGGCGTGGCGGCGTACCTGGAGAAGGTCTTCGGGGTGGGCTGACGGCCGGCCGGGGAGCCCGGCCGGCCGTCACGCTCAGAGGTACTGGCCGGTGCCGTGCCCCTCGCCGCCCTGCGGCTGGCCCATGCCCGGCATGCCCGGCATCACGCCGCCGGGGCCGCTGGGCAGCGCCTGCCGGCCCGAACGCATCTGTTCGAGCTGGACCCGGGCGGCCATCTGCTGGGCGACCAGGGCCGCCTGGATGCCGTGGAAGAGGCCCTCCAGCCAGCCGACGAGCTGGGCGTGCGCGATGCGCAGCTCGCTCTCGCTGGGCGCCTTGTCCTCGGTGAAGGGCAGGGAGATCCGCTCCAGCTCGTCCCGCAGCTCGGGGGCGAGCCCCTCCTTGAGCTCGACGATCGACCGCTCGTGGATCTCCCGCATCCGGTGCCGGCTGGCGTCGTCGAGCGGGGCGGCCTTGACCTCCTCCAGCAGCTGCTTGATCATGCTGCCGATCCGCATCACCTTGGCCGGCTGCTCGACCAGTCGGGTGGGGTCCTCGCCGGCGGCCTCGTCGGTCTGCACGGTGCCGACCGGCCGCCCGTCCGGGCCGACCACCACCACCGTTCCGGAGTGACCGGTGCCGTCCTGGCCCGGCTCGTCGTTCTGTCCAGCGGAGTGCGTTTCGGTCATGGGATCCATCTTTACCCAGCCCCACGGCACACCGCGCCCGGGGACCGATCCCCGACGCCGGATCGGCGGGTGATCCGCGCTACGGTCGCGCCATGCCCGCCGACCCGCGCGCCGTGCTCAGCCGCCCCGCCCCGGCCCCGGACGCCACCGTCTCCTACGGCGACCACCCGGACCATGTCGCCGACCTGCGCCGACCCGCCGGGTCCGGTCCGGCCCGGCCGCTGGTCGTGGTGGTGCACGGCGGCTTCTGGTGGGCCGAGTACGACCGGCGGCACACCGACCCGCTGGCCGCCGCGCTGGCCGCGCTCGGCCACCCGGTGGCCCAGGTGGAGTACCGCAGGACGGGGCAGCCGGGCGGCGGCTGGCCCGGGACGCTGACCGACGTGCTGACCGGCGTGACGGAGCTGCCCCGGCTGGCGGCCGAGGCGCTGCCCGGGCGGGTCGCCGCCGGGCCGCCGGTCCTGGTGGGGCACTCCGCCGGCGGGCACCTGGCGTTGTACGTGGCGGCGACCGCCCCGGCCGCCGTCGGGGGCGTACTGGCCCTGGCCCCGGTGTCGGACCTCGCCGAGGCGTACCGGCTGGATCTGGACTCCGGGGCGGTGGCCGCGCTGCTGGGCGGCGGCCCGGCCGACCTCCCCGACCGGTACGCCGCCGCCGATCCACGGTCACTGGTGCCCATTCCGACACGGACAGTAGTCGTGCACGGCGCGCTGGACGAGCAGGTGCCGGTGGCGATGAGCCGCGAGTTCGTCGCGGCCGACCGGGCGGCAGGTGGCGGCATCCACCTCGTTGAGCTGCCAGAATGCGAACATTTCGGGCTCATCGATCCGGAGTCGACGGCATGGCCGGAGGTCACGGCTGCTCTTCGATCTCTACTGGAAGATCGCTAAGGATTGACGCAGCGTCGCTGACCCGGTAGAACGCCGAAGGGGCGCGATCCGCCCTGCAACGCTCCCTGGAAGGAACCCGGTGTCGCAGATGAACCGCAGGCGGGCACTCCAACTGCTGGCCGCGCTCGGCACGGCGGGTCTCGCCGCCGGCTGTGGCACCGATGCCGCCGAGGGCGAAGCGGCCGGCGACGGAAGCCCGATCAAGATCGGCCTCATCGCGCCCACCAGTGGAGGCCTCAAGGCGATCGGCGACGAGATCACCAACGGCTTCCAGCTCTTCCTCGACCTCAACGGAAACGGCCTGGGCGGCCACCCGGTCACCCTGCTCACCGCCGACGAGGGCGACAGCGTGAAGACCGGCAAGGCCGCCGTCGAGGGGCTGCTGAAGCAGGGCGTGCTCGCCCTCACCGGCGTGGTCGACTCGAACGTCATGTTCGGCATCCGGGACACCGTCGAGCAGGCCCGGGTGCCGCTGATCGGCTCCAACGCCTCGCCGACCAGCCTGCAGAGCGTCGTCTACATCTGGCGGACGTCGTACGTGCTGGACGAGGCGGGCCGGGCGCTGGGGCGCTACCTGCGGGAGCAGTTGGGATCCTCGGCGCGGCTCGCGATCATCGCACCCGAGAACGCCGGCAGCCAGGACGTGGTGCGGGGCTTCAAGCAGGAGTTCGGCGAGTCCGACCCGCGCATCAAGGACCCGGTGACCTGGACGGGCGTCTTCACCAACCCGTCGAAGTCCGCGTACCGGGCCGACATCCGCACGGCGCTGAGCCGCAAGCCCGACGCCGTGTTCTGCTTCTACGCCGGGCCGGCGGCGGTCGAGTTCATCAAGCAGCTCCGCATCGAGGGATTCACCGGCAAGATCTACGCCCCGGGCTTCCTCACCGAGGGCACCGTGCTGGAGGCCGTCAAGGCCGAGGACGCGACGGGCATCCAGACCGCCCTCAACTACTCGGCCGACCTGAACAACAACGCCAACCGGCGGTTCGCCTCCGCGTACCGCAAGAAGCACGGCACCTCGCCCACCACCTACGCCATGGCCTCGTACGACGCGGCACAGGTGCTCGACCAGGCCATCCGGATCGCCGGCGCGACGCCCAACCCGCAGCAGGTCAACCTGGCGCTCGGCAAGATCGGCCAGATCGACAGCCCGCGCGGGGTGTGGCAGTTCAACCAGCCGCGCACGCCGCAGCAGAAGTGGTACCTGCGCGAGGTGCAGCTCGACGGCCAGGTGCTGTCGAACGTGCTGGTCACGGAGCTGGCCACGCTCGGCTGACGGGCCCCGTAGGACGCGCGAAGGGGCCGGCCTCCCCGCCCGTGAGGCCGGCCCCTTGTCGTACGCCTCGCTCAGCTCGCGCGGCTCGGCTCAGTGGCGCAGCTCGGCGATGCAGCACTTCACGCTGCCGCCGCCCTTCTTCAGCTCGGCCAGTTCGACGGGGACCGGGTGGTAGCCGGCCGCCTTCAGCTTCCCGGCCAGCCGGGTCGCCGCGCTGTTGAGCACCACGTTGAGCCCGTCGCTGACCAGGTTCAGGCCGAAGGCCAGCGCGTCCTCGTCGTCCGCGACCACCGCGTCGGGGAAGAGCTGGGCGAGCACCTTCTGGCTGGCCGCCGAGAAGGCGCCCGGGTAGTAGACGATGTTCTCGTCGTCGATCGACGCCAGCGCCACGTCCAGGTGGTAGAACCGCGGGTCGACCAGGCGCAGCGACACCACCGGGCGGCCGAGCGCCTCCTGCGCCTCGGCGTGGGCCGGCAGCTCGGTACGGAAGCCGTGCCCGGCGAGGACCAGCCCGCCGTGCGCCTCGGGCAGGTACGCGAAGTCGCCCTCGCCCTCGTTCGTCTCGCTCGGCGCGATGAACCGCCAGCCCTGCGACTCGTAGAACGCCCGGTGCGCGGCGGCCTCGGCGGCCCGCTGCTCGTGCTTGAACTGCGCGCCGTAGACGGTGCCGTCGACCACGAACGCGCCGTTGGCCGCGAAGACCATGTCGGGCAGGCCCCGCTCGGGCGTGAGCAGGTGCACCTCGTGGCCGAGGCCGACCAGGGTCTCCCGCAGCCGGTCCCACTGCTTGACCGCCAGCTCCGGGTCGACCGGGGTGCTGACGTCCATCCACGGGTTGATCGCGTACTCGACCGTGAAGTGCTCGGGCGAGCACATGAGATATGTCCGCTTTCGCGGGACTCGCTGCTGGTTCACGGTGACCAAGGGTAGGTACCGTTGAACTTTGGTAACAGCCACAACCATTGCTTCCCAGAGGCGGAACGTTGCAGATAGATGCCGTAGACCAGCGGATCATTGCGTTGCTCGTCGCCGACGCCCGCGCCTCGTACGCGGACATCGGACAACGGGTGTCACTCTCCGCCCCGGCGGTCAAGAGACGGGTGGACCGGCTGCGGGCCGCCGGGGTGATCCGGGGCTTCACGGCGGTCGTCGACCCGGCCGCCGTCGGCTGGACCACCGAGGCCTTCGTCGAGCTGTTCTGCGCGGGCCGGACCACCCCGGCCCAGATCGGGGTCGCCACCCGCCGGCACCCGGAGGTGGTCGGCGCGTACACGGTCTCCGGCGAGGCCGACGCGCTCGTCCACCTGCGGGCCGCCGACATCGCGCACCTGGAGGCGGCACTGGAGCGGCTGCGGGCCGAGCCCTTCGTGACCTCCACCCGCAGCACCATCGTGCTCTCCCGACTGGTCGAGTCACCCGGCGTCGGGCCCTCCGGCGGCTGACCCGACGGCCAGGACCGGGCGGCGCGGCGGGAAACGGCGCGAAAGGGCTGGGCGGGTCGGAACCACGCGCCGCGCGGCCGCGTCGAACCGGCCATGAGACGGGGAGCACACATCCTGGCGGCCGGCACGCTGGCCGCCCTCACTCTGCTCGGCGGGAGCGCGATTCCGCCGCCGCTGCCCGGCGACCCGCCGCCGCGGCGCCTGCCGGCCGCGCCGGTGCTGGTCTCCTTCGACTCCTGCGCCGACGCGCTGGCCGGGCTGCGGGCCGCCGCCCGCGCGTCCGTCGGCCCGTGGGGCTTCGGCGGCGGCTGGCGCACGGGGACCGTGCTCAGCGCCATCCCGGACACCGCGCGGGCGAAGACGGCAGCCGCCCCCGAGCACTCCACCACCAACAACCACGAGGCCGGCGCGGACGAGCCCGACCTGGTCAAGACCGACGGCCGGCGGATCGTCACGGTCAGCCGGGGGCTGCTGCGGGTGGTGGACCCGGCCGCCCGGCGGGAGACCGGGCGGGTCGACCTCACCGGGGCGCTGCCGGAGCTGGGATGGGGGCAGCAGAGCCTGCTGCTGCACGGCGACCGGGCACTGGTGCTGGCCCAGGTGGGCGCCGGCGGGGCCAGGGAGTTCGCCGGGTCGCGGATCGCCGGCGTACCGCGGCTGATCCTGGTCGACCTCGCGGGCCCGCCGCGGGTGCTCGGCACCTACCGCATGGACGGGAGCCTGGTCGACGCCCGGCAGACCGGGTCCACCGCGCGGGTCGTCGTCCGCACCCGGCCCCGGCTGGAGTTCCCGCACGCGAAGCGCGGCACCGACGCGACGCGGACGGCGGCGAACCGGGCGGTCATCGACCGGGCCGGGGTGGAGGCGTGGCTGCCGGCGTACGAGTGGACGGCCGGCACGCAGCGGCACACCGGCCGGGTCGGCTGCGACCGGCTGAGCCGCCCGCCCACCTGGTCCGGCACGTCGATGTTGACGGTACTGAGCTTCGACCTGGCCGCCGACCGGCTCGGCGACGGCGACCCGGTCAGCGTCGCCGCCGACGCCACCACGGTCTACGGCACCGGCCCGAACCTCTACCTCGCGGGCGAGCGCCCGTTCCCGGGCCGGCCCGGCGGGCCGCGCCGGGACCGGCCGGCGGGCGCGCAGGTCACCGAGATCTACCAGTTCGACACGGGCGCGCCGGGGCGTCCCCGCTACCTCGCCGCCGGCACCGTGCCGGGGTCGCTCGTCAACCAGTACGCCCTCTCTGAGTGGCAGGGGCATCTGCGGGTCGCCACCACCACCGGCCATCCCTGGGGCGCCCGCCCGACCTCCGAGTCCGGCGTGCACGTGCTGCGCCGGGACGGCGACGCGCTGACCCGGGTCGGCGCGGTCACCGGCCTCGGCCCGGGCGAGCGGATCTGGTCCGTGCGCTTCCTCGGCGGTTCCGCGTACGTGGTCACGTTCCGGCGGACCGACCCGCTCTACGCGGTCGACCTGACCGACCCGACCACGCCCCGGGTCACCGGCGAGCTGAAGATCACCGGGTACTCGGCGTACCTGCACCCGCTGCCGGACGGGCGGCTGCTCGGCGTGGGCCAGGAGGCCGACCGACGGGGGCGGACGCAGGGGCTCCAGGTCTCCCTGTTCGACGTCCGCGACCCGGCCCGGCCGGCCCGGCTCGACCAGTGGCACGTGCCCGGGCAGTACTCCGCGCTGGAGTACGACTCGCACGCCTTCCTGCACCGCCCGGAGACCGGCCTGGTCGCCCTCCCGGTCGGCGACGACGTGCGCCTGCTGCGGGTCTCCGGGAGCGACATCGGCGAGGTCGGCACGGTGTCCCACCCCGGCGGGGCGGGCGCGGTGACCCGGTCGTTGCTGGTGGGTGACGTGCTCTGGACCGTCTCCGACGCCGGCCTGCGCGCCACCGATCCGACCACCGCCCGGAGCCTCGACTGGCTCCCTGTGACCTGATTCTCCCTCCCCGGCGGGTGGGGCCCGGTTTCTCGGGGTTTCCGGGCCCCACCCGTCTCAGCCGAGGATGCTCCGGTCAGAGGTACATGCCGGTGCGGTGCTCACCCTGGTCGCGCCTGACCGCCTTGTCGCCCTCGCCGAAGAAGCGCTTGCCGCCGAACTCGCCGTGCAGCCGGTCGTCCAGCTCGTCCGCGAGCCCCGTCATCACCTGCACGGCGAGCATCAGGTGGGTGGCCTGGAAGTTGCGGCCGAAGACCGGGATGGACGCCCACACGGTGTCGTCGGCGCAGTAGAGCCGGCCGATGGGCATCCGGTTGGTCAGCTCGGAGAGCTTCACGTAGAGCCGCTCGGTGGGCTCGACCTCGGTGAGCACCGGGGAGAAGACGTCCACCAGCGGCGGGTTGTCGCGGACCCGGACGAAGACCATCGCCGAGCCGGCGCGGATGTTGATGTCGCCGTCGGAGTCGACCTGCAACCGGTCCGAGTCCGACTTGAGCATGGTCGAGACGACAGTGCGGACCCGCTCGGCGAGCGCGGCCACGTCGCCCTCCGGGGCCTGGGCGGCGGTCGCCGCGGCGAGCGCCTCGTCCAGGTCGGCCTCCACGTCGCGGTCCGGGCCGAACTCGCTGCGCGCGGTGCCCAGCGGCTCCACCGGCAGCGGCTCCCCCTCGGCGTCGTGGATCAGGTAGACGAGGAAGGCGGGGTGCGGGGCGCCGTAGACGTCGCGCAGCGTCCGGGTGATCAGGGCCGCCAGCCGGGTGGCGTCGGCGGTGCTGCCGTCCAGCCCGAAGTGCTCGCCGGAGCCCGCCACCACGCCGGGCGGCGACCAGCCGAGGGCGATCATGTCCGCCACCGCGGCCCGGTCCAGCCGGTAGCCCTGCGGCAGGGTGGCGTTGCCGACCGCGCGGGCCGCCAGCCGGCCCTCCTCGCCGACCTCGACGCTGACGGAATAGACCGCGTCGCCGGTGCCGGAGGCGGTGGGGTCGAGCGTCAACTCGACGTGCGTGCCCGTCGGCAGCGCCGCCAGCCGCTCGGCCAACGCCCGCGCGAACTCCCGCCACGCCTGGGTCACCTTCGCCCGCAGGTCGGCCGTGGTGGGCTCGTCGAGCAGGATCGGCTCGTGGTGTGCCGGCAGGGTGCCGGGCGTGTCACCGTTCGGCACCGAGGGGTGGTCTGCCGTCATGATCGCCTCCGTCCGTCCAGGTCACCCTACCCACGGATCCTGGGGGACGAATCAGCCCGACAGCGATCGGACAACGACCTCAGGCGGGGCCCTCGCCGGCGCGTTCGGCGCCCAGTTCGACCGGCCACGAGGCGGCCAGCGCGCTGAGCCGGGCCGCGGCGCCCGCCGGGTCCGCGCCCCGGCCGACCGCCAGCCCGAGGAGGTACGCGGTGACGGGCGCGCCCGGCCGCAGCACCTGGTGCGCCACGTCCTTGGCCAGGTCGAGCACGGCCGGCACCGGCACCTGGGCGGGGTCGAGACCCAGCTCGGCACAGGCCGCGGTCACCCAGTCGTCCATCACCGTCATCGCACCCACTCCTCCGCCCGGCGTACGTCCTCGTCAGTGTCGCAGTCGAACCAGGGCGGCGGGCCGGCACCGGTCCACGGCACCTCGCGGACCCGCAGCCCGGCCAGCAGGGCCCGGATCGGCGCCCCGACCAGCGGCGCGGCACCGCCCCGCCCGCCACGGGTGGCCGGCTCGGGGGCGGTGGCCGGCTCGGGGGCGGCCCGCTCGGCGGCGAGGCGGTCCAGGGCGGCGCGCAGCGGGGCCACCCGCCACACCCCGCAGAGCGTCTGCCGCCGCCCGTCCTGGTCGACGTAGCAGGCGCCGTCGTGATCTGCGTCGAGCCGGTCGAGCAGCCCGCCGACGGCGGCACGGGTGAGCAGGGGCAGGTCGGCGGCGAGCAGGGCGACCACCGGCGTACCGGGGTCGAGCAGGGCCAGCCCGGCTGCCGCGGCGGCGACGGGGCCCCCGCCCGGCGGCTCCTCCCGGGTCACCCGCACCCCGGCGGTCACCGGCCCGGGCGGGCCGACCACGATGCGCGGGGCGGCGTCGGCGACGGCGGCCAGCACCCTGTCCCGCATGGTCCGGTCGCCGACCACCCGGGCGGGCTTGTCCACGCCGCCCATCCGGCGGGCAGCCCCGCCGGCCAGCACCACCGCCGCGTACGCGTCCACCCCGCCACGGTAGCCGCGCGGCGACGCGGGGCGGGGGTGCAGGATGGCGGGATGGGACGGGCGACTGACCGACGCGGCGTGCTCCGCATCGACCTCGACGCGGCGGACACCGGCCGCACCTCGCTACGCCGGCAGGACGCGCTCGCCGTGGAGGAGCCGCTGGAGATCCGGGTCGGTGCGGCGGGCCCCGGCCGGCGACGGCCGCTCGCGGTGACGATGCGTACGCCCGGCGAGGATCTGGACCTGGCGATCGGCTTCCTGCTCACCGAGGGGCTGATCCGTGCCGCCGACGACGTGCACACCGCGCAGCTCTGCGCCGGCGCGGAGACGCCCAACACGTACAACGTGGTGGACGTGGTGCTCGCGCCGGGCGTGCCCGAGCCCGCCACCGACCCGGCCCGGAACTTCTACACCACCAGCTCCTGCGGGGTGTGCGGCAAGGCGAGCATCGACGCCGTGCGTACCCGATCCGTCTTCGCGGTGGGTGACGACCCGCTGACCGTGCCGGCGGCGGTCCTGGCCGAGCTGCCGGACCGGCTGCGGGCGGCGCAGCGCGGGTTCGACCGCACCGGCGGGCTGCACGCGGCGGCGCTGTTCACGGCGGACGGCGAGCTGGTCGTGCTGCGCGAGGACGTCGGCCGGCACAACGCGGTCGACAAGGTGATCGGTTGGGCGGTCCGCGAACGGCGGCTGCCGCTGGCCGGGCACGTGCTGCTGGTCTCCGGGCGGGCGAGCTTCGAGCTGACCCAGAAGGCGTGGATGGCCGGCGTGCCGCTGCTCGCGGCGGTCTCCGCGCCGAGCAGCCTGGCGGCGGACCTGGCCGAGGAGGCGGGGCTGACCCTGGTGGGCTTCCTGCGCGACCGGACCATGAACGTCTACGCCCACCCCCGCCGGGTCACCGCCTGATCCACGTGCCGAGCAGCTCCAACCGGGCGGCGGCGTCCCGGGCCAGCAGGAAGCCGGCGATGCCGAGGACCCAGCCCAGCACGCTGCCGGAGGTCCGCACGATCCAGGCGTTGAGGCGGGCCAGCAGCGGCTCGACCAGCCTCGGCCAGGCCACCCGGGACGCCAGCAGCAGCACCGCCGGCAGCACCATCACCAGGCAGTAGGCGGCGAGCAGCCCCACCACGGCCCCCGCGCCGAGCCCCGAGGTGGTCAGCAGGCCGACCGCGCCGAGGTACGGCAGCATCGTCGCCACCTCGGCGAGCGCCGCGAGCAGCGCCAGGCCGACCAGCCAGCGCGGCGAGGAGTCGCCGGCCGTGGCCCGGTCCCGCCAGCGCAGCACCCCGCCGCTGCGCCGGGGCCGCTTGCCGTCGTAGCGGAAGCTGAGCGCGAACAGGCCGATCCCGAGGGCGAGCTGCGCCCAGAGCACGGGCCGGTTGTCCAGCGCGCCACCGAGCGCGTCGGCCAGCCGGCTGCCGCCCCAGACCAGCAGCAGCCCGACCGCGAAGTAGAAGGTGGCGATCGTGCCGAGGTAGGTCAGGATCCGCCGCACGCTGACCTTGCCGGGGGCGAGCAGCAGCCACACCGGGATGAAGAGCGTGCCGATGCTGGTGCTGTCGACCAGGGCCAGGCCGGCGAGCGAGAGCAGCAGTCCGACGCTCATGCCGGACGGTCGAGGGGTAGCGGCATGTGATCGATTCTCGGGCGGCCCGGGGCCGGTCGAGTCGCCCCGCGGGACGAACGTCCGCTACATCCTTCGACGGATGCCCGTGTCGGGGGTGGGTGGTGGAACGCTGTCGAGCTGCCCCGTCCATGAGACCACCCGCGTGCCGGCTAACCACGGGCCCGCGCCCACCCGGTGAAGCGCTCGGTCAGGTCGCCCGGTGCCGGGGCGCGCTCCGACGCCGCGAGCTGTTCGCCCGCCTCCGCCTGGAGGGTCGCCAGGTGAACCAGCAGGGCCGCCCGGTCCGTCCGGTACTCGGCGAGCAGCCGCAACTTCGCGGCGGAACACGGCCAGGCGATCCCACAGGCCGCGCAGCGCCAGGTGGGCCGGGTGGGCAGGTGCTCGGGGCGCCGCCGACTCACGCCGTCACCTGCACGCGGGAGATCGGGCGGCGGGCCGGGGCAGCGGCCGGCGGCGTCGTACGCCAACGCACCCCTCGCACCGCACGTACAGCGAGCGCCGGTCCACGGCATCGCCGCGCGCGTTCAGCTCGTAGACGTCGATCCAGCACCATCCGTGGTACGTGTGCCAGTCGGTCAGGACGCGGATCACACGCACGGTGACCGGGCGGACGAACTGCGGGCTCGCGGATCGGGTCAGGCACAGGACGTCCCCGGCGGTGATCTCTCGCGGGCTCACCGTCTTTCCCTTCGTCCGTCGGCTGGAGGAGGGGGCCGCCACGGATGCTCGCCCCGGCGGCGGCCCCCTCGCCGGCACGACCGGCGGGCTTCGGATGCCTCCACCGGCTCGCGCCGTCTACGAAGCACCTTGCCCAGGGTTGCCAGACAGTGACACCGCGTAGCAGTCCGTACCGGAATCATTCGGGACGTTCGAGTGAGGGATCGGGATGAACCGGGCGGTACAGGTAGCGATGGCGAAGGCCGGTGAGACTGCCGAGAGCCTTGCAGCTCAAGTCGGCGTTGACCCGAAGACGGCGGCGCGGTGGGTGAGCCAGGGACGAATTCCGCAGACCCGTCACCGTGCCCGGGTCGCCGAAATCCTGAACAAAGACATAGAGGAGCTGTGGCCGGACGCACTGAAGCGCCGCGAACCGGCCTGGTTCCAGCCGTGGACGGAGATTGAGCGCGAAGCGGCTGGACTGCGGTGTTACGAGTCGACCGTTGTCCCTGGACTACTTCAGACCGAGGCATATGCCCGCGCGGTGCTCGCTAGTGGCCCCCTGATAGCTGACGCAGACGGCTACGTCGAGACACGGCTACGGCGGCAGGCTGCGGTGTTTGAGCGGCCCCGCCCGCCCCTGGCGGTCTTCGTGATCGATGAGGCAGCGTTGCGCCGAGGTGCGCCAGCAGTCATGGTGCCGCAGCTCGACCACCTGGCGGCGATGGCCGAACGGCCTAACGTCATGGTGCATGTCCTTCCGCTGGACGCGGGCCTCCACCCAGGCCAGGCAGGACCGTTCGTGATTGCCACGACGAAGGACGGCGAGGATGTCGGCTACCTGGATGATCAGGCCGCTGGACGCATCACCAATGACGTTGCTCCGCTGTGGGCCGTGTGGGATACCGTGAGATCGGTCGCGCTCCCGCGAAACCAATCCATCGACTTCCTAGAGGCAAGATCATGGCTGACCTGACCGGCGCGCGGTGGCGCAAGGCCACCCGCAGCAGCTCGAACGGCGGCAACTGCGTCGAGGTCGCCGACAACCTTCCCGGCGTCGTCGCCGTACGCGACTCCAAGGACCCTGCCGGCCCGGCTCTTACCTTCGGGCCAGCGGCGTGGCGCGCATTCGTCGCTCGGGTCGCCGAACGGGCCTGACCGCCCCCGGCACGCAACGTCTCCGCACGGCGGGAACCGAGACCGTCGTCGCCGGGACGAAACGGTGTGCCGGCGGGCCGCACGACGTCCTGCCGGCATGCTGCCGCTCCGGGGCCCGCCGCCGTCCACCCCGCCCGGAACAGCGGGCACGACGGGCGAGACGGACGCGGCCGGTCCGTGGTTGACTGCCCGGCATGGAGCTGGGCGTCGGCGAGCAGCACCTTCCGGCCATCCTGGACCTTCCGGTCGGGCCGGCCCGGGGAGCCCTCGCCGTGCTGCACGGCTCCCACGCCGGCACGCGGTCCCACTTTCTCTACGAGCACCTGGCCCGGCTGCTGCCGCCGGCCGGCATCGCGGTGCTGCGCTACGACCGGCGCCCCCGGGTCGACGGTCACGACGTGCCGCTGACCGCCCAGGCCGACGACGCGGCGGCAGCCCTCGACGTGCTGCGCCGGCAGGTCGGCGACGTCCCCGTCGGGCTGTGGGGATTCAGCCAGGGGGCTTGGGCAGCCGCGTTGACCGCCAGCCGGCACCGGGTCGACTTCCTCGTGCTCGTCGGGTGCAGCGGCGTCAGCCCCGCCCGGCAGATGCAGTACGCCACCGCCGAGCAGCTTCGCCGCCACGGGTACGGCGACACCGACCTCGCCCACCTGAGCCGGCTGCGTCGGGTCGCAGAGACGTACCTGCGCGGCGAGCTGCCCCGCTCGGTCGCCCAGGCGGAGCTGGACGCGGCCGTCGAGCGGCCCTGGTTTCCGCTGGTGTTCCTGCCGCGTGAAGTGCCGGAGCCGGGTGCCTGGGCCGACATGGACTTCGACCCGGAGCCGGTCTTCGCGAAGCTGTCCTGCCCGGTGCTGCTCTGCTACGGCGAGACCGACGCCTGGACGCCGATCGAGGAGAGTCTGGCGGTGTGGCGCCGGGCCGCCCAGGCCGCCGAGCTGACTGTCGCCCGGCTGACCGGCTGCGACCACGCGCCCACCGTGGACGAGGCTGACGACGTGGCCGGAGTCAGCCCGCAGTACGAGCAGGTCCTGCTCTCCTGGCTGGACCGGCGGCTTCCCGCCGGGGGATGACCCGGGCCGGCATGCGTCGACCCGGCACCGGCGGATCAGCGGGGGCCCCGACGGGTGCGCCTTCGGCGTAGCACGCCGGGCACTGCGACCGCCGGCCAGCCGTCCAACGCGGACGGCGGCACGCCCCGGCGGAGCAGGTCGTCGAGGAGCAGCGCCAGCGAGTGGTCGGGGTGCTCGGCCAGTGCCCGCTCCAGGGCCACCGCCGCCAGTGCCCCCTGCCCCGCCCGCCAGGCCGCGAACGCCAGCAGCGCGGCCGGCGCGGCGATCAGCTCCGGCTCGGCCCGGCGCAGCACGTCGGTCCAGAGCGCGATGTCCTCGTCCCGCCCGTCCGTGCGCTCCCACGCGTGGTCCCGGACGGTGACGTGGGTCAACAGCAGGCTCAGCCAGGCCACCTCGTCGTCGCCGAGCCGCTGCCCCCGCCGGTGCCGGCGCAACGCGCCGCGTACCGCCGCCACCCCGGCGGCCCGGACGGCCCGCCCGTCGCGCAGCTCCGCCGGGGGCGTCTTGTCGAGCAGGGCCGCCAGGCGCCGCTGGGCGCGGACGGCGGCCCGGCGCATCGCCACCCGGCCCGGGCCGTCGACCGGCACGACCTGCGCGACGAGGGCGGCCCGGTCGGGCAGGGCGACCTGGCCGGCGAAGACGGCCGCCGCGCTGACCTCGCTGGCCCCGGCGTCGAAGCGGGTGCCCTCCGGCGGGCAGCACTCCGGCTCCGCGCAGACGTACGACCAGTAGCGGCCCTCGGTGACGCGGAGGGCGTCGAGCACGGGCAGCCCGACCACGGCCAGCGCGGCGCGTACGGCGTCGACGGCCGGCGTGACCCGGGCGGCCGGGCCGTAACCCAGGACCGTGGCGGTCTCGACGCCCTGCCGGGCGATGACGTCGGCGAGGTGCCGGGCGGGATCTTGCGGGTCTGCCAGGTCGGGCAGGTCGGCGCGGGCGGCGAAGGTGATCCGGCGGCCCCGCATGGCGACCACGACCACGCTGTCGGCCGGGTGGAAGCCGAGCAGGTACGGCACGGCGGCGATGAGGTCGGCGGGGGAACGGACGGCGAGCCGGGGGCGGTCGGTCGAGGTCATGCCCGCAGCCTGCGGCGCGGGCGCACCGGCTGGCTGACCCTGTGGACGACACACGGGTTATCCACAGACACGGAGAGTATCGCCGCAGCTCACCGGGGAACCTGCGGCGCGGACGACGCGCGGTGGGGGTGAAGCGGCTACGTTGCCGTCATGGATCTGGCGTACCTGCGGGCGCACCCGGAGCACCTGCCGACCTTCCTGACCCACCAGCGGATCCGGGAGACGCCCGTCTCCGGCGGCGACATCTGCGCCGCCTCCCGGCTGACCCTGGACGACGGCCACTCCGTCTTCGCCAAGACCTGGCCGGAGGGGTCCGGCCGGTCGCTGCCGGAGGGCTTCTTCGCCGCCGAGGCGGCCGGCCTGCGCTGGCTGCGCGAGGCGGGCGCGGTCGGGGTGCCGGAGGTGGTCGTGGCGCTGCCGGAACTGCTGGCACTCGACTGGGTCGAGCCCGGCGAGCCGACGCCCGAGGCGGCCGAACGGTTCGGCCGGGGGCTGGCGGGGCTGCACCGGGCCGGCGCGCCGGCCTTCGGGGCCGAGTGGGCCGGGTTCATCGGGGCCCTCCCGCAGGACAACACGCCGGACGACGGCCCGTGGTCGCGCTGGTTCGCCGAGCGCCGGCTGGTCCCCTACCTGCGCCGCTCGGTGGACGGCGGCGCGCTGACCGGCGCGGACGCCGGGCTGGTCGAGGAGGTCGTCGACCGGATCGGCGAGTTCGGCGGGGACGAGCCGCCGGCCCGCGTCCACGGCGACCTCTGGCCGGGCAACGTGCTCTGGGGGGCCGACGACCGGGCATGGCTGGTGGACCCGGCGGCGCACGGCGGGCACCGGGAGACGGACCTGGCGCAGTTGGCGCTCTTCGGCGGCGCGCCCCACCTGGACCGGATCCTCGCCGCGTACGCGGAGGCGTGGCCGCCGGCCGACGGGTGGCGGGAGCGGGTGCCGCTGCACCAGCTCCACCTGATGCTGGTGCACACCGCCCTGTTCGGCGGGGCGTACCGCGATGCGGTCGTCCGCACCGCCCGGTCGGCGCTGGCCGGGCTGGTGCGCGCTACCGTCGACGGGTGAACGCCGCCCCGCCGACCGACGGCGTCCTCGTCGACCGGTACGGCCGCGTCGCCCGGGACCTGCGCGTGTCGCTGACCGACAAGTGCAACCTGCGCTGCACCTACTGCATGCCGGCCGACGGGCTGCCCTGGCTGGCGGGCCCGCAACTGCTCGACGACGACGAGATCGTCCGGCTGGTCGGGGTCGCGGTGCGGCGGCTCGGGGTGACCGAGGTGCGGTTCACCGGCGGGGAGCCGCTGATCCGGCCCGGACTGGTCGGCATCGTGGCCGCCGTGGCGGCGCTGGAGCCGCGTCCCCGGATCTCCCTGACCACCAACGGCATCGGCCTGGACCGGCGTGCCCCCGCGCTGCGCGCCGCCGGGCTGGACCGGGTGAACGTGTCGCTGGACACCCTGGACCCGGAACGGTTCGCCCGGCTCACCCGGCGCCCGCGCCTCCCCGACGTGCTGGCCGGGCTCGCCGGAGCCACCGCCGCCGGGCTCGCCCCGGTCAAGATCAACACGGTGCTGATGCGCGGCGTCAACGACGACGAGGCGCCCGCGCTGCTCCGCTTCGCCCTGGCCCACGGCTACGAGCTGCGGTTCATCGAGCAGATGCCGCTGGACGCCCAGCACGGCTGGGACCGCGCCACCATGGTCACCGCCGACGAGATCCTCGCCTCGCTACGCCGGGAGTTCGCCCTGGCCCCCGACCCCACGGAACGCGGCGCGGCGCCGGCCGAGACCTGGCTGGTCGACGGCGGCCCCGCGCGGGTCGGCGTGATCGCCAGCGTCACCCGGCCGTTCTGCGGCGACTGCGACCGCACCCGGCTCACCGCCGACGGGCAGGTCCGCACCTGCCTCTTCGCCACGGAGGAGGCCGACCTGCGCGGCGCGCTGCGGGCCGGGGCGGACGACGACGAGCTGGCCCGGCGCTGGCGCACGGCGATGTGGGGCAAGCGGGCCGGGCACGACATCGACGACCCGGCCTTCCTCCAGCCGGCCCGGCCGATGTCCGCGATCGGGGGTTGAGCATGACGGAACCGACGCGGCCGGCCCACGCCGGACCGCCAGCCCACGCTGGGCCGCCGGCTGAGGCCGGACCGCCGCTCACCGTCCGGTACTTCGCCGGGGCGCGGGCCGCCGCCGGCCGGACCGAGGAGGCCGCCTCCGCCAGCCGGTCGCTCGACGAACTCGTCGGGGAGCTGGCCGGGCGGCACGGCGAGCGGCTCGCCGCCGTGCTGCGGGTGGCGAGTTTCCTCGTCGACGGCGTGGCCTGCCATGATCGTCGGGCACCGCTACCGGCCGGGGCCACGATCGACGTCCTGCCCCCCTTCGCGGGCGGCTGAGGGAGGCGCACACATGCTGGCGGCACTGGCCTTCGTGGCCACCATGGCGCTGATCACCGGCCTGATCCACCTCTATCTCTGGAAGCGGCTGGTGCGCGACACCACCACCCCGGGGCGTTGGCGGCGGATCGGCGGGATCACGGCCCTGGTGCTGGCGCTGCTCGTACCGGCGACCATGGCCGGCACCCAGGCGGGCCTCTACTGGCTCGCGTGGCCGGGCTACCTCTGGCTCGCCGTCATGTTCTACCTGCTGGTGCTGCTCGTGGCGCTGGAGGTGCCGATGCTGGTGGCCCGGCTGGTGCTGCGCCGCCGGGCCGTCGCCGCGGAGCCCACCGCCGCCGCGCCCGAGCCCGCCCTGGTCGGCGCGGCGGGGCCGGCCGATCCGCCGGCCGCCGGCGCGGTCGCGCAGCCGGACCACGACCCGGCCCGCCGGTTGCTGCTCGCCCGCGGGGCGGCGATCTTCGCCGGGCTCACCGCGACGGGCCTCACCGGGTCCGGCATCCGCACCGCGCTCGGCCCGCCGCGGCTCGACCGGGTGCAGATCCCGCTCGCCAAGCTCCCCCGGAGCATGGACGGCCTGCGGATCGCCACGGTTTCCGACATCCACCTCGGCCCGCTGCGCGGCCGGGCCCACACCGAGCGGATCGTCGCCGCGATCAACCGCCTGGACGCCGACATCGTCGCGGTCGTCGGCGACCTGGTCGACGGCTCGGTGGCCGAACTGGGCGAGGCGGCCGAGCCGCTGCGCGGCCTGCGCTCCCGGCACGGCAGCTACTTCGTCACCGGCAACCACGAGTACTACTCGGGCGTCGAGGAGTGGGTCCAGGAGGTGAACCGGCTCGGGCTGCGGGTGATGCAGAACGAGCGGACGGAGATCCAGGCCCGGGGCGGCGTGCTCGACCTGGCCGGGGTCAACGACGTCACCGCCGCCGGCACCGGGCTGGCCGCCCCGGCGGACTACGCGGCGGCGCTCGGCGACCGCGACCCGAGCCGCCCCGTGGTGCTGCTCGCCCACCAGCCGGTGGCCGCGGTGGAGGCGGCGAAGTTCGGCGTCGACCTCCAGCTCTCGGGGCACACCCACGGCGGCCAGATCGTCCCGTTCAACCTCCTGGTGAAGCTCCAGCAGCCGGTGGTCTCCGGCCTCGGCGAGGTCGACGGCACCAAGGTGTACGTCACCAACGGCGCCGGCTTCTGGGGCCCGCCGGTGCGCGTCGGCGCCGAACCGCAGGTCACCCTGGTGGAGTTGCGCAGCGCCTGAACCGGGCGGGACGCTCCGCCGGGCGCCTGGCCCGGCGGAGCACCCTGACCTCACCTGACCCGCGGGCGCGGGTTCACCTCGGGCGCCTGCACGTCGACGTCGAGACCGTAGTCCGAGTACTCCCAGGTCAGCGTGCCCTGATCCAGGAAGTCCGGCCCGATGCCGTAGTCGGACGTCGTCCTGAGGGTGATTTTGCTGATCTTCTGGGACTGCACGCCGATCTCGATGATGCCCTCGCCCGGAACCTGCTTCGGCCGGTCGGCATCCTTCGGCTTGGCGACGTAGGTGAACGAGTAGCGCTCGACGGCCGACGCGCCGCTACCCGACGTGCCGAGCGCCGTGACCGTGCCGACGTCCTTCAGCGCCTCCAGTTGGGACGCCGGGGTGACCGTCGACGCCGGGTCGGCGAACGGGATGTAGTACGCGTTGGGGGCCCGGAAGGTCGACTCCTTGCCGAAATTGCTCCACCTGTCGCCCTTCTTCATGTAGAGGATGCCGTCGACGATCCGCTCCTCGGCGGGTTCCATCTGGGCGTTCTCCCTGCGTTGCCGGACCTCGCCCGTCGGCCCGTTCGGGTCGAAGACCCCCTCGTACGAATCGGTGTCGGTCCACTTCCGGCCCTTCTCCACCACCTCCGACGTGGTGGAGAGACGGAATCGGAAGCTGGTCCTCGCCGTCGCCTGCGCCGCCGCGACCAGCCTGAGTTCCGGGGTGGCGGCGACGGTGCCGGAGCCCGGCTGGTCCGAGGTCCCACCGGCGCCGCCCGGGCTGCTCAGACCCACGGCGGCGACGGCCACCATCCCGACGACGGCCAACGCGCCACTGGTCAGCGCCACCGCCCGGCCTCGGCGCGCCCGGCGGCCCCGGCCCACCAGCCGGTCGGTCGGCGCCTCGGTCGGCGGCTGGTGGTCGACCAGATCATGGAGTGCCATGGACAGCTCCCTTTCGTCGATGCTCATCTCACTGCCTCCAAGGTCGACTCACGGGGATGGGGGATCAGCGCGCGCAGCTTCGCCATGGCGCGGCTGTGCTGGCTCTTGACGGTGCTGACCGAACAACCGAGCTCATCGGCGACCTGCCGCTCGGTCAGGTCGAGGTAGTACCGCAGCACGATCACGGTCCGCTGCCGGTGCGACAGGGTCATCAGCGCGTCACGCAGGTCGCGGCGCGCCCCGTCTGGGCCGGCGTGCGGGTCGGCCCGGTCCGGCGTCTGGGCGGTCAGCGTCTCCCGGCGGGCCCGCCGCCACCAGCTCACCCTGCCGTTGACCAGCATCCGGCGCAGGTAGGCGTGCGGGTCGCCGCGGCCCACCTTGCGCCACCGGACGTACAGCTTGACCAGACAGTCCTGCAGCAGTTCCTCGGCCCGTTGCCGATCACCGACGAGCAGCGTGGCGTACCGCAGGTGCCGGGGCCATGCCTCCTCGACGAAACCGGCGTAGCTGGCGTCGCTCGGCGCCGGATCGGTGACTTCCTTGGTCATGCCCCTCACACGCTCAGGCCCGTCGGTACGGTCGACACCACCGCTCGATCTGTTTCCGGCCGCGCCCACCGCCCCTCGCCGATTGCGCACCTCACCTCCGCGCGTGGCGGATGACGGGCACCAACGGGCTCGTGACAGGATGCGGCGTGCCTCCGTTCAGCGCCGCACCCTCCGGTGGCCTCCCGCCGTTCGTCGCGGATCTGCACATCCACTCGAAGTACTCGCGCGCGTGCAGCCGCGACCTCACCCTGCCCAACCTGGGCTGGTGGGCACGGCGCAAGGGCATCGGCGTGCTCGGCACCGGCGACTTCACCCACCCCGCCTGGTACGACCACCTGCGCGAGACCCTGCACCCCGCCGAGCCCGGCCTGCACCGGCTCAGCCCGGAGGCGGAGCGGGACGTCGCCCGCCGGCTGCCGCCCCGGCTGGCCAGCGAGGCGGAGACGGACCCGGTCCGCTTCATGCTCAGCGTGGAGATCTCCACGATCTACAAGCGGGACGACCGCACCCGCAAGGTGCACCACCTGATCTACCTGCCCGACCTGGACGCGGTGGCCCGGTTCAACACCGCGCTCGGGCGGATCGGCAACCTCGGCTCGGACGGCCGGCCGATCCTCGGCCTGGACTCGCGGGACCTGCTGGAGATCACCCTGGAGGCCAGCGCCGACGGCTACCTGGTGCCCGCGCACATCTGGACGCCGTGGTTCTCCGCGCTGGGCTCGAAGTCCGGCTTCGACGCGATCGCCGACTGCTACGCCGACCTCGCCGACCACGTCTTCGCGGTGGAGACCGGCCTCTCCTCCGACCCCGAGATGAACTGGCGGGTCGGCAGCCTGGACCGCTACCAGCTCGTGTCGAACTCGGACGCCCACTCGCCCCCCGCCCTGGCCCGGGAGGCCACCGTCTTCGCCACCGGGCGGGACTACTTCGCGATCCGGGACGCGCTGCGCACCGGCGACGGGCTGGCCGGGACCATCGAGTTCTTCCCCGAGGAGGGCAAGTACCACGCGGACGGGCACCGGCTCTGCGGGGTCAACTGGTCCCCGGAGCGGACCCGGGCCGCCGGCGGTCGCTGCCCGGAGTGCGGCAAGCCGCTGACCGTGGGCGTGCTGAGCCGGGTGGAGGAACTGGCCGACCGCCCGGCGGGGCACCGGCCCCCGCACGCCAGGGACGTCACCCACCTCGTGCCGCTGGCCGAGGTCCTCGGCGAGATCAACAAGGTGGGCGCCCGCTCGAAGAAGGTCGAGGGGAAGCTCAACGACCTGCTCGCCGCGCTCGGCCCGGAGCTGGAGATCCTCACCACCACCCCGCTCGCCGAGATCGCCCGGGTCGGCGGGGAACTGCTCGCCGAGGGCATCGGCCGGCTGCGCCGGGGCGACGTCCGCCGGGTCCCCGGCTACGACGGCGAGTACGGCGTCATCACCCTGTTCGACCCGGCCGAGCTGGGCGCGCGCACCGGCACGGCGCAGGAGACGCTCTTCGACGTACCGGTGCCGGCGCAGCGCACCCCCGCGGAGCCGGCGCCGAAGCCGCGGGCCAAGCGCCCGGCGGTGGCCAAGGTCGAGCCGAAGCGCAAGGCCGCGCCGCCCACGCCGCCGCCCCCGATCGCGCCGGCACCCTCACCGCACGAGCCGTTCGAGCCGATGCTCGCGGGCATGGAGGAGGTCGGCACCGGCCTGCTGGACCGGCTGGACGCCATGCAGCGGGTGGCCGCCTCCGCGCCCGGCGGGCCGCTGCTCATCGTCGCCGGGCCCGGCACCGGCAAGACCCGGACGCTGACCCACCGGATCGCCTACCTCTGCGCCGAGCTGAACGTCTTCCCGGAGCAGTGCCTGGCGATCACGTTCACCCGGCGCGCCGCCGAGGAGCTGCGGCACCGCCTCGACGGCCTGCTCGGGCCGGTCGCCGAGGACGTCACGGTCGGCACCTTCCACTCGCTGGGGCTGACCATCCTGCGGGAGAACGCCGACGCCGTCGGCCTGCCGGCGGACTTCCGGATCGCCGACGACGCCCAGCGGGCGGAGGCCCGTGCCGAGGCCGGCGCCGACGACGCCGGCTACGCGGCGCTGCTGCGCAAGCAGGACCTGGTCGACCTGGACGAGCTGCTCACCCTGCCGGTCGCGCTGCTGCGGGCCGACCGGAAGCTGGTGCAGCGCTACCGGGAGCGCTGGCGGTGGATCTTCGTCGACGAGTACCAGGACGTCGACGAGGTGCAGTACGAGCTGCTGCGCCTGCTCAGCCCCGCCGACGGCAACCTCTGCGCGATCGGCGACCCGGACCAGGCCATCTACTCCTTCCGGGGCGCCGACGTCGGCTACTTCCTGCGCTTCTCGCAGGACTTCACCGACGCCCGGCTGGTGCGGCTGAACCGCAACTACCGCTCCTCCGCCCCCATCCTGGCCGCCGCGGTGCAGGCGATCGCGCCGTCGTCGCTGGTCCGGGGCCGCCGGCTCGACCCGGCCCGGCTCGACCCGGAGGCCCCGCTGGTCGGCCGCTACCCCGCGGCCTCCGTCGCCGACGAGGCCGACTTCGTCGTACGCACCATCGACGAGCTGGTCGGCGGGCTCTCCCACCGGTCGCTCGACTCGGGGCGGATCGACGGCCGGTCGACCTCGCTCTCCTTCTCCGACATCGCGGTGCTCTACCGCACGGACGCGCAGGCCGCACCGATCGTGGACGCGCTGACGCGGGCCAACATCCCGGTGCAGAAGCGCTCGCACGACCGGCTGCGGGACCGGCCGGGGGTGGCGGCCATCGCCCGCGAGCTGCGGCACGCCGACGGGCTCGACGGCTCGCTGGCCGCCCGCGTCCGGCTGGCCGGTCAGGTGCTGGCGGAGCGCTTCGCCGTGCCGACGCTGGACGGCGCCGGCTCGGTACGCCCGGAGGACGTCCGGGCGGCGGTCGACCTGCTCACCCCGCTGGCCCGCCGCTGCGGCGACGACCTGCCGCTGTTCCTGTCCCAGCTCGCCACCGGCGCGGAGGTGGACGCCCTCGACCCGCGCGCCGAGGCGGTCACCCTGCTCACCCTGCACGCCGCGAAGGGGCTGGAGTTCCCGGTCGTCTTCCTGGTCGGCGCCGAGGACGGGCTGCTCCCGCTGCGCTGGCCCGGCAGCACACCCGACGACGACGCGATCGCCGAGGAGCGGCGGCTCTTCTTCGTGGGGCTGACCCGGGCCCAGGACCGCCTGTACGTCACCCACGCCGCCCGCCGCAGCCGGCACGGCAACGAGCGCGACTGCTCCCCGTCGCCGTTCCTCGACGCCATCGACCCGGGCCTCTTCGAACGCTTCGGCGAAACCGAACCCCGTCGCCCCCGGGACCGCCAACTCCGCCTCATCTGAGGGAACGCGCGGGTCAGGGGATGAGGGTGGCCAGCCAGGCGCCGGTGAGGAGGGCCGGCCCGAGTGGGAGAGGGGTGTCCCGGCGCACCCTGCCGGCGGCCAGCAGGGCGAGCACCACCACGCCGTTGAGCAGGTGCGGCAGGAGCAGCCCGAGCGCCAGCGGCGACCAGCCCAGCCAGCCGAGCGGCAGGCCCAGCACGGCGGCGAGCTTCACGTCGCCGAAGCCCAGCCGCGAGCCGGGCAGCAGGGCCAGCAGCGCGTGCCCGGCGAAGCAGAGCGCGGCCCCCGCCACCGCGCCGAGCAGCCGCTCCGGGGCCCCGGTCAGCAGCGCCGCGCCGGTCAGGCCGACGGCGACGACCAGCGCGGCCGCGCCCACCAGCGGGTCGGGCAGCCGCAGGCAGGCCAGGTCGACCACGGCCAGCGCCAGCCCCACCGCCGCCAGCCCGAGGAAGGCCGGCAGGACGGGGTCGCCGCCGAGGGCCGCCGCGAGCCCGGCGAACACGACCGCGCCCACCACCGCCCCGGACGCGGCGCGCGGCCCGGGCCGGGTCGACGCCGGTCGGCCCGTCCAGCGGCGGGCGACCCGGAGCGCGGCGAGGCCGGCGACGCCGCCGAGCAGCGCCGCGCACGCCACCAGCCCGCCCGACACGGGCCGGACGCTACCGGCGGGACGGCTCCGGCGCGGTCCCCTGAGCAGCACGTCGGGGTCTCTCGGTGCTCACGACGAGGGCGACCCCGGCGACGATGACCGCGCCGCCGAGCAGCACCTGCACCGTGATCGACTCCGCGGCGAACAGCGCGCCGAGCGCCACCGCGACCGCCGGGTTGACATAGGCGTACGTCGCGACCAGCGAGATCGGGGCATGGTGCAGCAGCCAGACGTACGCGGTGAAGGCGACCAGCGAGCCGGCCACCATCAGGTACGCGAGCGCGAGCCACGACCGGCCGGTCACCTGGCCCGGGTCGAAGCCGTGCAGCTCGCCGCGCCCCACGGCGAGGACGGCGAGTGCCGCCGCCCCGGCGAACATCTCGTAGACGGTGGCGACGAACGGGTCGGCGGGCATCCGGATCCGTCCGGAGAGAAACGAGCCGATCGACCAGCTGGCGGCGCCTGCGACGATGGTCAGCGCCCCGGCGAGCGGTACGGCGTCCGCCCCGCCGGTCGGCAGCACGAGCAGCACAAGGCCGACGAAGCCCAGCGTCACCCCGGCCAGCGTCCAGAACCGGGGCCGGTCGCCCGTGACCGTACGCAGCAGCACCACCAGCAGCGGGACGGTGGCCACGAGCAGCGCGGCGATCCCGGAGGGCACCGCGACGCCCGGCGGGCCGGACTCGGCGAGCACCACCAGCCCGTTGCCGCCGGCCAGCAGCAGCACCCCGACCAGCGCGGCCGAGCCGAGCTGCCGCCGGTCGACCCGCAGCGCGCCCGGGCCCCGGCGCAGCCGCAGCACGATCGCCAGCACCAGACCGGCGGCGGCGAACCGGGTGGCCGCCGAGCCGAGCGGCGGCATCGACTCCACGGCGATCCTGATGCCGAGGTAGGTGGAACCCCAGAGGACGTAGACCAGCAGCAGGGCGGTCCAGACCAGGGCCGGCGTGGCAACGGCCGCCCGACGCGCCCCGGTGCCCGGGTCGGTCCCGGTGGGCGGCTCGGCGGCCGGTGACGGAATCGGTGGGCGTGGTCTCATCGGTGGACACGCTACGGTGACGTGGGCGTCGGCGTCCCTCGTTGGTGGCCGGCCTCTCACCACTCACGCGGGAGACGTGCATGGCGAACTACGGACCACCACCGGGTCGGGGAGACCCGGCGCCGTGGCGTGGGCGGCAGCCGGACGAGGCGTACGGCCCGTCGGCGGCGTCGCCCGGGCGCGGCGGGTGGGACGATCCGCACGCCACGTACCCACCGCCGGAGCCCCGGTACGGCGGTCAGCCGTACCGGCGGGACGACCCGGGTCACGGACCGGGGCCGTACCAGCAGGGGGCCCTGCCTCCCGCCTACGACCACGGTCCCGCCGCGCCGCCGTACGCCTCCTGGCCCGGCTCCGCGACCCCCTCCCCGTCCGCGCCGCCGGAACGCCGGCGTGGCCGGGGGCCGGTGGCCGCGGTGCTGGCGGCGGTGGCGGTGCTGGTCCTCGTCGGCGGCGCGGCGGTGTTCTACCTGCTCGGCCAGGACGACGAGGCCCCGGTGGCCACGCCGAGCGGGCCGGCGCCCGCGGCCGGGTCCGGGGTGCCGGAGGCAACGGCAAGCGCCCCGGCGCCCAGTGCCGCGGCACCCGACTCCTCCGCCGACCCCCGCTTCGTCGAGGCGGGGCAGTGCGTACGCAACGACGGTCCGGCCGGCGGCAAGCCCAAACTGCTGATCAGTGACTGCGGCCCGCGGACGTACGAGGTGCTACGCCGGATCGACGGCGCGACCAGCGGCGAGAAGGACGCCGCGGCCAAGTGCGCCAAGGTCGACGGCTACACCAACTGGTATTTCTTCGACAGCGAGCTGGACACCCTCGACTTCGTGCTGTGCCTGAAGCAGCGCTGAACCACCGCACCCCTGGGGAAGAGATGACAACCTACGGATCACCCGGCCAGCCGGACGACCCCTACCAGCGCCCGGCCGACAATCCCGGGGGCCTGCCGCCCATCGACCCGACGCTGCCCCAGTGGGGGCAGCCGCCGTCGGCCGCCGCGGAGCCGCCCGCCCCGCAGTGGGGCCAGCCGCAGCCGGGTGGCGAACCGCCCGCCGCCCCGCAGTGGGGCCAGCCGCAGCCGGGTGGCGAACCGCAGTGGGGCCAGCCCGGCCCGGCCGCCGAGCCGCCGACCACGCCGATGTGGAGCCAGCCTCCGGCCCCCGGACCGGCCTACCCCCCGCAGCCCCCGACCTCCGGGTCGGGCTACCCGCCGCCGCCCACCTCCGGGGCCGGGTATCCGCCCCCGGCGGGTGGCCAGCCGTCGGCGGAGCAGGGTGGCTATCCGCCGGCCGGGCCGTTCCCGCCGGCCGGCCCGACGCCCGCGGCGGCGCCCGGCGCCCAGTGGAGCGCCCCGCCGCCGGCCCCCGGCGGGTACGGGACGCCGCCGCCCGCTCCGCCGGCGAAGAAGGGCGGCGGGAAGATCGCCCTGATCATCGGCCTGGTGGTGGTGCTCGTGCTCTGCCCGTGCCTCGGGATCGCCGGCTGGGCGGTCTGGCAGGCCGGCGAGGACGACGACCCGTCGATCTCGGCCCCGGCGACGAGTGCCCCCGCGGATCCGACGGGCAAGCCGACCGACGAGCCGAGCGCGGCGCCGAGTTCGGCGGAGCCGAGCCCGAGCGAGGAGGACGACGACGACGATTTCGCCAAGGGCGACTGCGTGGTCAACGACGGCACGTCCACCGACGCCGAGCTGCGGAAGGTGCCCTGCGGCCCCAACACGTACGAGGTGCTGCTGCGGATCCCGGGCTCGAGCGACGGTGACCAGTGCAAGACCCGGGCGCCGAAGTCGACGGCGAACTACGTGCACGACAACTCGGTGGACTTCCTCGACTACGTGCTCTGCCTGAAGAAGCGCTGATTACCAAAACTAGGGCTGTCTAGCATGGACGCTAGACAGCCCTAGTTTTGTCTCGACGCCGGATCCGGCTTACGCCTCGCTCCGACACGCCGGTAGCCCCATCTACGGATGTCTAGCCCCGCAGCTAGACGGCCCGATACTGTGCGATGCGTGGATCCGGTCCGCAACCCGTACGCACCGGGCGCCGGCCAGCGTCCGCCCGAGCTGGCCGGGCGGGGGCGCGAGCTGGACGTCTTCGACGTCGTGCTGGAGCGCATCGCCCGCGGGCGGCCGGAACGCAGCCTGATGCTCACCGGCCTGCGCGGGGTCGGCAAGACGGTGCTGCTCAACACCCTCCGGTCCCAGGCGATCAACCACCTCTGGGGCAGCGGAAAGATCGAGGCGCGGCCGGACCAGTCACTGCGCCGCCCCGTCGCCGCCGCGCTGCACATGGCCGTCCGGGAACTCGCGCCCCGGCACCGCGCGCCGGACCGGATCGACGCCTTCCTCGGCGTGCTGAAGGCGTTCGCCCAACGGTCCGCGCCGACCGGTCGCGGCGGCGCCGCCCCGAAGCTGCGCGACCGGTGGCAGCCCGGCATCGACGTGCCCGCCGCCAGCGGCCGGGCCGACTCCGGCGACATCGAGATCGACCTCGTCGAGCTGCTCACCGACGCCGCCGCGGTGGCCGCCGACGTCGGCACCGGCATCGCCGTCTTCATCGACGAGATGCAGGACCTCGGCGCGGAGGACGTCTCCGCGCTCTGCGCCGCCTGCCACGAGCTGTCCCAGCTGGGCGCGCCGCTGATCGTGGTCGGCGCCGGGCTGCCGCACCTGCCGGCCGTGCTCAGCGCCGCCAAGTCGTACTCCGAGCGGCTCTTCCGCTACCAGCGCATCGACCGGCTCGACCGGATCGCCGCCGACCAGGCGCTCTGCGCGCCCGCCGAACGCGAGGAGGTCGAGTACGAGCAGAAGGCGCTCGACCTGCTCTACGAGAAGTCCGGCGGCTACCCGTACTTCGTCCAGGCGTACGGGAAGGCGACCTGGGACCACGCGCCGCGCTCGCCGATCACCGCCGCCGACGTGCGGGTCGCCGCGCCTGAGGCCGAGGCCGAGCTGGCGGTCGGCTTCTTCGGCTCCCGGTTCGAGCGGGCCACCCCGGCCGAGCGCGAGTACATGCGGGCGATGGCCACCCTGTCCCTGGTGGAGGGCGAGGTCGACGGCGGCGGGCGGGACGACATGGACGCCGCCGTGCCGACGGCGGAGATCGCCCGCACCCTCGGGCGCAAGCCGGCCAGCCTGTCCCCGGCCCGGGACGCGCTGATCAAGAAGGGCCTCATCTACTCCGGCGAGCGCGGCACGGTGGCCTTCACCGTCCCCCACTTCGGCCGCTACCTGCGCACCCAGCCGGCCTGACGGGCGGGGTGGGCGCGGGGTCAGACCTTCGACCAGGGCGGGGGAAAGAGGACCTCGCCGCGCGGCGGCGGCCCTTCGCCGCCGGTGGTCGGCGGGAGCACCAGCGCCTGCCAGGGGTCACCGAGGCCGGACCAGGGGCTGGTCAGCCCCATCCGGTCGGCCCGGCCGAAGCCGAAGCGGTGGTAGTAGGACGGGTCGCCGAGCACCACCACCAACCGCTCGCCCAGCTCGGTGGCAGCGTCGAGGCCGGCCTGGACCACCGCCGCGCCGAGCCCGATCCGCCGCCGGTGCGGCGCGACCGCCACCGGGCCGAGAGCAAGTGCCGGGGCGGTGGCGTCGTCGGATCGCACCCGGACCCGGGTGAGCAGGGCGTACCCCACGACCTCGCCGCCGTACTCCGCGACCATCGCCAGCTCCGGCAGCCAGGCGTCGCTGCCGCGCAACTCGTCGACCAGCCCCACCTCGGGCGGCGTGGCCACGTCGGGCCTGGCGAAGGCGGCGGCCAGCACGCGCCGGACCGCGCCGGTGTCGGCCGGGTCCTCGGGTCGCAGCCGCAGCGTCGTCACGCGGGGGACGTTACCCCTCGTCGCCGGTCCATCAGCGACGGTCGCTCGAATCGGCGTGGCGCGACCTCGCCGGGTCGGCGTGGCAACCAGCCCGGGGAGGTCCACGTCGGCCGATCCGGATCGGCGGTTGCGGGGGTAACCGGGCTGGTGACGGGGTATGACTGACCCATGAAACCCGTACGCTCCCTCGCCCGCGCCATGTTGAGCGGCATCTTCGTGGTCAGCGGGTTGCACAACTTCCAGAACCCGGGGCGGCTGGCCCCGGCCGCGAAGCCCGTGACCGACCGGGTGACCCCGCTGCTGGAGAAGGCCAGCCCACGCATCCCCACCGACACGGAGACGCTGATCCGGGTCAACGCGGTGGTGCAGGTCGGCGCCGGGCTGATGCTCGCCACCGGCAGGTTCGCCCGGCCGGCCGCGCTGGTCCTCGCCGGCACGCTGGTCCCGGTGACCCTCGCCGGGCATCCCTTCTGGAACAACGACGACCCGGCGGCGCGGAACAACAACCAGATCCACTTCCTGAAGAACATCGGCCTCTTCGGCGGGCTGCTGCTCGCCGCCGCGGACACCGGCGGCAAGCCCGGCCTGCGGTGGCGGACCGGCCACCGGATCGGCCACTCCCGACGTTCGGTGCAGCGAGCCGTCCGTACCGCCCGCAGAGAGGCCCGGATCGCCGTACGATCGGCAGCGACGGCCCGACGACTCCCCGGCTGACCTGCGTCGATACCTCCCCTCCGCCGGCCCGCCACCCGCCAACGCCACGAATCACCTGAACCACCCGCTAGGCGTTAACGCGGTGGAAATGTCAAAAACATGTGTGGGATCGGACACGGTCGCATAACGCGGGAGGCATTAACGTGAGGCGCCGTTCTAGGCTCCGTACCGGACCTGGACGGGTAGGACGACCTTGGTACGGGGGTGGCCACGCCATGCCGGCGACTGTCGGTAGACGGGCGGACCGCCTCGCCCCAGTCCGCCGCGTAACGCGTGGGATCGATCGCAGGACAGTCGTACGGACCGGCATCGTGGCCGCCGTCGCCTATGCCGCATGGCTCGCCATCGGCGCTTTCGGGCGGCCGTACAACTTCTTCGACATGAAGATCTACCACGGCGCGGTGGTGTGGTGGGCGAGCGGTCACGAGCTCTACGAGTTCATCGCACCCGGCACCACCCTGGGTTTCACCTACCCGCCGTTCGGCGGCCTGGTCATGCTGCCGATGGCGCACCTGCCGGTGGAGCTGGCCGGGATGGCCAACGCGCTCGCCAGCATCGCCGCCCTGGCGGTCGTGCTCGCCGGTCTGCTCCGCCCCATCGTCGACCGGCTCGGCTGGCCGCTCCCGTTCACCGTGGCGATCGCGACGCCGCTGGCGGTCGCCATCGAGCCGGCCCGGGAGACCCTCGGCTACGGCCAGGTGAACCTGCTCCTCTTCGCACTGATCATGGCCGACCTGATCGGCCTGCGCTGGCGGTCCCGCCGGGGCACCCACGTCGCCGAGACCGACGGCCCGCTGCTGCGCTTCGTCTACAGCGGCGCGTGGGCCGGCGTCGGCATCGGTCTGGCCACCGCGGTCAAGCTGACCCCGGCCCTGTTCATCGCCTACCTGATGATCACCCGACAGTGGCGGGCGGCGGCCACCGCGGTCGGCACGGTGATCGCCGTGACCCTCGGCTCCTTCGCCGTCGTCGGCAACGAGTCCCGGGCGTACTTCGGCGGCGTGCTCTGGCAGACCGAGCGGGTTGGCGCCGCCGACATGACGCCCAACCAGTCGCTGGCCGGGCTGCTGGCCCGGCTCTACGACTCGATCGAGACGCCCGGCCTGCTCTGGCTGTCGTTCGCGGTGCTGATGCTGGCGCTCGGCCTGTCCCGCGCCGCCAACGCGCGCGCCGACGGCGACGAGCTGACCGCGTTCACGCTGGTCGGCCTCACCGCCAACGTGATCAGCCCGATCTCCTGGACGCACCACCTGGTCTGGGTGATCCCCGCGATCATCGTGCTGGCCGACGCCGCCGTACGCCGCCGGGACGCCAGCCGCGGGCTGGCCCAGCGGGCCGGCCAGGGCGCGTACGGCGGGCTGCCGGGGGTCAACGGGCTGCGCCCGCCGATCTGGTACCCGACGCTGACCGGGCTCCGGCACGGCGTCGCGGCGATCGGGCTCTACCTGCTCTTCCTGGTCTCCCCGATCTGGCCGTACGAACACCAGCTCCCCGAGGTGTCGCACTACCAGGACGGCCTCTTCGGCGCCCTGATGGAGAACTCGCTGGCGCTGGCCCTGATCGTGCTCGTCGCCGCGCTGCCGTGGCGCCCCGGCGCCGAGCCGGCCTTCTACGGCGACCGGATGGGCCGCCAGGCCGCGCTCGGCGTCCGCCGCTGAGGGGTGGGCCGCCCGTCAGGGGCAGTTCACCCACTCCTCGGTGCCGTCGGCGAACACCTGCCGCTTCCAGATCGGCAGCCGCGCCTTGACCTCGTCGACCAGCCGGGCACAGGCCGCGAACGCGGCGGCCCGGTGGGCGGTGCTGACCGCCGCGACCAGGGCCACGTCACCGATGGCGAGCGGGCCGATCCGGTGCGACACCGCGACCGCGTACACGTCCGGTTCGGCGGCGATCTCGGCCGCCACCTCGCGCAGCACCCGCTCGGCGCTCGGGTGGCCCTCGTACTCCAGGCTGGTCACCGCGCGGCCGTGGTCGTGGTCGCGGACCACGCCCTGGAACGACACCACCGCGCCGGCCCGGCGGTCCGCGACCGCCGCCTCGTGCGCGGCCAGGTCGAGCGGCCGGTCGGTGACCTCGCCGAACGTCGTGGGCCGGTGGTCCGCGAGTCGGCCTGACGCGTCGGCGGTCGGCGCGGTCACCACGCACGCTCCCCGGGCAGCAGCGGCAGCGGCACGACGGGCACCCGGTCACCGGGCTCGCCGGAGGTGTCGGGGCGGATGACGGCGAACCCGTCCGCGCCGGCCAGCCCGCGCAGCATCGCCGAGCCGACGTGCCGGACCGGGTGGGCGGTGCCGGCGGTGCGGTCCAGCCGGACCAGCGCCAGGTGGGTGTACCGCCCCCGGCCGGGCACCGGCTCGGCGAGCGTGGCGTGCGGCAGCACCGGCACCGGTCGGCCCGACAGGCCAGCCAGGAGCGGGGCGACCAGCGAGACCAGGGCGACGATGGCGGACTGTGGGTTGCCGGGCAGCCCGGCGACGAACCGGACCCGCCCGTCGGCGTCGGTCAGCCGGGCCAGCAGCATCGGGAAGCCGGGCCGCACCGCGACCGTGTTGACCACGTAGTCGGCGCCGAGCGCCTCCAGCGCGGGGTGCAGGTGGTCGACCGGGCCGTGCATCGTGCCGCCGGTGGTGCAGACCAGATCGGCGGTGGCCAGCGCGGCGCGCAGGGCCGCCACGTGCGCGGCCAGGGTGTCCGCCACCGGTCCCACCACGTCCGACGGACGCACCACGCAGCCGTACCGGCGCAGCCACGCCGGCACCGCCGGCCCGAGCGCGTCCCGGACCCGGCCGGCGGCGGGCGGACCGGCGGTCAGCAACTCGTCGCCGAAGACCAGCAGCGCGGCGCGCGGCTGCCGCCGCACCCGCAGGCTGTCGTGCCCGCAGGAGGCGGCCAGACCGACCAGCGCCGGGTCCACCGGCGTGCCGGCGGGGACGAGTTCCTCCCCGGCGTACGCCTCCTCGCCGGGCTCGCGCCACTCCGGCGCGGGCCGCGGCGTGCCGTCGACCAGGCCCTCCGGCGTACGGCGGGACTCCTCCACCCGCAGCACGGCGGTGGCGCCCACGGGCACCATCGCGCCGGTGGCGATCTCGACGGTCGTCCCGTCGTCGGTCAGCGGCGCCGGAGTGCTGCCGGCCAGCACCCGCCCGACCGGGCGCCACGGGCCCGCCCCGCGCACCGCCCAGCCGTCGACGCTGGAGGTCGGGAAGGCGGGCAGGTCCGTACGCGTGGTCAACGGCTCGGCGAGGGTGTGCCCGTCGATCTCGGCGAGCGGCCGGCTCACGGCGGGAAGCGCGGCGGCCAGGCCGACCGCGTACACCCGGGATCGGGCCTCCTCCCAGTCGGCCGGCGGGGGCGCGGCGACTGGATCGGCGGCCGGTGCGGTTTCCGTGCTCACCCGGCCGAGCCTAGTCGGTGCGGGGTGCCGGTCGCCCCGTCACCTGCACCACCCCGGTGCGCGGCCGAGCGGGCGGCCGGGATGGACGTGGCGGGGCGTCAGTGGTCGCCGCCGCGGAGCTGGTCGACGGCGTGGGCGAGGATCGGCCCGAGCACGGCCAGACCGTCCCGGGCCCCGCCGGTGGAGCCGGGCAGGTTGACCACCAGCATCCGCCCGGCCACGCCGGCGAGCCCGCGGGAGAGCGCGGCGGCGGGCACCTTGTCGCGGCTGTGCGCCCGGATCGCCTCGGCGATGCCGGGGATCTCGTAGTCGAGCAGCGCCCGGGTCACGTCGGGGGTGCGGTCGGTCGGGTTGATCCCGGTGCCGCCGCTGGTCAGCACGACGTCGACCCCGTCGGCCAGGGCGGCGCGCAGCGCCTCGCCCACCGGCTCGCCGTCGGGCACCACCACCGGGTCGTCCACCTCGCAACCCAGCTCGCGCAGCCCGGCCACGAGCAGCGGCCCGCTGGTGTCGGCGTACACCCCCGCGGCGGCCCGGTTGGACGCCACGACCACCCGCGCCCGGATCACGGCCGGTCCTCCGGACGGACCCACTCGCCGGTCTTGCCGCCCTCCTTGCGCAGCACCCGGACGGCGTCGACGCTGGCCGCCGGGTCGACCGCCTTGACCATGTCGACCAGCGCCAGCCCGGCGACGGCCACCGCGGTCAGGGCCTCCATCTCCACCCCGGTGCGGTCCGCCGTCCGCGCCGTGGCGGTGATCTCGACGGTGTCGCTGGTCAGCGCCAGGTCGACCGTGACGCCGTGCAGGGCGATGGGGTGGCAGAGCGGGATCAGGTCCGGGGTCCGCTTCGCGCCCATGATGCCGGCGAGCCGGCCGACCGCCAGCGCGTCGCCCTTGGGCAGCCCGTCGCGGCGCAGCAGCTCGACCACCTCCGCGGTGGTGCGGAGCCGGCCGGCGGCGACGGCCTGGCGGCCGGTGACCGCCTTGGCGGAGACGTCGACCATGCGGGCCGCGCCGGCCGGATCGACGTGGGTGAGCTGCGCGGGATCGGTCACGGCCGCGAGCCTATCCGTCGTACGACGCCATCGCCGGGGTGCACCCCGAGCGCGCCCGTCACCCGACCTCGCGCCGGCGTCCACCACTCGCCGCGTTCAGCACGCCACATTCCGCGCGCCTCCCCGATTCGGCCGT
The DNA here is from genome assembly GCF_040295705.1 of Micromonospora sp. NPDC002717. NCBI lineage: Bacteria > Bacillati > Actinomycetota > Actinomycetes > Micromonosporales > Micromonosporaceae > Micromonospora > Micromonospora sp. NPDC002717. The sequence goes on along the minus strand of NZ_JBEOVW010000001.1, from coordinate 747,194 downwards.
CAATTCGAGCACCAATGCGTGTTGCCGACGCACCTCGTCCAGCAGATCCGATAGGCGATGCCGAGGGCGTTCGCGTCTCGGCATCGCCACGGCGGCAGCCGGTGCGTGCGTACCGCACACAACTCGTTGACCAGTTCTTCGGTGGTGACGAACCGTCCGGGTGCGCGGCCACCAAGGTGAGAACCGTGCGCTATTTCCGCACCGGCGCGGATTGAAATGATCACCCGGAGCCGGGCGGACAAGGTCTCCGCACGTTCGGCGATTCACCGCCACCGCACGCCAGGGTGACGCGACCGCAACGCATGGTCCACGAGGTGATTGACAGTTGCGGTCCAACCGAAGCGCGGATGATGCCGGCGATCCCGCGGTTCCACACTTGCCGGGAGAGACTCCTTTCCCTGCTGTCATCATCAGAAGTCAACGGCACCGGCCCTCATACGCGACGCCTACGCGCTCCGCTCAGGAACGATGGACAGACCGTGACAAGGGGTCCCAGGCTTGGCTAATGTTGCGCATACCGACATTTATTGCTGCAAACCATTCGTCATTTCTCCTACGCTCCCGTCACGACGGCTGATCCCCCAGGGATGCGGCCGCAAGCCGGGACGGAGCGAAAGGAGCGCGTCATGCGCGGCAGCGACTGGCACTGACTTTTGATGACACAGAGCGGTAGGCTCCCGTCGTCAGCATGTAACTGTCGGCGACGACAGGAGCCTCATGGCCGGGATGACGCCAGGAAACGCGAGCAGAACAGATCGGCAACTGCTGTCGCTCGTCGGCCTGGTGGTCGCGTTGGCGGTCGCACCCACCCTCGTCGCACTCGTGTCGCTGGTCGACGGTCCACCCCACTCCATCGGCGATGTGGCAACGATCGTCGCCCTGACCTGCATGACGGCCCTCGGGACGAGGGTGAAGGCTCCGATACGCATTCGGTCGACGACCCACGCCATCACGTGGATCGAAACGGCGATCGTGATCGGGCTCGCCGTCGCCCCGCCGGCGTGGGTCGTGCTCTCGACCGGGGCGGGCGTCGGCATCGCGTCCGTCACCATGGGCCTCCCGGCCATCAAGACCGCATTCGGCGTCGGCAAGAACATCCTGGTCGCCGCCGGGGCCGGCGCGGTCGCGCTGGCGCTGCAGTGGCGGTGGCCGCCGACGGACGTGGTCGAGCTCATCACGTCACTCGGCGCGATCTATCTCGTGGCGGCACTGCTGGACGACCTCCTGGCGATTCCGGTGATCGCACTGGCGTCGAACAGCCGGGTCGGTCGCCAGTTCCTCAACAACCTGGACCTGCGCCTGGCCGGCTTCGGCGTACGCTTCGTCGTCGCGGTCTGCACGCTGCTCATCCTCAGAGCGGATCCTCGGCTGCTGCTCGCCGTCCCGCCCCTCGTCCTCAGCCTGCACCTCGCCTACTCGACCCGGGTGCGGGGGCGCGCCGAGCAGCAGGCGTGGCAGCGGCTCGCCCGCACCACCGACGCGCTCAACGTGGTCGACCTGGACAAGGTCCTCACCACGGCGGTCACCCAGGCCGCCGAGCTGTTCTCCGCCGACGAGGTGGAGGTCGAGCTGCGCGACGGCGGCCGGACCGTGCGCGGCGGAGCGGGCGCCATCACGTACGACGGGCCGGCCGGCGAGCCGACCTCCACCGCCGGCACCGTGGTCCCGGCCGCGCTGGAGGGGCACGACCGGACAGCCGACGTGGGCGTGCTGCGACTGCGTTTCCGCGGCCCCGTGCAGCTCTCCGAACGGGAGCAGTACACGCTGCGCACCTTCGCCTCGGCGCTCTGCACCGCGGTCCGCAACGCCCAGGCGTACGCCGAGCTGGCCCGGGTCGCCGACGAGCACGCGTACGCCGCCACACACGACGCGCTGACCGGGCTGGCCAACCGCCGCCACCTGCTCGACCAGGGCACCGAGCACCTCAACACCCGGCACGCCGACGGGGTGACCGCGCTGGTGCTGATCGACCTCAACCACTTCAAGGAAGTCAACGACACCCTCGGGCACGCCGCCGGGGACCAGGTCCTCGTGCAGGTCGCCGAGCGGCTGGGCACCGCCGCTCAGGAGGGCGACCTGGTGGCCCGGCTGGGCGGCGACGAGTTCGCCGTACTCCTGCGGGGTCTGCCGGCCCCGGCGGTGGCTGCGCACCGCGCGGAGACCCTGCTCGCCGCGCTGCACGAGCCGTTCGACCTGGACGGCATGCGGATCAGCGTCGAGGCGAGCGGCGGGATCGCCGCCGCGCCCGCCACCGGCGGCATGCCGGAGCTGCTGCGCCGCGCGGACGTGGCGATGTACCAGGCGAAGCGGGCCGGGCAGCGCACCTCGACGTACGCCCCGACCCGGGACACCGCCGACCTCGGCCGGCTGACCCTCGGCGGGGAGCTGCCCCGCGCCGTCGCCGACCACGAGTTCACCGTCAACTTCCAGCCCATCGTCGACCTGGGCTCCGGCCTGGTCACCGGCGCGGAGGCGCTGGCCCGCTGGCGCCACCCCGTCCACGGGGTGATCGACCCGCTGCGTTTCCTGGAGGCGGTGGAACGGTCCGGGCTGTTGCCGGCCTTCGCCGAGGCGATCCTCGACGAGGCGCTGCTCGCGGCGAGCGCCTGGCGGGAGGCCGGCTTCGACGTGCCGGTCGCGGTCAACGTGTCGCCGCGCAGCCTGCTCGACGCCCGCTTCCCCGGCTCGGTGCTGGCCCGGCTGCGGGCCCACGACCTGCCCCCCGACCGGCTGGTGCTGGAGTTGACGGAGACGCTCACGCTCAGCCAGCTCGACGTGGTGGACCGGGTGCTCAGCCGGCTGCGGGACGAGGGGGTGCGGCTGGCGCTGGACGACTTCGGCACCGGTTACTCCTCCCTCTCCCTGCTCTCCCGGATCCCGGTGCACGAGCTGAAGATCGACCGCAGCTTCGTGACCGCCATGGAGGGCTCCGCCGAGGCCGCCGCCGTCATCCGCTCCACCCTCGACCTGGGCCGCAGCCTCGGCCTCGACGTGGTGGCGGAGGGGGTGGAGAGCGAGCCGCAGCGCCGGGCGCTCTGGGAGTTGGGCTGCACCGCCGGGCAGGGCCACCTCTTCGCCCGGCCGATGCCCGCGGGCACGCTCCTCGCCGCGTTCCGGCGGGGCTCCGGGGGCAGTCCGGGCGCTCTCGCGCCGCCGCTGCACGACGCCGGCGCGGTCATCCGTCTCGCCCCCGGCCGCCGGCAGGGCGGGCGCGGGCGCGCCGACCGCCACCTGCCGGCCTGAACCGGGACCGGCCGCCAGCCCACCGTCGACGCGTGGCGGTGGCGTGGGCCCGGTCTGCCAGACTGGCGCGCGTGACCGCCGCCCCGACCAACCGCCGCGGCTGGCGGGCCCTCGACTCCGCCGCCGGTGGCCTCGCCCTCGACCTCGGCCTGTACGCCGTGTCGGCGGCGTTCGCCGCGACCACCGCCGCCACGTCCACACTCGTCCCGCACCGGGCCTGGGGCGGCGTCGCCGCCGTCGGGTACCTCGTCGCCGCCCTCGCGGCGACCGCCCAACTCGTGCTGCGCCGACGCGACCCGCAGTCGCCGCTGGCCGGCCTGCCGGCCCGCTGGGCGGTCACCGGTTTCGCCTGGATCACCACCGCCCTGCTGCCGCTGGCCTGGCAGAGCGTCGAACGGGCCGGCGGGCGCGGCGACCGGGCGCAGGAGGAGGTGCTGGTCGTCGAGGAGTCCGGCAGGCGACTGGTCGACACCGGCACGCCGTACCTCGGGCACGACGCGATCGCCGCCCTGCCGCCCGGCGAGCAGTTGCTCGGCTACACCCCGTACCAGCCCGGGATGGCCCTGTTCGGGCTGCCCAGGGCGGCCCTCGACGCCTGGTGGACCGACGCCCGCGTCTGGTTCGCGGTCGGCACCGCACTGGCGCTGGCCCTGGCGGTCCGCACCCTGACGCGCGTCGACCGCCCCGCCGGCCACCACGCGGCCGGCGCCGCCGTGCTCCGGGGCGTACAGGCCGCCACCGTGCTGCCGGTCTGCGCGCTCACCCTCGCCACCGGCGGCGACGACCTGCCCGTACTCGCGCTCTGCCTGCTCGCGCTGGCCCTCGCCGCCGCCGGACGACCCGGCCGGGCCGGCATCGCCGTCGGCCTGGCCGGGGCGTTGAAGCTCTTCGCCTGGCCGGTCGCCCTCGTGCTGATCATCTGGGGGATGACCCGGCGGGCCGGCCTGCGGGTCGCGGCGGGAGCGGTCGGCCTGCCCGTCGCCGCGCTGCTCCCCGCCCTGCTCGTCGACCGCGACGCGCTGGTCGAGAACGTGCTCCGCTTCCCGCTCGGCCACGGCCTGGTGACCAGCCCGGCACAGTCGCCGTTACCCGGCCACCTGATCGCCACCGCGCTGCCCGCCGGCCGCGCGGTCGCCGCCGCCCTCCTGCTCGCGGCCGGGCTGGCGATCGCCGTCCGGCTCGCCCGCCGCCCGCCCCGCACCGCCGTCGCCGCCGCGCTGACCTGCGGGTACGGGCTGCTGGCCGCGATCCTGCTGATGCCGTCGACCCGCTTCGGCTACCTGCTCTACCCGCTCGCCCTCCTGGTCTGGGCCGCCGCGCTGCGGCACCCCGGTTCGCCGAACTGGCAGGCGAAGGGCGGCGACACGGCGTAGACCTGAGGCATGACCACCACCTACCGCGACCGCGAAGAGGCGGGCCGGATGCTCGCCGACCGGCTCACCGCCCTGATCGGCGAACCGGACGTCATCGTGCTCGGGCTGGTGCGCGGCGGCGTGCCGGTGGCCCGGGTGGTCGCCGAGCGCCTCGGCGCGCCGCTGGACGTGCTGGTCGTCCGGAAGCTCGGCATGCCGTGGGCACCCGAGGTCGCCTTCGGCGCGCTCGGCCCCGGCGGCGTGCAGGTGCTCAACGACGTCGTGGCCAGCCGGCTCGGCGCCGACGACATCGCCGAGGTGCGCCGGCGCGAGCAGGCCGAGCTGGAGCGGCGGGAACAGCTCTACCGCGCTGGCCGGCCGCCGCTCGACCTGTCCGGGCGCACCGCCGTCATCGTCGACGACGGCCTGGCCACCGGGGCCACCGCCCGCGCCGCCGTCCAGGTCGCCCGCCACCTCGGCGCCCGCCGGGTCGTGGTCGCCGTCCCGGTCGGCTCGCAGGAGGCGTACGAGATGCTGGCCGCCGAGGCCGACCAGGTCATCTGCGCGCAGCACCCGCCGGAGTTCATGGCGGTGAGCGCCTACTACGAGGACTTCCACGAGGTCCCCGATTCCGAAGTCACGGAAACGCTGACAGCAACCGCGTGACCGGACCGGGTACGGTCGGAGAATGAGCCTGACCTGTCCCAAGTGCCACGGAGAAATGCGCCAGTACGAGCGCAGCGGCGTCGTCATCGACCAGTGCGGCGAGTGCCGGGGGATCTTCCTCGACCGCGGCGAGCTGGAGAAGCTGTTCGAGGCGGAGGCCAACTGGAACCGCCAGCAGGGCGCGCCGACCGCGCCGCAGCCCGCCCACCAGCAGGGCGGCTACCCCGGCCAGCCCGCCCACCAGCAGGGCGGTTACGCGCCTCCGCCGCCCCCGCCGCCCGCCCCCGCCCCGCACCAGCCGGGCTACGGCGCCGTCCCGCCGCCCCCGCCGGCCCACGGCTACCCGCCAGCCCCCGCGTACGGGCACGGCCACCAGCACCACGGCTACCACGGGCACTACAAGCGCAAGAAGCACAAGAGCTTCCTGGACGAGATGTTCGGCTGAGCCACTCCGTCGACCGGGCCGGTGCCTAGACCGGCCCGGTCACCCGTGGCCACGCCCGCACCCGCCGCTCGCCGTGCCGGCCCGCGGTGGGCGTGCGACGCTGCACCCCATGACGCACCAGGGGCAGCACTTCGCGCTGGCGCAGGCGTACGACGGGATCAGCCGGGTCGTCGCCGACCTCGACGACGCCGACCTGCAACGGCCCACCCGGTGCCGGGGCTGGCTCGTCGCGGACCTGCTGTTCCACGTGCTCTGCGACGCCCAGCGGGCGCTGGTCGCGCTCGCCAGCCCCGCCGAGGGTCCGCCCGACGTGGACGACGTGAGCTACTGGCGCGCCTTCCCGGCCGACGGGGACGGAGCCGGTGCCCGACATGCCTGGTGGGTTCGCCGCTCCGCCGCCGCCTTCGACCGTCCGAGCGGGATCGTCCGGCTCTGGACCGACACGGCCCCCGCCGCCGTACGCGCTGCTGGCGCGGCCGACCCCGACGCCTGCGTCACCACGCAGGGGCACGTGCTGCGCGTGCCGGACCTGCTGGCCACCCTGACCACCGAGGCCGTCGTGCACCACCTGGACCTGGTCCTCGACCTGCCCGACGCGCCCCTGCCCGGGGTGCTCGCCACGCGGGTCGCCGTGGCCACGATGGACGGCCTGCTCAGCGACGACGCCGTCCGCCCGGCCGGATGGAGCGACGCGGAATACCTGCTCAAGGCGACCGGCCGGGTGCCACTCACCGACCGCGACCAGCTCGAACTCGGCGAGGTCGCCGGCTGGTTCCCACTTCTGGGCTGACCCGCGCCGCTGCTCTCAGACGATCGCCATGTCGACGAAGCGCGACAGGTGCAGCTGGGCGGCCACCGTCACGGTGTCGGTCGGGCCATTCCGGTGCTTGGCGACGATGAAATCCGCCTCCCCGGCCCGGGGCGACTCCTTGTCGTAGTAGTCGTCGCGGTGCAGCAGGATGACAACGTCGGCATCTTGCTCAATTGATCCACTTTCGCGCAAATCAGACAACTGGGGTCGCTTGTCGGTGCGCTGCTCCGGGCCACGGTTCAGCTGGCTCACCGCGATCACCGGGCACTCCACCTCCTTGGCCAGCAGCTTCAGGCCACGAGACAGGTCCGCGACCTCCTGCTGCCGGCTCTCGGTGCGCTTCGGCGAGGTCATCAGCTGGAGGTAGTCGACGACGATCAGCTTGAGGTCGTGCCGCTGCTTGAGCCGCCGCGCCTTGGCCCGGATCTCCATCAGGTTCATGCTCGGCGTGTCGTCGACGAAGAGCGGCGCCTCACTGATCTCGCCCATGCACCGGGCGAGCTTGGTCCAGTCGTCGTCGGAGAGCTGACCGCTGCGCAGGACGTGCAGCGGCACCCGCGCCTCGGCCGAGAGCAGCCGCATGACGATCTCGACCTTGCTCATTTCCAGCGAGAAGATCGCCGATGCCTGGTTGGCGCGGATAGCCGCGTTTCGGGCAAAGTCCATGCTCGCGGTGCTGTTGTGCGTCGGGATCATCGCCCGACCCGCGAGGTAGAGGTGCTCGGGGTTGTCCACCGTCACGCACCGGACCGGGACGCTCGGCACCGGTCGGACGTCCACGATGAAGCGGGAATTCGTCCGCACGTCCGAACTGGTACGACGCCTCGCAGCGTGAGCCGAGCGCTTCCGCTCCAACCGGAAGATCGGATCCGGGGTGGAGAAGTTCAGCGTGTACGCGATCGACGAATCGGGGCTGCGCCCGGGCACCGCCTTTTCCGTGACAGTGCAGCGGTAGCCCAGACTCACCACGAGCTCCCACACGTCCTCGGCGAGCCGCTTGGAGGTGGAGGTGTACTGGAGGTTACCGGCGGGAGCGACCGTGCCGTCGGTGTCCATCAGGCCGGCCAGCAACGCGCGACGCTGGGGCTCGGAGGCCCGAAGGTACTCCTGCGGGATGTGCTTGTCCGTCGCCACCCCCAGCCGGCGGAGCAGTGCCAGAAACGAACCGTGCACGACCCTGCAGTCCGCGCAGCGATTGACGGCAGGGTTCTCCCGAAGTGCCCGGGTGGACCGGCCGCAGTTGACACACGTCCGCTCGGTCGATGGCGTCGCCGCCGGCAGAGAGATGCTGTAGAGCATCGGGCCGCTGGGCCGCACCACGAATCCGTCCTGCTCGACAAGGCCCACCATCTCGTCGTCAGCGGTGGTGAACCGGCTGGCGCCGGTGTGCCCGTCACCGAGCCACGCGCCCAGGGTGTAGGGCGGGATCAGCAGGTCTCGCTCCGGCAGTCGCAGGGGACCGCAGTTCTCGACGGCGTGGTTCAACCGCCGGTCGGCCGTGTCGGTACGCAACGTCGCCGCGATCTGGGCAGTGGTCACCACGCCGCCGTGCCGCACCCGGGCACCGGCATTGACGTGCCGCTCGGCCCGCTCGCGCAGCCCAGTCAGCAGTGGCCCTGCCGGATACCCCGGTGCGCTCCAGTTCCGCGCCTTCCCCGCGCGCGTCACCAGCCGGCTCACCCGCCCCTCGACGCCGACCTCCCGCGCGATGGTGTGCAGGACGTTGCGGAACTCAGGGCCGACCTGTTCCAGGGCCTGCGCCACGGTGACGAGGCGTCGGGATTCGGCACCGACCGTCGCCTGGGCGGCCCGCACCCTGGACAACGACGACTCCGGCCAGTACTGACGCGTTCGCTGCTCAGGCTGGCTTCGGCTCGCCCGGGTCGTGGTCTTCCACAGGTGCTCCGCGTCCGCGACGATCACCGTGCCGTCGGAAAATTCAACCTCGTAGCACGGCCGGTCGTACATCACCTCGAAGGCGGCGGTAACGGTGGTCGGGCTGCCATCGGCGGCCAGCAGGCGGTCGCCCACGGCGACCTCGCCCATCGTGGTCCATCCGTCCGGGGTTGGCAGCGGCGTGTCGAGGGCGAGCGCCTTACCCAGACCCGGCCGCCCGGCGACGATGATGAGCTGCCCGGCGTGCAGGCCGTTGAGCAGCCGGTCCAGGTCGGTGAAGCCGGTGGGGACGCCGGTCATCACGCCACCCTGGGCACCCACCGCCTCGATCTCGTCGAGCGTCGGCTGGAGCATGTCGGCGAGCACCGCGAAGTCCTCGCTGACGCGGCGCTCGGTGACGTCGTAGACCGCCTGCTGGGCGAGGTCGACGATGTCGTCGACGTCGCGGCTGCCGCCCTGACCCGTGCCGTAGCCCAGTTGCACGATCTTGGTGCCGGCCTCCACCAGCCGCCGCAGGACCGCCCGCTCGCTGACGATCCGCGCGTAGTAGGCGGCGTTCGCGGCGGTCGGCACGCTGGCGATCAGCGTGTGCAGGTAGGGGGCGCCGCCGATCCGGACGAGGTCGCCGGAGTCGGCCAGCGCCGCCGCCACGGTGATCGAGTCGGCCGGCTCGCCCCGACCGTAGATCTCCAGGATGGTGTCGAAGATGGTGGCGTGCACCGGCCGGTAGAAGTCGTTGGTCTTGAGGATCTCGACGACGTCGGCGATGGCGTCCTTGGAGAGCAGCATGCCGCCGAGGACGCACTGCTCGGCAGCGACGTCCTGCGGCGGGGTCTTGTCGAACTGACCGTCGCGCTGGGGCGGCGGGGACGCCTGGCCGCCGCCGGTGCGCTGGTCCGCCCGCATGTCGTCGGTGACCGACACGGGTCCCCCCTCCACTGCGTCGGATCCAAGGCCAGCTCTACCGCCGGGGTACGACAACCTCGACCTGCCGGTCGATCGGGGGTCATCGCACGGCCGGTCGGGGGCCCACCTTACGGAACCCGAGGTCAGCCCCTCAACCATGGCAGTGGACGAGCCTCGGGACAACCTGTGGATGCCGGTGGACGACCATGTGCGCAGGGTGTGCACAGGCTGTGGAAAACGGTTGGGGAATTCCCCCAGACAAGCCGCTGAGCTGGGAAAACTCAATCCCCACCCTGTGGAGGAGAAGTTTTCGGTCGAACTGCCCGGTCGAACGTCCCGGGCCCCTTCGAGCGAACGGCTACACCTGGACAGCGGAGTGCGCCATCGGTGGGGAAGGGTGACGCTCCGGCCGTGAGTTACCGGGACCGGGGACGCGGAGAGGATGATCCGCGCGAGCGACGGCACGCCGCCCCAGACGACGAGGACGACCTCGACCGCCGCCGGTCTGGTGGCGGCTGGCGGACCACGGAGAGCACGAGCAGTTGACGCCGGGTCAGCGAGACGACCTGGCGGGAGGCCCCGGCGAGCGGCGCGGTCCCGGAGTCGGACCACACCGGGGAGTGCAGTTGCCGCTGCCGCCGGAGGTCAGGCCCAGGGCGGTGGAGCCGCTGTGGACGTTCGACCGACCGCAGGAGCGGGGCTACTCGGGGGCGCCGCCGGGCCGACGACCGGGAGGCACGCGGATCGGCGACGGCCTCCTACGCCCGACCGCCCATGGCGCCGCGACGGCGGGCGTCCGAGCCGGGTCGCCCCGTCGCGGGCGTCGACCCCGGCAGCCGCAAGCCGTCGGGTCGAGGCCGCCGGGGCGGAAGCCCGGAGCCGCCGGGGCGGAAGCCCGGAGCCGCCGCATCGAGGACGACCTGCTCGATACCGATCCGGGTGGGGGCGTGGCGGCCGGTGTTCTACACCGCCGCCTGCTACGTGGTGCCGGCGGCGCTGCGGTGGCCTCTCGACGGTCATGATCAGCGCGGTCACCGGGCAGCCGATCGGCTGACGCGCCACCACCCGGCCGGGCCGGCCTGTCGAACGCGAACAGGGCCCGCACCGGTCGGTGCGGGCCCTGTCGTGGTGCTGTGGTGAGGCGTCAGCCCTGGACGACGTTGAGGTCGAACTTGGCGGTCACCTCGGGGTGCAGCTTGATCCGCACCGGGTAGGAGCCGGTCGACTTGATGTGACCGGGCAGCTCCAGCCGACGACGGTCGAGGGCCGGGCCGCCAGCGGCCTTGACGGCGTCGACGATCTCGGCCGGGGTGACCGACCCGAAGAGCCGACCACCGTCACCGGCACGGGCCTTCAGGTTGACCTTGAGGCCCTCGAGCTGGTCCTTGACCTCGTTGGCGTGGCCGAGGTCGCGGATCTCTCGGGCCGAGCGGGCCCGCTTGATGACCGTGACCTGCTTCTCCGCACCCTTGGTCCAGGCGATCGCGAAGCCCTGCGGCAGCAGGTAGTTACGGCCGTAGCCGTTCTTGACCTCGACGATGTCGCCCGGGGCACCGAGGCCGGACACCTCCTGAGTCAGGATGATCTTCATATCGGTGCCTCCTCTCAGCGGGCCGTGGCGGTGTACGGCAGGAGCGCCATCTCGCGGGCGTTCTTGACCGCACGGGCGATCTGCCGCTGCTGCTGCGAGGTCACGCCGGTCACCCGCCGAGCGCGGATCTTGCCGCGGTCGGAGATGAACTTGCGCAGCAGCGCGGTGTCCTTGTAATCGATGTAGGTGATCCCGTCCTTGTCGAGCGGGTTCACCTTCTTCTTCGGCTTGCGAAGTGCAGCGGCCTTGGCCATTGCTCGTGCTCCTGGTTTGCGATCGCGGGCGCTCGGCGCCATTAGAACGGGGGCTCCTCGTCGAAGTTTCCGCCACCCGAACCACCGCGCGAGGGTGCCGGAGCGGCCGAGGCCCAGGGGTCGTCGAAGTTGCCTCCGCCGCCCTGGCCACCACCGCCACCGAAGCCGCCGCCACCGCCGCCGGAGCGGGACATCTTCTGCACCTTCGCCGTGGCGTAGCGCAGCGACGGGCCGATCTCGTCGACCTCGAGCTCGATGACGGTGCGCTTCTCGCCCTCACGGGTCTCGTAGGACCGCTGACGCAGCCGGCCGGACACGATCACGCGGGCGCCGCGCTGAAGCGACTCCGCGACGTGCTCGGCGGCCTGCCGCCAGACGGTGCACGAGAGGAACAACGGCTCGCCGTCCTTCCACTCGCCGGACGCCTTGTCCATGAACCGGGGCGTCGAGGCGACCCGGAACTTGGCGACCGCAGCACCGGAAGGGGTGAACCGCAACTCGGGGTCATCGGTCAGGTTGCCGATGACCGTGATGGTGGTGTCTCCTGCCATGACCATCTCCTCGCGCACTCATCAGTTCTGCCGTACAGGCTCTCAGAGCCCTCTGACAGCACCGGTGAGGCTGGTCCGGGTGAACCGGGTTGAATGCTTAGCGCATCTCCGGCCGGATGACCTTGGTGCGCAGCACGGACTCGTTGAGCCGCAGCTGACGGTCCAGCTCGGCCACCGCCGCAGGCGTCGCCTGCAGGTCGATGACGGCGTAGATGCCCTCGGCCTTCTTGTTGATCTCGTACGCGAGGCGCCGGCGGCCCCACACGTCGGTCTTCTCCACTGAGCCACCCGCGGTCCGGATCACGTTCAGGTACGTGTCGAGCGACGGTGCGACGGTGCGCTCCTCGAGGCTGGGGTCGAGGATCACCATGATCTCGTAATGACGCAAGACGTGCTCACCTCCTGTGGGCTAAGCGGCCACGGTCCTTCCGTGGCAGGAGGTCGTGCGTCGTGGCCCACGCCGGTCCCGGGGGGACCCGGCCGGACGCGGACAACCGGACCAGGATACCCGGTCCGGACGATCATGCCCGGGGTGGTCGGTCCACCCGCGCCGGGCAGGGGCGACGGGGGCCCGCCTCGACGTCACTGTCGATGCGAGCCCCCGTGTACGAGGCCGCGGGGCGTCCCGTCCGCATTCCTTGGGTGGGACCTGGGGAGGAACGACCACACCGATGAGGTTGGACCGGGGACGCCCCGCGGAGCTTTATCGTGTTGTTACCTGACGTTACAACGGCTCTTGACCCTTGTTGGCGTAAATGGCGGATTTCTCCGAAATTTTTCGGCCGGCCCGGGTACCGGTTCCGGGACCGGCCCCCGTCACGCCGGGCCGCGCGACGGGGGTGCCCCCGCTTCCCGGGCGGCTCGGCCACCCGGCGGGCGACCTGCGGCCACCTCGCCCGGGAGCACCAACCGTGGATCCCACTCGCATCAACGACCGCCGACGCCGGGAGGTGACGCGGGCACGCTTTCCCACTCCCCACCGCCGTCGCCCCGGCTGTCGGCGCGGCGACGTAGGCTCCCGTGCATGCGTATCGGAGCCCACGTCGATTCGACCGACCCGCTGGCGGAGGCGACGGCCCGAGAGGCCGGGGCCGTACAGTTCTTCCTCTCCGACCCGCAGGGGTGGAAAGCCCCGAAGCCCCGGGAGGACGCGGAGCGGCTGCGGGCGGCGGACGTCGACCTCTACGTCCACGCGCCGTACGTCATCAACGTCGCGACCCTGAACAACCGGATCCGGATTCCCAGCCGGAAGCTGCTGCTCGGGCACGCCCAGGCGGCCGCCGCCATCGGCGCGAAGGGGCTGATCGTGCACGGCGGGCACGTCAACGCGGGGGACGACCTCGCCGTCGGGTTCGACAACTGGCGCAAGACCTTCGCGTACGCGGCGGACTCGGGCGGCTTCGAGCTGCCGGTCCTGATCGAGAACACCGCCGGTGGCGACAACGCGTGCGCCCGGCGGCTCGACGCGCTGGCCCGGCTCTGGGACGCCGTGGGCGACTACGAGGTGGGCTTCTGCCTGGACACCTGCCACGCGCACGCCGGCGGCGAGGAGCTGCTCGGTCTGGTCGACCGGGTCAAGGCGATCACCGGACGGATCGACCTGGTGCACGCCAACAACTCCAAGGGAGCGTTCAACTCCGGGCAGGACCGGCACGACAACCTCGACGGCGGGACGATCGACCCCGAACTACTGGTGGCGGTGATCCGCGCGGCCGACGCGCCGGTGATCGTCGAAACCCCGGGCGGCGTCGAGGGTCAGGGCGCCGACATCACCTTCCTGCGTGACCGGCTCGGCGCGGAGCGCCCCGCCGCATGACGACCGACCAGTCCGCCACCGGCGGCCCCCATCCCGCCGCCGACCGGTCGGCGGCTTCCGGCAGCGACGCGCCGGCCAGCCCATCCTCGGGCCCGACCAACTCCACCGACGCCGCGCGCGGGAACGTTTCCGACCCGGCCGGCCCGGCCAGCGACACGGGTGGCGGCACCGCGCCGACGGCCGGTGCTGCCGCCGCGGCCCGCTCCAGCGACAAGGACCCGGCCACCGGGGACGCCCGCGGCACGAGCGGCAGAGACAACGACCGGCCGGGCACGGTCAGCGGCACCGGCGACGCCAAGGCCGGCGACGCCCCGAACAGCGGAGACGCCAGGACCAGGCTCGGCGACGCCGGAACCAAGCCCGGTGACGCCGGCACCAGCGACGACGTCACAACCGACGGCGACGTCAAGGCCGCCGCCGGTGACGGCAGGGCCGAAAACGCCGACGGCAGGGACCGCAAGGATGGTGCCGCCGAGGACGGTGCCGCCAAGGCCGGCACGGACAAGGCCGGCACGGACAAGGCCGGCGACAGCAAGGAGAGCGGCAAGGCCGAGGAGGGCGGCAAGGAGGCGGGGAAGCCGGACCGGTGGGCCGCCTTCGCGTCCGCCCCGGAACCCCGGCCGAGTTGGGTACGGCGTGCCGCCCGGGCGGTCGGTCGCGTGCTGATCCACGAGTGGACGCTCGCAACGCTCGGCTCGCTGGCGCTGGCCGTCCTGATGACCTGGCCGACCCTGCGCTACCCGTTGCACACCCTCCCGCAGGACTACTGGGACCCGAGCCTGCAGGCATGGCAGATGGCCTGGTCCGGGCACATCCTGCTGACCAACCCGGCGCAGCTCTGGCAGTCGAACACCTTCTTCCCGGAGGACTGGAGCTTCGCCTTCTCGGACACGCTGCTCGGCTACGCCCCGGCGGGCATGATCGGCACCGGCCCCGAGGCCGCCGTGCTGCGCTACAACATCATGTTCGTGCTGGCCCACGCGCTCGCCACGCTCGGGGCGTACGCGCTGGCCCGCCAGCTCGGCGCGGGCCGGATCGGCGGGGCGGTGGCCGGGGTCGGCTACGCCTACGCGCCCTGGCTGCTCGCGCAGGCCGGGCACCTGCACGTGATCTCCAACGGCGGCATCCCGCTGGCGCTGGCCATGCTGGCGCGAGGGCACGGCTACTCGTTCCGCCACGGCTACCGCCCGGAGCGCCGGCACGACGGCTGGGTCTACACCGGCTGGCTGGTGGCCGCCTGGCAGCTCAGCCTGGGCTTCGGCATCGGGCTGCCGTTCGCGTACTTCCTCGGCGGCACGGTGGTCGTCGCCACCGTGACCTGGTACGTCCGGCGAACCTGGTTCTGGGCTGTGAAGCGCCCGTTCGGGCGCCGGCTGCTGGCCGCGGACCTGGTCGGCGGGCTGCTCTTCGCCGGTGTCGGCGCGCTGCTGGCGGTTCCGTACTTCACCGTGAAGGAGCAGCACCCGCAGGCGGAGCGGACGGTCGGCGACATCGGCATCTTCTCCCCGCCGGCGAGCGGCTTCTTCACCGCACCTGCCGAGTCGCGTATCTGGGGCGAGCTGCACGAGGGCGCGCGGGCGGCGCTGCCCTGGCACCCGGAGATGACCCTGCTGCCCGGGTTCGTGCTCTACGCGCTCGCCGCCGGCGGGCTCTTCTTCTCCGTCTGGAAGCTGCGCCACCGGCTGCTGCTGCTCGCCGGGGTGGTGGTGACCATGGTGCTCGCCATGGGCACCCGGTTCTTCGACGGCACGTACACCTACGTGCCGCTCTTCGAGCACCTGCCCGGGTGGAGCGGCCTGCGCACCCCCGGCCGGCTGATGCTCTGGACCACGCTGCTGCTCGGGCTGCTCGCGGCGGGCGCGGTCAGCGCGTTCGCCACGCGGGTGCGGGAGATCTGCGCCGAGCGGATCCCCTCCTGGCCGGGCCCGTGGCTGCGACTGGCCACCCTGCTGCCGCTGGTGCTGGTGATCGCCGAGGGCCTGAACGTCACGCCGCACCCGGTCGTGCCGCAGCAGCCCGCCGCGATGCGGACCGTGGACGGCCCGCTGCTGGTGCTGCCGAGCAGCCAGAACCTCGACCAGCCCGTGATGCTCTGGTCCACGACCAGGTTCCAGGACGTGGTAAACGGAGGCAGCGGCTTCACTCCGCACCAGCTCGACGAGGTGCGCCGGGTGACGCTCTCCTTCCCGGATCAGACCAGCGTCGACTACCTGCGCATCCTCGGCGTCCGCAACGTGCTGCTGATGCGCGACCAGATCGCCGGCACGCCGTGGGAGGTCACGGTCGACGTGCCGGTCGACGGCCTGGGCATCACCCGCGAGGAGATCGGCCAGGTGGTGGTCTACCGGCTCTGACCCGCGTCCCGCCGGCCGCCCCGAGTGTCGCTTCGGGGCGGCCGGCGGGACGGGTCACGCCGGGAGGGGTGCCGGCTCGGCGGGGGCGGTGGGCCGGCGCCGCCAGCGGTCGAGCCAGGGTGCGTCCGGCGCGCCGTCGAGGAGACCACCGTCCGGGTCGTCGACGTACGTGGCGCGCACCGGGTCGAGTTCCGGCCGCAGGATCTCCCGCACGACCAGCACGCAGAGCACCACCACGGTGGTCAGGCGCAGCGTGGCCGCCAGCACGAAGACGCCCTCCGGGAAGACCGGCTTGCCGGTCGACGCGCCGAGCAGTTCCCCGTAGAAGGCCGCGAAGTAGCAGACCTCGGCCACCTGCCAGGCCAGGAAGGCGCCCCACCTGGGGCGGGCCAGCACCACCAGCGGCAGCAGCCAGAGCACGAACTGCTGCGACCACACCTTGCTGAAGATCAGGAACGCGGCGACCACCAGGAACGCGAGCTGGGCGAGCCGGGGGCGGCGCGGCGCCAGCAGCCCCAGCGCGGCCACCCCGAGGCAGGCCAGCCCGAAGAGGGCGTACGACAGGGCGTTCAGCGCCGGGATGTTGACGTTCAGCCACTCGAAGGGCCCGAGATCGGCGGGGTTGGCGCTGCCGACCTTTCCGTCCAGGTAGCGCCCGATGTACCAGAGCGTGCCCCAGTCGATCGGCCGGGTCGAGTTCAGCTCGAAGAAGCGGTCCCAGTTCTCCCGGTACGGGACGGCGACCGGCAGGTTCACGGCGACCAGGGACACCAGGGCCGCGCCGAAGGCGGTGAGGGCGGCGCGGAGACGCCCGGCGCGCAGCGCCAGCACCAGGATCGGGCCGAGGACGAACAGCGGCCACATCTTGGCCGCCCCGGCGAGGCCGAGCAGGACGCCGGCGAGCAGGGGCCGGCTGCGGGCCCAGGCGAACAGGCCGAACGCGGCCAGCCCGATGGCGAGCAGGTCCCAGTTGACCGTGGCGGTGAGCATCAGCGCGGGGGCGAGCGCGAAGAGCGCGGCGTCCCAGGGTCGTCGCCGGCGCAAAGCAAGGATCACCGCCACCGTGGCGACCGCCAGCGCACCGAGCACCAGCGCGTTCAGGTTGTAGAACCACTGGCCCTGGTTGATCCCCGGGTCGTTCTCGCCGAGGGCGTGCACGGGCAGGCCGAGCGCGCCCATGAAGTAGCCGGTGAGCACCGGGTACTCGACGGGGTGATCCCGGTAGGGGACCGCGCCCTCGTTGAGCCGCTCGGCGTAGTAGAGCGCCAGCACGTCGGTGTAGCAGAACCGGGTGTACTGCACGTTGTTCTGCCAGGCGCCGTCCTGGCAGGGCGACTTTTGCACCCAGTGCAGCGCCAGGGTCAGGCAGACCAAGGCCAGGACGATCCTCGCCGCCGTCCAGAACCGGCTCTCCCGCCCGGCGGGTCGGTCGAGCGCGACGGCGTGGTCGCCCAACGGGCCGCCGATGACGCCGGAGACGCCCCGGACGAAGCCGTCGGACCGGGACGGGTGGTCGGCGGCACCGGCGTCGTCGATGCCTCGCGTCGGCTGCGTGCTCATGAGGGTGCATCCTGCCGTACGACCGGCCTCCACGTCCCCTTCAGCACCCGACACGTCGTCGGTACGCGGAAACGCCGCCGGCGGCCGGACAGGTCGTCCGGCCGCCGGCGGCGTTCGTGGGCTCAGTCGTCGTCGGGTCGGGGTGTGAGGCTCGGGAGCAGCCCGTCACCGCCGCCCCCGCCACCCGGCCGCGGACCGGTCGGGTCGGTGGGTTCGGTCGGCGTGGGGTTGTTGCCACCGCCGTTGTTGCCACCGCCGTTGTTGCCGCCGTTGTTGCCGCCGTTGTTGCCGCCCGGGCAGGGGAACAGGCCGGTCGGATCGCAGGGCGGCTGGGTCGGCTGGATCGGCGGGGGCGCCTCGCCGTTGCCGGCCGTGTCGTCACCGATGCCGGTGATGCTCGGCAGATCCGACCTGTCCTTGCCCTTCAGCGCGTCGTCCATGTACCGCTTCCAGAGCTTGGCAGGGAAGCTGCTACCGCCAATATCGTCCTTGTTCTTGTCCACGATCGCTGGCCTTTTGGGGTCCCGGCTGCCGATCCACACCGCGGTGGCGATGTTGTCGTCATAGCCGACCATCCAGGCGTGGGCGTTACGCGGGGTCCCGTTGTACTCCCAGGTGCCGGTCTTGCCGGCGGCGTCCTTCCCGTCGTCCAGGTTGGCGTTGTTCTTCTCCGGGATCTCCTTCAGCACGGCGGTCACCTCGTTGGCGACCTCCGGCTTGATGCGCTGCTGCGGCTTGAGCTTCTCGCCGGTCCCCGGCACCTTCACCCACTTGCCGGTCCCCTTGTCCTGCTTTTCCACCGTGAGGACAAAATGCGCCTTGTTGTACTTACCGTCGTTGGCCAGCGTGGCGAGCCCGTTGGCATGGTCGAGCACGGTGATCGGGTACTGGCCATAGCCGACGACTCGGTCGAACTTGCTCGGCGCGAGGTTCTCCGGCTTCTCCTTGACCAAGTCGTACGGCTGAGGCGGATCGACCGTCCACATCGTGCTTACGCCGGCCTGTCGTGCCATGCCGACCACCTTGTCGGCACCGATCTTCTCGGTGAGGTGGAAGAACGGCACGTTGTACGACCGAATGGTCGATTCCTCCAGCGTGCAGGACTTGTTGCAGGTCCTCGTGACGTCGCGGCCGGCGTTCTGCACCTCGTCCTTGAAGCCTTCTGGCTTGAACGGGGTGGCGTCCCAGCGCGACTTGACCGAGATGCCGGCGTCGATGGCGGCCGCCAAGGTGTAGACCTTGAACGACGAGCCCGGTGGATGACCACCGACGATGTCGCCGTTGGCGTTGGTGTTCTTGCCCGCGTAGTCGAAGTCGGCACCGCTGTCGCCACCGTAGTAGGCGAGCACCCGGCCGGACTTCGGATCGATGGAGACCGCCGCCGCCATCAGGTTCTTCGGCTGCCCGTAGAGCACCGACCCCTTCCGGTCGGGCTGGGCGGCCTCCTCCAGCGCCGTCTGCATCTTCGGGTCGATGGTGGTCTTGATCCGGTAACCGCCGTCACGAAGCTCGTCCACGCAACTCGGCTTGCCCGGCGCGCCCGAATCGGAGCAGATCCCCCACTGCTCCAACTCCTGACGGACGTAGTTGACGACGTTGCCTCGGGGGCTCTTCACGCCGAACCCGTTGCCGTCCTTCTTCGGCTTCAGCACCTTCGGGTACTCGGTAGGGCGCTCCGCCGCGTTCAGCCAGCCCTCCTCGACCATGCCCCCGAGCACGTAGTTCCACCGCTTCTGGGCATCGGTGGGGTTGACCGCCGGGTCGTAGCCCTTGTGGGTCTCGCTGGCCTGCGGCTGCTTGATCAGCGAGGCAAGCACCGCGCCCTCGGCGACCGAGAGGCTCTTCGCCGACTTACCGAAATAGGTCTGCGCGGCAGCCTCGATGCCGTACGCACCGCGCCCGAAGTAAATCACGTTGAGGTAGTGCTGCATGATCTCTGGCTTGGTGTACTTCTCGTTCAGCTTGGAGGCGAAGATCGCCTCCTTGACCTTTCGGGCGTAGGTGTCGTCCTTCAGGTTTTCGATCGCGTTACGGGCGTACTGCTGGGTGATCGTCGACGCGCCCTGCTTGTCGCCGCCGCTGATGTTGTTCCAGGCCGCCCGCGCGATGCCCTTGTAGTCCACGCCCGAGTGCTTGTAGAAGTTCCGGTCCTCGGCCGCCGCCACGGCGTGCTGGACGTGCTCGGGGATGTCCTTGATAGTGACGAAGGTGCGGTTCTCGTTCCCCAGCCGCGCCACCTGGGTCTTCATGTCGTTGGCGTAGATCGTGGTGGAGAGCGGCAGCGGAACCTCGTTGGGAAGGACCACGTTGGTCGAGTAGTAGGTGAAGCCAACCACGCCGAGGCCGGCGAGCATGATGAAGACCGCGAAGGCGGCGATCAGCATGTTCGCCCGCTTGCGCTTCTTCCCCCTGGCCGCTCTGGCCGGGTCTCCCGAGCCGCGGCCGCCGCGGCCGGGGCCGGTCGGCCCGCCGGGGCCACCCGGGCCACCCGAGGCCGGGGAGACGCTCGCCCGCGCCGACGCCCGGCCGGCGACGCCGCCGACGGCCGCCGATCCGACGCTGGCCCGCCCGGCCGAGGCGGCACCGACCGTGGCGCGGCCGGCCGATCCGCCGGCCGCCGGGGAGACCGGCACCGATGCGCGGCCCGCGCCCGCCCGGCCGGCGGCCGGCGCCGGGGAGACCGGGACGGAGGCCCGGCCGGCGCCGGCACGACCGGCGGAGGCGGAGCCCACCGAAGCCGAGCCGGCGGCCGGACCGCGCGGCGGCACGGACGCCGAGCCGCCGACCGAGGCCCGCCCACCGGCGGCACCCCGGGGCGCGACCGAGGCGCGACCGGGTGCCGTACCCTCCTGTGCAGCCGACCAACCGCCCCCGCGGGCGTCACCGCCGAGGTCGCCGTGCCGGCCCGGAATATGGGCCCGCCCGCGCGGGGAACTGGGATCGCCGTACGAGTTCATTCCTCACACCCTGCCGTCGCGGTGGGGCGCGACCGCGCCGCCACCGGTTTGCCGTGAGATGGGACACCCGCCGGTGTGGCACACACGTGCCGGTCGACCGGTGTCAGTTGTGAATCAATCGGGCCAATCAGACCAACGAGTCGTCGGTTACCCCGGGCGCGCGCGTGCTGGCCGGGGTCGGCCGATCGAGCCAGGATCACCGTTGCGCCTCTCGCCTCCGTCGACCGACCGCACCGGTGCCCGAGGCGGCCGCGCCGCCCACCGCGTCCTGCTCCGGCCCGCCCTCCGCGCCCTCGGCCAGCCCGTCCCGGCCGAGCAGGTACTGCTCGACGAGATGGTTCCAGTCACAGCCGAGGCACACCTCCACCACGAAGACCTGGAACTCACGCAGCGTCATCGCCAGCACGGGCAACTCGGCCAGCGTCCGGGCCTGGCCGGCGGACTGCTTGAGTTCGTCGCCGTAAATGTAGTGGACGCGCGTCAGGTTCTCGCTCCGGCAGATCGGGCACCGCTCGTCCGTCGGTTCGCCGTGGTAGCGGGCGGCGTTCTTCAGGTACGGCGACGCGTCGCAGACGTCGTACGTGCCGACCCGACCGGCGAGGAGCTCACGCAGCACCGCTCGCTTCCGGAGCGAGTAATCCACCACCTGGCGCTGCGTACGCATGCGGAAGAGGGTACGCGGTCCGGCCGGACGGGGCGACCACGGTGACGATGCGTGACCACAGAACCCCGCAAACGGGGGTTTGCCCTGATCACGGTGATCCGCTAGCGTGCGATGTATCGGTCCGATACATCGCGGCGGTTACCACTCCGCGTAGAGGGTACAGAGAGGATGGCCCGTGCTCGAGCTCGCCATCCTCGGCCTCCTGCAGGAGTCTCCGATGCACGGGTACGAGCTGCGCAAGGAGCTGACCGCCAAGCTTGGGGCGATCCGGGCGGCGATCAGCTACGGCTCGCTCTACCCGACCCTGCGTCGGTTGCAGGCGGCGGGGTGGATCACCGAGGCCGCCGAGACACCCGCCACCGCCGAGGAGGTTCCCGCGCTGACCAGCCGACGAGGTCGGGTGGTCTACAAAATCACCGCGGAGGGCAAGGAACGCTTCGCCCAACTGATCGCACAGGCCGGGCCCGAGACGTACGACGACACGGGCTTCGGCGTGCACTTCGCGTTCTTCGCCCGGACCGACCAGGCGACCCGACTCCGCATCCTGGAGGGTCGCCGGCGAAAGATCGAGGAGCGTCGCGAGGGGCTTCGCGACGTGCTCGGCCGCGCGGCCGAACGCCTCGACGCGTACACGCTGGAACTGCAGCGCCATGGCTTGGACGCCTGTGAGCGCGAGGTCCGCTGGCTGGAGGAGCTCATCGCCAACGAGCGCTCCGGCCGTGCCCCGACGGTCCCGGAAACCGGGACGGCCGGCGGCCGACGAGAAGACAACAGCCCGCCTCCGCCTGGAGAGTCCAGGAAAGAGCGGCCGTGATGAAGAAGAAGGAGGCAGACGCTATGGGCTCCGTCCGCGTCGCCATCGTCGGTGTGGGTAACTGCGCCTCGTCCCTCGTGCAGGGCGTGGAGTACTACCGGAACGCCGACCCGAACGACCGCGTCCCGGGTCTCATGCACGTCACCTTCGGCGACTACCACGTCTCGGACGTGCAGTTCGTCGCGGCGTTCGACGTGGACGCCAAGAAGGTGGGCATGGACCTCGCCGAGGCGATCGTCGCCAGCGAGAACAACACCATCAAGCTCTGCGACGTGCCGCCGACCGGCGTGACCGTGCAGCGCGGCCCGACCTTCGACGGTCTGGGCCAGTACTACCGCGAGATCGTTGAGGAGTCCGACGCCGAGCCGGTCGACGTGGCGCAGGCGCTGCGCGACGCGCAGGTCGACGTCGTCGTCTCCTACCTGCCGGTCGGCTCCGAGCAGGCCGACAAGTTCTACGCGCAGGCCGCGATCGACGCCGGCTGCGCGTTCGTGAACGCCCTGCCGGTCTTCATCGCCTCCGACCCCGAGTGGGCGAAGAAGTTCGAGGACGCGGGCCTGCCGATCGTCGGTGACGACATCAAGAGCCAGGTCGGCGCCACCATCGTGCACCGCGCGCTGGCGAAGCTCTTCGAGGACCGCGGGGTCGAGCTGCTGCGCACGTACCAGCTCAACTTCGGCGGCAACATGGACTTCATGAACATGCTGGAGCGCAACCGGCTGGTCTCGAAGAAGATCTCGAAGACCCAGTCGGTCACGTCCCAGATCCCGCACGAGATGAGCAAGAGCGACGTGCACATCGGCCCGTCGGACCACGTGCCGTGGCTGGACGACCGCAAGTGGGCGTACATCCGTCTGGAGGGTCGTTCCTTCGGCGACACCCCGCTCAACGCCGAGCTCAAGCTCGAGGTGTGGGACTCGCCGAACTCGGCCGGCGTGATCATCGACGCCGTCCGCGCCGCGAAGATCGCGCTGGACCGGAAGATCGGCGGCCCGATCCTGTCGGCCTCGTCGTACTTCATGAAGTCCCCGCCGGTGCAGTACGCCGACCACGACGCGCACGCCGCCGTAGAGGCGTTCATCGCCGGTGAGGTCGAGCGCTGACGCGCCGACCACCAGCACCACCGAAGGCCGGGTCCACACGGACCCGGCCTTCGCCGTGTCCGGCTCTCCCACCGTCGTACGCGCGACAACCACCGACGTCACACGGGGTCGAGCGATCGGCAACGCGCGGTTAGGCTGATCGCCGTGACGTCCGTCCCACGTCCCGGCCGCCGAACGGCACGATGGGCGATCGGCGCGGTCGCTGGCACCGTGCTTCTTCCGGTCCTCGCCGGCTGCGCGGCTCCGGGCACCAGTCCAAGCACCGGTCCAGGCACCGCTCCGGCCTCCGCACCGAGCGGCAGCATCGCACCGACCCTGCCGACCACCTCCGCGACGGTCGCCGCGGCCCGCTGCGCCGGCGCGAGAACCCCCGTCGCGCGCCCAGGAGGGGTCACCCGGACCGCCGACGGCGCCCCGACCGCCGTGCCGAGCCGACCGGGCGGCGGCCAGCCACTGACCGACGAGCAGCAGCGCGCGGAGGAGTTCCGCCGTCAGCAGGCGGCCAACGACGCCTTCCGGCAGCGCGGCACGCTCGATGCGGAGGCGGCCAGCGGTGCCCGAGCCTGCGCGGCGGAAGTCATGCGGAGCCTCAACCTCCTGACCGTCGGTGGGCGGGAGGACCCCGGGGAGGAATCCGTCCGACGGGCCGTCGCCGCGACCGGGCTGACCGAGGTCACCGTCCGGCCGCCGGGCCGGCTCGACCTCGGCCCCGGTGACGGCCTGCTCTTCGCGGGATGGACCGGCCGGGCGTGCGTCTTCGGCAGCGTCCGCGCGGGCGACGTCGCCGTGGAGATCGGCACCCGCATCGCCGACGGCGGCTGCCTGCCCGCCCCGGACTGACCTCGCCGGGTGCCGGCGGGACGGCTCCGCCCCAGATCGGCACCAGCCGGGCGCAGGGCGACCCCGCGTCAGGACCAGGCGCGTCGCAGGGCGACCCCGGCCTCCAGTTCGAGCAGCGTCACCTTGCGGTCCAGGCCGCCGCCGAAGCCGACCAGCTTGCCGCCCGCCCCGACGATCCGGTGGCACGGCACGAGCACCGGGATCGGGTTGCGGTTGCAGGCCACCCCGACCGCGCGGGCGGCGCCCTGGTCGCCGAGCCGCCGGGCCACCTCGCCGTAGGTGAGCGTCTCCCCGTACGGGATGCGGGTCATCTCCCGCCAGACGCCGCGCTCGAAGTCGGAGCCGCCCGGCACCGCCAGCGGCACCGCGAACTCGGTCAGCTCGCCGGCGAAGTACGCCCGCAGCTCCGTCACGGCCTGCCGGGCCGTCTCGTCGCCCGGCTCTTCATCGGCCGTGCCGACCCGGCCGAAGTGGGCCCGGCACACGTGTGTCCCGTCGGTGGCGACGGAGAACTCGCCGATCGGGGAGTCGAGCACGGTCCAACGCATCTCCCCATTGTCCCGGTCGCGCCCGGCCTCGCTGGTGCGCCCCGGCGACGCCGTCGGGTGGCCGCCGGCATCCCGCCCCGGACGGCCGCTCAGAGCAGGGTGAAGCCGAGCAGCAGGGAGCCGGCGCTGAGGCTGGCGCCGCCCGCGACGGTCAACCAGATCAGTTTGTTGGGCCTGGTGTCCTGCGGCCGGGCCACCGAGAGGAAGAAGCCGAGCGGCATCAGGATCGGCGCCGCCACGAGCAGGGTGCGGATGAGCGTGCGGGTGCCGTCGGACGCGTCGGCCTGGTCGACGTAGGGCAGCACGGCCAGCGCGAAGAGGACCAGCACCCCGGCGTGCGCGTGGCCGGCGGTCCACAGGCCCCGGCGGACCGGGTTGTCGAGGTAGCCGGCCTTACGCCGGGTCAGGTGCATGAGCAGGGTCAGCCCGCCGTACGCCACCGTGACGACGGTGATCAGCAGGATGCCTGCGGTGGTCAGGGTTGCCGAGGACATGGACACCTCCGTCTTGTCGTTGTCAAGATTGACTGCTCGCCGGAATCTTGTCAACAGCTAGATTGCGTGTCGGGCGGGTTCGGTGGCACGTTGCGCCAGATCGATACGGTGCAGGTCGTGGCCACGGGGACACTGATCTTCCTCATCATCGGCGGAGCGGGCGTCGCGGTGCTGGCGCTCGCCCTGCTCGGCACCGAGCTGCTGCACTTCGGCAACCCGGACTTCGACGGTCCCGTGTCGGTCGAGGCGGTCGCCGGGTTCACCGGGGCGCTCGGCTTCGGCGCCGCGATCGCCAACGAGCTGCTCGGCGGGCGTACCCCCGCGATGATCGCGGTGGCGCTGACCGGCGGCGTCGTCGCGGCCGTGCCCACCGCGTGGGCGGCGTCCCGGCTGAGCCGGGCGGCCCGCGACATGCGCACCGACCCCACCCCCACCCGCCACCACCTGGTCGGCGCGCTCGGCCTGGTGGTCACCCCGGTGCCCGCCGACGGCTACGGCGAGGTCCGGGTCCGGGTGGCCGGCCAGCCGGTCAAGCTCAACGCCCGGGCCGACCGACCGATCCCGGTCGGTGCCCAGATCTTCGTGGTCGAGGCGCTCAGCGAGACCAGCGTGCACGTCGAAACCTACTGAACCCCCTCATAGCAGATCAGGACGGTCACATGCCCCTTCTCATCGCCATCGGCGGCGCGGTCCTCCTCGTCATCGTGCTCGTGCTCTTCGTCCTCTCCCGGATCAAGGTCGCCGGGCCGAACGAGGCCTTCATCGTCACCGGCCGCAAGGGCCGCACCACCCAGACCGCCGACGGCGGCCGGTCCACCGACATGTCCGGGCAGAAGGTCGTGCTCGGCGCGTCCGTCTTCGTCCTGCCGGTGGTGCAGAAGCTCCAGTCGCTCGACCTTTCCAGCCGGCGGATCGACGTCGGCATCAAGGGCGCGGTCAGCAAGCAGGGCATCCGCACCGAGCTGCACGGCGTCGCGATCGTCAAGGTCGGCGGCACCGAGGACGCCATCCGCGCCGCCGCCCAGCGATTCCTGCACCAGCAGGACGAGATCGAGGACTTCACGCGGGAGGTGCTCGCCGGCGCGCTGCGCTCGATCGTCGGCCGGCTCACCGTCGAGGAGGTCATCCGGGACCGGGCGGCGTTCGCCAGCGCGGTCGCCGAGGAGGCCGAGCACTCGATGACCAACCAGGGCCTGGTGCTGGACACCTTCCAGCTCCAGGACATCCTGGCCGAGGGTTCCTACCTCCAGGACCTGGGCCGGCCGGAGGCGGCCCGGGTGCTCAAGGACGCGGCGATCGCCGAGGCGCGCGCCCGCCAGCAGGCCGAGCAGGAGCGGCTGCTCGCCGAGGAGGCCATCGCCGAGGCCAACCGGAACCTGTCGCTCAAGCAGGCCGCCATCCAGGCGGAGATCGACGCGGCCAAGGCCAAGTCCGCCGCGGCCGGGCCGCTCGCCCAGGCCGAGCGGGACCAGGCGATCCTCTCCGAGCAGCAGAAGGTTGCCGAGCGCAACGCCGAGCTCAAGCAGCGCCAGCTCGACACCGAGGTGCGCAAGCCGGCGGACGCGGCCCGGTACAAGGTGGAGCAGGAGGCCGAGGCGGCCCGCAACGCGGCCGTGCTGAACGCCGACGCGCAGCGGCAGGCCGTCATCGCCGCCGCGCAGGCCGCCGCCGAGCAGGCCCGGCTCACCGGTGAGGGCGAGCGGGCCCGCCGGGCCGCGCTGGCCGAGGCCAACGCGATCGAGGGCGCCAAGGAGGGTGAGGCCGAGCAGCGCCGCCGCTCCGCCATCGCCGAGGCGGTCGAGCGGGAGGGCCAGGCCGAGGCCGCTGCCATCCTGGCCAAGGGCCAGGCCGAGGCCGACGCCATGGCACGCAAGGCCGAGGCGTTCGCGGCGTACGGCGAGGCCGCCGTGCTGGACCTGCTGGTCAAGGTGCTGCCGCAGGTGGTCGAGGCGGCCAGCGCCCCGATCGGCGCGATCGACAAGATGACCGTCATCTCCACCGACGGCGCCTCGTCGTTGACGAAGTCGGTGGCGGGCAACGTGGCCCAGGGGCTCCAGCTCGGCAGCGACCTGACCGGAATCGATCTGGCCGGCCTGCTGGCGAAGCTCGGCTCGGCGTCGTCCGCACCCGGCAACGGCAAGCCGTCGGTCGACGCCACGGCGGTCGAGACCCGCTGACGCCACCGGGCAGCGGTGTGGCCGCTGCCGCGACAGGGCGCCGTCCCCGGCCCGGGGGCGGCGCCCTGGTCGTGTGGCCGACTACTCGACGATGCCCTCGTCCCGGGCCCAGCGCAGCAGCTCCGCCTCGGCCTCGTCGCGGTCCAGCGGGCCGCGCTCCAGGCGCTGCTCCTTGAGGTGTTTCCAGGCCCGCCCGACGACCGGCCCCGGCGGCACGCCCAGCAACTCCATGATCGCGTTGCCGTCCAGGTCGGGCCGGACCCTCGCCAGGTCCTCCTCGGCGGCGATCCGGGCGATCCGCTCCTCCAGCGCGTCGTAGTCCGCGGCGAGCTGGGCGGCCTTGCGCCGGTTGCGGGTGGTGCAGTCCGACCGGGTCAGCTTGTGCAGGCGCGGCAGCAGGTCGCCGGCGTCGGCGACGTAGCGGCGCACCGCCGAGTCGGTCCACTCGCCCCGGCCGTAGCCGTAGAACCGCAGGTGCAGCGCGACCAGCGCGGTGACCTTGGAGGTGATCTCCTTGGGGTAGCGCAGCGCCTTCATCCGGGCCTTCGTCAGCCGGGCCCCGACCACCTCGTGGTGGTGGAAGCTGACCCGGCCGTCCGGGCCCACCGCCTTGGTCGCCGGCTTGCCGACGTCGTGCATCAGCGCGGCCATCCGCAGGATGAAGTCCGGCCCGTCGGTCTCGTACGAGACGGCGTTGCTCACCACCGTGAGGGTGTGCTCGTAGACGTCCTTGTGCTGGGCGTGCTCGTCGATCGTGAGCTTCAGCCCGGTCAGCTCGGGCAGGAAGCGCTCGGCGAGCCCGGTGTCGACCAGCAGCCGCAGCCCGGAGAGCGGGTCTGCGCCGCAGAGCAGCTTGGTGAACTCGTCGCGGATCCGCTCGGCGGTGATCCGGTCCAGGTCGGCGGCCATCAGGGTCATCGCCGCGTGGACGTCGGGGTGCACCGCGAAGCGCAGCTGGGCGGCGAACCGGGCCGCGCGCAGCATCCGCAGCGGGTCGTCGCCGAAGGACTCCCCGGGCGTGCCCGGGGTGCGGATCACCTTGGCGGCGAGGTCGTCCAGCCCGCCGTGCGGGTCGGTGAAGCGGTGTTCGGGCAGGCTGACCGCCATCGCGTTGATGGTGAAGTCGCGCCGCCGCAGGTCCTCCGCGAGGTCGGTGCCGTACTCGACCACCGGGTTGCGGGTGACCTGGTCGTACGACTCGGCCCGGAACGTGGTGATCTCCAGCCGCAGCCCGTCGCGCTGGCAGCCGATGGTGCCGAACTCCCGGCCGGTCTCCCAGATCGACTCGGCCCAGCCGCGCACGATGCGCAGGGTCTCGTCCGGGTGCGCGTCGGTGCAGAAGTCGAGGTCGTCGCCGAGGCGGCCGAGCAGGGCGTCGCGGACCGAACCGCCCACCAGGTGCAACTCGTGGCCGGCCCGCGCGAACCGGCGGCCCAGCTCGTCGGCGACCGGGGAGACCCGGAGCAGTTCGGCGACGGCGTTGCGCTGCGCGGCGGTGAGTTCGCGGCGGTCGGCGGCGTGGGGAGCGGAGGCTTCGGACATGGGAGCGCCAGACTATCGGTCCCGGCGGGGATGCGGTCCGCCGGGCGCGGGTATCGGGCGACTGTTGACTATCGTCTGTGACGTGCGGGCCCGTGCCCGGCTCGGACTTACCCCCTCTGCCTTGGAGGCGACAAGATGAGCGGCGGTCTCTACCGCAGCGCGAACGCCGCCCAGGGCGGCGCCGCGCCCGGCCGGCCGTCGGACGGCGCGACGTTCATCTCCGCCGAGCCGCTCAACCAGCCGGCCATGGAGTCGACCGCGCCGCCGCAGGAGCAGGTCGGCGAGGCCAGCGCCGCGACCAACAGCGCGGTGATGGCGATCGGCAGCCTCGTCAGCCGGGGTACGGGCTTCCTGCGCAACCTGGTGATCGGGGCGGCGCTCGGCGGGGCGCTGGTCGGCGACGCGTACACCACCGCGCAGATCCTGCCCGGGATGGTCTACGAGTTCCTGCTCGGCGGCGTCCTCACCAGCGTGCTGATCCCGGTGCTGGTGCGCCGACGCAAGGTCGACTCCGACGGCGGCCAGGCGTACGCCCAGCGGCTGCTCACCCTGGCGGTGCTGGCGCTCGGCGCGGCGGCCCTGCTGGCGCTCGCGTTCGCCTCGCCGCTGACCTGGCTATACGGCGGTGACGAATCGGCTCCCGGATACTCGGGGCTGGTCGAGAAGCTGTCGTACCTGATGCTGCCGATGATCTTCTTCACCGGCGTCAGCGCGCTAATCAGCGCGGTGCTCAACACGCGGGGGCACTTCGCCGCCCCGATGTGGGCGCCGATCCTCAACAACCTGGTGGTGATCGGCGCCGCCGGCCTCTACATCGCCGTCTTCGGGACGGACACCGTCCAGCCGGACGACATGACCACCGGGCGGATCCTGCTGATCGGCGGCGGCACCCTGCTAGGTGTGGCCATCCAGGCGGCGGGCCTGCTGCCGGCGCTGCGCAAGGTCGGTTTCCGCTGGAAGCTGCGTTTCGACTTCCGCGAGCTGGGCCTGCGTGAGCTGGGCCGGCTCGGGGCGTGGATGTTCTGCTACGTCGCGGTCAGCCAGATCGGCCTGATCGTGCTGTTCAACCTGCTGAACCGGGCGGGCAAGGAGAACGCCGCCGGCCCGCTGATCTACAACAACGTCTTCCTGCTGCTGATGACCGCGCACGGAATCATCGCCGTCTCGATCATCACCGCGCTGATGCCCCGGATGAGCGCGGCCGCCGCCGACGGCCGGTACGCCGATGTCGCCGCCGACCTGGCCCGGGGCACCCGCACGGTCACCGCGGTGCTCGCCCCGATCGCCGTCTGCTACGCCGTCCTCGCCACGCCGATCGCGTTCACCCTGTTCCGATGGGGCGCCTTCGACGCGGAAAACGCCACCGCCACCTCCGTGGTGCTGCTCGCCGCTGCGCTGGCGCTGGTGCCGTTCGCGGTGAGCCAGCTGTTCACGTTCGCCTTCTACGCGCTGCCGGACACCCGCACCCCGGCGCTGATCAACATCCCGGTGGTGGCGCTCCGCGTCGGGGTGCAGATCATGCTGTTCGCCGCCTTCTCGGCGAGCTTCGCCGGCGCCGGGATGATGATCGGTAACGCGGTCTCCTATCTGGCCGCCGCGATCGCCTCCGCCTGGCTGCTCCGTCCCCGGGTCGGCCGGATCGGCCTCGGCGAGATCATGCGCACAGGTGGCCGGGTCCTGGTCGCGGCGCTCGGCGCGGCGGTGGTCGGTCTGATCGTGGTCAAGCTGCTGCCGGGCGACGACACGCCGACACGCCTGGAGGCGATCATCCAGCTCGTGATCGGCGGCGCGGTGATCGGCGGGACCTACCTCGGGCTGGCGATGGCGCTGCGGATCGGTGAGATCACCGAGGTCGTCGGCATGGTCCGCCGCCGGCTGGGCCGCTGACGCGCCGCGCTCGGGTGCGGGCCGACGGCCCTCGGATGGTCTGCACGCTCTGTGAACGAGGATCACCAGCCTGGGGATGCGCCTGTGGATAACTTCGCGATTGACCGCTCAGCCGCCGGACGGGCCTGTGGATAACCAGCCGTACGGCTGAGCATGCCGGCACGGTCGGAGGGAACCCGGCGGCGTCGGCGTCGCCGCCACATAGGTCAACCCCTCCGGCGAGCACTTGCGGTCAACGTCTAGATTGGTTAGTACATGTGCCAGCAACGTGGCTGACAACGGTCGCAACCGGACAAGTTGATCGCCGGCCGGCAGCCCGACCCGGGAGCGGCGCGAAGATGACATGTCGGGGAGACCGCCAACCCGGGTAAGGTCGCTCTCGACGGGTACGGCAGGCGCCGACGCTCCGCGTCGACACCGGTCGGCCGGTTCCTTCGAAGGCAGAGCGGGAAGCCACATGCCCAGCAGCGCGGGTCCATCGATCGACACGATCACCGAGGGAGGACGGGTGACCCAGGTCGGCGAGGGTCAGGAGGCGGAGGAGAGCGCTCCGCACGTCATGACCTTCGGTGCTCCCACGGCCGGTGAGATCCTCGCCGAGCGTTACGAGCTGGTCGAGCACATCAACAACGACAGCGCGGGTCGGCTGGTCTGGCGGGGCGTCGACGTCATCCTCCGCCGTCCCGTCGCGGTCGTGCTGCGCTACCCGGGTGGCGACTCCGCCACCGAGATGCTCCAGGGCGCCGTCGCGGCGAGCCGGGTCATCCACCCCAACCTGGTCGGCGTCTACGACGCGATCGACGAGGCCGAGCGGGCGTACGTGGTGCGCGAGTGGGTCGACGGGCGGTCCCTGCGCGAGCTGGTCTCCGACGGCCCGCTGGACCCGGCCCGGGCCACCACCATCGGCAACGCCGTCGCCAGCGCCCTCGCCGCCGTGCACGCCACCGGCATGGTGCACGGCAACGTCCACCCCGGCACGGTGATGATCAGTGACGACGGCCGGGTGGTGCTGGCCGACGCGCGTACCGACGGCGACGACAGCCAGCAGAGCGACGTCCGCGCGATCGGCGGGGTCCTCTACTTCGCCCTGACCGGGCACTGGCCGCACGCCGAGGCCCCGCTGCGCGGCGCCACCGCCGGCCACGGCCGGGCCGCCATCCCCGACGCCGTCCGCGACGCCGCCGGCGCGATCGCCGCGCCCCGGCAGGTCCGGGCGGGCGTGCCGGCGTACCTCGACGACCTCACCATGGACCTGCTCGACGCCGAGATCGCGCCGCCCTCGTCGGACGTGCTCGCCGCCGAACTGGCCCGCCTTGACGTGCCGGCCGACGAGCAGTTCCTGGACAGCACGGGCCCGCTGCGCTTCGCCGCCGACACCGGCGACGAGCCGTCCCCGCTGGCCGCGGCCGGCGGCCGCAAGGTCGCCATCGGCATCGCCGGCCTGCTGGCGGTCGCCCTGGTCGGCCTACTGGTCGGCATCAGCGCGCTGCGTGGCGGTGACGATCCACGGCCCAGCCCGGTCGCCGCCCCCTCGTCGGCCCCGCCCGCCGGCGAAGCCACTCCGGCCGCCACCACGACCGGACCGCTGAAGATCAGCGCGGCGCGGATCATCGACCCGGACAGCAAGTCCCGGGACGAGCTCGGTGGAGCCGAGAAGGTCTTCGACAACAACGAGGACAAGGGCTGGGAGACCGACACCTACAACCGGTCCAACTTCGGCAACCTGAAGAAGGGCATGGGGGTCTGGATCGACCTCGGCGGCGAGCACACCGTCAAGTCGGTGCAGGTGCTCCTCTCCGCCCGGGGCGCCTCCGCGCAACTGCTCACCGGAGCATCCAACCCGCCCTCGTCGTCGACGGGCGACGGGCAGCTCTACGCCGAATACAAGGGGAAGCCGATCGGGCAGCCGTTCGAGGAGCACGACGGCACCAAGATGACCTTCAACGGCTTCAACGCCGACCAGAAGTACCGCTACCTGCTGCTCTGGATCACCGAGCTGCCCCCGAGCGACGGCGGCTACAAGCTCGGCGTCCAGGAGATCACGGTCCAGGGATCGTGAGCCGGCCGCCGCGCCCAGGGCACCGCACCCGCCGGACGTGGTGATGGGCGTACGCGGGGAGCGGACGAGCGGTGGACCGGTGGGCGGAGCGAGCGGCCCACCGGTCGCGTCGTCGGTGCCGCCGGCCGGGCCGACGGACCTCGACCTCCTGCACGCCCACGTGGCGGGTGACCGGGACGCCTTCACCGAGCTGTTCCACCGGCACCGCGACCGCCTCTGGGCGGTGGCGCTGCGGACGCTCGGCGACCGCGAGGAGGCCGCCGACGCCCTCCAGGACGCGCTGCTCTCCGCCCACCGCGCCGCCGGCCGGTTCCGGGGCGACTCGGCGGTCACCACCTGGCTGCACCGGATCGTCGTGAACGCCTGCCTGGACCGGATCCGGCGCCGGCAGGCACATCCCACCGTCCCGCTGCCGGACGGCATCCGGGACGGCGACTCCGACTCCGCCACGGGCGGCGTCGAGCTGGCGGCTCCCGTCCACGACCACGACACGGCGCTGGTGGTCCGCCAGGCGCTCGCCGGGCTGCCGGCCGAGCAACGATCGGCGCTGATCCTGGTTGACGTGCAGGGCTACCCGGTGGCCGAGGTGGCCAGGATCCTCGGCGTCGCCGAGGGCACGGTCAAGAGCAGGTGCGCCCGGGGCCGGGCCCGCCTCGCGACCCAACTCGGGCACCTGCGCCCCCGGCCCGCCCCACAGCAGTCCGGGCCGCCGGGCCCCACCCCGCAGCGGCAGGAGTCGCCGCAGCCCGCCCCGGCGGCGGGCCCCAACGTGCCGGCCGTCACCGGAGGGAACCCGCGACCGCCCGACGGCGTCCGATCGGGGTCGGGACGGTCCCGGCAGGATGCCCACCAGGAGGACGTGTGACGGCCGGGGGGTTCGGAGAGGTCGACCACGACCTGCTCGCCGACTACGTCGGCGGGGCGCTGGACGGCACCCCGGACGAGGCGCGCGTCGCCCGGCTGGTCGACGAGGACGCGGCCTGGGCGGAGGCGTACGCGCTGCTGGCCCCGGCCCTGGCAAGCGTCCGGGCCGACCTGGCCGCCGCCTGGGCCGGCCCCGCCCCCGAGATGCCCACGGACGTCACCGACCGGCTCGTCGCGGCCCTGGCCAACGCCCCCGCGCCCGACTCCGGCCCGCTCGATCCGACGCCGGCCCGCTCCGACCTGGTGCATCCCGAGCCGCGCGACTCCGAGCCGGCCCGCTCCGAGGATGTTCGCTCCCGCGCGGGGGGCGGCGACGCGCTGCCGGCCGACGAGCCGGGGACGGGCAGGTCGGGCGGGGTCGTGCCGGCACAGCCGCTCGGCGGGTCCGCGCGGCGCCCTGCCGGCGTGCCCCGATCGGAGCCCGGCCGGGGCGCGACCACGGGGCCGGGCCGACGGCGCCGTCGCTGGTCCCGGCTGGCCGGCCCGGTCGCGCTCGCCGCGGCGTCGATCGCGGCGGTCGGGCTGGGCGTCAGCCAGTTCACCGGGGAGCAGGGGGACGGAGCCGCGGACACGGCGTTGTCCCGGCCGTCCAAACCGGAGGTCGCCGCCCCCGCCGGCACGCCGTTCCTGGCGAGCGAGCCCACACTGCGCAGTGGGAGGAACTACACGCCCGAGTCCCTGGCTGACGTCTCGCCGACGATGCGGGCGCAGCCGTTCAGCGCCGGCCCCCGGCCCGGCGTCGAGGCGGAGGGTGGGCGGCTGCCCGGCGACGCGGTCGGCCTCGACCGGCTCACCGACCCTGCCGCGCTGAGCGACTGCATCCACGAGATCGGCGCCGAGCACGGCGGCGGGCCGCTGGTGGTCGACGTGGTCGACTACGCCCGGTTCCAGGGCCAGCCGGCGCTGGTCGTCCGGTTCACCGACAACAGCGGCGCCCACTGGGCCTGGGTGAGCGGACCGGAATGCGGGGTGCCCGGATCCGGCTCGGACAGCCGCTACCGCACGCGGGTAGGGTGAATTCGCGGCCACCGGACGTTTGACCGTCCACGTGACCTGACCCACCGGATGACCGGCTCGGGAATCCCCGGTTCGTACGATGACGTTCTGCACATCAGACTGCCGGCACCGCGAGGGGCGTCGGCATCGGATCGGCATCGGTGCGCGCGCCGATGACGAACAACACTATCGGGAGACGGCAGTGGACGAGGTCCGCAACCTGATCATCATCGGCTCCGGGCCGGCCGGTTACACGGCGGCGGTCTACGCGGCGCGCGCCAACCTCAAGCCGCTCATCATCGAGGGCGTGCAGTCTGGCGGCGCGCTGATGACGACGACCGAGGTGGAGAACTTCCCCGGTTTCGCCGACGGCATCCTCGGCCCCGAGCTGATGGACAACATGCGCAAGCAGGCCGAGCGGTTCGGCGCGGAGTTCCTCACCGACGACGTGACGCGGGTGGAGCTGAAGGACACGGGCAGCATCGGCTCCGACGCGGTCAGCACCGTCTGGGTGGGTCAGACCGCCTACCGGGCCAGGGCCGTCATCCTCAGCACCGGCTCGGCGTGGCGTCCGCTGGGCGTCCCCGGCGAGCAGGAGTACCTGGGCCACGGTGTCTCGTCCTGCGCCACCTGCGACGGATTCTTCTTCCGCAACCAGCACATCGTGGTCGTCGGCGGCGGTGACTCGGCGATGGAGGAGGCCAGCTTCCTCACCCGGTTCGCCGAGTCGGTCACCATCATCCACCGCCGGGACTCCTTCCGGGCCAGCAAGATCATGGCCGAGCGGGCGCTGGGCAACGACAAGATCAAGGTCGAGTGGAACACCGTGGTCGAGGAGATCCTCGGCGACGACGGCAAGGTCTCGGGCGTACGGGTGCGCAACACGCACACCGGCGAGTCCAAGGTCCTCGACGTCACCGGCGTCTTCGTGGCCATCGGTCACGACCCGCGCAGCGAGCTCTTCCGGGGTCAGGTGGAGTTGGACGACGAGGGCTACGTGAAGGTCCAGTCGCCGAGCACCCGGACCAGCGTGCCCGGTGTCTTCGCCGCCGGCGACCTGGTGGACCACACCTACCGGCAGGCCATCACCGCCGCCGGTACGGGCTGCGCCGCCGCGCTGGACGCCGAGCGCTTCATCGCCACGCTGCAGGGCTGAACAACCGAAAACTCCGGAGGAGGGTCATAGTGGGAGCAACGAAGTCGGTCACCGACGCGAGTTTTGCCGCCGACGTGCTGAAGTCCGACAAGCCGGTTCTGGTGGACTTCTGGGCCGAGTGGTGCGGGCCGTGCCGCAAGGTGTCGCCGCTGCTGGAGGAGATCGCCGGCGAGATGGGCGACCAGGTCACCATCGTCAAGCTCAACATCGACGAGAACCCGGAGACCGCCCGCGCGTACCGGGTGATGTCCGTCCCGACCCTCACCGTGTTCAAGAACGGCGAGCCGGTGCAGTCGATCGCCGGCGCCAAGCCGAAGGGTGAGCTGGTCAAGCTCATCGAATCGGCGCTCTGAGCTGCACGTACGCACGTCGACCCCGTACCCGGCCCGCCCGGGGGACGGGGTCGACGTCTTTTCCCGGCGCGCCCACCTGAGCTCCCCGGAACGCATAACCTCAACCCCGGGGCCGCCCGGCCAGCCAGCGTCCGTGCAGAGGGGGTCGTGCGTGCGTCCGATCCGACCCGGTGACCGTGGACCCGCGGTCACCGAGATCCGTACGGTGCTGACCGGCCTCGACCTGCTCGCACCGATGGCACCGGACGCCGACGAGTTCGACGCCCACACCGAACGGGCCGTGCGGGCCTTCCAGCAGTCCCGGGGCCTCAGCGTGGACGGCCGGGTCGGCGCGGAGACCTGGCGGGCCCTGGACGCCGCCCGCTGGCGGCTCGGCGCCCGCACCCTCTACCACGCGGTCCCCGAGCCGCTCACCGGCGAGGACGTCCGGTCGCTCCAGGAACGACTGCTGGAGATGGGGTACGACGTGGGACGCGCGGACGCGATCTACGGCGTACGGACCTCGCGGGCGGTCGCCCAGTTCCAGCGCGAGGTCGGGCTGACGCCCGACGGCTCGTGCGGGCCGCACACCATGAACGCGCTGCGCCGGCTCGGGCGCAAGGTCGTCGGCGGGCGGCCGCAGTGGCTGCGCGAGTCCGACGCCATCCGGCAGTCCGGCCCGACGTTGGTGGGGCGGACCGTGGTCGTCGACCCCGGTCACGGAGGCACCGACCTGGGCGTGGTGGTGCCGGACGGGCGGCTGCGGTGGACCGAGGCGGACCTGGTGCACGACCTGGCCAGCCGGCTGGAGGGCCGGCTCGCCGCCTCCGGCGTCCGGGTGCAGCTCACCCGCGGGCCGGCCCCGGAGGACTGCCTGCCGGACGTCGACCGGGCCGAGCTGGCCAACTCGCTCGGCGCCGACGTGTTCATCTCGCTGCACCTCGACGGGCACGCCAACCCGGCGGCCGAGGGCGTCGCGACCTACCACTACGGCACCGACAACGGGGTCACCTCGGCGACCGGGGAACGGCTCGCCGGGCTCGTGCAGCGGGAGATCGTCGCCCGTACCGGGCTGCGCGACTGCCGTACGCACGCGAAGGCGTGGGACCTGCTCCGGCTGACCCGGATGCCGGCCGTACGCGTCGAGGTCGGCTACCTCACCTCGCCCGGCGACCGGGCCCGGCTGGTCGACCCCCGGTTCCGGGACCTGGTGGCCGAGGCCGTCGTGGCCGCGGTGCAGCGGATGTACTTCCCCGTGGAGCGGGACGTGCCGACCGGCTCGATCGACGTGAGCGAGCTGCGGGCGGTCGTGGCCGCCGGCACGGTGGTGGACTGAACGGCGGTCGGCGCGGTCGTGGGCCGGGCGGGCGTGGGCCGGGCAGCGGCCCGTGCTGCCGTGGACCGGGTGGGCGGTCGGCGCGGTCAGCCGGAGGTGGAGCGGGTGGCCGGGGCCGGGCGGACCGGGCGGAGCAGCGTCTCGGGGCTCATCGAGCCGAGCAGCTTCTCCAGCGCGTACTCGACGTCGGACTTCCAGCTCAGGGCCGTGCGCAGCTCCAGCCGGAGGCGGGGGAAGCGCGGGTGCGGACGGACCGTCTTGAAGCCCACGGAGAGGAAGAAGTCGGCCGGGGCGACGCAGGTGCCGGCGGGGTCGGCGGCGTCACCGAACTTCGCGTCGCCGAACGCCTCGATCGCCTTGATGCCGCGCTTGGTGAGATCCCGGGCGACCCCCTGGACCAGCATCCGGCCCAGCCCGCCACCAGCGAAGGCCGGCACCACGTTGGCCGTCATCAGCAGCGCCGCGTCGGCCGAGACCGGGGAGGTGGGGAACGCCATCGAGCGGGGCACGTAGGCCGGCGGGGCGTACAGGACGTAGCCGGCCGGCATGCCGTCGACGTAGACGAGCTTGCCGCAGGACCCCCACTCCAGCAGCGTCTGCGAGACCCAGGCCTCCTTCTCCAGCCCCGGGTCGCCCGCGGCGCAGGCCCGGTCCGCCGAAACCGGGTCGAGCTCCCAGTAGACGCACTGCCGGCACGGACGGGGCACGTCCTCCAGGGTGTCGAGGGTCAAGCTGACCAGACGTCGCGACATTGGCGCATCCCCACCTTAGGCTCGGAGGTGAGACCGGCACGGAACGACAACGCCGCCTTCCTGCCCCCGACGAGCGATCGTACGCCGGTTCGGGACGCCACGGGAGGGGACGCGCGAATGCCCGCCTCCGAGAGGGCCACCGGTGGTCCGCGATGTGGACGCTGGTCACGTCGTGGCGGCGTTCCTGGTAGGGGCGACTACGATCGACACCCGGCGTCCCGCGTCGCCCATGGTCGCCGGTGTCCCGGGTACGCCGGGGCGGGATCCACCCGAGCAGCCATCGAGGTGATGTCATGACCGGCACGACGCTCGACGACTACACCGACCGGTACGCCCGCCGTGTGCGGGGCATGACCGCCTCGGAGATCCGCGCGCTCTTCGCGGTGGCCAGCCGGCCGGAGGTGGTCTCGCTCGCCGGCGGCGCTCCCTACATCGCGGCGCTGCCGCTCGACGCCGTCGGTGAGATGCTCGGCCGGCTCGGCACCGAGCACGGCGTCACCACCCTCCAGTACGGCATCGGCCAGGGCACCCTGGAGCTGCGCGAGCGGATCTGCGAGGTGATGGCGCTCTCCGGCATCGACGCCGCCTGCGGCGCCTCCCCGGAGGACGTGGTCGTCACCGTCGGCGGGCAGCAGGCGCTCGACCTGGTGGCCCGGCTCTTCCTCGACCCGGGTGACGTGGTGCTCGCCGAGGGCCCGACCTACGTCGGCGCGCTCGGGGTGTTCCAGGCCGCCCAGGCGCAGGTGGTGCACGTGCCAATGGACGACGACGGGCTGATCCCGGAGGCGCTGGAGGCGGCCATCGCCGAGCAGGCGCGCGCCGGACGGCGGGTCAAGTTCCTCTACACCATCCCCACCTACCAGAACCCCACCGGCGTGACGCTCACCGAGGAGCGGCGGGAACGGGTGCTCGACATCTGCGAGCGCGCCGGCCTCCTGGTGGTCGAGGACGATCCGTACGGTCAGTTGGGCTTCGAGGGGGACGCGCCCGCGCCGCTGCGCGCGCGGCGCCGCGACGGGGTCTTCTACCTCAGCACCTTCTCCAAGACCTTCGCCCCGGGCCTGCGGGTGGGCTGGATCCTGGCGCCGCACGCCGTCCGCGACAAGCTGGTCATCGCCAGCGAGGCGCAGATCCTCTGCCCCAGCGGCTACGCGCAGGCCGCCGTCTCCACCTACCTCGGCACCATGCCCTGGCGGGAGCAGCTCAAGGTCTACCGCGAGGTCTACCGGGAACGGCGCGACGCGATGCTCGCCGCGCTGGAGGACCTGATGCCGGCGGGCACCACCTGGACGACGCCGGGCGGCGGCCTCTTCGTCTGGGCGACCCTCCCCGACGGCCTCGACTCGAAGGCGATGATGCCGCGGGCCATCGCCGCGCGCGTGGCGTACGTGCCGGGCACCGGCTTCTACGCCGACGGCACGGGTAGCGGCAACATGCGGCTCAACTTCTCCTTCCCGCCCCCGGAGCGGATCCGCGAGGGCGTACGCCGGCTGGCCGGCGTCATGGAGCAGGACATCGCCATGCGGCGGGTGTTCGGCGCGGTCGGCCGCCCCGGATCACGGCGGGGGCAGGCCGGCTCGGACACGCCGGGTCCCGACTTGGCATGATTCCGGCATGGCTCCCACCGCTGCCGACCGTTCCGTCGTGACCGACTCCGCCGTCACCGCCGACCTGCGGGTGCTGGTGCTCGCCGGCGGGCTCTCCTACGAACGTGACGTCTCGCTCCGGTCCGGCCGCCGGGTGCTCGACGCGCTGCGCGCCGTCGGGATGGACGCCGAACTGCGGGACGCCGACGTGACCCTGCTGCCGGCCCTGACCGTCGACCCGCCGGACGCCGTCGTCATCGCCCTGCACGGCGCGACCGGCGAGGACGGCTCGCTGCGCGGCGTGCTCGACCTCTGCGGTGTCCCGTACGTGGGGTGCGACGCCCGCGCGTCCCGGCTCGCCTGGGACAAGCCGTCGGCCAAGGCGGTGCTCCGCGAGGCGGACATCCCCACCCCGGACTGGGTGGCCCTCCCGCACGACCGCTTCTCCGAGCTGGGCGCGGTGGCGGTGCTGGACCGCATCGTCGATCGGCTGGGGCTGCCGCTCATGGTGAAGCCCGCCCAGGGCGGTTCGGGGCTGGGCGCCGCCGTGGTCCGGGACGCCGCGTCCCTCCCGGCCGCGATGGTCGGCTGCTTCGCGTACGACCAGACGGCGCTGGTCGAGCGGTACGTGCCCGGCATGGACGTGGCGGTCTCCGTGGTCGACCTGGGCGACGGGCCGCAGGCCCTGCCGGCGGTGGAGATCGTGCCCCGCAACGGGGTGTACGACTACGCCGCCCGCTACACCGCCGGCCGGACGACGTGGCACACGCCGGCTCGACTGGCCCCGGAGGTGGCCGGCGCGGTCGCCGACGTCGCGCTGGCCGCCCACACCGCGCTCGGCCTGCGCGACCTCAGCCGCGTCGACCTGATCGTGGACTCGGCGGGGCAGCCGCACGTGCTGGAGGTCAACGTCTCGCCCGGGATGACCGAGACCTCCCTGCTGCCGCTCGCCGTGCAGGCCGCCGGTCTGGACTTCGGCAAGATGATCGGGACGCTGGTGGCACGCGCCGCGACGCGCCGGGCCTAACCGTCCGTCCCTTCCGCCGGCACGGGCGGCCACCCCGCGACGTCGGGTGGCCGCCCGTGCCGCGTCAGTCGTCGAACTGCCTGCCCTCCGGAGCGGCGGCGTCGGCCTCTCGGCTGTCGGCTGCCGGGACGTGCGCCTCCTCGGCGGACTCGATCACGGATACCGCCTCGTCCGTGGTGGCGTCGTCCCCAGCGAGGGCTGCCCGGTGAAGCTGGACGGGGCCTGCCACTGGATGCGCGACGGCTCGGCCAGGGGCCGCCCCCCGAACTCCGCGAGCCAGGCCGCAACCAGGGCGAGATTCTCTCGCCATTGCGCCTCGGAGATGGGCGGCAGGATCGAGTCCCACAGGGAGAGGAAGGTCCCGCGGAGCTGAAGTCGACCGTAGGGCCGGGCGAGGAACCATATGTGCAGGTGCGCCGAGCCGTCGCCCCAGCGGTTGACGTGCACCCTCGCGACCCCGTCCAGAGACCGGATCGCTCGTTCCAGGCGTACGGTCATCACCCCCAGTTCGGCGGCGAGCAGGTTCGGCAGGTCGCCGAGGTCCAGATGCGAGCGGGATTCCAGGATCAGCACCATCGGCAGCCCCGTGGGACGGTCCATGGCGCGTACCCGCCAGCGCTCGCCCACCCAGATGTAGGCGTCGTCGGGGGCGGCGCAGGCCGTGCATTCCCGGTGCCCCTCACCCTTGCGGGGCGGTTCGACCGGGACCGGATCGTCGAGTTGCTTGACGCGAAGGTCGCCCTCGAAGGGGAAGGACGGCCACTGGGCGAAGTCCGGGACTCCGGGAGGGGTGTCGTGCACGACGCTGACACTAACCGCTTCCGTCACCGGTGTCCCTACCCCGAAGAGCCGGCGGCGGCTCTGTGTCGGCCGCCGCGAGGCGGCCGACCAGAGGGCTTGTCCACAGATATCCACAGGGTGCTGAGACCCGGAACACACCCCGTCATCCACAGGCCAGCAACGGGTTTCACGCGGGGTTTCACGTGAAACGAGGCGCGGCTGTGGATAACTGGTGTGGATAACTTCCGGGCCCGACCCGCAGCGTCCCGGCGTCGCGGGAGGGCAGCCGTTTCACGTGAAACCACCGGCCGCCCGGGGGCCGCTCTCCGCGCCGTCAACACCGGCCGCGCGGAGTCGTCGCGCGGGCCTTCGCACACTCGGTCGTGGAGGCTCTCCGGGCCGTCAACACCGGCGGCCCTCCGGTCGACGCCGTTCCGGTCGACGCCGTTTCCTGTTGGCGCCGTTCCCGTCGACATCCCGCCCGGCGCTGCCCCGCTCGGTTCATCGGCTCGTCGACGGGGTCAGAGCGCCGAGCGGGAGCGGGAAGCCGGGCGGCCAGTGTCGGAGCCACAGGCCGGACAAGGGTCACAGCCAGAAGCCAGAAGCCGGGAGCTGGGAGCGGGGAGCTGGGAGCGGGTCACAAGCCAGAAGCCGGGAGCCGCGGTCGGGTCGCCCCGGGCCGGGATCCGGTCAGAAAGCTGGACTCCACCAATTCGCTGCCGAAGCCGGTCGGGAGGGCAGGTGTCGGGCTCCCAGAGGCCGCGTCAGGCGCCGGAGGCGGAGGCCGTCGTACAGGCCGATGCCGGGTATCGAAGGCCGGGGGCCGCACAGGCCGATGCCAGGCACCACGGCAGGGGCCGAAGGCCGAAGGGTAGGGCTGTGCAGGGCCGGGCTACACAGGGCCGTACAGGGTCGGAGGCCGGCAGCCGGGCGCGGGGCGGGAATCAAG
The DNA here is from genome assembly GCF_040295705.1 of Micromonospora sp. NPDC002717. Taxonomy (NCBI): domain Bacteria; kingdom Bacillati; phylum Actinomycetota; class Actinomycetes; order Micromonosporales; family Micromonosporaceae; genus Micromonospora; species Micromonospora sp. NPDC002717. The sequence continues at coordinate 704,826 of NZ_JBEOVW010000001.1, read as the reverse complement.
GGGCGCGGTGGCGGGCGGGACACCCGCCGGAGGCGCGGGGCGGAACCGACGGCCGGGAGCCGGGGCCGGGGCCAAGTTGCCGAGACCCGGACCGGCAAGGGGGCGTCGGTGTCATAGGGCAGCTTCCGAAGGACGGCGGCAGACGGGCGTGGCTCAGCCTCGCCGGCCAACCTCCTCGGAAAGGGAGGCGCGGGCACGGCGGCCTGTTCGCTGCACCGTTTCACGTGAAACCGCGCAGCCCGAGATTCGGCACATCGGTGCCAGCGCAACTCCCGGCTCCAGGTTCAAGGTTCGTGGAGCCGGTGCGCGCAGGTTCACGAGCCACAACCACCAACACCGCCCGTGTCGGTGACCGAAGGAACCCGCCCGCCCAGCGACCCGCGTCCACGACCGCGAAACGCCTGGCGTTCTGCCGGTTCCACGTGAAACCGGGGAGCCACCGCTGCCGCGCACCCACACCCCGGTTCCCGGCAGCGGACTACTTCGGGGGCGGGACGGAAACGCCTCCTGCTGCCCCACAGCGCCAGAAGTGCGAGCGAGCAGGAGTCGGGGTAGGGCAAGGCCGCCTCAGGCCCGTGGCGCTCGAATGAGGGCCCCGGCACGGTCGGCGGCGGTGGTTACGCCGAGCTGCCCGAGGCGCCGGCGCGGTAGGCGTACCGCCGAGGGTGGCCGCCACCGTCGTACATGGAACGGCCGCGTGGCCCGGTGGGGTCACGCGGCCGGCGGTCGAAGGATCAGCCCTCCGACTCCTCCTCCTCGCCGACGCCGATGAGGCCGACGATCCGCTCCAGGTCGTCGACCGTCGCGAACTCGATGGTGATCTTGCCCTTGCTCCGGCCGATGTCCACCTTGACTCGGGTGTCGAACCGGTCCGAGAGTCGGTCGGCCAGATCCGTCAGCGCGGGCGCGTGTGGCTTGGGCCGGCGCTTGGCCGTCTCCTTCTTACCGGCGCTGCCATCGCTGACCGCCAGCATCACGATCTCCTCAGTCGCCCGGACCGAGAGCCCTTCTGCGACGATCCGTGCCGCCAGCTGCTCCTGCGCCTCCGACTCGTCGAGGCTCAGCAGCGCCCGGGCGTGGCCGGCGGAGAGCACGCCGGCGGCGACCCGCTTCTGCACTGGCGCCGGGAGGTTGAGCAGCCGGATGGTGTTCGAGATCTGCGGGCGGCTCCGGCCGATCCGGCGGGCGAGTTCCTCGTGGGTGGCGCCGAACTCGTCCAGCAACTGCTGGTACGCGGCGGCCTCCTCCAGCGGGTTCAGGTTGGCGCGGTGGATGTTCTCCAGCAGCGCGTCCCGGAGCATGGCGTCGTCCCGGGTGTCCCGGACGATGGCGGGGATGCTCTCCCGCCCGACCGCCTGCGCGGCCCGCCAGCGCCGCTCGCCCATGACGAGTTCGTACTTCTCGTCGTCGAGCTGCCGTACGACGATCGGCTGGAGGAAGCCGACCTCCTGGATCGAGGTCTTCAGCTCCTCCAGAGCCTCCTCGTCGAAGATGTGTCGGGGCTGCTTCGGGTTCGGCACGATCGCGTCGACCGGGATCTCGGCGAACCGGGCGCCCGGGACCGGGCTGAGCGTGGGCTCGGGCTGCGCCGCGACAGGCGGGCTGACCGGCGTTGGCACCGGCTCGGCGGGCGTGCCGACGACGGCGGTCGTGGGTGCCGCCGGCTCAGCCGGGGCGGCGTCGGCGGTCGGCGCCGGTCCGGTCGGGATGAGGGCCCCCAGGCCCCGACCGAGACCGCCCCGAGGACGGTTCTTCATGCCACGCCTCCCAGCGACTGTTCCGCACTACGCATTCCGGCTCACCGGCTCCTTGACGCCACGCTCGGCGATCTCCTGGGCGGCCTCGAAGTAGCTCGTTGCCCCCCGCGATCCCGGATCGTAGGTCATCACGGACTGGCCGTAGCTCGGTGCCTCGGAGACGCGGACGTTGCGCGGGATGACCGCCTGGAGCACCTTGTCGCCGAAGTGGTTCCGGACGTCCTGCTCTACCGCGTCGGCCAGCCGCGTACGCCGGTCGTACATGGTGAGCAGGATCGTGGAGACCTCGAGCTTCGGATTGAGGTGCTGCCGAACCAGGTTGATGTTGTTGATCAGCTGGTTCAGCCCCTCCAGCGCGTAGTACTCGCACTGGATCGGGATGAGCACCTCCTGCGCGGCGACGAGCGCGTTGACCGTGAGCAGGCCGAGCGACGGCGGGCAGTCGATGAAGACGTAGTCGAAGTGGCCCGGGTAGGCGGCGATGGCCCGGGCCAACCGGGACTCGCGGGCGACCACCGACACCAGCTCGATCTCCGCGCCGGCCAGGTCGATCGTGGCCGGTACGCACCAGAGGTTGGGGATGCCCTCGACCCCCTGGGCGACCTCCTCAAGCGGCACGCTGTTGATGAGGCAGTCGTAGACGTCCGGCACCCCGGTGTGGTGCGGGACGTTGAGCCCGGTGGAGGCGTTGCCCTGCGGGTCCAGGTCGACCACCAGCACCCGGTTGCCGTGCAGGGCGAGCGCCACCGCCAGGTTCACCGTGGTCGTGGTCTTCCCCACGCCGCCCTTCTGGTTCGCGACGCACATGACCCGGGTCCGTTCCGGGCGAGGCATCGTCACCTCGCCACTCGGATTCAGGATCTGCACGGCGCGCATCGCCTCCATAGCCAACGGTGGGTCATCCTCTTCGCGCGTCGGGGTTTCACGTGAAACGTACGCGGCCTCGGTCGCGGCGGGCCCGTAGGCGGCGGCCGGGGACGCGGGCGTGTCCGTGACGGGTACGGGTTCCGGGGCGGCGTCCGGCACCGCGTCCGGGGTCGGCTGCTGTGGCACGGCCGCCTCGAACCGCGCCGAGGCCGAGGGGTTGCGGCGGATGGGGATCACCCGACCGCCGGCGGAGTTGCCCGGGCGCGGCAGCCCGTCGGAGGCCGGGCGGGCGGCCGGCAACTCCGGCCTGGCCGGATCGACGGTGTCCCGTTGGACAATCGGATCGCAGTCCGGCGGTCGGGTCGACGAACCGTGGGACGGCCCGTCGGGCGACCAGCTCGGATAGTCGGTTTCACGTGAAACCGGATCGCCCGCTGATCCGGTCACGCGTGGATCGTCGTACCTGCCGTCGTCATGCACCTGTCATCCCTGCCCGCTTCGGATGGTCGGTCCGCACCCCGTCAACCGGCCGCACGTGGTGCTCGCACCGCGGAGCGCACGGCCGGCGGGAGCGGTCGGGCCCGGTGAACGTCCGTATGCCGCCCGCTCCACACTATCGACGCGCGGCCAGCCTACGGCTCACGGGCGCAGCCGGTCCACGTCGGGTTCTCATCCCTTCCGTCCACCCGTACCGGTTCAACGAAGCAACCGCCGCCCGGGACGCCGGCGGGCACCCGCTCGGGCGTCGCCTCCCACGTGGAGTCAGCGTCGACGGGACCGACCGCCGCGCGACCTCTTCGGCGCCTTGGGCCGGACCGGTCCCACCACCCGCTCCCGCACGATCTCCACCACGGTCGTCGGCGGGTCGATGATTCCTTCGCCGCAGCGGTGCATCTCGGGCTCCCCGCCGCCGAGCCGCGCCACCGTCTCCGCGTGCTCGGCGATCTCGTCGGCCGCCGACGCGCCCTTGAGGGCGATGAGCCGACCGCCGGGAACGGCCAGCGGCAGGCACCACGTCGACAACCGGTCCAGCGGGGCGACGGCGCGCGCGGTGACCACGTCCCCGCTCAGCGGGCCCACCCCGGTCGACCCGGTCGCCGCCTCGTCGGCCCGGCCCCGGAACACCCGGACCGTCTTCGCCAATCCGAGTTGCTGCACCGCCTCGATGAGGAAGGAGGTGCGCCGGGCGAGGGGCTCGATCAGGGTCACCGTCAGGTCCGGCCGCGCGATCGCGAGCACCAGACCGGGCAGTCCCGCCCCGGAGCCGACGTCGAGCACCGTCGAGCCCTCCGGGATCCGCTCGGCCACCGCCGCGCAGTTGAGCAGGTGCCGGTCCCAGATCCGGGGGGCCTCGCGCGGCCCGATCAGGCCGCGGACCACGCCGTCGGTGACCAGCAGCTCGGCGTACGCGGCGGCCAGGTCGATCCGGTCGCCGAAGAGGGTGCGTGCCGCGCCGGCCAGCTCGGGCGGCAGCACCGCGTCGGCCGGCGACGGGGCACGGCCGTCGGCCGCCGACCCGGCGGCGTCGGAGGGCATGGGTGGGTCGGGCCGGACAGGCGACGGCCCGGGCGGCGTGCCACCCGGGCCGGCCGCGGCACCGGCCGCGGTGTCGTCGTGGACCACCCGGTCAGTCCGCCGGCCGGACGATGATGCGCCGGTTCGGCTCGACACCCTCGGACTCGCTCTCCACGCCGCTCATCGCGTTGACCACGTCGTGCACGCACTTGCGCTCGAACGCGGACATCGCCTCCAGGCGCACGGGCTCGCCGTACTCCTTGACCTTCTCGACGGCGTTCTTGGCGACGGCGGCGAGCTCCTTACGGCGGTTCGCCCGGTAGCCGCCGACGTCGAGCAGCAGCCGGCTCGGCGTGCCGGTCTGCCGGAAGACGGCGAGCCGGGCGAGCTCCTGGAGCGCCTCCAGGGTGGCACCGCGCTGGCCGACCAGGTTCTGCAGCCGGCCGCCGACCACCTCGACGACCGGACGGCCACCGGAGACCAGCTCGTCGATGTCGCCGTCGTAGTCGAGGATGTCGAGCAGGCCCTCGACGTAGTCGGCCGCGATCTCGCTCTGCCGGAACAGTTCGCTCTCGCCGGCGGGCTTCTTCTCCTTGGTGGCCGACTCCTCGTCGGTCTCCTCGGTCTCGCCGTTCACCGCGGTCGGCTCGGTCCCCTCGGAGTCCAGGGACTGCTCAGCGCGGGGGGTGCTGGTGTCGGTCACGGTCTCATCTCCGTACTCGCTCGGCCGGACCGTCGGGTCCGCTGGTTTCCCGGGGCCGGCGGGAGGTCGCCGGTGCCCACGGGCACGTCTGTCGTACGGGCAGTCTCGCCCGTGACCGCGCCACGCGCGGCGGGTTCCGCCCGGCGCCGGCCGTACGGCGGCTGCACGGTGCGGAACGGGCCGCCGCCGGTCTCCCGACGGCGGCCCGGAGGTCCTCAGCCCTGCCGCTTGGCGGGGCGGCCCTTCTTGGGGTTGGCCGGCTTGGCGCCCGGCTTGGGGCCGGCGACCTTCGGCGCGGCCGGCTTGGCCGGGGCCTGGGGGGCCGGCTTGGCGCGGCCCAGCAGGCCGGTCTTGGCCGGCTGCACCGGGTTGCGGGCCGAGGTGCCCGGCTTGCCGGTGGCGGCGGTCGGCGGCGGCGGGAACTTGCGCAGCACCCACTGCTGCTGCGCCAGGGTGGAGAGGTTGTTGGTGACCCAGTAGATGATCACACCGATGGGGAAGATGGCGCCGGAGACAAGCAGCGACAGCGGGATGCCGTAGAGCATCAACTTCTGAATCATCCGCTGCTGCGGATCCTCGGCCCAGCCGGTCTTGAGGATCATCTGGCGGCTGGTGAGGTAGGTCGTGCCCATCATCAACAAGACCAGGATGCCGGCGATGACCTTGACGGTGGTGCCGTTGCCGCCGAGGCGGGCCAGCTCGTCGGCGGTCGAGCCGAACTTGCCAGCGATCGGCGCGGTGAAGAGCTTCGCGGCCGAGGCGCTCTCGAACTGGCCGACCGTCCAGCCGTAGAGGGTCTTGCCCTGGTTGGCCGGGTCGAGCCGGCGGAGCACGTGGAACAGGCCGAGGAAGACCGGGATCTGGAGGACCATCGGAAGGCAGCCCATGAGCGGGTTGGCCTTTTCCTTCCGGTAGAGCTCCATCATCTCCTTCTGGAGCGTCTCCCGGTCACCCTTGTGCTTCTCCTGCAGCGCCTTCACCTGCGGCTGGAGCGCCTGCATCGCCCGCTGCGACTTGATCTGCTTGACGAAGACGGGGAAGAGGATCACCCGGACGGTGACCACCAGGAAGACGATGGCGAGGATCCAGGCCCAGTTGGTGCCGAGCACCGCCGTGTCCGGCACCCCGATGGCCTCCCAGGCCCCATGCCAGGCCAGCAGGATCCACGAAATCGCGTAGTAGATCCAGTCGAGACTCAATTCTCAGGCTCCAGTCACATCGGCACGGCGGCGTCCGCCCGGCTCCGGCACCGGGTCGTGTCCACCTGGGTGGAAGGGGTGGCAGCGCAACAGCCGCCGGACCGTCAGGCCAGCTCCCCGGACAGCGCCGTGCCGGGCCACCGCCTCGAGGGCGTAGGCGCTGCACGACGGGTAGAACCGACAGCGGGCCGGCAGAGCCGGACTTATCCACCGACGGTACGCGATGATCGGCCCGCTCAGCACCCGGGCACCGATCGTCGCAGGCCGTGGCGCGGCCGGCCCGGCGGTCACCGCGACCGCCGTCCGCGGGGCGCCCGCGCGGCGGCGATCGCCGCGTCCAGGTCGGCGCCCAGTCGCGGGTACGCCGCCTCGGCCGCGGCCGGCAGCGCGCGGACGACCAGGGTGCTCCCAGGGGGCAGCTCCGTCAGCCGCTCGCGGACCAGGTGCCGCAGGCGGCGGCGGACCCGGTTGCGGACGACCGCGTTCCCCACTGCCTTGGACACGACGAAGCCGGCGCGGGGCGGCGCGGAGGGTTGCTCCGCACCGCTGCTCCGCGCCGGCTCCGGCGAGGTCGCTGTCGCGGCGTCGGGGGTCGACGGCAGGCTCAGGTGGACGACGATCGCGCCACGGCCGGCGCGGCGGCCACCCCGGACCGCTGCGGCGAAGTCAGTGCTGCGCCGCAGTCGCTGTGCGGCCGCCAGCACGACTGCCCACGTCCCCCCGGACCTGACCCGGTCGGCCTCAGGCCGACAGGCGGGCGCGGCCCTTGGAGCGACGGGTCGAGATGATGGCGCGGCCGGCACGGGTGCGCATGCGCAGCCGGAAGCCGTGGGTCTTCGCGCGCCGGCGGGTGTTCGGCTGGTAGGTGCGCTTGCTCACGTCAGGCTCTCCGTTTTCGTACGCCCCGGGCAAGGGGTCGCCGGGGTCGTGTGGTGGTCCAGGCCACCTCGGCGGTGGCCCCCGATCGGTGCTGCCCGGCGATGCGGGACCTCGGCGATGCGGGGAAGCGACCGCGGACAGCAAGCACCCATCACCCTAGCAGAGGGCGAGAGAGCAGCCGATCCAGCCTACGCAGGCGGGCAACCACCGTCAAACACCCCCACCAGGGCGGACACCGTGCTCCGCCGACGACCGAAGCGGCGGTTTTCGCTGATGTTGCCAAGGGTCGCCGCGCGTCGGCGGTTGATGGCGCGCGGACAACGCTGTTACCGTGCCCGATTGCGGTCAGCGTCGAAAGGTCCGGTCGTCGCTGGCGGGCAAGACCGGACAAGGCAGTGAATCGTTCGGCACGGTGAACCCGCTTCAGCGCCCGTTCAGGCAGGGGGCAGGTCCGACCCGCATCCGGCGGGCGGCCACAATCGGTACGTACACAGGCTGTGGATAACTTGTGGACGAGGACCGGTCGGCCGTCCGGGTGGGTGTCGTTCCGCCCGTGAACGCGGCGGGCCCGGGGCGACCGACCGGAGAAGACGGCGGCGTCGGCGGAGCAGAGGCGAGGGGGTGGCACGACGGTGACCGGCACGACCGACCTTGCCGCAGTGTGGACGGCGACGACCGACGAACTCGCCGACGAGATCATCTCCGCGCAGCAGCGGGCGTACCTGCGGCTGACCCGGCTGCGGGCCATCGTCGAGGACACCGCGCTGCTCTCCGTCCCGGACGCCTTCACCCGGGACGTGATCGAGTCCCGGCTGCGCCCGGCGATCACCGAGGCGCTCACCCGCCGGCTGGGCCGGCCGATCCAGGTCGCGGTGACCGTGCGCGTGGCCGACGACAGCTCCGGCCGCCCGGCGGGCACCGTCTACCGCAGCGCCCCGGAGCCGGGGCTGGTGGACCACGACGGCGGGCCGCGCGACTTCGGCGACGGGCCGGCGACGTTCGACGGCGCGGCGGTGGGCCTGCTGGACGGCACGGCCCTCGACCCCGGGCAGCAACCGCCGCACATCCCCGAGCAGGCGCACCCGGAGCGGCGGTCGGACGGGCCGGTCCCGGCCGCGCTGCCGGTCGACGACGGGCTCCGGTCCGGCCCGGGCGACCGGGACGGCCAGGAGGCCCTGTTCAGCACGGCGTTCGCCGAGCCGCCGCGGCCCGACCGGCGCGCGCCCGACCGACGCGGCTTCGACGAGCAGGCCGCCCGGCTGGACCCGCCGACCGCGGACACCCGGGGGTTCGAGCCGCGTTACCGCGAGGACGCCGTCTCCCCCCGGGACCAGCACGTGATCCGGGCGCTGCCCCGGGACACCGGCACCGACAGCGGGCCGGGTCGGGGTGGCGTGGATCACCGGCCCGGCGGCCGGGACGACCGGCGGCTGCCCGGCGGCGTCGAGAGCGGCGGCAACCGGCTCAACCCGAAGTACATGTTCGAGACGTTCGTCATCGGCTCGTCGAACCGCTTCGCCCACGCGGCGAGCGTCGCGGTGGCGGAGTCGCCGGCGAAGGCGTACAACCCGCTGTTCATCTACGGCAGCTCGGGGCTGGGCAAGACGCACCTGCTGCACGCCATCGGGCACTACGCCACGACGCTGGGCAACGCCCGCTCGGTCCGGTACGTCTCGACCGAGGAGTTCACCAACGACTTCATCAACTCGCTCCGGGACGACAAGACCAGCGCGTTCCAGCGGCGCTACCGCGACGTCGACATCCTGCTGATCGACGACATCCAGTTCCTGGAGACCCGCGAGCGCACCCAGGAGGAGTTCTTCCACACCTTCAACACGCTGCACAACGCCAACAAGCAGATCGTGATCACCTCCGACCGGTCGCCGAAGCAGCTCGCCACCCTGGAGGACCGGCTGCGTACCCGGTTCGAGTGGGGGCTGCTCGCCGACATCCAGCCGCCGGACCTGGAGACCCGGATCGCGATCCTGCAGAAGAAGGCGGCGCAGGAGCGCCTCTACGCCCCGCCGGACGTGCTGGAGTTCATCGCCTCGCGGGTGTCGAACTCGATCCGGGAGCTGGAGGGCGCGCTGATCCGGGTAACGGCGTTCGCCAGCCTGACCCGGTCCACGGTCGAGCTGTCGCTCGCCGAGGAGGTGCTGCGGGACTTCATCCCCGACGGCGCCGGGCCGGAGATCACCGCCGACCAGATCATGGTCTCCACCTCCGAGTACTTCGGCGTCAGCCTGGAGGACCTGCGGGGGCACTCCCGCTCCCGGGTGCTGGTGAACGCCCGCCAGGTGGCCATGTACCTGTGCCGGGAACTGACCGACCTGTCGCTGCCCCGGATCGGGCAGGCGTTCGGCGGGCGGGACCACACCACCGTCATGCACGCCGACCGCAAGATCCGCCAGCAGATGGCCGAGCGCCGCTCGCTCTACAACCAGATCGCCGAGCTGACGAACCGGATCAAGCAGAACACCTGACGCGTACGCCCACCGTCGCACGCGGTGGGGCGAGGAGTGACGGAAGCGCCCGGCCGGACCACCGGCCGGGCGCTTCTTCCTTCTCCACAGCCGGCCCGGGCTTGACCCTCGACATGGTGGAGACCACACCATCGAAGCCGTGTCCGTCCACCGCCCGGATCGTTGTCCACAGCTCGTCGTCCACCGCCTGTGGATAACTACCGTCCGCACAGTCCTCGGTTACCCACAGATTGTGGAGAAACCCTGGGGACGACGCTGTGGACGCCTGGGGACAACGTCGTCGTTGTCCACCGACGACGGTCCGCCTGTGGGCGAGCTGTTGAAGGTTCTGGGGATGACGCCCGTCGAGCCGGTTCCGCCTGTCCACAGGACTGGGGAGAAAGTCCGTGGATTACCGGTGGACAACCGGTGGACAACGGTGGAAAACCTGGGGGAAGTCGCCGGCTGTGGATCGCGACACGGGTTGTACCCCTGGTTCTCCACAGCCAAACCACCGGTGGATAACGTGTCTGACCTGGGCAGACGGCAGTTCTCCACAGTTTGCACAGGTGCGATGAAGATGACGGGTTATCTCTTCTAAGACAACAAAAACCAATCACCACCGTTGGACTTCCTGTGGATTGGCCGGATCCGCCGTGGGCGGGCCTCCGGCACCGGGAAGTCCACGGGGTCGGGCGCACAGCCGATGCCCGCGCGCCCTAAGGTGCGATGGGTACCCGCACGGACAGGCGGGTCGGTAGGCAGCGGTCGGCATGAGAGAGTTGTCGCTGACGTCGACGCGGAGGCATTGATGAAGTTCCGAGTAGAGCGCGACGCGCTCGCCGAGGCCGTGGCCTGGACCGCGAAGAGCCTGCCCAACCGGCCGTCCGTACCGGTGCTCGCGGGCGTGATGCTGCGCGTCACGGACGGGAACCTGCAGGTCTCCGGCTTCGACTACGAGGTCTCCAGCCAGGTGACCGTCGAGGTGCAGGGGGACGCCGACGGGGCCGCCCTGGTCTCCGGCCGGCTGCTTGCCGAGATCACCAAGGCGCTGCCCGCCAAGCCGGTGGACATCGCCGCCGTCGGGGCGCACCTCGAACTGGTCTGCGGCAGCGCCCGGTTCACCCTGCCCACCATGCCGGTCGAGGACTACCCGTCCCTGCCGGAGATGCCGGAGAGCGCCGGCACCGTCGACGCGGCCGCCTTCGCCGCCGCCGTCGCCCAGGTCGCCGTCGCCGCCGGCCGCGACGAGACGCTGCCGATGATGACCGGCGTACGCATCGAACTCTCCGGCAGCACGCTGGCCATGCTCGCCACCGACCGCTACCGGCTGGCCCTGCGCGAGATGGAGTGGAACCCGGACGACCCCGAGGTCAGCATCAACGCCCTCGTGCCGGCCCGGACGCTGCACGACACCGCCAAGGCCCTCGGCCCGCTCGGCGGCCAGGTCACCATGGCGCTCTCCCAGGGCGCGGCCGGCGAGGGGATGATCGGCTTCGCCGGCGGCACCCGGCGCACCACCAGCCGGCTGCTCGACGGCGCGAACTACCCGCCGGTGCGCTCGCTCTTCCCGGCCACCCACAACGCCGAGGCCCGGGTGCCCGTCAGCACCCTGATCGAGGTCGTCAAGCGGGTCGCCCTGGTGGCCGAGCGGGCGACCCCGGTGCTGCTCAGCTTCAGCGCCGACGGCCTGGTGGTCGAGGCCGGCGGCACCGAGGAGGCGCGGGCCAGCGAGGCCATGGAGGCCACCTTCACCGGCGACCCGCTCACCATCGGCTTCAACCCGCAGTATCTGATCGACGGCCTCGCCAACCTGGGGGCCCAGTTCGCCGTGCTCTCGTTCGTCGACGCCTTCAAGCCCGCGGTGATTTCGCCCGCCGGCGAGGATGGCGAGGTCGTCCCGGGGTACCGCTACCTCATCATGCCGATCCGCGTCTCCCGCTGATCGCGCCCGAGAAGACCCCGACGCACGGAGGTAGGAACACATGCAGCTCGGCCTGGTAGGGCTCGGCCGGATGGGCGGCAACATGCGCGAGCGGTTGCGCGCCGCCGGGCACGAGGTGGTCGGCTTCGACCACAACGCGGAGCTGAGCGACGTCGCGACCCTGGCGGAGCTGGCGGAGAAGCTGGAGTCTCCGCGCGCGGTCTGGGTCATGGTCCCGGCCGGTGTCACCGACGCGACCATCGACGAGCTCGCCGGCGTCCTCGGCGAGGGCGACATCATCATCGACGGCGGCAACTCGCGGTTCAGCGACGACGCGCCGCGCGCCGAGCGGCTCAACGAGCAGGGCATCGGTTACCTCGACGTCGGTGTCTCCGGCGGCGTCTGGGGCCGGCAGAACGGCTACGCGCTGATGGTCGGCGGCGCCCGGGAGCACGTCGACCGGCTCATGCCGATCTTCGAGTCGCTGAAGCCGGAGGGCGAGTTCGGCTTCGTGCACGCCGGGCCGGTCGGCGCCGGGCACTACGCCAAGATGGTGCACAACGGCATCGAGTACGGCCTGATGCACGCCTACGCCGAGGGCTACGAGCTGCTGGCGAAGTCCGAGCTGGTCACCAACGTGCCAGGGGTGTTCAAGTCCTGGCGCGAGGGCACCGTGGTGCGCTCCTGGCTGCTCGACCTGCTCGACCGGGCCCTCGACGAGGACCCGGAGCTGGCCGAGCTGAGCGGCTACACGGAGGACACCGGCGAGGGCCGGTGGACGGTCGACGAGGCGGTCCGGCTCGCCGTACCGCTGAACGTGATCACCGCCTCGCTCTTCGCCCGGTTCGCCTCCCGGCAGGACGACTCGCCGGCCATGAAGGCCGTCGCCGCGCTGCGTCAGCAGTTCGGCGGGCACGCCGTCCGCAAGCGCTGACCGGTATCCACAGGCTGTGTACGTCCGCCGGCTCGAACTGGTCGACTTCCGCTCGTACGAGCGGGTCGGCGTGGACCTGGAGCCGGGGGCGAACGTCCTGATCGGCGCCAACGGCGTCGGCAAGACGAATCTCGTCGAGGCGCTGGGCTACGTGGCGACCCTGGATTCGCACCGGGTCGCCACGGACGCCCCCCTCGTCCGGATGGGCGCCGCCTCGGCGGTGATCCGCTGCGCCGTGGTGCACGAGGGGCGCGAGCTGCTGGTCGAGCTGGAGATCGTGCCGGGCAAGGCCAACCGGGCGCGGCTGGGTCGCTCCCCGGCCCGCCGGGCGCGGGACGTGCTCGGCGCGCTGCGGCTCGTGCTGTTCGCCCCGGAGGACCTGGAGCTCGTCCGGGGCGACCCGGCGGAGCGCCGCCGCTACCTCGACGACCTGTTGGTCAGCCGCCAGCCCCGCTACGCCGGGGTGCGCGCCGACTACGAGCGGGTGGTCAAGCAGCGCAACGCCCTGCTGCGCACGGCGTACCTCGCCCGCAAGACGGGCGGGTCGCGGGGCGGGGACCTGTCGACCCTGGCGGTCTGGGACACCCACCTGGCCCGGCACGGCGCGGAACTGCTCGCCGGCCGGCTGGAGCTGGTCGCCGCGCTCGCCCCGCACGTGGCCAAGGCGTACGACGCGGTGGCGGCGGGCCGGGGGGCGGCCGGGATTACGTACCGGCCCTCGGTGGAGCTGGCGGAGCCGACCACCGACCGGGCGGCGCTGGCGGCGGCGCTGACCGCCGCGCTCGCCGAGGCCCGCACCGCCGAGGTCGAGCGGGGCACCACGTTGGTCGGCCCGCACCGCGACGAGCTGGCGCTGACCCTCGGTCCGTTGCCCGCCAAGGGGTACGCCAGCCACGGCGAGTCGTGGTCGTACGCGCTGGCGCTGCGGCTGGCCGGGTACGACCTGCTCCGCTCCGACGGCATCGAGCCGGTGCTGGTGCTCGACGACGTCTTCGCCGAGTTGGACGCCGGGCGGCGGGAGCGGCTGGCCGGGCTGGTCGGCGGGGCGAGCCAGCTGCTGGTGACCTGCGCGGTCGACGACGACGTGCCGGCGTCCCTGCGCGGCACCCGGTACGCCGTCGGCGAGGGGACGGTGCGCCGTGTCGGATGAGCAGTTGCCCCCCGCCCGCCTGGGTCCGGGGCGCGGCGGGCCGGCCGGCAACGACTCCGGCAGGACGACAGGTGATTCCGGCGGCGCGGCGGGCGGCGGGGACGCCCCGGCCGGCGCCAGCGGGCCGGAGCTGGCCCGGGCGGTGCTCGACGCCGCCAGGGCCCGGCGGGAGGCGGCGGCGCGCACCCGCCGGCGTGCCCCCGGCGGTGGCGCGGGTGGCGACGGCGACGGCGGCCCGCAGCGCCGCCTGCGCGGCTACTCGGGCCCGGGGCCGGACCCGCGGGACCCGCAGCCCCTCGGCGCGGTGCTCAACCGGCTGGTGAAGGCGCGCGGCTGGCAGCAGCCGGCGGCGGAGGCGACCGTGTTCGGCGCCTGGGAGCGGGTGGTGGGCCCGGAGGTGGCCCAGCACAGCCGACCGGTCAAGCTGGAGGACGGCGAGCTGACCGTGGAGGCCCGGTCGACCGCCTGGGCCACCCAGCTACGGCTGCTGGCCGGCTCGCTGCTCCAGCAGATCGCCCGCGAGGTCGGCCACAACGTGGTGCGCAAGCTGCACATCCACGGCCCCGCCGCGCCCTCCTGGTCGAAGGGCCCCCGCCGGGTACGCGGACGCGGCCCCCGGGACACCTACGGCTGACGGTCAGTGACCGCCGCGCCGGGCCTCCCGTTCGGCGCGCTTGCGCTCCCGCTGCTCGCGGCTCCACTGCTTGCGGCGTTCCAGGTCCTGCTTCCAGGCCTCACGGGCCTCGTTGGAGCCACCCTGCACGGCACCCTGCACCTCCGGCGGGCCGGCCCAGCGCCGGAAGGCCCACGCCATCAGCCAGCCACCCTCGCCAGAGCCCTTCGGAGCCGGCTTCTCCTCGCTCATCGACTGACCCTTCCGTTAGCGTGCAAATGATTAGTACCCCAACCATTGGTACGATAGCAACGACGACGAGGAGGTCCAGCCCGTGCCCGACGATTTCGACGGGAATCCCCTGGCACTGGAGCAGCAGGTGTGCTTCGCGCTCTCCGTCGCCGCGCGCGGCGTGGTCGCGGTCTACCGGCCGCTGCTGGAGCCGATGGGGCTGACCCACCCGCAATATCTGGTGATGCTCGCCCTGTGGCAGTACGCGCCACTGTCCGTACGCGAGCTCAGCCGCCTGTTGCAGCTCGACCCGGGCACGCTGTCGCCCCTGCTCAAGCGCCTGGAGGCGAACGGCTACGTCCGGCGGGAGCGCGACCCCGCCGACGAGCGCAGCCTCGCGGTGACGCTGACCCCGGCCGGTGAGGCCCTGCGGGAGCGCGCGGAGCAGATCCCGCCCGCGATCGTCGAGCGGCTGGGCCTGCCGATCGCGGACCTGCGTCACCTGCACACCGTGCTGACCCGGGTCATCACCGCCGCCAACCGCGCCGGCGCCGCGGCCCCGCCCGACCCGCGCGGATCGGGCGGGGCGCCGGGTCAGGCGTCGGCGTAGACGGCGAAGCCGCGGTCGGCGCAGCGCCGGTAGAAGGCGGCCAGCACACTCAGCTCGGCACAAGTGAAGTTCCACTGCGGCGGCGCGCCGCTCTCGTCGCGTAGCGCGTCCAGCCGGCTGTCGAGCCAGCGCAACTGCTGCTCGGCCAGCCGCCCGTCGGCGAGCAGCGACCGCAGCACCTGGCTCACCGAGTCGAAGGTCACCGCCTCGCCGTGCGGGCGGTGGCCCGCCACGAACCGCTCGACGCCGCCGGCGATCCAGGCGCAGCCGTCCGGGTCGATCACCGGGTCCTCGTCCTCGGCCGCGGCGTCGGTGGCGTAGAGCACACCTTCGAGCCCGAGCAGCAGGTCCACCAGCTCGGTGTACGCGGTGGCCCGGACGGTGCCGGTCTTGGCGATCAGCTCGGCGAGCGCCGCGGTCGGCGCGGAGATACGCGGCATGTCGACGATGTCGCCGAAGTCGACGAACTCCGCCGGCGCGACCGGATCGTAGAAGCGGCCGGTCCGCGGCCACTGCACCGCGACGTTGTCCAGCCCCATCTGGTGTCACCTCTTAATGAGCGTGTGTCGGTTCGATCGGGTCGATCGTCCGGTTCCGGCCGGAAAAGATCAAGGCCGGGCTGTCGGCGCGGCGGGGCGGGTCTCTCCTGGCCGCCGGCCGACACCGATCGTCGGCCGGTCGCGCCCTCGATCGGGCCCTTGCGTGTAGGGGGAGTCGCGGGCGGCGCGGTTCGGCCGGCTACGTCGGTCTGAGACGCCTCGCAGGGGTGCCGAGTGGTGGTTCTGTCGCTGCCGCACAGTAAGATTGACCCCGAGACGAAGACCCGGTGCGGAGCGACGAGACACGGGCCCGGTGCGGGGCCCGTGATCATTCTCCATGCCAGGTCGAGCCGATCGCGATCCGCGGGCAACCGCGGCGACCGGCACGTTCGACCCGTACCCCGGAATTGTCCCCGGTGCCGGTCCGCGTGCCGACGTCGCGTCCTGTCCGCCGAACCCGCGCCCGACGCGCCACCAGGCGCGCACGGCGCGAGAAAGTGGCCGAGGGTGGCAGCGCAGGACAAGCAGGAGTACGGCGCAGAGTCGATCACCGTTCTCGAGGGTCTGGAGGCGGTCCGCAAGCGGCCCGGTATGTACATCGGGTCGACCGGCGAGCGTGGTCTGCACCACCTGGTGTGGGAGGTCGTCGACAACGCGGTGGACGAGGCGCTCGCCGGGCACTGCGACACCATCGACGTGGTGCTGCTCGCCGACGGCGGGGTCCGGGTCACCGACAACGGCCGGGGCTTCCCGGTGGACCTGCACCCGAAGCTGAAGAAGCCGGGTGTCGAGGTGGCGCTGACGGTGCTGCACGCGGGCGGCAAGTTCGACGGCAAGGCGTACGCGGTCTCCGGCGGTCTGCACGGCGTGGGCGTCTCCGTGGTGAACGCCCTCTCCACGAAGATGGCGGTGGAGATCCACAAGTCCGGTTTCGTCTGGCGGCAGCAGTACCACAACTCCAAGCCGACCCCGCTGGAGAAGGGCGAGACGACGGACCGGACGGGCTCCGCGGTCGCCTTCTGGCCCGACGCGGACGTGTTCGAGACGGTCGGCTTCGACTTCCAGACCATCTACCGGCGGCTCCAGGAGATGGCCTTCCTCACCCGCGGCCTCACCATCCACCTGCTCGACGAGCGGGTTCCGGAGGGCGAGGAAGGCAAGATCCGCGAGGTCACCTTCCGCTACGAGGGCGGCATCGCGGACTTCGTCCGGCACCTCAACGCCTCGAAGAACCCGATCCACCGGACGGTGGTCGAGTTCGGCGCCGAGGAGGAGGGCATGTCGGTCGAGATCGCCATGCAGTGGAACGAGTCGTACGGCGAGTCGGTCTACACCTTCGCCAACAACATCAACACGCACGAGGGCGGCACCCACGAGGAGGGCTTCCGGGCCGCGCTGACCAGCGTCGTCAACCGGTACGGCGCGGAGAAGAAGCTGCTCAAGGGCGACGAGAAGCTCTCCGGCGAGGACATCCGCGAGGGCCTGGCCGCGATCATCTCGGTCAAGCTCACCAACCCGCAGTTCGAGGGCCAGACCAAGACCAAGCTCGGCAACACCCCGGTGAAGAGCTTCGTGCAGCGGGTCTGCAACGAGTGGCTGGTGGACTGGTTCGACCGGAACCCGGCCGAGGCGAAGATCATCATCCAGAAGGCGTCCCAGGCCGCCCGGGCCCGGATCGCTGCCCAGCAGGCGCGCAAGCTGGCCCGGCGCAAGTCGCTGCTGGAGTCCGGCTCGATGCCCGGCAAGCTGGCCGACTGCCAGTCCACCGATCCGCGCGAGTCCGAGGTCTTCATCGTCGAGGGTGACTCGGCCGGCGGCTCGGCCAAGCAGGGCCGCGACCCGCGGACCCAGGCGATCCTGCCGATCCGCGGCAAGATCCTCAACGTGGAGAAGGCCCGGATCGACCGGGTGCTGAAGAACAACGAGGTCCAGGCGCTGATCACCGCGCTGGGCACCGGTATCCACGACGACTTCGACATCGAGAAGCTGCGCTACCACAAGATCGTGCTGATGGCCGACGCGGACGTCGACGGCCAGCACATCCAGACGCTGCTGCTCACCCTGCTCTTCCGCTTCATGCGCCCGCTGGTCGAGCTGGGGCACGTCTACCTGGCCGCCCCGCCGCTCTACAAGATCAAGTGGAACAAGCGGGGCGACGACGCGCAGTACGCGTACTCGGACCGGGAGCGGGACGGGCTGATCGCGCTGCGCCAGCAGAAGAAGCCGAACGCGAAGCCGGACGACATCCAGCGGTTCAAGGGTCTCGGCGAGATGAACTACCCGGAGCTGTGGGAGACCACGATGAACCCGGCGACGCGTACGCTGCGTCAGGTCACGCTCGACGACGCGGCAACCGCCGACGAGTTGTTCAGCGTGCTGATGGGTGAGGACGTCGAGGCTCGCCGCTCGTTCATCCAGCGCAACGCCAAGGACGTCCGGTTCCTGGACATCTGACGGGGCTCGGCGGGCCGACCGGTCATCCACCGGTCGGCCCGGCAATCCACAGAGTTATCCACAGCATGGCCGGTTTCCACAGCCGTTATCCACAGCACGAAAACGACTCTGAGTCTGATAAGGGTTAACAGTGACCGATATCCCCGAGTCCACACCGAACGAGCCCGAGGTTCCCGAGACGGTCGGCGCCGTCGTCGCGCACGACCGCATCGAACCGGTCGGGCTCGAGGTGGAGATGCAGCGCTCCTACCTCGACTACGCGATGAGCGTCATCGTCGGGCGGGCGTTGCCGGACGTCCGGGACGGGCTCAAGCCGGTCCACCGCAAGATCCTCTACGCCATGTTCGACTCCGGCTACCGCCCGGACCGCGGCTACGTGAAGTGCTCCCGCGTCGTCGGCGACGTGATGGGTCAGTTCCACCCGCACGGCGACTCGGCGATCTACGACGCGCTGGTCCGCATGGCGCAGCCCTGGTCGCTGCGCTACCCGCTGGTCGACGGCAACGGCAACTTCGGCTCGCCCGGCAACGACCCGGCCGCCGCGATGCGGTACACGGAGTGCAAGCTCGACCCGCTGGCGATGGAGATGCTGCGGGACATCGACGAGGACACCGTCGACCTGCAGGACAACTACGACGGCCGGGCCAAGGAGCCCACCATCCTGCCGTCGCGGATCCCCAACCTGCTGGTCAACGGCTCCGAGGGCATCGCGGTCGGCATGGCCACCAAGATCCCGCCGCACAACCTGCGCGAGATCGGCGCGGCGGTGCAGTGGTGCCTGGAGCACCCGGACGAGGACGAGGCCACCACCCTCGACGCGCTGATCGAGATCGTCAAGGGCCCCGACTTCCCCACCCACGGCCTCATCGTCGGCACCCAGGCGATCCAGGACGCGTACCGCACCGGGCGCGGGTCGATCCGGATGCGCGCCGTGGTGGAGGTCGAGGAGGACAAGCGTGGCCGCCCCTGCCTGGTGGTCAGCGAGTTGCCCTACCAGGTCAACCCCGACAACCTGGCCGAGCGGATCGCCGAGCTGATCAAGGAGGGCAAGCTCGGCGGCATCGCCGACATCCGCGACGAGTCCTCCGGGCGTACGGGCATGCGGATCGTGCTCGTGCTCAAGCGCGACGCCGTCGCCAAGGTGGTGTTGAACAACCTCTACAAGCACACCCAGCTCCAGGAGACCTTCGGCGCCAACATGCTGGCGCTGGTCGACGGTGTGCCGCGCACGCTCAACCTCGCCCAGTTCATCCGCTACTACGTCGACCACCAGATCGACGTGATCCGCCGGCGGACGGCGTTCCGGCTGCGCAAGGCCGAGGAGCGGGCGCACATCCTGCGCGGTCTGGCCAAGGCGCTGGACGCCCTCGACGAGGTGATCGCCCTGATCCGGCGCTCGCCCACGGTGGAGGACGCCCGGCAGGGCCTGATCCGGCTGCTGGAGATCGACGAGATCCAGGCGACCGCGATCCTGGACATGCAGCTGCGCCGGCTCGCCGCGCTGGAACGCCAGCGGATCCTGGACGACCTGGCCAAGCTGGAGCTGGAGATCGCCGACCTCAAGGACATCCTCGCCAAGCCCGAGCGGCAGCGGAAGATCGTCTCCGAGGAACTCGGCGAGATCGTCGCCAAGTGGGGCGACGACCGGCGGACGAAGATCGTGCCGTTCGAGGGCGAGGTCTCGATGGAGGACCTCATCGCCCGCGAGGACGTGGTCGTCACCATCACCCGCACCGGCTACGCCAAGCGGACCAAGGTCGACCTCTACCGCTCCCAGCGGCGCGGCGGCAAGGGCGTCAGCGGGGCGACGCTGCGGCAGGACGACATCGTCAGCCACTTCTTCGTCTGCTCGACCCACGACTGGATCCTGTTCTTCACCAACAAGGGTCGGGTCTACCGGGCCAAGGCGTACGAGCTGCCCGAGGCCAGTAGGGTGGCCAAGGGCCAGCACGTGGCGAACCTGCTCGCGTTCCAGGCCGACGAGCAGATCGCACAGATCATCGAGATCCCGAACTACCAGGTGGCTCCCTACCTGGTGCTCGCCACGAAGAACGGCCTGGTGAAGAAGACGAGGCTCGAGGAGTTCGACTCCCCCCGGTCCGGCGGCATCATCGCGATCAACCTGCGCGACGAGGACGAGCTGGTCGGGGCGGCGCTGGTCGCCCCGGAGGAGGACCTGCTGCTGGTCTCCAAGAACGCGCAGGCGATCCGGTTCAACGCGAGCGACGAGGCGCTGCGCCCGATGGGTCGGGCCACCTCGGGCGTGATCGGCATGCGCTTCAGCGAGGACGACGTCCTGCTGGCCATGGAGGTGGTCCGCGAGGGGCTGGACGTCCTGGTGGCCACGAACGGTGGTTACGCGAAACGTACCCCGATCGAGGAATACCCGGTCCAGGGCCGGGGAGGTAAGGGCGTGCTGACTGCGAAGATCACGGAGCGACGTGGTGGTCTGGTCGGCGCGGTGGTGATCGACCCGGACGACGAGCTGTTCGCGATCACCAGTAACGGTGGTGTCATTCGGACTCCGGTGAAGCCTGTACGCCGTACGCGTGATCGGAACACAATGGGGGTCAAGCTGATGGACCTTCCGGACGGCGTGACTATCGTGGCGATTGCTCGCAATGCCGACGAGCCTGACGAACAGGACTAGTTGAATGACGGAGACACAGGCGAAGTCGGGGAACACGGGGACCTCGACCAACCCGGTCGACGAGGAGGCCGCCAAGAGCGGCACACCAGCGACCGGCCGCGCGGCCGTGGGCCGGGCGACGGTCCCCGCCGACGCGCCTGCCCCGAAATTCACCCGGGCTCCCGGCATGACACCGCCGCCGGACAAGCCCTCCGAGGACGCGGACGCGGCGGACAGGACCGAGACGGTGGGGGTCGACAAGCCGGCCCCCGCCGCCACGGCGACCGCCGCCAAGCCGACGACGACCCAGCCGCTCACGGTCGGCGCCGGCCAGCCGACCGGCGCCACCGGCACACAGCCGCGGGTCACGGGCACTGCCACGGGCACCCAGCCCCGCGTCACCGGCACGGCCAAGCCGCAGCCGGACGGTGGCCGTCCGACCGGCGCCGGCCGGCCGGCCAGCGGCGGCGGCCTGCCGCCGGGCATCAGCGGCGCGGCCGCCGTCGGGGCCGCGCGTGTGGGCGAGGCGGTACGCGCAGCACGTACGTCGGTCAGCTCGGCCGCGTCGCGCGGACCACGCCGGGCCCGGCTGAACCTCAAGCGGATCGACCCCTGGTCCGTGATGAAGTTCGCCTTCGCCGTCTCGGTGGTGCTCTTCATCGTCGTGGTGGTGGCCACCTCGGTGCTCTACCTGGCCCTTGACGCGATGGGCGTGTTCGCCAGCGTCAACGACAGCCTGACCGACCTGGTCAGCGCGGGCGGCGGTCAGAGCACCAGCGGCTTCCAGATCACCGCCAAGGGCGTGATCCTCAGCTCGGCGCTGATCGGCCTGGTCAACGTCGTGCTGTTCACGGCGCTCGCCACGCTCGGGGCGTTCGTCTACAACGTCTGCGCCGACCTGGTCGGGGGCATCGAGCTGACCCTCGCCGAGCGCGACTGATCCACCTCGGGTAGCCGGGGCACCGCCGATGCGCGGAGCCCCGGCTTCCGTGCGTCGGGGAGCAGGCGCCGGGCAAGGTGTCGCGTGGCCGGCGAAATCGCCTGGGCCGGGCGCGGCGCCTCCGGTAGGTTCAGGGGCGACGGCGACACCCGATGTCCGGGCGGCCCCCGATTTGGGGCCGGGCGGGCGGATGGGTTAATGTTGCGCTCGTCGCTACGCGGGGCTATAGCTCAGTCGGTTAGAGCGCAGAGCTGATAACTCTGAGGTCGCTGGTTCGATTCCAGCTAGCCCCACCGCACATTCGTCCGACGGCAGTCGAGCGCGAGGGTAGGCCCCAAATGTTCAAGAAGCTTCTGGTCCTTGCCGGCGTCGTCGCGGTGGCGGCCGTGGTCGCCAAGAAGATCAAGGCTTCCAGCGACGAGCGCGCCCTCTGGCACGAGGCGACCACCGCGCCCGACCTGCGCTGAGCGCACCGACCACTGCCAGCACCGGCGGCACGTCCGCCCCGGGGCCCTAGCTCAACTGGCAGAGCACTGCCTTTGCAAGGCAGGGGTTAGGGGTTCGAGTCCCCTGGGCTCCACCAGCACTTCCATCGGTTGATCTCGGTTCCGAGTGCAGCCAAGCGGTCACGCCGTCCCTCCTAACCTAGGACCCGGTCGATGGCCGAGGCCGCGCGGGCAGGACGTGCCCGTAGGTGTCTGCCACCATCCGGATAGTGGGCACCCGGTCAGCCAGGCTTCGAGGGTCCACGGCTGCGCCGTGAGGTCGGCCAGGTGATGAAGCGGGCTAAATCGGCGCGCACAAGACAATCCTCCGGCGACCATGGGCGGATGGGGCAGTCATCGGAGCCGGCGCAGTTTGAGGACATCCTGCGCGGCGAAGAGGACGCTCGGCAGGCCAACTTCCTGGAACTGTTCTTCGACCTGGTGCTGGTCTTCGCCCTGCTCGGGGTCGTCAGCCGGATGGTGCCGGACCTTCTCTCCAACAACGTGCGCCAGCAGTGGCTGTCGCTGCCGTACACGATGGTTCTGGCCCTGCCGCTGCTCTGGCTGTGGACGACCACCGCGTACATCACGAGCCGGTTCGACTGCCGCAACCGCTGGATCCAGTTGCTGGTCCTGGTCAGCGCGTTCGGCCTGCTGATCATGGCGACATCCCTGCCGTACGAGTTCGAGGCACGCGGCGCCTTGTTCGCCGTTGTGTACGTGTTGCTGCATGTTGGACGCCCCTTGCTGCTCCGGCCGCTGTTGCGGGAGCACGAGGAGATACGGGCGCTCTACACCCGCCTGGCCATCTGGGCGAGCGTCTCCGGCGTAATCTGGCTCGCCGGGGCGGTGATGCACGGAAACCACCGGGTCGCCCTGTGGTTGATCGCCATCACGGTGGACCTGGTGGTGGCGCAGCTCGGCTGGCCGGTACCCGGCATGCGCCGACCAACTATCAGCGGCTGGGGGATGGCCAGCACCCGACACCTCCCCGAGCGCTACCAGCAACTGCTGCTGATCGCACTCGGCGAGACGGTGGTGTCGATAGGTGTCACCTACGCCAACCACCCCGCCACGCTCGCTACGGCGGCGGCCCTGGTGATCACATTCGTCTCGTCCGTGCTGATGTGGCGGATCTACTTCTATCGCGCCGGCCAGGTGCTGGCGGAGGCCGTCGCGATGTCGTCGAACCGGGAGGTTGCCGGCCGGACGGCTGGCGCTGCCCATGTGCTCATGGTGCTCGGCATCGTCGCCGCCGCGACTGGCTCGGAAATCGTGCTGGCGCATCCTGGTGGGCGGTCCCAGTTGGCCTGGCTGGCGATCATCCTCGGTGGGCCGGCGGTCTTCCTGTTGGGCCGCATTCGGCTGGAACGGATCGTCTTCAACCGGCTCGCCCTGCGCCGGGTCATCGGTATCGCCGCTCTTGCTCTGCTGGCTCCGCCGCTGGTCTTCGGCCCGCCGCTGCTCGCCGCCGTCGCCGCTGCCGTCGTGCTGCTCGGTGTCGCCGTCGCGGACGCGCTACACGCGGCCGGCAGCCCACCGGAGGCCCCGTCCCCGTCCGCGTAGCGGGGACAGTCCGCACGAGGTCCACGGACGGTTAGTGCGGCGCCCGCTGCCAAGGTCCCGGCACCGCTGTCAGGGAGCGGGCCAGGATTGCGGGTGCGGTGAAGCAGCAGGCCATGCTGATCTCGCGTTGTTAAGAGCATGAGACGCGGGAGCTTCCATGGATCTTGAGACGCGGCAGGACTTCACCGCCTTTGTCGCGGCACGGTCGCATGCGCTGTTCCGGACCGCGCTGGCGTTGACCGGTCATCGGCAGCAGGCCGAGGATCTGTTGCAGACGGTGCTGGCCAGGGCGTACCGGCACTGGGGGAAGGTCCGTCATGGTCACCCCGAGGCGTATCTGCGCCGAGCGTTGTACCGGGAGCAGGTGAGCTGGTGGCGCCGGCCGATGCGGGGCCGAGAGGTCTTCACCGATCAGCTTCCGGACGTGGCCGACACGGACCTCACCGGCCGAGTCGACCTGAGCCTGGCGTTGCGGGCGTCCCTGGACCGCCTGGCGCCGAAACAGCGGGCGGTACTCGTGCTGCGATATCTCGAGGACCTGCCCGACGAGGAGATCGCCGACATTCTGCGCTGCAAGCCGGCGACGGTACGCAGCCAGGCTGTCCGCGCCCTCGACCGGATCCGCTCACTCTGCCCTGAACTTGACCATCGTCTGGCGCAGGAGGTTCACCAGTGACCACCCAGCTCGAGAACGCCGTTCGCGAAGCGCTCGACCAGCTCGCCGACGCGCCCCCGCCGGCGGACCTGGCTCAGGCCGCGATTCGTACGGCCGGCCGGCAGCGAACCGCGCGCCTGGCGGTGGCCGGCGTGGCCGCGTTTGCCGTGGCACTGGCCGCTGTACCGCTGGCTGTCGGCGTCCTGACCGCCCCCGACGACGATCTGTCGCCCGCCGGGACGGGCCCGGGACCGGCCGCCAAGCCGTTCGTCGTGACGGCGTACAGCGGGGTCAACAACCCGGGAGATCCGGGGCCGGCGGACGACTATTCGCTGTTGCTCGACCCGGACACCGGTGAGTACGACAAGGTCCCGTTCAACGAGGTGGTGCCGTCCCCGGACGGCAGCCAGGTGCTGGTGCACGAGGGCGACAACAGCCTGGCTCATCCGTCGAGGAGAGGGGTGCTGAACCGGGAGAGCGGGAAGGTCCGGTGGCTGCCGGGCAGCGCCGGCTACACCTCGGGTGCCAGCTGGTCGCCTGACGGTCGGCAGATCCTGATCACCAATCGGCCGAAGGCGGAAGACGACCCCGGCCCTGGCTTCCTGCTCGTCGACGCCGCGACGCTGGCCACCCGCCAGGTCGAGGTGCCCGACGTCAGCACGCAGAACACCAACGGGCTGGCCTTCGTTTGGACACCCGACGGAACAGGGGTCGCCCTGACCCACTCGGTCTCTGATAGCGAGAGCGAGCCGGGCCGGGTGACTGGTATCGGCTTCTACGACCTGTCGGGCAAGCGGACCCGTGTTCTTCGCGTCACTGGCGGCTCGCTCGACGAGGGCAGCGGGTTCTCACCCGATGGCAGCCGGATCGCGCTGGACAACCGGTTCGGGAGCGACCGGATCCAGATCGTGGACGCCGCCACGGGCACCGTCGAAGAGGAGTTCTCCGTACCGACCGCCGGAACGGTGGTGGGCTGGTACGACAGCAGGCACCTGAT
Source organism: Micromonospora sp. NPDC002717 (assembly GCF_040295705.1). NCBI lineage: Bacteria > Bacillati > Actinomycetota > Actinomycetes > Micromonosporales > Micromonosporaceae > Micromonospora > Micromonospora sp. NPDC002717. Next base: position 679,717 of record NZ_JBEOVW010000001.1, on the reverse strand, counting down.
CGTGAAGGACTACGGCGATCGGGACCTCACCGAACGACCGAGCCTGAAGGTCGTCGACCTGACCGGCAAGGTGACGAAGACGGTGCAGCTCGCGGAGGGATCGGACACCGCGCAGCGGGTGCATGTCGGATCATCGCTCGGTACGGCCACCGAGAAGCTCGCGTTCTGACCAGCATGGCCCACGACATCGCGTCGTGGGCCATGCCCCTGGTTCCGGTCCCGCGGGTCAGGTCTGTTTCACGCTCAACTCATGCCTCGTTGCGGCGGCGCACCCGCATGAGAAGCAGGAGTACGAGGCCGGCCGCGACGAGGCTGCCACCCATCGCGGCGAGCCTGCCGAGCGCCGGGCCGGAGATCCCCGTGTCGGTCACGGGCAGGCTCGGGCGGGCTGTCCCGCCGGTCGCCGGGCAGGTCTGCGCCAGGTCGAAGGTGCCGTCGGTGCCCGTGATCACCGCCGTCGCGTTGGTGAGGGCGAACGGATTCACCAGTTCCCCGGTCGAGGACAGGCCGGCGGGCGTCCTGATCCACGCCTTGTCGCCGACGATCGCCCGGTCGCCGGCGGGCGTGGTCGTGATGGTCTCCGTGACGGGGCCGCCCTCCGTGGCGAACTCGATGGTCAGCGAGGTGAAGGTGCCCTGCTGCTTGGGAGACGGCAGGGCGAAGACCCAGACGTCCTCGCCCGGGAAGGGGCCGCCGCCGAGGTTCGGATCGCATTTCTGGGTGCCGAACGCGGCCGCTGTCGTGCCGACGTCCGCCGGATCGATGTTGATGGTGGTGTCGGCCCAGGCCGGTGCGGCCGATCCGAGGCCGATCGCGGCGGCCAGGATGGTGGCTGCCCCGATACGGGCCAATGTCCGTATTGACAACAAAATCACCCCAAGTATGGAATCTCCGTGAACACCTGTTGAAGTGGGGCGCGACCCGTCGTCAGGTAACCACGGACGACCCGGGCGTACCGGCTGATTCGAACTCTTCCCCCACGGGCCGGACAGCCGTGATAGGCAGAGTGCGAACTGCGATGCGCGGTTGCGGCCTGCGGGCAGGGATCCAACCGGGCATGTGCCGCCGCGGGACCGAACGAGCCACATCGGCGGCCGCCTGCGCTCCGCCTGCCCCGGCACGTTAGCGTCGGATCGTGACCGGATCCCCGCGCGTGCTCTCGGCCGGCAGCGGCATTGCCGAGGCCGCCTCCGTCCTGCGTACCGGCGGGTTGGTGGCCTTTCCCACCGAGACCGTCTACGGGCTCGGCGCGAACGCGCTGGACCCCCGTGCGGCCGCCCGGATCTTCGAGGCCAAGGCGCGGCCCAGCTTCGACCCGCTGATCACGCACCTCGCCGACGCGGCCGAGCTGGAGAAGCTGGTCGGGGCGGTGCCGCCGGCGGTGGCGACGCTGGCCGAGCGCTTCTGGCCGGGGCCGCTCACGCTGATCGTGGACCGGCCGGCGGCGATCCCGCCGATCGTCACCTCCGGGCTGGCGACGATGGCGGTCCGGGTGCCGGACAACACGTACGCGCGGGCGCTGATCGCCGAGGCCGGGGTGCCGGTGGCGGCGCCGAGCGCGAACCGGTTCGGTCAGCTCAGCCCGACCCGGGCCGAGCACGTGGTGCGGGGCCTGGGCGCGGCCGTGGACGTGGTGCTCGACGGCGGGCCGACGCGGTGCGGGATCGAGTCGACCATCGTGGACGCCCGGGGCGAGCGGCCGGTGGTGCTGCGGCTCGGCGCGCTGCCGCTGGAGGCGCTGGAGGAGGCCGTCGGCCAGGTGACCGTACGCCCCGGCAGCTCGGGGCAGCCGGTCGCGCCCGGCACGCTGGCGGCGCACTACGCCCCGCGTACGCCGTTGCGGTTGGCGTCGGGCGGGGAGCCGCCGGCAGCCGACGGGGTCCGGCGCGGCTTCCTGGCCTTCCGCGAGCCGCCGGCGGGCGACTGGGCGGCGGTGGAGGTGCTCTCCGCCGCCGGTGACCTGACCGAGGCCGCCGCGCGGCTTTTCGACGCGCTGCACGAACTGGACGCCACCGGGGTCGGCGAGATCGTGGTCGAGCCGGTTCCGGAGGTCGGCGTCGGCCGCGCGATCAACGACCGGCTGCGCCGCGCCGCCGCCACCTGGCAGCCGGCGGACTGACGTACGCCGGCTGCCGGTGATCGACGGGCACGAGCTCGTCGGCATCGTGGCCGTCGCCGACGTGGCCCGCTCCCTGCCCGAGCGTCCCGTGGGTGACCTCATCGAGGCCATCTCCGAGCGCGGTCGACCGCACGACACGACCGGTCGCCGCCGGCCTCCGGCCCCGGCCGGGAGGCGGCGATCTCTGTACGGGGAATCGGCCTGTCGCAGGTTGTTGCCCGACGCGCCCGGACGGCTCCTGACCGGCCGGCCGGGGTCCTGTCGAGCTGCCCCGTCCATGAGACCGGTGGGCGGGGCGGCCAGGTGACGCCACGGGCCGGGCGGCCGGGTTCAGGTGAAGTTCACCGGTGAGGCCCACGGGGGTCGGGGCCCACGGCTGACGCCGACGGGCTGAGGCGGACCGGCCAGCCCCGTTGGTGGGGCAGCTCGACAGCGTCGACAGGGAAGGGCCGACGACGGATCAAGCGGCGGTCACCGCTACGACACCGCGTCACCAGTATCGCCGGCGTCGCCCGCGTCGCTGGTGTCGCCCGCGCCGCTGTCGGGTTGCTCCGCGCCGTGCGGGCCGGACTGCGGCAGGCGTTCCACCAGGCGGGTGAGCGCGCCGTTGGCGAAGGTCGCGCCGAGCGCCGAGCCCGTGGCGATGGTCCAGCCGACCGGGCCGAGCGGCGTGCAGCCGAAGAACTGGCTTACCCCGGGCGTCTGCACGACCGCCGCCAGCGCCCCGAGCGACACGGCGGTGGAGGCGAGCACTGCCGGGCTGGTGCCGCCGGCCAGCACGGTCTGCCCGAGCTGGGTGCCGACCAGCGACACCAGCGCGACCGTGCCCGCCCGCCGGGGCCGCCCGGTGTAGCGGGCCAGCGTCCAGCCGGCGGTGGCGCCCAGCGTGGTGGCGGCCGCGCGCAAACCGATCTCCCTGGTCATCGTCTCGCCGAGGGAGGTGTCCGGGCCCTCCCGCAGCAGGCCGTCGGCGTGGTCCGCAGCCGGGGGCCGGATCGCGATCGCCAGCGCCGGGGCCAGGTCGGTGAGCAGGTTGACCAGGAGGAGCTGTCGCCCGGTGAGCGCCGACCGGCCGGTGGCGGCGGCGGTGAGCACGCTGAACGCGATCTCGCCGAGGTTGCCGCCGACCAGGATGCTGAGCGCGTGGCGTACCGAGGACCACATCGCCCGGCCCTCGACCAGGGTGGCGATGATGGTCTCCAACCGGTCGTCGGTGACCACCAGGTCGGCGGCCGCGCGGGCCGCCGGGGTGCCCCGCTGGCCGAGCGCGATGCCCACGTCGGCCAGCCGGATCGCCGGCGCGTCGTTGGCGCCGTCCCCGGTCATCGCGACCGTACGCCCGCACTTCTGCAACGCCTGGATGATGCGCACCTTGTGCGCGGGGGTGCACCGGGCCACCACGTCCGTGGCGGCCAGCCGGGCCGCGAGGGCCTCGTCGTCGAGCTGGTCGAGTTCCGTCGCGGTGACCACCCGCTGCTCGTCGTGATGGCTGATGGTGGTCGCGATCGCCTCGGCGGTCGCCGGGTGGTCTCCGGTGATCATGATGGTGTGCACGCCGGCCTGGCGGATCCGGCGCACGGCCGGGGCGGCGCTCTCCCGCACCCCGTCGGCGAGAGCCAGGTAGCCGAGGAAGGTCAGGTCGCGCACCTGCTCGTCGGTGACGCCCGGCGACGAGACCCGGCACTCGGCCACGGCGAGGATCCGGTGCCCCGCCCCGGCCCGGTCGGCGAGCGTCGCGTGCAGCCCGTCGCGTCCCTTGTCGTCGAGCGGCTCGTCGCGTCCCCCCGGCGTACGCCAGGCGGAGCATCGGGGCAGCACCGACTCCGGTGCCCCCTTCACGCTGAGCAGCAGCAGGCCCCCGCTGCGCCCCACCGTGGCGTGGTAGCCGCGGGACGGCTCGAACGGCAGGCCGCCGACCGCCTCCCACCCGTCCGCGCCGGTCTGCTCGACCACCCCTGCGGCCTGGGCGCCGTAGCGGACGGCGCGGTCGGTCTGCTGGGCCAGCTCGTGCGGGTCGGCGGCGGCCGGGGTGGCCCGCAGGGCGGCGGCGAGGGTGGCGCGCTGACCGTCGTCGAGTCGGTCGACCGGGGCGTACCGGCTGTCGTCGCCGACCCCGGCGAGCATCAGTTGCCCCTCGGTGAGCGTGCCGGTCTTGTCGAAGCAGAGCACGTCCACCCGGCCGAGCGCCTCGATGGTGCGTGGGTTGCGGACCAGCGCGCCGTGCTCCGCCAGCCGCCGCGCGGCGGCCAACTGGGCGGCGCTGACCAGGAACGGCAGCCCCTCCGGCACGGAGGCGACGGCCAGGTTCGCGGCGGTCGCGGCGGTCTGCGCCAGCGGCACGCCCCGCAGCAGACCCGCGCCGGCCACCGCCACCGCCGAGCTGGCGGCCAGCGGGACCGCCGCCCGGGTCAGCCTGCCCAGCCGGGCCTCCACGCCGCTCGCCGGAGGCGCCTGCCGGGCCATCGCCAGGCTCCGCCCGGCCTCGGTGTCCGCGCCCGTCGCCACCACCACCGCCGTGCCCTGGCCGGCGGCGACGGTCGTGCCCTCGTAGAGCATCGACCGCCGGTCGGCGACCGCCGCGGCGACGACCGGCTGGTCGGTCTTGCCGACGGGCAGCGACTCGCCGGTGAGCGAGGACTCGTCGGTCTCCAGGCCGGCCGACTCCAGCACCCGGCAGTCGGCCGGGACGGCGTCCCCCGATTCGAGGAGGATGACGTCCCCCGGCACCAGGTCCTCGGCGGGCAGCACCCGTTCCGCGCCGTCCCGGCGCACCCGGGCGGTCACCGCCGAGCGGGACAGCAGCTCGGCCAGCGACCGCTCGGTGTTGCGCTGGTGCACCGCGCCGAGCAGCGCGGACCCGCCGACCACCCCGCCGACCAGGGCGGCGTCGACCAGCGAGCCGAAGGTGGCGGAGAGCACCGCCCCGGCGGCGAGCACCGGCGTCAGTGGGTTGGCCAGCTCGTCGACGAAGGCGCGCAGCAGCCCGGTCGGCCCGGCGGGCTGCCCGGTCCCGCCGCTCCGGCGGCGCTCGGCCTCGGTTGTGGCCAGCCCGCCCGGCGCGGTGCCGAGCTGGTCGAGGACGGCCGAGGACGGCATCAGGTGCCAGGCGGTGACCGCCGGTGCCGGGGTGTCCGCCCGGTCGGGCAGGCGGCGCGCCCGTACGACGCCGTGCGCGAAGGCCAGCGCGGCCGCGCCGTTCACGGCGGCGAGGGTGCGGCCGGGCAGCTGCTCGGGTGCGGCGGTGAACGCCCCCAGCGCGCCGAGGCCCGTGCCCGCCAGGGCCACGCCGAGGTTCTGCCGGGTCATCCGGCGGGCCACCCCGGTCGCCTCGATCAGCAGCGCCACCACCCGCAGGTCGGTGCCGACCAGCAGGTGCGCGCCCCAGGGCGGCAGGTCCTCCGGGGCGGAGATCCCCAGGCCGCAGTCGGCGACGCCGAGCGCGGCCCGGTCGCCGGAGGCCACCATCACCACCGCCCCGGCGAACTGCAGCGTCCGCACCGACTCGGCCAACCGGTCGCCGCCGGGCAGGTGGGCGTCGGCGAAGCCGTACCGCCGCTCGTCGTCGCCGGCCACGACCACCCGCAGGCCGGCCTGGCGGGCGGCGGTGGGCAGGGCGTCCACGCCCGGCGCGGGCTCCGGGTCGACCCGCAGCACGGCGGCGAGGGTGTCGCCGTCGGCCAGGCCGAGCAGGGATCCGCCGCCCTCGCGCAGCCGGCGGCTGTCGGTGGTGTCACCCGGGTCCTCGGCGTCCAGCGCGTCCAGCGGCCCGAGCCGCCAGCCGTCGGCGCGCCGCAGCTCCCACGGGGCGGCCGGGTCGAACAGCGTGAACGCGCGTGTCGCCACCTGTCCGACGTCCGCCCCGTCCAGCGGCGCCAGGTCCGCCAGCACGCCCCGGTCGGAGCCGAGCACGGCCGCGTCCAGCACCAGCGTGTCGATCCGGTCGAGCTCGCGCAGCACGCTGCGGTCCATCGCGATCACCCCGCGCCGGGCGAGGATCCGGCCGAGCTGCGCGGCGTAGCCCTCGCGGCCGCTGCCGGGAGCCTTCGGCAGCGCGGAGAGCCCCAGCGCGGCGCCCCGCTTCCGGCCCACCACCGGCGTGGCGGCGGCCGCGGCGGCGGCGCCGGCGGTGAGCATCCGGACGACGTACTTCTCGGCCGGGCCGTCCGGCTTCGGGCGGGGACGCTCGACCTTCGGCGTCCGGGCGACGGCCCGCTCCGGGTCCCCGGTCAGCCGTGGCTCCGCCTGCGCCCAGGCCCGGAGCTGGGCCCGCGCCTCACCCCACTGCACCACCCGCTGCGCGCCGTCGAGCACGATCCCGGCCCAGCCGCCGGTCAGTCCCTGCACGACCGCCTCGGCCAGCGGGAACAGCAGGTCGGCGCGCGGATCGGCGCGCAGGCCCCGGTCGGCCAGCGCGTGCAGCCTCGGGTGCAGGTCGACCGCGCCGAGCAGCCCGGCGACCTCCCCGGGCACCGGCGTGAACGGCAGGATCCTCGTGGCGGCGGAGATGGTCAGGCCGAGGGCGTCGGAGGCCAGCCCGCCGAGGGTGCGCGGCGTGCGCGGCCCCTCCTCGGGAGGGTGCGGCGGCGGGATCTCCGGGTCCGGCTCGTGCGGGCAGGTGCGTTCCGCGCGGGCGACGGTCGCGACGAGGTCGCGCAGGCTCGGCTCCGGCGTACCGACGGCCACGACCACCCGGCCCGACGGGGCGTTGACCCGGGCCCATTCCACCCCCGGCATCCGCTCCAGCGCCGCCTCGACCTGCCGGGCGAGGGTGTCGCCGCCGTCCTGGCAGACGCCGTGCACCTCGATGTGGTGCCGCCCGGGGCGGGACCAGACCCGACGCTTGGTCAGCCCGGCCACGCGGGCCAGCCGGGTGGCGGCGGCGCCGACGGTCCGGGACGCCTCGCCGACGACCTGCGGCACGGCGACGGACGGCAGGAGCCGGCCGGCGGCGCGGCCCAGCGAGGTCATCGAGGCGTACGACCGGACAGGCGCCGGCCAGGCCCCCCGCTGCTGCTGCTCCCGCCGTACGCCATCTCGCCTCCCACGCCTCCGCTCCGGCGCCCTGGCTTCCCGGCGGGCCGTCCGTTATGCCCTTCGAGCAGGGGAATTTCTCCCCACCGGCGGTGCATGGACGGCTGCGCCGGTGGAACCCCGGATCCACTGTCACCGTCATCGGGGAGGCCGGGATGAGCACACTGACGCGACCGCTCAGCGGGGCGCACGAGACGATCCGGGCGTTCACCCGGCGGGTGGATGTCCCGGGGCTCGGGGAGGTCGCCGTCCCGCCGCCGGACAAGCTCGCCTACTACGCGGGCCTCGGGGTGCTCGCCGCGCTCCAGGTCATCGAGTGGCCGCTGGCGCTGGTGATCACCGCCGGCCACCTGCTGGCCGACCAGCACCTGTCCGGGCTGGCGAAGGGGCTCGGGGAGGCGCTGGAGGCGGCCTGAGAGCCGGGTCACCCTTGACCTCAATACGGGTTGAGGTCCGAGGCTGATCCCATGCTGAACGAACCGCTCCGTTCCGAGGCGGGCTCGGCGGATCCCCGGGTCCGCGCCCGCCACCGGCCGCTCCGGCTGCCCCGCCCGGGAGGCCGGCGGTGACCGCCACGGCGGCTCCGCCCGTCCCGGTTCCGCCCGCGGCCGGCCTCTTCGCGCCCCGGCTGCGCGCGATGACGGTCGGCAGCGTCGCGCTGGTCTCGCTGCTCGCGTTCGAGGCGCTCGCGGTGGGCACCGCGATGCCGACCGTCGCCCGCAGCCTCGACGGGCTGGCCCTCTACGGGATCGCCTTCGGGGGTCCGTTCGCGGCCGGCGTGCTCGCGATGGTCGCCTCCGGCATCTGGTGCGACGCCCGGGGTCCCAGGGCGCCGATGTGGCACGGGCTCGTCTGGTTCGTGGTGGGGCTGGTCGTCGCCGGCAGTGCCACGGCCATGGGGGCCCTGGTGGCCGGCCGGATCGTGCAGGGGTTCGGTTCCGGCCTGCTCTCGGTGGCGCTCTACGTCATCGTCGGGCAGGCGTACCCGGAGACGCTGCACCGGCGGATCTTCGCGGCGTTCGCCGCCGCGTGGGTCGTACCGTCGCTGGTCGGGCCGGCGCTGGCCGGGCTGATCGTGGAGCACCTCGGCTGGCGGTGGGTCTTCCTGGCGGTGCCGGTGGTGGCGGTGCCGGCGGTGCTGCTGGTCCACCCCGGGCTGCGCGCGATCGGCGCGGCCACGACGACGACGGGACCGCCGGCCGGCGCGGCGGCCCGGATCGGCTGGGCCTGCGGGGCGGGGGTGAGCGCCGCGCTGCTGCACATCGGGGGCCAGCAGCGCGGCGCCACCGCCGCCGGCCTGGTGGCCCTGGCGCTGGTCGGTCTGCTGGTCTGCGCGCCGCGGCTGCTGCCGGCCGGGTTCCTGCGGGCCGGCCGGGGCCTGCCGACGGTGATCGGGCTGCGTGGGCTGGCCTCGGCGGCGTTCGTCGGCGCCGAGGTGGTGATCCCGCTGATGCTCTCCCGGGAGCGTGGGCTGTCGCCGACGGCGGCCGGCCTGGTCCTCACCACCGGCGCGCTCGCCTGGTCGGTGGGCTCCTGGGCGCAGGGGCGGATGCCCGCGCCGCGCTCCCGGGCCACCCTGCCGAGAGCGGGGCTGGCCTGCATCACGGCCGGCATCGCCGTGGTGACGATCGCCGTCGCGCCGGCGGTGCCGGTGTGGGTCGGAGTGCTCGGCTGGGCCGGCGCGGGGCTCGGCATGGGGCTGCTCTACCCCTCGCTGTCGGTGCTCACCCTGGAGCTGTCCGCCCCGGGCGAGCAGGGCCGCAACAGCTCGTCCCTGCAACTGGGCGACTCGCTCTTCGCGGCGACCGTGCTGGCGCTCACCGGCGCGGTGCTCGCCGCCGGCGCGGCCCCGGGACCGGGCAGCTACGCCGGCACGCTCGCGGTGGCGAGCGGGCTGGCCCTGGTGGGCGTCCTGCTCGCCGGCAGGGTGGTGCCCGGGGCGTCCGGAGTTCGCGCGTCCGGCTGAACCGCGTCCTGCTGACCGCGCATCCGGCCGGGCCCGGTGCCCGGCCGGATGCGCGGTGGGATGCGTCGGCTCCGGCTTGCCGCCGTCCGGGCCGGGGATGTGGCGTATCGGCCCGGGACGGACGGCGCGGCCGGGAGGATGGGCGGGCGATGAACTTCCTGACCGTCCTGCCGATGGCCGTGGTGATGGTCGCCGGGACCCAGCTGGTCGCGGCGGTCTTCCTCGCCTCGGCCGACCGGCCGCGTGCCGCCTCCCTGGGCTACCTGGCCGGCGCGGGACTCGTGGTCTCGGGCGGGGTGACGGCGAGCTGGCTGGTCACCCGGGCCGTGAAGGTCAACGTCGGGGCCGGTGGGGGCGGGCGTCGCGCGGTCGAGAGCCGGATCGACGTGGTGGTGCTGGCGCTGCTGGTCGTCCTGGCGGCGGCCGTCTTCCTGCGTCGGCACACCGCGGGCACGCCGAAGTGGATGGGTGGGCTCCAGCGGGCCGGCCCCGGCTACGCGCTGCGGCTCGGCGTGCTGCTCTTCCTGGCCATGCCGTCGGACGACCTCACGATGGTCACCGTGGGGGCGAGCGCCGCCCGGCACGACCTGCCCTGGTGGCACCTGCTGCCGTTCGTCCTGCTCACCCTCGCGCTGCTGGCCCTGCCCCTGCTGGCGCTGCTGCTGCTCGGGCACCGGGCCGCGACGGTGCTGCCCCGGATCCGGGACTGGACCCGGCAGCACTCCTGGGTGGTCAGCGAGATCGTGATCGGGTTCTTCGTGCTGATGACGGCGGCCGACCTGCTCCGGTGAGCGGGGCACGGCCGGTCACGCCGTGACGGTGGCCGATCTGTTCGGGTGAGCCGGCGCACAGCCGGTCACGCCCGTCGGGGTGGCGCCGTCAGCACCGTGGCCGCGCGGCGGGCGCGGGACGCCGGAGAAGGGGGAAACCATGCGGGTGCTGGTCACCGGGGCGGGCGGTCGGCTCGGGCGGGTGGTGCTGCCGCGGCTGCGCGACGAGGGCTGGAGCGTGCGGGCGACGAGCCGGCGGCCGCGTACCGATCCGTCGGTGGAGTGGGTGGTGGTCGACCTGGCCACCGGGGAAGGGCTGTCCGAGGCGGTGGTCGGCGTGGACGCCGTGCTGCACCTGGCCTCGTCGCCGAACCGGGGGCGGCAGACCCACCGGGTCGACGTGCTCGGCACCCGCCGGCTGGTCGTCGCCGCCGGTCGGGCGGGCGTACGGCACCTCGGCTACGTCTCGATCGTCGGGGTGGACCGGGTCCCGATCCCCTACTACCGGCACAAGCTCGCCGCCGAGCAGGTCGTGGCGGCCGGGCCGGTGCCCTGGACGGTGCTGCGGGCCACCCAGTTCCCCGAGTTCCTCGACGGCATGCTGCGCGGCGCGAGCCGGCTCGGCCCGGTGATCGGCGACCCGGCGGTGCTCGCCCAGCCGGTCGACCCCGGCGAGGTCGCGGGCCGGCTGGTCCAGCGGCTCACGGCCGGTCCGCTGCACGGCGTCGAGGAGTACGGCGGGCCGGAGGTGATCCGCTTCGACGAGGCGGTCCGGGCCTGGAACGCCGCCCGGCGGTCCCGCCGCCCGCTGCTGCCGGTGCGGATCCCGGGGAAGGTCGGCCGCGCCCTGCGTTCCGGCGGCCTGGTCACCGAGGCGACCCCGAAGGGTGCCCGGACCTGGGCCGATCACCTTGCCGACACGTACGGGGGAACCGGCGCAAGATGAACGGCCTGCGCGTTCACGTCCGGCCTACCGTGACGCCATGTTCGCCATGGTCGCCACCGTCATCCTCTACGTCGCCGGGTTCGTCTTCCTGTACGGCGTCATCCGACTCGCCATCCGCCACGCCCTTGAGGAGATGGAGGTGCGCCGGATCCAGGCCGAGCGGGCGGAGGAGTTGGCCGCCGCGCGGGACCGGACGCTGCTCCGCGAGAACGGCTTCCTCACCGGCAGTTGATCGACGTCCGACCGCCCGGTGACCGTTCGCCGGGCGGGCAGTCCCCGGGCCGGGTGACCGGTCCCCGGGACGGGCCGGGCTCCGGTGGGCGGGCGGGCGGAGCGGTGCGAGGATCGCAGGCGTGATGGGGACGCTGAAGACCGAACCCGCCCGCACCCGGCTCGACCTGCTCGCCCCGCCGGTCGCCGCCGCCATCGGGCAGTGGCCCGCCGACGCTCCGGTGGACGTCGACGACGTGCTGGTGGCGCCGATCGACGCCGAGCTGGCCGACACCGCCGCCTTCTGCGCCGCGTACGAGGTGGGGTTGGACGTGTCGGCCAACTGCGTGGTGGTGGCCGGCAAGCGCGAGGGGGTCGTCCGCTACGCGGCCTGCGTCGTGCTCGCCACCACCCGCGCCGACGTGAACGGGGTGGCCCGCCGGGCGCTCGACGTCCGCAAGGCCAGTTTCGCGCCGATGGCCGACGCGGTGGAGCTGACCGGCATGGAGTACGGCGGCATCACCCCGATCGGCCTGCCGGAGCAGTGGCCGATCCTGGTCGACTCCCGGGTGGTCGCCACGCCGCACGTGATCATCGGGTCCGGCGTACGGCACAGCAAGATCGCGCTGCCGGGGCCGGCGCTCGGCGCGCTGCCCGGCGCCCGCGTGGTGGAGGACCTGGCCCGGCCGGCCTAGCCGCTGACCGGCGTCGATACCGTTGCACGTGAAACATCGGCGTCCGGTCGGGCGGGTCGGTTCAGTCGGCGGACTCGCGGCGCTCCACCTCGGCCAGCGCGGCGAGCAGCGTCTCCGGTTCCTGGGCGCCGGTGATCGCGTACTTGCCGGCCAGGACGAAGGTCGGCACGCTGGTCACCCCGATCTGGCGGGCGGTGGCCAGCTCGGCGGAGACCTCGGCCACCCGCTCGTCGGAGTCGAGGAAGCGGCGCGCCTCCGCCGCGTCCAGGCCGACCTCGCCCGCGAGCGCGGCCAGCGCGTCCCGGGAGCCGACGTCGACCCCGTCGGTGAAGTGGGCGCGGTAGAGCGCGTCGACCGTCTCGGCGGCACGGCCGCGGTCGGTGGCCCAGGAGACCAGCCGGTGCGCGTCGAAGGTGTTCGCCGCGACGGCGCGGTCGAAGTCGAGCTTCAGCCCGGCGCCCGCCGCCACCTCGGTGACGTGTCCGAACATCTGCCGGGCGCGGTCCTGCCCGCCGAACTTGGCGGCCATCGCCTCGACCAGCGGGCGCGGCTCGGTCACCGGCGACGGGTCGAGCTGGTACGGCCGGTAGCGGACGGTCACCTCGCCGTCGTACGACTCCAGGGCCTGCTCCAGCCGACGCTTGCCGATGTAGCACCAGGGGCAGACCACGTCGGCGTAGATCTCGATCTCCATGCCGGTTGACAACCCCCAGGTCAGCCGATCTGTTCCCGGACCTGCCGCTTCAGCCGGGCCAGGATCGCCGTGCCGCCGCGCACCCGCAGCGGACTGATCGCCTGCGCCAGCCCCATCCGCTGGTAGAGGTCGTCGGGGACGGCGAGCACCTCGTCCGGGCTCGCCCCGGCCAGCCCCTCGGCGAGGATGCCGGCGAACGCCCGCGTGGTGGGCGCCTCGGGCGGGCAGTCGAAGAGGGTCTCCACCGTCTTCTCCGGCGTCACCCGGGCGCGCAGGAAGAACGCCGTCTGGCACTCCGGCACCTGCTCCATGCCCTCCCGGTCGGTGGAGCCGGCGGGCAGCGGCGGGACGACGTCGGCGTACTCCAGCAGCATCTCCAGCACCACGTCGCGGGGCGCGGTGGCGAACTCGTCGACGATCTCGGACAGCCGGGACGGCATGGCAGACATGTCTTCGAGGCTACCGCCGGTAGCGGAAGGACCCCGTCCGCTACCGGCGCGTGCGACGGGTCCTTCCGCGCACCTCACACGGTCGGGGCCTGCTCGCTGATCTCGCTCAGCGCCGATTGGGGGTCGAGCTGCATCGCGAGGTCGCCGAGGGAGACGATGCCGACCAGCTTGCGATCGGCGTCGCAGACCAGCACCCGCCGGATGCCCCGCTCCCGCATCAGGGCCGCCGCCTCGGCCGCGGTCGAGTGCTGCTCGATCATCACCACCTCCCGGGTGATGATCGAGCCGATCGTGGTGGCGGCCGGATCGCTGCGTTCGGCCACCGCCCGCACCACGATGTCCCGGTCGGTGAGCATGCCGGCGAGGGTGGCACCGTCGGTGACCACCACGTCGCCGATGTCCGCCTCCTTCATCACCCGGGCCGCCTCGTCCAGGGTGGTCTCGGCGGGCAGGTAGATGACCTGCTTCGTCATCACGTCGCTGACCCGGTAACCGGTCATGAGAGCCTCCAGAGAACTTCCGGCCGATCGGACTGCGGTACCCCGTGGCGCGCCCGCTACACGTCGCCGCGCTCCCGGTGCACCTCCGCGACGAGTCGCCCCGCCAGACCGTCCACCGGCAGTTCGACGCGCTTGCCGGAGGCCCGGTCGCGCAGCTCGACGTACCCCTCGGCGAGGCGGCGACCGACCACGACGGCGCGGGGGATGCCGACCAGCTCCGCGTCGGTGAACTTCACCCCGGCCGAGACGTGCGTCCGGTCGTCGACCAGCACCCGCAGGCCGGCGTCGGCGAGCCGCCCGCCGAGCTCCAGCGCCGCCTCCAGCTGCGGTCCCTTCCCGGCGGCGATCAGGTGTACGTCGCACGGCGCGACCGCCGCCGGCCAGACCAGTCCCCGCTCGTCGTGGTGCTGCTCGGCGATCGCGGCCACCGCCCGGGACACCCCGATGCCGTAGCAGCCCATGGTCGGCCGGACCGGCTTGCCGGCCGGGCCGAGCACGTCGACGGCGAAGACATCGGTGTAGCGGCGGCCGAGCTGGAAGATGTGCCCGATCTCGATGCCCCGCCGCATGGTCAGCTCACCGGTGCCGCAGGCCGGGCAGGGGTCGCCGGCCCGCACCTCGGCCGCCTCGATCGTGCCGTCCGGGACGAAGTCCCGGCCGCAGACCACCCCGGTCGCGTGCCGGCCCGGCTCGTTCGCGCCGGTCAGCCAGGCGGTGCCCGGCACCACCCGCGGGTCGACCAGGTAGCGGATGCCGAGCTTCGCCATCACCTGCGGGCCGATGTAGCCGCGGACCAGCTCCGGGTGGGCGTCCCAGCCGTCGAAGACGTCCACGGTGGCCGGTGCGACCGCCGCGCCGAGCCGCTTCAGGTCCACCTCGCGGTCGCCGGGCAGCCCCACCACCAGCAGCTCGGCCTCCTCCGCGCCGGGCCGGCGCAGGCGGAGCACCACGTTCTTCAGGGTGTCCGCGGCGGTCCAGTCGTCCCGGCCGCCCAGCCGGCGGGCGTTGGCCAACTCGACCAGGCTGGCGATGGTCGGGGTCTCGGGGGTGTCGTGCACCTGGGCCGCCGGCTGCGCGTCCGGGTCGCCGGCCGGCGGGGCGGGCGTGGTCACCGCCTCGGTGTTCGCGGCGTAGTCGCAGGCGGTGCAGCCGACGAAGGTGTCCTCGCCGACCGGCGTCGCCGCCAGGAACTCCTCCGACGCCGAACCGCCCATCGCCCCCGACGTCGCCCGCACGATCGTGTGCTCCAGCCCGAGCCGGTCGAAGATCCGCCGGTACGCGCCCCGGTGCCGGTCGTACGCCGCCGCCAGCCCCGCGTCGTCGAGGTCGAACGAGTAGGCGTCCTTCATCAGGAACTCGCGCCCGCGCAGCAGGCCGGCCCGGGGCCGGGCCTCGTCCCGGAACTTCGTCTGGATCTGGAAGAGCGTCACCGGGAAGTCCCGGTACGAGGTGAACAGGTCCTTGACCAGCAGCGCGGCCAGCTCCTCGTGGGTGGGCGCGAGCAGGTGCTCGGCACCGCGCCGGTCGGCGAAGGTGAAGATGTCGTCGCCGTACTCCGTCCACCGGCCGCTCGTGCGGTACGGCTCCGCCGGCAGCAGCGCCGGGAAGTGCACCTCCTGGTCGCCGATCGCCGTCATCTCCCGCCGGACCACCTCGGTGACCCGGTCCAGCACCAGCTTGCCCAGCGGCAGCCACGTGTAGCCGCCCGGTGCGGCGCGACGGATGTAGCCGGCCCGCAGCAGGAGCCGGTGGCTCGGCACCTCCGCGTCGGCCGGGTCCTCGCGCAGGGTCCGGAGCAGCAGGGTCGACATGCGTAGCAGCATTGGCGCAGCGTACGGCGGGCGTCGACGGGTCGGCGATCCGATTTGTCGCGAGCGAGGAAGATTTTCGCGGCCGGCGGCAACCCTGCCGGATCGGGGTGGCGTCTGGGATGGCGTCACGACCCTGCACCACCTGACCCCCAAGGATCGGCTCGTGTGGACCCTCTCCTGAGTGAGTTCGACTCGTTCGTGCGGACCCGTACCCCCGCGCTGCTGCGGTCGGCGTACCTGCTCACCGGCGACCAGCACCTCGCCGAGGACCTCGTCCAGTCGGCGTTGGCCCGGACCCACCGCTCGTGGAACCGGCTGCACCACAGCGGGAACGCCGAGGCGTACACCCGCAAGACCATGTACCACCTGCAGGTCTCCTGGTGGCGGCGCCGCCGGGTCGCCGAGTCGATGCCGGGCGAGATGCCCGAGCCGCGCGGAGGCGACTCGGCCCCCGACCACGCCCAGCAGACCACGCTCCGGCTCACCCTGCGGGCCGCGTTGCAGAAGCTCTCCGCCAAGCAGCGCGCCGTGCTGGTCCTGCGGTTCTTCGAGGACCGCACCGAGACCGAGGCCGCCGACCTGCTCGGCGTCACCGTCGGCACCGTGAAGAGCCAGACCTCCAAGGCCCTGGCCAAGCTGCGCACCGTCGCCCCGGAACTCGCCGAGCTGTACGTCCTGGAAGGAAGCGCCCGATGAACGACGACCGCCTCCGGCTCGACCTCGCCGACCTCGCCGACGAGGTCAGCCCGGTCGACCTGCGCGACCGGGCCCTGCGTACCTCCCGTCGGCTCGGCGTCCAGCGCGCCGTCGCCACCTCCGCCGCCGCCGTGGTGATGCTCGGCGCGGCCACGGGCACCGCGTTCGCGCTGATGCCCCGCGACGGCGGCCCGGCCCCCATGCCGGCCACCACCCCTTCGACCACCCTCGCCCCGAGCCCGAGCGCGGTGACGCCGACGACCACCGCCTCCCCGGAGGCCACGGTGACCTCCGAGCCGGCGGGGCCGGCCGCGACCATCGGCCGGGTCTTCTACGGCCCGAAGCCCGGTGGGCAGGGTGCGGACCCGGCACGCCTCTGGTCGTTCCGACCGGGCTCCGTTCCCGTCCGGCTCATCCCCGTTCCGAGAATCGCGGCGATCGGCAACGCGGTCGTCTCGCCGGACGGCGAGCGGGTGGCCTGGGTCGACGAGTCCTCGTATCTGCGGGTCGCCAACGTCGACGGCACGGGCGAGCGGACGTACCGCACCAGCCTGGTCGACCCGGACTGCTGGACGCCGTCCTGGGCGCCCGACTCGCAGCGGGTCACCGTGTCGCGGGTCGTCTCGGCCGAACCGAGCATGGTCACCGAGGTCGGGGTGGTCGAGGTGTCGACCGGGAAGTTCACCCGGATCGGCGACCTGCGGGGATGCCACCCGCTCTGGTCCGCCGACGGGAAGGTGCTCGCCTTCCCCGACGGGTCGACGGGGCGGGTCATGTTGACGGACGAGTCCGGGCGGAAGCAGCGGTCCATCCCGAACGTGGGCGGGAACGCCGACGACAGCTGTCTCGACGTCGCCAGCCTCTCCCCGGACGGCTCCCGGATCGCGTTGCGCCTGCGGGGGCCGGACGAGGACTCGGGCGACGTGGCGCGGGAACTCGACGTGAACGCGGTGCTCGACACGCGTACCGGCAGGAAGCTCGACCTGGAACTCGGCGGCCGGAAGCTGCTCCAGGCGTACTTCCAGGCGGACGGGACGCTGGTCGCCAGGGTCGGCGCGGGTGACCACAACGTGCTCGTGCTGCTCAACGGCGACGGCCGGAAGATCAGTGAGACGCCGGAGCCGACGTCCCTGAAGGGGCAGCAGATCCTGGGCGTCGCCGACTGAGCCGGATCTGCCCTGCCGAAAGCGGGCCATCCCTCCCCGGGGTGGCCCGCTTTCGCGTCGAAAAGTTCGCGGAATTTCTTCCGGCGACCGGCAACCCCGTCCGATCGAGGTGGCGTCTGGGATGGCGTCACCGCGCCTCCGGCGAGGTGAACAGCCGCCCGGAGCCGGCGGCGCTGGGCCGCCCGATCGGTCACCGCGCCTGAGGCACGGACGCGTGCGCCGGCCGGACCCGGCGCCCACCGTTCGCCGGGGCCGTCGCGACACGGGGCGCGACGGCCCCGGCGTGTCCGGTGGGACCTCCGCCACGTCGGGCGGTCGGCGCGGTGACGGGTCTGCCGGCCCGGTGACAGACTGGCCGGCGGTCGACCGGGGCGGCAGAGGGAGGCGCGGGTGCGCTGGCGCAGTTTCGTGGCGGTGGGAGACAGCTTCACCGAGGGCATGGACGACGCGTACCCGGACGGCACGTACCGGGGCTGGGCGGATCTCGTGGCCACCCGGCTGGCCGCCGAGGCCGGCCCCGACTTCCGGTACGCGAACCTGGCCATCCGGGGCCGGCTCTTCCCGAACGTGGTGGCCGAGCAGGTGCCGGCGGCGCTCGCGATGAAGCCCGACCTGATCAGCTTCGCCGCCGGCGGCAACGACGTGCTGCGCCGCACCTTCGACCCGGACGCGCTGGTGGCCCGCTTCGACGACGTGGTGCGGGGCCTGCGCTCCGGCGGCGCCGACGTGGTCCTCTTCCGGTTCGCCGACGTGATGGCCCGGTTGCCCGGTCAGCGGCTCGTCGCGCCCCGGGTGCAGCTGCTCAACCGGGCCGTCGGCGAGACGGCCGAGCGGCACGGCGCGATCCTGGTCGACCTGTACGCCGACGACACCTACCTCAACCCGATGTTGTGGAGCACCGACCGGCTGCACCTCTCGGCGGCCGGGCACCGGCGGGTCGCCGGGCAGGTGCTGACCGCGCTCGGCGTGGGCTGCGACGAGGAGTGGCTGATGGTGCCGCCGCACCCGGCGCCGACGCCCTGGCTGGCCGCCCGGGCCGCCGACCTGCGCTGGGCCGGGCAGCACCTGGCGCCGTGGATCAAGCGCCGGCTCACCGGCCGCTCGTCCGGCGACACGGTGACCGCGAAGCGGCCGTCGCTCGGCCCGGTCACGGACTGAGCCGTGCTCACCCTGCACACCGCGCCGCTGCTGCGGACCGCTCCCGACGCCCCGCCGACCGCCGGGGCCGCCGTCGCGGTCCGGGCCGACCGGATCGTCGCGGTCGGGCCGCTGGCCGAGCTGACCGGGACGTACGCCGGGGCCCGGGTCCGCCGGTGGCCGGGCACGCTCGGGCCGGGGCTGCTGCACGACGCCCCGCTGCCGGCCGCCGACACCCCGCGCGAGCGGGTGCACGCGCTGCTGCGTCGGGGAGTGACCGCGGTGCTGGCGGAACACGTGGCCGATCCCGCGCTGCGGGCCGCCGTGGACCGGGGCGACCTGCGGGCGCTGCCCGCGGCCGTGCCGCCGGCGCTGGTGCCGGGCGGTCGCGCGGACCTGGCCGTGTTCGACGCCGACGGCGCCTGCCTGGTGACCGTGGTCGCCGGTCGGATCGCCCACCGCCGCGCCTGACCGCACCCCGCATCGCTGCCCGCACCCGTCTCCGGCGACCCGGTTGCCGATGGCGGGCCGCCGGCCCGCGATCCGGCGTACCTTGGGGATCATGTCTGTGCCGAGCGATCCCGATCCCCGACTCCAGTCGTACGCGGACCCGCAGCGGCTCGTCACCACCGAGTGGCTGGCCGATCACCTGGGCGACGAGGGCCTCGTCGTCATCGAGTGCGACGAGGACGTGCTGCTCTACGACACCGGGCACATTCCGGGCGCCGTCAAGGTGGACTGGCACACCGAGCTGAACGACCAGGTGACCCGGGACTACCTCGACGCGAGGAGTTTCGCCGAGCTGTGCGCCGCCAAGGGCATCGGCCGGGACGACACGGTCGTCTTCTACGGCGACAACTTCAACTGGTGGGCCGCGTACGCCCTCTGGGTGTTCTCGCTCTTCGGCCACCCGGACGTGCGGCTGCTCGACGGCGGGCGGCAGAAGTGGGCCGCCGAGGGTCGGGAGCTGACCCGGGACAAGCCGTCCCGGCCGCGCGCCGACTACCCGGTGCCGCAGCGCAACGACGCGCCGCTGCGGGCGTACCGGGAGCAGGTGATGGCGCACGTCGCGGCGGGTCGCCCGCTGGTCGACGTCCGGTCGCCGGGCGAGTACACCGGCGAGATGCTGCACATGCCGGACTACCCGCAGGAGGGCGCGCTGCGCGGCGGGCACATCCCGGGCGCGGTGAACAAGCCGTGGAAGTCCGCCGCGAACGACGACGGCACGTTCAAGTCGCCCGACGAGCTGCGGGCGATCTACGCCGACCAGCTCGGGCTCGCCCCGGACGACGACATCGTGGCCTACTGCCGGATCGGCGAGCGGTCGAGCCACACCTGGTTCGTGCTGCGGCACCTGCTGGGCTACCCGCAGGTGCGCAACTACGACGGCTCGTGGACCGAGTGGGGCAACCTGGTCCGGGCCCCCGTCGTGAAGGGCGACCAGCCCGGCGGCCTGCCGAGCTGACGCGCCGGCCGGTCCGGCGGGCTCAGCCGGCGGTGAGGGAGACCGCGCCGTACAGGTTCCGCGTCACGCCGGTGATCTCGACGGTGTCCGGCCGCCAGCGCAGCAGCCCGCCGGGGTTGTGCCGGAGCAGCACCGATCCGTCGCGGTCCCAGCCGAGCACCTCGCAGCAGCCCTTCCAGACGTCCCGGCCCAGGACCAGCAGGTGGGTCACCACGCCGGTCCGGGCGTTCAGCACCGCGACCCCCTCCAGCGAGCCCGTGTTGCCGATGGTGATCCAGGCGGCCCGGGCCACCAGGTCGCCGCGCTGCCAGCCGCGCCCGTAGAACTCCTCGACCAGGTTGCCGGGGGGCAGCGCGCGGAAGTCGACCGGGCCGCTGCCCCGGTGCGTGCCGCTGCCCGGGGGCGTGCCGTCGCCCCACTCGATCCGCGTCAGGCTCGGCGGCGTACCGCCCAGCTCGAGCAGGACGTTCGGCCGGTCGCCCCGACCGGGGTCGGCCGGGTCGCGCAGGTCCGGGGCGGCCGGGTCGGGCGTCACCACGTTCCAGGGCGACACCGGCAGCTTCCGGGCGGCGCCGGTGCGCGGGTCCACCTCGTACGTCGTGGCGTCGTCGCCGACGAGCAGCCGGTCGCCGGACCAGAGGACGTGCTCCAGGTAGCCCTTGAGCGGGAACCGGCGGACCGCCGCGGTGGTCAGGTCGACCACGATCACCTCGTCGGTCTGGGCGAAGGCGGCCGTCCGCCCGTCCCGGGAGAGGCTGCCGGTCTTCAGCGGCACCGCCTCGTTGCCCTCGGCGTCGCGGGTCCGGGCCGGGGTGACGACGTCGAGGTCGCGGACGATGCCGTCGTCGCCGAGCACCCGGATCCGCCCCTCGGCGCCGGTCTGCGGGTCGATCGGCTGGTGCAGCGCCAGCGCCCGACGGACCGGCTTGGCCGAGAGCGTCGCGCCGACCGGGTCGCCGAGCCGGCCCAGCGGGTCACCGGGATAGGCCAGCTCGGCCGGGGGCGTCTGCACGGGCGCGGGGTGCCGGGTCGGGCTCGGTGTCGCGCTGGCGGCCGGTGGCGGCGGGTCGGCGGGACGCAGCGCGATCGCCGTACCGCCGGCGAGCAGCGCGACCGCGAGCGCACCGGCACCGGCGGCGCGGCGGGTGCGCCGGACCCGCCGGGCCCGTTCCCAGCCCGCCGTCGCCGGCTGTGCCGGCCGGACGTCCTCGGCGGCCAGGGTCAGCAGTCGGGTCAGTTCCTCTTCCTTCACGACTTCACCTCCATCCCGCTCGCCAGGCCGTCGTCGCGGCCCAGTTCCGGCGCGACCTCGCGGAGCCGGCGCAGCGCCGCGTGGCACTGGCTCTTCACGGTGCCGACGGTGACGCCGAGGGCCTCGGCGGTGGCCGCCTCGGTGAGGTCCTCGAAGTAGCGCAGCACCAGCACCGCCCGCTGCCGGGGCGGCAGGTGGTCGAGCGCGTCGCGCAGGGCGAGCCGCAGCGCCCCGTCGCCCTCCTGCGCCGCCCGTTCCGGCGGGTACGCGCTCAGCCACTCCCGTCGGCGGCGCCGCCACCAGGAGACGGCGTCGCGGTAGAGGATGGCCCGCACGTACGCGGCCGGGTCGCCGTGCCGCACGGTGGGCCAGCGCAGGGCGAGCTTGAGCAGCGCGTCCTGGAGCAGGTCCTCGGCCTGGTGCCGGTTGCCGCAGACCAGGTAGGCCGCGCGTAGCAGCCGGTGCTGGTGGCACTCGACGAAGGTGACGTAGCCGTCCCGTCCGTCGTCGGTCGTCGCCGGTCCCATCCGCCCTCCCTCCGGCCGGCCGTCGCGCGAGGCGTCACCTGGCAGACGCACGGGCCCCCGGAAAAGGTTGGGCGCCCCCGGCACCAGGTTCCGATGCGCCCCTCCGGCCGCACCACCGGGAGCGGAGGCCCGGCTAGTCTGCGTCGATGGCACAGGTGTGGCGGGACTGGGGCGGCGTCCTGCTCGCCGTGCTCGCCGGGCTACCCCTGCCGGTCCTGGCCACCGCCGTGCTCGCCCGCCGCCGGCGGGACGCCGCGACCGCGCGGGAGGCGTGGCGGCGCAGCGTCGCCGAGGTGGGCGCGGTGGCCGGCACCCTGCCCTGGGTGTGGATGATCCTCACCCCGCGCGACGCGCCCCGCCAGGTCGACGCGGTGCCGCTGCGGGACCTGGTCGACCTGCTGACCGGGCCGCCGGCGACCGCCGTGGTCCAGGTGGTCGGCAACCTGCTGGTCTTCGCCGCCCTGGGCTTCTTCGCCCCGGTACGGCTGGCCGTGCTGGCCGGCGTCGGCCGGCTGTTCCTGCTCGGCGCGGCCGGCTCCGTGCTGGTCGAGTCGGTGCAGTACGCGCTCGACCTCGGCCGGGTCTCCTCGGTCGACGACGTGCTGCTCAATGCGACGGGTGCCGCCCTGGCCGGCCTGCTGTCGCGGCGGTGGTGGGCGGGGCGGCGGCCGGCACCGGCGCGGCCGGTCGCAGCACCCGCCACGCCGCGAGGGTGACCAGCACGAAGACCCCGGCCACCGCCGCCGCCACCGGCCCGACCCCGTACGCCGCCCCGGCCAGCCCGGCGAGCGCCGCCCCGACCGGTGCGGTGAGCAGGCCGACCATCCGCTGGGCGGAACCCACCCGGCCGAGCAGGTGGGCCGGCACGTGACCCTGCCCGTACGCGGCCCACAGGCTGTTCCACACCGTGGTGCCGGCCGCGAAGACGGCCAGCGCCAGCCCGCCGGGCAGCGGGTGCCGGGCCAGCGCGAGCCCGGTCAGCGCGACGGCCTGGGCGGCGAGCACGGCGCGGAGCGCGGGCACCGTGCCGAGTCGGGCGGCCAGCCTGCCCGCCCCCAGCCCCCCGGCGAGCCCGCCGAGGACAGCCGCCGCGGCGAACAGCCCGTACCCGGCGGGCGGCACCCGCAGCACGTCGAGCGCGTAGAGCACCAGCACCGCCAGCAACCCGCTGATCGCCAGGTTGCTCCCGGCGGTCAGCACGGTGATCCGCCACAGCAGCACATCCCCGCGCACCCACCGCACACCCTCGAAGACCTCCCGCCACACCGCCCCCTTCCCCCCGCCGCGCCCCCGCCCCCGCCCGCTCTCCGCGATCTTGCGGTTGTGGTCGTCGCTCTGCGGTGCGCTGGCGGGTCTGTCCGAAGACCGCGGAGAGTGGGGGCGGGTCGGGCGCAGGGCGAGGGTGAGGAGGGCGGCGGCGGCGAAGGTGAGGGCGTCGAGGGCGAACGGCAGGGGCGCGGCGAGGGCGAAGAGCACGCCGGCGGCGGGGGCGCCGAGGAAGCCCCCGGCCACCGCCGTGCCGGCCTGGAGGCGGCCGTTGGCGTGGGACAGGGCGGCCGGCGGCACGACCGACGGCAGCATCGCGAACGCGGCCGCGTCGAACAGGGTGCCGAGCGCGGCGAGCAGGAACGCCGCCGCCACCAGCGCCGCGACGCCGGCCCGGTCGAGGGCGACCGCGACCGCCAGCCCGCCCACCACGACGGCGCGCAGCCCGTCCACCGCCGCCATCGTGCGGCGGCGGTCCCAGCGGTCCGCGTACACGCCGCCGAGCAGGCCGAACAGCAGCGGCGGGAGCTGCCCGGCCACGGTCACCGCCGCGATCACCCGGGGATCGCGGGTCAGCGTCGCGGCCAGCAGCGCCAGTGCCGGCGTACGCAGGGCGTCGCCGAGGCGCGAGGACACGGCGGCGGACCAGAGCAGCCGGTAGTCGCGGCCGAGCGGGGATGCGGTCATGACGGCGAGCCTCGGGGGTCGACCGGGTCGAGGGTCAAGCCGCCGGGAAAGGGGGACGCGCGTGTCGGTGATCATCGGTACGGTGGGCGCCGGCATCGGACCGGGGAGCACTCCAGCGTGGACCACACCTTCCAGGTCGACCTCCGTGGCGTGGTCGACCTGCTCAGTCACCACCTCTACGGCAGCCCGCGGGTGTACGTCCGCGAGCTGCTGCAGAACGCCGTCGACGCGATCACCGCGCGTCGCGCGACCGACCCCGACGCGCCCGCGTTGGTGCGCGTCGAGCCTCCGGAGCTGACCGGCGACGGCACGCTGCGGGTGCACGACACCGGCATCGGCCTCACCGAGGCGCAGGTGCACGAGCTGCTCGCCACCATCGGCCGCAGCTCCAAGCGCGACGAGCTGGGCTTCTCCCGGCACGAGTTCCTCGGCCAGTTCGGCATCGGCCTGCTCTCCTGCTTCCTGGTGGCCGACGAGATCCGGGTGGTCACCCGGCACGGCGACCACCCGACGGTGCACTGGACGGGTCACTCCGACGGCCGGTACGCCGTCGAGCTGGCCCCGCCCGGCGCCGGGCGGGCCGAGCCGGGCACCACGGTGACGCTGGTGCCGCGCCGCGATGCCGACCAGTGGTTCGGCACCCCGACGGTGGTCGACCTGGCCCGGCTCTTCGGCTCGCTGCTGCCGGTCACCGTCCGGGTCGGCGACGTGGTGACCACCGGCGGCCCGCCGCCCTGGCCGGCCACCCCGGGCGCGCCGGTCGACCGGGCCGCGCTGGTCCGCCACGCCCGGGAGACGCTCGGCTTCGACCCCTTCGACGTGCTGCCGCTGTCGGTGCCGGAGGCCGGCCTGACCGGGGCGGCCTTCATCCTGCCGAACCCGGTGAACCCGGCGTCCCGGGCCGGTCACAAGGTCTACCTCAAGCGGATGCTGCTCACCGAGCACGCCGACGGGCTGCTGCCGGACTGGGCCTTCTTCGCGCACTGCGTGGTGGACGCCAGCGAGCTGCGGCCGACGGCCAGCCGGGAGGCGCTCTACGAGGACGGCCTGCTCGCGGCGACCCGCGAGGCCCTCGGCGACCAGGTGCGCGGGTGGCTGGTCCGGCTCGCCAAGCACGACCCGCGGCGGCTCGCCGAGTTCCTCCAGGTGCACCACCTCGGGGTGAAGGCGCTCGCCCTGCACGACGACGAGATGCTCCGCCTGGTCGACCAGTGGTGGCCGATGGACACCAACGTCGGCACGCTCACCCTGGCCGAGTTCCGGCAGCGGCACGGGGTGGTCCGCTACGCGGCCAGCCTGGACGAGTTCCGTCAGCTCGCCGCCGTCGCCGCCGCGCAGGACCTGGCGGTGGTGAACGCCGGATACACCTACGACACGGAGCTGATCGAGCGGCTGCCCACGGTGGACCGTTCCGTGCTGATCGAGCGGCTGGAGCCCAGCGACCTGACCACCCGCTTCGACAGCCTCGACCCGCAGGTCGAGATGGCCCTGCGGCCGTTCCTCACCGGCGCCCAGCGGGCCCTGGAACGGCTCGGCTGCGAGGTGGTGGTCCGGGCGTACGACCCGGTCTCGCTGCCGGCGCTCTACCTGGTGAGCCGGTCGGCGGCGTTCAACGACCAGCTCGCGGCGACCCGGGACCGGGCCGACGAGCTGTGGGGCGGGGTGCTCGACGCGCTCGCCGCCTCCGCGCCGCCGGACCGGCCACAACTGGTGCTCAACCACCGCAACCCGTTGGTCCGCCGGGTCACCACGTTGACCGACCCGGAGCTGGCCGGGCTCGCCGTGGAGGCGCTCTACGGGCAGGCGCTGCTGCTCGGGCACCATCCGATCCGCGCGGCCGACGCCGCGCTGCTGAACAGTTCCTTCCTCGGCCTGCTCGGCCGGGCCGTGCCGGGACAGGAGTGAGTGTGAGCACCGAAGACGAGGACCTGTGGCGGGTGCTCCGCGAGGTCGGCAACATGCCGTACGGCGCGGGGCAGATCGCCGCCATCGAGCAGCTGCTGCGCCGGGTGGACGCCGGCGACGACCGGGAGCTGGCCTTCGTGACCCGGATGCAGGCCACCACCGCGTACGTCTACGGCGGTGAGCCGGCCAAGTCCTTCGTCACCTTCTCGTGGTGCCTGGCCGAGTTCGACCGCGACCCGCAGCCCTACCACCCGCGCTACGCCCACCAGCTGCTCTGGCACGTCAAGTACATGGTCACCGGCCTGCTCCGGTTCCCCGAGGTGCCGCTGGACCGCACCTACGCGGTGCTCGACGACATGGAGCGCCGCTACCGGGAAGGCGGCCACAGCCTCCAGGCCGTCCACAAGCACCGGTTCCTGGTCGCGGACCACCTGGGCGACGCCGACGCGGCCGCGCACTGGTACCGGCTCTGGCAGACCACCCCCCGCGACGAGCTGTCCGACTGCGCCGGCTGCGACCCGACGACGCAGGTGCAGTACCTCGCCGACACCGGCCGGCACGCCGAGGCGGTCGCGCTGGCGGAGCCGGTCCTCGCCGGCCGGCTGAGCTGCACCGAGCAGCCGCAGGCCATCCTCACCGCGCTGCTGGTGCCGTACCTGCGCACGGAGCGCGGGGAGGAGGCGCGCGACGCCCACCGGGAGGCGTACCGCCGGCTGCGGGGCAACCTCTCGGACCTGTGGGACATCGGCAACCACGTCGAGTTCTGCACGTTGACCGGGAACGACGCCCGCGCGGTGGAGATCGTCGAGCGGCACCTGGACTGGCTGGACCGGGCGCCCTCGCCGGCCGCCGCCATGCACTTCGCCGCGGCCGGCGCCGCCGCGCTGCGCCGGGCCGGCGAGCTGACCGTCTACCGGCGGGCGGCCGGCGACCGGCCGGCCGGGGAGATCACGGCGTCCGCGCTCGCCGCCGAGCTGACCGGCACCGCGACCGCGCTGGCCGCCCGGTTCGACGCCCGCAACGGCACCTCGTACCAGTCCGAGTGGGTGGCCCGTCGGCTCGCCGCCGAGCCGACGGGTGCGCACCTGCCGCTCTCGGCCAGCCTGCGCCGTCGGCCCGTCCGGCCGGCGACGGCCGGTCCGGCCGGCGCGGCCGACCGCGCCCCGGCACCGGGTGCCGCAGCCGCCACCAGCGTCCCGGTGCCGGTCGGCGCCAGCGCCGACGAGTTGCTGGACTTCGCCGAGGAGCGGCTGCGCCGCCACGACCGCGAGGCGTTCCGGGCCGCGCTGGCCGCCTGGGACGACCGGTTCGGCGCCGGGGAACTCCCGGCGGGGACGGCGGCCCACCGGTTGGAGTTGCGTGCCGCCGAGCTGGGCGACGAGGACGCGCCGGCCACGGTCGAGGCCCACCGGGCGGCGATCACGGCGTACCGGGAGCTGGGTGACGAGGTGCGGGCGCAGGTCGTCGCCGGGCGGCTCGGCGTGCTGCTGGCCATGGCCGACGAGAGCGCGGACGAGGGGCTGGAGCTGGTCCGGGCGTCCGCCGACACGCTGGACCGGCGGGGCGACGACCGGCAGCGGGTCGCCGGGCTGGACCGGGTCGCGCTGGCGCTCATGCACCGGGAGCGCTGGGCGGAGGCGCTCGACGCCCTCGACCGGGTGCCGGCCGAGGCGGGCGGCGATCCGTGGCTGGCCGCCCGGATCGCGCTGCACCGGGCCCACACGCTCGAACAGCTCGGCCGGGAGGCGGACGCCCGGGCCGCCGCGCACCGGGCCCGTGACCTCGGCCGTGACCTCGGTCTCGGCGACGTCGTCACCGCCGCCTGCCTGGCGTACGCCCGGACGGCCGACGATCCGGCCGAGGCGGTCGACGCCTGCGACGAGGCGCTGCGGGTGGCGCCGACGGAGGCGTGGCTGCCGGTCCGGGTCGCCCGGGCGCGGGCGCTGATGACCGCCGGCCGGGCCGCCGACGCGGTGGACGACTTCGCCGAGGCGGTGACCCTCTGCGTCGAGCGGGGCGCGGAGGGGGACGCCTTCCTGCGCTGGGAGTTGGCGAACGCGTACCGGGTCGCGGGCCGGTTGGGCGAGGCGGCCGAGGTCGCGGAGGAGGCGGTGCTCGGGCTCGACCGGCTCGGCGCGCAGGCCGAGGCGGACCGGTGCCGGCACCTGCTGGCCGGCGTCTACGAGGGGCTGGGCGAGATCGACCCGGCGCTCGCCCTGCTCGACCAGCTCGCCGAGAACCTGGACGGACCGGACAACCTCCCGCACCGGGCGCAGGTGCTGGAGGAGGCCGGCGGAATTCTCTACGGCGCCGACCGGGACGCGCTGGCGGCGGGGCGGTTCGCGGCGGCGGCGACCGCGTACCGGCAGGCCGACCTGCCGCTCGACGAGCTCCGGGCCCGCCGCCGGCAGGCGTACGCGGAGTTCTGGGCGGGCGACGAGGCGACGGCCCTGCGCACCGTCGAGCTGCTGGACACGATGGCGGCGGGGCTGGCCGGCCAGCCCGACGAGCCGCCGCCGGTGACGTACGAGCTGGCCCTGGCGGCCGAGGTCGGGGCGCGGGTGCTGACCGCGGAGGGACGGGAGGCCGAGGCGTACGACCGGCTGGTCGGGGTGCCCACCCGGCTCCGGTCGATCGAGGCGTTCGGCGAGGCCGCGCAGGTGGAGGTCTTCACCGGCGAGCTGCTGCTGCGGCTGGAACGGCCGGCCGAGGCGGAGCGGCTGCTGCGCGAGGTGCTCGGCGGCCTGCCGGCCGGATCCCGCCCGGTGCAGCAGGCCGCCTGGCTGCTGGCCCGGGCGTTGGACCTGCTGGATCGCCCGGCCGAGGCCGCCGCCCTGCGGGCCGAGTACGACCTCGACCCCGAGCACTGACGGTCGCGCCGTCCGGGCCGGGTTTCCCCAGGTGCCCCGGCCCGGACGGAGGCGACCGGTGGGTAACCGAGCCTCCACGCCGCCCGCGACTCGGTCTACGCTTGCCCGGTGACGGTCGAGCAGCAGGCACGCAGGGCGAGCGGCACCGCGGGGTCGGGCCGGCGTCGGTCCCGCAAGGACGAGATCCTGGAGATCGCGGTCGGCCTCTTCGCCTCCCGTGGCTACCATGGCGTCTCGATGGACGACATCGGCGCGGCCGCGGGGGTCACCGGCCCGGCGCTCTACCACCACTTCGCCGGCAAGGAGGCGATGCTGGTCGCCGCGCTGATCCCGGTCAGCGAGGAGCTGCTCGCCGGCGGTCAGCAACGCTCCGCCGGCCACCCCGACGACCCGCGCGGCGCGCTGGAGTCGCTGATCGACTTCCACGTCGAGTTCGCGCTGGCCAACCCGGCGGTGATCGCCCTGCACCTGCACGAGCTGGACCGTCTCCCCGACGAGCCCCGCCGCCGGATCCGCCGGCTCCAGCGGCTCTACGTCGAGCAGTGGGTGACCGTGCTGACCGCGCTGCACCCGGGCATGCCCGACGGCGAGGCGCGGGTGCTGGCCCACGCCGCGTTCGGCCTGATGAACTCGACGCCGTTCCTCGGCGGCGAGGTGGACCGGCGCCGCCGGGCCGAGCTGCTGCGCGCGGCCACCCTGGCCGCCCTGCTGGCCCACCTCGAACGGTGACCCCGGGCGTCCCGGGGGCGACTCGTCAGTAACCGGGCGGCCGTGGTTACCTGGCACCCGTCCCGATCCCGGATGCTGGGAGGAAACATGATCGAGTCGCTGCTGGTCGCCAACCGGGGCGAGATCGCCCGCCGGATCATCCGTACCGCCAGGCGGCTCGGCGTCCGCGCGATCGCGGTGCACTCCGAGGCCGACGCCGGCCTGCCGTTCGTGGCCGAGGCCGACGAGGCGGTGTGCGTGGGCCCGGCGAACCCGGCCCAGAGCTACCGCAACGTTGAGGCCATCCTCGCCGCCGCCAAGTCGACCGGCGCGCAGGCCATCCACCCCGGCTACGGCTTCCTGTCGGAGAACGCCGACTTCGCCCGTACGGTCGAATCGAGCGGGCTGATCTGGGTCGGGCCCGGCGCGGACGCGATCACCGCGATGGGCGACAAGATCAACGCCCGGAACCTGATGGCGGCGGCCGGGGTGCCGGTCGCGCCCGGCACCACCGACCCGGCGGCCGATCTGGACGCGGCCGTGGCCGCGGCGGCGGAGATCGGCTACCCGGTGATGGTCAAGGCCGCGGCCGGCGGCGGCGGCATGGGCATGGGCGTGGCGAACGACGAGGCCGCGCTCCGCACGGAGTACGACAAGGTGCGCTCGTTCGCCGAGCGGATGTTCGGCGACGGCTCGGTGCTGATCGAGCGCTACTTCCCCCGGGTACGCCACGTCGAGGTGCAGATCCTCGGCCTGGCCGACGGCCGGGTGGTGGCCCTCGGCGAGCGGGAGTGCTCGGTGCAGCGGCGCAACCAGAAGCTGGTCGAGGAGTCGCCGTCGCCGGCGGTCTCGCCCGAGCTGCGGGAGCGCTTCCTGGCCGCCGCCGTACGCGCCGGCGAGGCGGTCGGCTACCGCAACGCGGGCACGGTGGAGTGCCTGCTGGTCCCGCGTGAGCGGGGCCTCACGGGCGATGGCCCCGCGTCCGAGGAGTTCTTCTTCCTGGAGATGAACACGCGGCTCCAGGTCGAGCACCCGGTCACCGAGCTGGTCTACGGCGTCGACCTGGTCGAGGAGCAGTTGCGGGTGGCCGCCGGACTGGCGCCGACCTTCGACCCGGACGCGCTCGCCCCGCGCGGGCACGCCATCGAGCTGCGGATCAACGCCGAGGACCCGAAGCGCTTCCTGCCCGGCCCCGGCGTGATCACCGCGTGGACGGAGCCGACCGGCGACGGCGTCCGCGTCGACTCGGGCTACGTCGCCGGCAACACGGTCACCCCGTTCTACGACAGCCTGATGGCGAAGCTGATCGTCAGCGGCGCCACCCGCGCCGAGGCGATCGAGCGGGCCCGCGCCGCGGTGGCCGCCTTCGAGCTGACCGGCCCGAAGTGCAACCTGCCCTTCTTCGCCGAGCTGCTGGAGAACGACGAGTTCCTCTCCGGCGACTACGACACCGGCATCGTCTCCCGCATGCGCTGACCGCGTCCGGCGCCGGGGAACCCGGTCGATCGTGAGGTTGGTGGTGCGTCCCCTCCCGGATCGCACCGCCAACCTCATGATCGTGCTCCGTCAGGGACCGGCCAGGGCCGTGGTGGGTGGGAGCCGGCTGGCGCGGATCGCCGGGTAGAGACCGGCGGCCGTACCGACCAGCACCGTCGCGCCGAGGCCGCCGGCCATCGCCCAGGCCGGCACCACCGTGGGCCACTGCCGGCTGTACGCGTACAGCGCGGTGATCCCCGCCCCGAGCAGGGTGCCGCCGATCCCACCGAGGACGGAGAGCAGCAGCGCCTCGGCGAGGAACTGGACGCGGATCTGGCCCCGGGTGGCGCCCAGTGCCCGCCGTAGCCCCACCTCCGCCCGCCGTTGCAGGACGGAGATGACCATCGTGTTGGCGATGCCGACGCCGCCGACCAGGAGCGCGACGGCACCCAGCCCGAGCAGCAGCCCGTTCAGCGCGGTGTCGGTGGCCTGCCGGGCGGCCAGCGCGTCCGAGGGGCGGGACACGACCACCTCCTCCGGTGCCGGCGGGTTCGCGGTCCGTCCCAGCACCGCGCGCACCGCCGCGACCTGGCTCTCCGTGGTGCGGACGTAGACCCGGGTCGGCCGGCCGTCGAACTGGAGATAGGACCTCGCCGCCGGCCAGCCCACCAGTGCGGCCGAGTCCAGTTCCTCGGCCAGCGGCACGGGCGCGAGCACGCCGACCACGGTGAACCACTCGCCGCCCAGCCACACCCGGAGCCCGACCCTCGGCACGTCGAGCCGCCGCGCCGCGGTGGCGCCCAGGACGACCGTCGGGTACTCCGCGGTCGCGGCGGTGAACCAGGAACCGGAGTCGACCGTCGCGCCGACCGTGTCGAGCAGTTCCCGCTGCGCGGCGAACACCGCGATGCTGCCCGTCTGGCCGGGCGGCACCCGGTCGGTGCGGTAGACGGCCCGGTCGAGGGCACCCGTCGCGCCGACCGACTCCACCGGTCCGATCCGGGCGATCATGCCCACCGACTGCTCGGGCAGGACGGCCTTCTCCCCGGCCCGGGTCTTCCCTGGCGTCACGGTGAGCAGGTTGGTGCCGAGCCGGTCCAGGGTCCGGTCCAGCTCGGCCCGGCTGGAGGTGGAGATGCCGACCACGGCCAGCATCGCGGCGATGCCGATGGCGATGCCCAGGGCGGTGAGCGTGACCCGCAGCGGGTGGGTCCGAAGCCCGACGGAGCCCACCCGCGCGATGTCGGCCGGGGAGAGTCGACCCGGCCGCAGCTTCCCGGGCCCACCCGCACCGGCGGTCGGCGGGCTGGTGCCGCGCGTCCCGACGCCGGCGCGCCCGGTCACGCCGGCACCGCCGGTGTCCGGCCCGAATCGTGCACGACCCGACCGTCCCGCAGCACGACCCGGCGCGGCAGGCCGGCCGCGACCTGCTGGTCATGGGTGATGACCACGACGGTGGTGCCCTGCTCGTGCAGGCCGTGCAGCAGCGCCAGCACCGATGTGCCGGAGGCGGAGTCGAGGTTGCCGGTCGGCTCGTCGGCGAGCAGCACGGCCGGTTCCCCGACCACCGCCCGGGCGACGGCCACCCGCTGCCGCTCGCCCCCGGACAGCTCGTGCGGCCGGTGGTGGAGCCGGTGGCCGAGACCGACCCGCCGCAGCGCGGCCTCGGCGCGCCGCCGTCGCTGCCGCAGCGGTACGCCCGCGTAGAGCAACCCGTCGGCCACGTTGTCCAGCACCGGCATCCCGGCGGCCAGGTGGAACTGCTGGAACACGAAGCCGATCCGGGTGCCGCGCAGGGCGGACAGTTGCCGGTCGGTGAGAGTCGAGACGTCGTGCCGGTCGATCCGCACCGAGCCGGACGACGGCCGGTCGAGCGTGCCGATCAGGTGCAGCATGGTCGACTTGCCCGAGCCGGACGGACCGACGACGGCGACCAGTTCGCCGTACCCGATGCGCAGGTCGACCTCGCGCAGCGCGGTCACCCCGCCCGGATAGGTCCGGGAGACGCCCGTCAGTTCGATGACGTACCCGCTCATCCCGGCACCCCCACCAGCAGCCCCTCGGCCAGGCCATCGCCCTGCACCTCGACCCGTCCCTCGGCGAACAGCCCCGCCCGCACCGGCAGGATCCGGGTGCCGCCGGGCCCGGTGACCTCGACGCCGTAGCCGCCCTCGGCAAGGGCGAGCAGCGCGTCGACCGGAACGGTGAGCACCTTCTCGCGCTGCTGCGCGACGTACCGGACGTCGACCGGTGTGTCGGTCAGCCCGCCCAGCGCCCGCTGGTCGGCGACGGCGATGGTGACCTGGACGGTGGCCGAGCCGGTGCCGGGCCGCTCCGGATCGGCCGGCCCCTGACCGCCGGCCGGCGCGGTCGGCGGGGCCACCGTCCCGACCTTCCCGGCGATCGAGACGCCGGTCGGCAGGGTCACGGTGACCCTGGTGCCCTTCTTCGCCCAGGCCGCCTCGCCGGTGCCCGCGGACACCGTCACGACCCGGGTGCTGCCGGTGTACGCCAACACGGTGCCGGTCGCGCTCGCGCCGACGGGCACCAGATGCTGGGAGACGCGGAGCGCGCCGGGGGCGTAGACCACCCGCTCCCGGTCCACCGTGCCGGTGTCCGGTATCCCGAGGTCGTCCTGCCACCGTTTCACCGCGGCGGTGGTGCTCGCGGAGAAGGTGTCGTCGACGGTGAAGCCGCCGTACCCGAGGGCCGCGAGGTTGCGTTCGAACTGCCGCACGTCCGAGCCGCGCACACCGACGGTCAGCGGCCGGTACATCGGCAGGGCACCGTACAGCAGCACCACCGGTTGCTCGTCGGCGCGCAGCAGGGCCTCGCCCCGCCGGACCGTGGCCCCCACCTCGGGTAGCCAGGTCACCGTGCCGGCGGCGAGCGAGGCGAGCGGGGTGGCCGCGCCGTAGCCGAGTTCGCCGGCCAGCGCCACGGACCGGACCAGGGTCTGCCGGGTGATCGGGGCGGTGGCGGCGGGTCCGGTGCGGGCCGGCGTCGGGGTGTCGCCGTGGCCACCCAGGCCGAGGGTCGCCGCGCCGGCCAGCGCGAGCGTCACCAACACGAGACCGGCGCCGGCCGCGGCCCGGAGCCGCCGCCGTGGTCGGCGGCGGCTCACCTCGGTCGGGTCCATCGGGTCGCTCACCCGCGGCCGGTGGCGTTCGGGTCGGGCGTGGTCGACGGTTGACCGTGGAGCACCGGCTCACAGATCTGGCCGGCCCGGTACTGGGCCGCCGCCTGCTGCTCGCTGACCGTGGGGCCGCCGCCGTTGTCGTTGTCCTGCGGCCAGTAGCCGTCCGGGCCCGGGTCGGGGAAGTCCGCGACCCCGTTCTCGCGCATGCACCTGGCGTACCCACGCCGGTGCCCGACCTCCTCCGCGGTCAGCGCCGGCGGCTTCTCCTCCAACTCGTCCGGGATCGGCACGCTGTACTTCGCGCAGGTCTTCTGGGCCTCCGTCCACTTCGGGTCGCCCTTCTTCGGGACCCCGGGCGCCCGCAGGTCGACCCTGCCCCGGGGATCCG
Source organism: Micromonospora sp. NPDC002717 (assembly GCF_040295705.1). Taxonomy (NCBI): domain Bacteria; kingdom Bacillati; phylum Actinomycetota; class Actinomycetes; order Micromonosporales; family Micromonosporaceae; genus Micromonospora; species Micromonospora sp. NPDC002717. The sequence goes on along the minus strand of NZ_JBEOVW010000001.1, from coordinate 645,844 downwards.
GGTCCGGCACCTGAAAGCCCCGCTCGCGCAGGCAGGCGACCCACTGCCGCTGCGCCTCCACGTACTCGGCGACGACTCCGGTGGCGGCCGCCGACGTCGACGGCGGGGTGCCCGGGCCGCCCGCGGTGGCGACCGCCGGCGGCTGGTCCTCCGCGCCGCAGGCGGCGAGCGCGACGACCAACGCGGTGGCCCCGAGGCCGACGAACCACGACCGTCGACGGCGGGATGGCATGGAACGGATCACCTGTTTTCCTATCTTTCAGGGCGGAAGAGGGGTGCAGTGGGTCGCCCCTCTGGGGGTGTGGGTGCTAGCGGCGGGTCACCGGCGACCAGCGCCAGCCGTCGGTGGAGCCGTACAGGGTGCCGTCGGCGTCGTCGGAGGCGTAGAACCAGCCGTCCGGCGTACGGCGGACCGGTCCGGCGGTGGTCGGCAGGCCCACGAGTTCGACCGCCTGGTACGCGCCGTCCCGGGCCGCCCAGTAGCGGCGGGCGTCGGCGTTCCGGCCGTTCACGAGCTGGAACAGCACGTGGGTGCCGTCGGCGGTCACGAACGACCCTTTCGTGGCCGGCTCGTCCGGCAGGTGGGCGTCGGTGAGCCGCTGCCACCGTTCGCCGGTGCCGTCGGTGCGGTAGACGGCCCGGGCATCGCCGCCGGTGGTCGCGGCGTACGTCGTCGCCGTCCCGGTCACCGCCAGCAGCGGCGCCTCGCACCTCTCCTCCGGGCAGGCCGGCGCGTCGGCGAAGACGTGGGTGGACCAACTGCGGCCGGCGTCCGCGCTCGTCGAGACGGCGGGACGGCCCGTCGCCGGGTCGGTGCCCGCGACCCGGAGGCGACCAGCCGACTTCTCGACCCGCAGCTCGTCCGTCCACATCGTCAGCGGCGGCTGCTCGGCCAGTGGCGCCACCGTGCGGGTCGCCGGATCCACGGCGTGCAGGGTGCACGGCGTTCCGACCTGCGGCGACCAGCAGATCGGTGCGCCACCGGCCGGCACCGCATCGGCGGTACCGGCGGACCGGGCGGCGGCCCAGGTGCGACCGCCGTCGAGGCTGGCCAGCAGGGTCCGGTCGGCGCCTGGCCGGTTGCGGGGCACGGCCGCGACGAGGGTGTCGGGACCGATCACCGCCAGCGCGCTGACGGTGATCGGCGTACCCCGGTCGCTCCAGGTCCGGCCGCCGTCCGTGGAGCCCACCAGGGCGACGGTCTGCTTCTGCTGGCACGGTCCGCCGGTGCACGTCGACAGGGACAGGTACAGGTGGTTGCGGTCGACGGCACCGGACCACTGGATTCGCCGTCCGGACGCCGGATCGGGGTCCCCGGTCGGGGCGGTCCGGCCGGCGGCGGGTGGCCCGTCGACCGGCGCAGGTACCGGCGCCAGCAGGTTCACGGCGGCGACGGCGACCACGGTGAGGGCGGTGGCCCCGGCCACGGTCGTCGCCGCGAGCCGTCGACGGTGCCGGCGTCGGCCGGCGTCGTACACCTCGTCCGCCGTCAGCCGGCTCGGCCGCGCCGACGAGCCCGCGGCATCCTCGAAGAGCTCACGCAGTCCGGTCATGGCCTTCCCTCCATGGCGCAGGCGAGGCTCGGAACGGCGTCGCCGAGGAGTTGGCGGAGCGTCGCGAGGCCGCGCGCCGTCTGGCTCTTGACCGTGCCCTCGGAACACTTCAGCGCCGCGGCCGTCTCGGCCACGTCGAGCCCCTGGTAGAACCGGCAGATCAGGGTCACCCGCTGGCGCGGTGGCACCTGCCGCAGCGCCTGGGCGAACGCCACCCGGCGGGCCGCCGCCTCGGCGTCGTCGTCGGGACCGGCCACGTCGGGCGGCTCGGCGACGGTCCGCTCGCGGCGCCGCCACACCCGCCGGCTCTCCGACAGGTACGCCCGGATCAGGCAGGTGCGCACGTACGCGTCCACCGCCTGCGGGTCCCGGATCCGGTGCCAGTTCGCGGCGAGCCGGATGAAGGCGGCCTGCGCCAGATCCTCCGCCCAGTGCCAGTCGCCGCACATCAGGTAGGCGGTACGCCGCACCAGCTCACGCCGGGCCGCGAAGTACTCGCTGAACCGGCGCCGCTCCTCGTCCTCGTCGCGCATCCCGCTCCCTTCACCGATAGGTGCTCAGCGGGGGGCCGACCGGTTGCACGGGTGGCCGAAGTATTTCCGACGGCCGTCGGCGACGACGGTAGACCGACCATCGGGCGGCTCCCGGCGCGTACGGTGCGCCCCCTCGCGGGGAGCGGTGTGCGGGTGGGAGGCTGGACGAACCCACCACTGCACCACGTCACAGTGAGGTGACCCCTTATGACGGAACTGCCAGGCTCCGTGTCGATCCGGGAGGTCGGGCCGCGCGACGGGCTCCAGAACGAGGACCCGATCCCGACCGACGCCAAGGTGCGGCTGCTCGACGCCCTCTCGGGCACGGGCGTGCGGCGGATCGAGGCGGTCTCGTTCGTGCACCCGAAGGCGATCCCGCAGATGGCCGACGCCGACGAGGTGTGGCAGCGGGCCGCGAAGGCCGACGGGGTGCGCTACTCCGCGCTGGTGCCGAACACCCGGGGCGCGCAGCGCGCCCTCGCCGCCGGGTTCACCGAGATCGAGGTGGTGGTCTCCGCCAGCGACACGCACAACCGGCGCAACGTCAACCGCTCCACGGAGGAGTCGCTGGACGACATCGCCGAGCTGATCGACCTGCTGCACGGCGCCGGCGCGCAGGCCGAGGTGATCATCGCGACCAGCTTCGGCTGCCCGTACGAGGGGGACACCGACCCGACCCGGGTGGCCGCCATCGTGGACCGGGTGGTCCGCGACGGCGCCGACCGCGTGGCGTTCGGCGACACCACCGGCATGGGTACGCCCCGCCGCGTCCGGGAGCTGCTGACCGCCGTACGCGACCGCAACGCCCAGATTCCCGTGCTGCTGCACTTCCACAACACCCGGGGCACCGCGCTGGCGAACATGCTCACCGCGCTGGAGCTGGGCGTGACCGAGTTCGACGCCAGCGTCGGCGGCCTCGGCGGCTGCCCGTACGCGCCGGGCGCCAGCGGCAACCTCGCCACGGAGGAGGCGGTGCACATGCTGCACGACATGGGCATCGACACCGGCATCGACCTGGCCGCCCTGATCGAGGTGGCGGAGCTGGCCGAGCGCCTTGTCGGCCGTCAGCTCCCCTCCGGCGTCCTCCGCGCCGGCCCCCGCACCCGCCTGACCCCCCACCCCGCCTGACCCCACCCCTCCTCCCCCACCCTCACCCGCCTGGCATAAGTCACGAATGCCGCAAAAACGGGGCCGAAAAGTGCAAGATCGCGGCGCGACGGGCCGGGGTGGGGTTGAGGGGTGTCGGGGGCGGGCCGATGCGCTAGCCTAACGATCGTTCAGGTCGGTTCGGTTGCCCACGAGGCGGCGGGCCACGGTGGCGGCGGTAGGGGGTCGGCGTGACGCTCGACGGTGAGGCTCTGGAGCAGCTGCGCAAGCGGGCCCGGGCCGGCGGTGCGGACAAGTACCACGCGGCGAACGCCGCCAAGGGCAAGCTCTTCGCCCGGGAGCGGGTCGCCCTCCTGGTGGACGAGGGCTCCTTCGTCGAGGACGGCCTCTACGCCAACGCGATGGCCGAGGGCCTGCCGGCCGACGGCGTGGTCACCGGCACCGCCACCATCGACGGCCGCCAGGTCTGCCTCATGGCGAACGACTCCACGGTCAAGGCCGGCAGCTGGGGCGCCCGGACCGTCGAGAAGATCATCCGGATCATCGAGCGGGCCTACTCCACCGGCGTGCCGATGGTCTACCTGGTCGACTCGGCCGGTGCCCGGATCACCGACCAGGTCGAGCTGTTCCCCGGCCGACGCGGCGCCGGGAAGATCTTCTGGAACCAGGTCCGCGCCTCCGGCTCGATCCCGCAGGTCTGCGCGCTGTTCGGGCCGAGCGCGGCCGGCGGGGCGTACATTCCGGCGTTCTGCGACGTGGTCGCGATGGTCGACGGCAACGCCAGCATGTACCTCGGCTCCGACCGGATGGTCGAGATGGTCACCGGGGAGAAGACCACCCTGGAGGCGATGGGCGGGGCCAAGGTCCACTGCGCCGAGTCGGGCGTCGGGCACTTCCTCTGCAAGACCGAGGCTGACGCGCTCGACGTGGTGAAGCGCTACCTGTCCTACCTCCCGGCCAACTGGACGCAGGCACCGCCGGCCGCCGAGGCGGTGCCGGCGCCGGAGAAGGCCGACCTCGCCGCGCTGGTGCCGGCGAGCGAGCGGCAGGCGTTCGACATGCGGCGGTACGTCAAGGGCCTGCTCGACGACGGCTCCTTCTTCGAGATCCAGGCGCTCTGGGCCAAGGAGCTGACCATCGGCTTCGGCCGGCTGAACGGCGAGGTCGTCGGCGTGGTCGGCAACAACTCCATGTTCAAGGGCGGGGTGCTCTTCGTCGACTCGGCCGACAAGGCGACCCGGTTCGTGCAGCTCTGCGACGCGTTCAACGTGCCGCTGCTCTTCCTCTCCGACGTGCCCGGGTTCATGGTCGGCAGCGCGGTGGAGAGGCAGGGCATCATCCGGCACGGCGCCAAGATGATCACCGCGATCTCCGAGGCCACCGTGCCGAAGATCTGCGTGGTGGTCCGCAAGGCGTACGGCGCCGGCCTGTACGCGATGGCCGGGCCCGGCTTCGAGCCGGACGCCACGATCGCGCTGCCCACCGCCAAGATCGCGGTGATGGGCGCCGAGGCGGCGGTCAACGCGGTCTACGCCAACAAGATCGCCGCGATCGCCGACGAGGCCGAGCGGGCCGCCTTCGTCGCCGCCAGGCGCGAGGAGTACGAGCGCGACATCGACATCGTCCGGCTCGCCAGCGAACTGGTGGTGGACGCGATCGTCGAGCCGCACGAGCTGCGCGCCGAGCTGACCCGCCGGTTCGCCGCCGCCCGTACCAAGGAGCGGCACTTCTCCCGGCGCCGGCACGGCGTCACCCCGGTCTGATCCCGCCGCCGGCCCCACCCGGCCGGCGCGGGACCGACCCGCACCAGCGACCCGTCCCGGCGTCACGAGCGCCCGGCGGCCCGTCACACAGGAGGAATCCATGGACTTCCGGCTCACCGAGGAGCAAGAGGCGCTGCGGGAGAGCGTGCGGGAATTCGCGCGCGAGGTGGTGGCCCCGGTCATCGCGGAGCACTACGAGAAGCACACCTTCCCGTACGAGGTGATCCGGCAGATGGGCAAGATGGGCCTGTTCGGGCTGCCCTTCGGCGAGGAGCACGGCGGCATGGGCGGCGACTACTTCGCGCTCTGCCTCGCCCTGGAGGAGCTGGCCCGGGTCGACTCCAGCGTGGCGATCACCCTGGAGGCGGCGGTGTCGCTGGGCGCGATGCCGATCTACCGCTTCGGCACCGAGGAGCAGAAGGCGCAGTGGCTGCCGAAGCTGCTCAGCGGCGAGGCGCTGGCCGGCTTCGGCCTCACGGAGCCCGGCTTCGGTTCGGACGCGGGCGGCACGCAGACGCGCGCGGTGCTCGACGAGGCCACGGGCGAGTGGGTGATCAACGGCTCGAAGGCGTTCATCACCAACTCGGGCACCGACATCACCGCCCTGGTCACCGTCACCGCGGTCACCGGCATCCGCCCGGACGGCGCCAAGGAGCTGTCCACCATCATCGTCCCCTCCGGCACCCCGGGCTTCAGCGTCGCGCCGGGCTACTCCAAGGTCGGCTGGACCGCCTCGGACACCCACGAGCTGACCTTCGACGACTGCCGGGTGCCGGCGGCCAACCTGCTCGGCGAGCGCGGCCGGGGCTTCGCCCAGTTCCTGCGCATCCTCGACGAGGGCCGGATCGCCATCGCCGCCCTGGCCGTGGGCCTCGCCCAGGGCTGCGTCGACGAGTCGATCAAGTACGCGAAGGAGCGCCAGGCGTTCGGCCAGCCGATCGGCAACTACCAGGCGATCCAGTTCAAGATCGCCGACATGGAGATGAAGGCGCACACGGCCCGGCTGGCCTACTACGACGCCGCCGCCCGGATGCTCGCCGGCGAGCCGTTCAAGCGGCAGGCCGCCATCGCCAAGCTGCACGCCAGCACCGTCGCCGTCGACAACGCCCGGGAGGCGACCCAGATCCACGGCGGCTACGGCTTCATGAACGAGTACCCGGTGGCGCGCTTCTGGCGTGACTCCAAGATCCTGGAGATCGGCGAGGGTACGTCCGAGGTGCAGCGCATGATCATCGCGCGCGACCTGGGCATGTGACGTCGCCGGGTCCGGCGGCGTCGGGCAGTCGAACCCCCGCCGTCGGGCCCGGCCCCCACGCTTCCGGCGACCGGCCCCGGCGGGCCCCGGCCCCGCGCCCCCGTCGACCGGCCCACGGCCGGACGCGGTCCCGCGCCACCGTCAACCGGCCCGCGGCCGGGCCCGCTGTCGGATATCCGCACGGCAGCGTCGGCAGGGCGACGCTCGGCTGCCGCCGGTCGCACCCCGTCCGTACTCTTCCTGCCCATGACTCCGGTGCATGATCGTTCGCGGCATCCGGGCGGTCCTACCGGTTTGCCGGAGCTGTTGCGCGGGCACCGGCTCGCCGCCGGCCTCACCCAGGCCGAGCTGGCGGCCCGGGCCGGCGTCGGTGTCCGCACCGTCCGTGACCTGGAGCGGGGCCGGTCGTCCCGGCCGCAGCGCACCACCGTCGAGCTGCTCGTCGGCGCGCTGGAGCTGACCGGTGCCGCCCGGTCGGCGTTCCTCGCCGCCGCCCGGGGGCAGGCGCCGGCCGCGCCGCCGGTCGCCCCGGTCGGCGCGCCGCCGGCCCGCCTCGACGCCGACCACCACGTCGGTACGCCGGTCGCGCTCCCGCTCCCGGTCGCGCTGATCGGCCGGGACACCGACCTCGCCGAGCTGGTCGGGCTGCTCACCGACGGGCGCGGTCCCCGGCTGGTGAGCCTGGTCGGGCTGGCCGGCGTCGGCAAGACCGCGCTCGCCCTGTCGGTGGCCCACGCGGTCGTCGACCAGTACCCCGGCGGGGCGGCCGGTGTGCTCATCGGCGAGGGCTCCGACGCCGCCGACGTGCTCGCCGCCTCCGTGGCCGTCTTCGGGGTCGGCCGGATGCCCGAGCTGGCCGCCCGACTCGACGGCCGGCCGGCGCTGCTGCTCGTGGACGCGGCCGAGCGGGCGCCCGATGCCGTCGCCGAGACGGTGCACCGGCTCGCCGGCGCGGTGCCGTCGCTGCGGGTGCTGGTCACCGGCCGGCACCCGGTGGGCCTGCCCGGGGAGCGGGTGTGGCCGGTCTCCCCGCTCGACGTACCCCCGCCGGGGAGCGAGCGGGCCGGCCCGTCGGCGCTGGCCGACTACCCCGCGGTGGCGCTGTTCACCGCCCGGCTCGCCCAGGTCCGCCGGGAGCCGCCCGGCCCGGCCGAGCTGCCCGCCCTGGCCGCGCTGGTACGCCGCCTCGGCGGCCTGCCGCTGGCCATCGAGCTGATGGCGGCCCGGGGCCGGATCCTCGACCTCAACGCGCTGCTCGACCGGTACGGGGACCGCGTCCTCGACCTGGCCACCTCGTCGGGGGCGGCCGAGCGTCCGGGCTGGGACACGGCGGAGCCGAGCCGCGTGGAGGGCCCCCGGGCGGCGGTGGCCGAGACGCTGCGGGACGCGGTGGCCACCAGCTACCGCCTCCTCGCCCCCGCCGAGCGGGCCGCGTTGCGCCGGCTCGCCGCCTTCGGCAACCGCTGGTCGGTCGAGCTGGCCGAGGAGGTGCTCGCCGACGACGCCGACCGGGACGGCACGGTCGCGGTGGACCCGGTTCCGCTGCTGGACCGGTTCCTGGAACTCGGCCTGCTGAGCGTCCGGGGCACCGGGCCGTTCCGGTTCCGCCTGCTCGACGCCGTACGGGACTTCGCCGCCGAGCAGGCCACCGGCGCCGGCGAGCTGACCGCGATCCGGCGTCGGCACGCCCGGGTCGTCGCGCGCCTGGTGGCCCGGACCGCGCCGGAGCTGGCGGGCACCGATCTGCCGGCCGCGGTGCACCGGCTGGACGAGGTGAGCGGCGACATCAGCTCCGCCCTGGCGCACGCCGCCGTCGACGACCCGTTGACGGCGCTCCGGTTGGCGGCGGCGCTGTCCCGGTGGTGGCGCTTCCGGGGGCGGGACGTCCCCGGCCGGCAGTGGCTGCGCCGGCTGCTGGCGGATCCGCGTACCGCCGACGCCGACCCGGTGCTGCGGGCCTGGGCGTCCCTGGGGGTGGCCCGGCTCGCCGCCGAGCACGGCGCCGGGGCCGAGGAGGTGCCGGCGGCGTTGGCGGCGCTGGCCGCGTTCCGGGACGCCGGCGACGTCACCGGGGAGGTGGAGGCACGGGCGGTGCTCTGCGCGCTGCTGGTCGCCGTCGGCCGACACGACGAGGCGCGGGAGCAGGCCGAGGCGGTGCTCGCGCTGGCCGGCCGGGGCGGCCGGGTCCGGGACATGGCGGTGGCGCAGAACAACCTCGCCTGGCACGACATCCGGGTCGGCGACCTCGCGGCGGCCCGCCGCCGGCTGGCAGCGGTCGACCGGCTCGCCGCCCAGTGCGGGGAGCAGTGGCTGCGGGTGCTCGCGCGGGCCAACCTCGCCGAGGTGTCCCGCCTGGAGGGCCGGTACGCCGACGCCGTCGACCAGGGCCGGCGGGTGCTGGCGGCGCTGGCCGACCTCGGCGACCCCGGCCACCGTCACCGGGTGCTCGGCACCGTGGGCCTGGCGCTGGCCCGGGACGGGCGCCCCACCGAGGCGGCCGAGGTGCTGGCCGCGCTGCGCCCGACCGCGACCCCGGTGTCGCCGCGTCTCGGGGAGGCCGGGTGGCCCGGGGGTGCCCGCCGGGCGCCGGTGCGCGGGACACGCCCCGAGGACGGGATCTGCGCGTTGATCGAGGGGAACCTGGCCCTGCGCCGGGGCGATCGCGAGCTGGCGGCGGAATGGTACGCCGCCGCCGCGGAGGCCGGCGCCGAGGGCCAGAACCGGCGCGACGTGGTGGAGGCGTTGGTGGGACTGGCCGCGAGCACGGCGGACCCCACCGTGCTGGACCGCCTCGACCGGGCCTGCCGACGCAGCGGCATCCGACTGCTGCCGCAGGAGGAGGAACTGCTCTACGCGCTGACGGCGGGCCGGCGCGGCGGCGGCCCCGCGACCACGTAGACCGGCCACGGCTGGCCGCGCCGTGGCCGGGAGTGGGTGTGCCCCGCGGAGCGGGCCGGGGGTGGCGCGGGCGACGAAGCCCCTCTTGCTACCCCTCGCTCGTCGCCCGCGCCGTCACCCCCCGGTGCGTCCCCACTGCCCGAAGACTAGCCACCGCGCGCTCGCGACTCCGTCCGGTTTGATCGACTATCTCCCGTGGGCGCGGCACTTCTGCCGCTCTTTCTGCCGGTGCCCGGTAGCGCCCTGATCGACCGGTCAGGCCGGGGCGGTCGCGCCGTCCCCGGTCGGGGCCGACTCGCTGCTCCCGGCGGTGGCGCCCGGGTGGACGGCGTCCCGCACCCGGCGCAGGCCGTCGAGCAGGGCGTCCAGCGCCGCCGGCTCGAGCTGGCCGGTGAACCACTGCTCGATGATCCGCAGGTGCCCGGGCATGGTCTCGTCGAGCCGCTGCATGCCGGCGGCCGTGACCACCGCGTACGAGCTGCGCCGGTCGGAGGGGCAGGCGCGCCGGGTGAGCAGGCCGTCGCGCTCCATCCGGTCGACCACCCGGGTGACCCCGCTCGTGGAGAGGGAGGTCTGCGCGGCCAGGTCGGTCATCCGCAGCTGGTTGCCCGGCGAGCGGGCGAGCCGGGTCAGCACCTCGAACTCGACGGGCGAGAGGCCGTGCTCCTCGAACTGGGCGGCGAACCGGGCCGACAGCCCGGCGTGCGCCTCGTAGAGCAGGCCGACGGCGGTGATCCGGGGATCGTCGAACGCGTTCTGGTTCACCTGTTCATCCTAGCAGTACTTGACACAAGGAATATTGCTGGCTCTATAGTTGCTGAAGCAGTCGTTGAGCAACTCAATCAAGCTTCCACGGAGGGCAGTTTCCATGACCAGCAGCACCGCACCGGTTACCCGCGACTGGGACGGCCTCACCATCCCGAGCGCCGGCACCTACGCGCTGGACGCGGCGCACAAGCGCGTGGGCTTCGTCGCCCGGCACATGATGGTCAGCAAGGTACGCGGTGAATTCGCGGACGCCTCCGCCACCATCACCGTCGCCGACGACCCGCTGCAGTCCTCGGTGACCGCGACCATCCAGGCCGCCAGCATCAACACCAACCAGGCCGACCGGGACGCGCACCTGCGCAGCCCGGAGTTCCTGGACGCCGAGGCGTTCCCGACGCTGGAGTACCGCAGCACCGGCGTCAAGTCCCGCGACGGCAACGAGTTCGTCCTCTCGGGCGAGCTGACGGTCAAGGGCGTCACCCGCCCGGTCGACCTGGAGGTCGAGTTCGAGGGCGTCGGCCGCAGCCCGTTCGGTCAGGACATCTTCGGCTTCTCCGCCTCGACCGAGATCGACCGCGAGGAGTTCGGCCTGACCTGGAACGTCGCCCTGGAGACCGGCGGCGTGCTGGTCGGCAAGAAGATCAAGATCGAGATCGAGGGCGAGGCCGTCCGCCAGGCCTGATCCGCCGTACCGCAGCCGGGCCCGCGCCGCACCACGGCGCGGGCCCGACGTGTGTCCACGGGCAAGAGCCCGGCCGGTGCGATTTGTCACGACTCATTCGCGGCCCGGTCCGCGTAGCGGCCCGTACGGGCTGGGTAGAGATGCCGCCGGGAGCGTGCTTGCCGGCCGGTTGCGGCCGTCCCGGCCGCTGGACAGCCGGGTTCCGCCTCTGGTCCCGGCGAGGTCGGCGCTCTTACCGTGATGGTTCACCACGCGCATTCCGGGCCCGGCGTGGTCCCGACTGCGCCTCGCGCCGGGAGGAAACATGGGCAGGGACGTCGAGCAGGGCGCCTTCTCCCGGGAGGACCGGGTCCGTTACCGGCAGAAGGTCCGGCGGTGCCTGGACGTCTTCGCCCTGATGCTGGACGACTTCGGCTTCGACGCCGACCGCCCCATGACCGGGCTGGAGATCGAGCTGAACCTGGTCGACTCGTCCGCCGAGCCGGCGATGCGCAACGACCAGATCCTCGCCGACATCGCCGACCCGCTCTTCCAGACCGAGCTGGGGCAGTTCAACCTGGAACTGAACGCGCCACCCCGGCTGATCGAGGGGTCGGGCTTCGCCGACTACGAGCGGGACCTGCGCAGCAGCCTCACCCGGGCCGACGAGCGGGCGACCCGGTCGGACGCGAAGATCGTCCTGGTCGGCATCCTGCCGACCCTCACCGAGCGGCACCTGGTGGTGGACAACCTCTCCACCAACGAGCGCTACCGGGTGCTCAACGACCAGATCGTCGGCGCTCGCGGCGAGGACATCGAACTCGACATCCGGGGTGTCGAGCGGTTGCAGACCCACACCGACTCGATCGCCCCCGAAGCCGCCTGCACCAGCCTCCAGTTCCACCTCCAGGTCGCTCCGGACAGCTTCGCCGACTACTGGAACGCCTCCCAGGCCATCGCCGGCGTGCAGGTGGCCGTGGGAGCGAACTCGCCGTTCCTCTACGGCCGGCAACTCTGGGCGGAGACCCGGATCGCCCTGTTCGAGCAGGCCACCGACACCCGGCCGGACGAGCTGAAGGCCCAGGGCGTACGCCCTCGGGTCTGGTTCGGGGAACGCTGGATCACCTCGATCTTCGACCTGTTCGAGGAGAACGTCCGCTACTTCCCGCCGCTGCTGCCGATCTGCGAGGACGAGGACCCGGTCGAGGTGCTGCACGGCGGCGGCGTACCGGAGCTGGGCGAGCTGCGCCTGCACAACGGCACCGTCTACCGGTGGAACCGGCCGGTCTACGACATCATGAACGGCCGCCCGCACCTGCGGGTAGAGAACCGGGTGCTGCCGGCCGGCCCGACCGTGGTCGACATGCTGGCCAACGCCGCCTTCTACTTCGGCCTGGCCCGGGGGCTGGCCGAGGCGGACCGGCCGATCTGGAGCCAGCTCACCTTCAGCTCGGCGGAGGAGAACTTCCACGCCGCCGCCCGGCGCGGCATGGACGCCGTCCTGCACTGGCCCCGCCTCGGCGAGGTGCCGGTGACCAAGCTGGTCCTGGACGTCCTGCTGCCCAAGGCCGCCGCCGGGCTGGACCGGTTCGGGGTGGCGCCGGCCGAACGCGACCGGCTGCTCGGCATCATCGAGCAGCGCTGCCGGACGGGCCGCAACGGCGCCGTCTGGCAGACCGAGGCGGTCTGGGCGGCCGAGCGGCACCGGGGCATGGACCGGGACGCCGCCCTGCACCACATGGTGCAGCGCTACGCCGAACTGCAACGCGGCAACGAGCCCGTGCACACCTGGCCGGTCGACTGACCGACCCGCCGTGGCGGGACCCGGGCGGCCCGGTGGTGGCACCGCTGCCCGGCACCCGTGAGGTCCGCCCGCACTCCCTCAGCGGGTGCGGTGGCCGGAGCGGGGACGGCCGCCGTCGGGCCCGCGATCCTCCGCGTCGGGGTCCAGGGACGCGACGGGCTGCCCGTCGGACGTCGGCACCGCCGGGTCCGCCCCGGAAGCCGGTGCGGCGGGTTCCCCGGTCGGCGCGGCCGGTTCCCCGGCCCGCTCCGGAACGTCGGACGTCGGGCGAGGGGCACCGGTGTCGACACGGGCCGGGGCGCCGTGCTCCTCCGACACCAGGTCACCGGGCACGACGGTCAGCTCGCCGGTGCGCTGCCGGGGCACCGCCACCGGGCCGCGCCCCGCGGCCCGCCGGGCGGCCCGCTGGGCGAGCGCGGCGACCAGGACGGAACCGCCGACCCCGACGATCACCGCGTACGGGGCGGTCAGGTGTGCCGACACCTGCTCCGGGCTGATCGCGGTCACCCTCGGCACCGCCAGGAAGTATGCGATCGCGACCAACAGGGGACCGGCAGCGCCCGAGGCGGCCGCCCCGACCCGCCGGTCGGCGTGCCGGGCGCTGCCCCGAGCGGCCAGGGCCCCGATCACCAGCGCGGAGCCGAGCGACAGCAGCGCCCCGGGCCAGTAGAAGTAGTCCCGGATCCAGAACCGTCCGTCGTCGGAGCTGAGCTGCCAGATGCCGAGTTGGGCGCTGGCCAGCCCGCGTCCGGCCAGCACCCCGTCGAGCACGGCGACCACGGCGAGCAGCCAGAGCCAGCCCACGGTGGCGATCACGTTGTTGGCGGCGGCCCGTGAGCGCAGGGCCCAGACGGCCGTCGACACCCCGACCAGGACGCCGACCGCCGCGTACGTGGCGGCGACGTTCCGGGGCGAGCCGGTGTCCGCCGCCACGGCCGTCCGCGCCGGCACGGCCACCAGCAGCACGGTGACCAGCGCGCCCACCCCGGCGGCCACGGCGAGCGCGACGTGCCGGAGGACGCTGCCGCCGGGCCCGGCGTCGGGCTCGACCGCCGTCGCGGCGTCGGGGGCGCCGCCGGGCACCGGGGCGCGGTCGCGCAGCCGCTGGGCGCACACCGCGCCGAAGACCGTCGAGGTGGCCGCGATCCAGGTGGCCCAGACGAGGCCGGCCACCCAGGCGGTCGCGCCGGCGGTGGCGTCCGCCGGTGCCCAGTTGATGATGCCCAGCCCGTAGCCGAAGCCCAGTTGGGCCGCGCCCGTGCCGGCAGCGACGCCGACCGCGACCGCGATCGATCCTCCCCAGCCACGTCTGGCCATGCCGGGGAGCGTAACGTCCCGTGCTCGGCGCGGCGAGTCGTCACGGTTCCGTCGGGGTGACCGCGGCCGCGTCGGGCTTGGCGGGGGCGGGTACGGTCGCCGGTGATCGAGGCGGTGGACGGCATGACGGACGGGTACACGGGCGAGGGCGCCGGCGCGCGGGACGACGCCGGGGCGGGCCGGACGACCACGCTGCTCGGCGGCGGGCTGGTCGTCGTGCTGCTCGCCGCCGTGGGCGCGACGGGTGGCTGGCTCCTGGCCGGCGAGAACGACGGACCCACCCCGCCGGACGCGGCGGCGGCCGCTGCGCCCACCGGCACCCGGAGCGCCGCCCACCCGACGCCGGGGCGGTCGACGTCGTCGCCGGCGCGGACGAGCGCGCCGACCCGCCCCGCCGGCCTGACGGTTCCCGAGGTGGTCGGGGAGGACTTCGCCGACGCCCGTGACGAGTTGCGTGAGCGGCGGCTGGGCTGGCGACTGGTCTTCCTGGGCGGCGCGGGGCGGACGGTGGAGCGCACCTCCCCGGCGGTCGGGACGCAGGTGCGGCCGGGGCGCACCGTGACGCTCTACGTGAGCGGTCCGGCCCCGGCCGCGACGGTGCCGGACGTGGTGGGCGACGACTGCGACGAGGCGGGGGACGACCTCGTCGACGAGGGCTTCTACCCGCAGTACGGTTCGGGCCGGACCGGCACGGTCACCCGCCAGGACCCGCCCGGCGACAGCACGGGCAGGTGGAACGACCAGGTGTCGATCTGGTGCGGTGCGGCACCGGCGGGCTCGGGCTCCGCCACCCCGACGCCGTGACGGAGCGTCCGGCACGCTGATCCCGGCCGATGGCCGTCCGGACCGCTAGGTTGGCGGTCAGGGGCCACGACGCCCGCCCGGGCCGGGGAAGGGACGCGCGATGAGCGAGCGTCAGCGAGCGAATGATCGGCGCAGTGCGGTGGTGTCTCGTGTCGGCACGCAGCGGAGCGGAGTGCCGGCATGAGCGAGCGTCAGCGAGCGAGTCATCGGCGCAGTGCGGTGGTGTCTCGTGTCGGCACGCAGCGGAGCGGAGTGCCGGCATGAGCGACGACCGCCCGGAACCGCCCGCCGGGGGACCCGACGACCGGACCCGCCCGCTGCCCCCGTCCGGCGACGCGCCCGCCGGGCCGGAGCCGGCCGACCGCACCCAGCGGCTGCCCGGCCCGAAGGGCCCTCCGCCCGCCGGGGGCGACGCCACCCGGTCGATGCCCGTCGACCGCGCCGCCCCGCTGGACCGTACGGCCGCCATGCCGCCCGAGCGGTCCGGCCCGGCGGCCTGGTCCGGGCGCGCGGAGGTGCCGCCGCCCCGGCCGGCGGATCCCCGCGAGGCCGCCGAGTGGTACGCCGAGGAGCCCGGCGGCCGGCGCTGGTGGCTGCCGATCCTGTGGGGGGTGGTCGTGCTGCTGCTGCTCGGCCTGCTCGGGGTCGGGCTGTGGCTGGCCCTCCAGTCTGCGGACGACGACGAACCGGCCGTCCCGGGCCTGTCGCCCTCCCCGTCGGTCACCCGCGCGTCGCCGACGACTCCCGCGCCGACCTCGGCCGTCCCGACCACCCCCTCGCCCTCCGCGCCGCCGACCACCTCGGCGGCGGCACAGGTGCCGATGCCGCCCGTGGTGAACCTGCCGCTGGCGACGGCGCAGGCGATCCTGGACGACCTCGGGCTGGGTCACCGGGTGGAGTACCAGGAGTCCGACCGCCCCGAGGGCACCGTGATCCGCACCGACCCGGAGGCCGGGGAACTCGTCCCCGACGGGGAGGAGGTCACCCTGGTGGTGTCCCGTGGCGCGCCCTCGCCGTCCGGCGGCGAACCCACGCCGACGACGGCCGGGCCGACCGCCACCAGGTGAGCCGCCGCTGACCGGGCTGCCCGGGACCGTCACCGCTCCGGGTGGTGCACGAACGAGTGGTGGCCGGCCGGATCACCACATCCGGCGTCTGGTTCCGACCAGGCCGAGCCCGGCCAGCGAGATGGCCAGACCGAAGACCCCGGACCAGAAGAGGGAACGGTGGACGTCGTCCGGCGACTGTCGGGCGGCCTCGGCGGTGCCGCCTGACGATCCGACCGGCACGTCGGTCCCGACCGCGGTCCCGGGCTCGTCGGCGGCGCCGAGTGTGCCCGCTCCGTCCGGGGAGTACGGGGAGTCGGAGGCGTCCTGCCCGTCGTCGCCGTCCGACGGGTCGTCGGCCACGGTGATCTCCGGTGCGGGGACCGGGGTGGTCAGCCGGGTGGTGGACGACAGGGCGGGGTCGCGGACCACGACCACCAGTGTCGTGGCGGCGCCGATCAGCGCCAGGATTCCGAAGGCGTAGGCGATGCGGGAGCGGTGGTGCCGCCGCGCGGCGGACTGATTGACCATGGCCATCCCAGGTTCGGGGTCCTGGACGCGCGGGGTGGAACCTGCCGGGGTGGGCGTACCTCATTCTATGGCGGGGGACGCCCCCCGGCTGCCGATCGCGGAGCTCAGCCCACCCGGAGCGGGGTGCGGGTGGCGGGCCGGCGTGGTGCCCGCACGGCGTGCGTACGGGGCTCGGGAGCTGCCCGCAGTTGGCGCAGACCCTCCCGCTGGACGAAGATCGACCGCCGGTTGACCGCGTCCCCCGAAGCGTTCAACTCGTAGCCGTCGAGCCAGATCCAGCCGTCGTAGGTCGGCCAGTCGAGCACCCGGATGACCCGGAACGTGATGGGGCTGAGGAACTGGACACTCGCCGCGCGAGTCACGTGCAGTACGTCACCGGAGCGGGGAAGCACATTGGCTCCTGGGGAGGGTCGGCCGGCGGACGGGCCGGCGGGAGCGGGTCGGGGGACGTCTCGGTGGCCGGCCACGGGGTCGTGCCCTCGTGGACCGGTGGTGCGGGCGGTGGTGGTCGGGCCGTGCCCGCTGGTGGCGAACCGCCACCCGACCATCACCCGGCTGCTCCGGGTACCGCTCCCGCCGCCACAGCCAACTGGCGTGCAGCGGCGGGGTCATCAACCCGGGGCAGGTCTGGTTGTCGAAGGCCGGGCGGCCCCACCGGCGCGCGTCCCGTAGCCCGTGGGGTCACCACGGCGGGGGAGCGGACGGAGACGGTGAGTAACCCGTGCCATACGCACAGAGTGCATCAGCGACGTGCTTCATGCAAGTTGCACGTCGACTTTTGCCGATACGCGAGCGGCTCGCGCAGGCGACGCTTGAAGCCGTTCACGTATCGGCGGCACACTGGGATCCGGTTTCGCCCGTCGCGGCCGGCCGATGACCGGCACCACCCCCTCGCCGCGAACGACGCCCGCCGTTCGACGGTCGCGCCCCCGGCGGGCGACGGCAGCGGCGCGCGCGACGCGGAGGTGGGCCGGTGAAGGCCGACAGCCGGTGGTTCCGACCAGCGGACGGGGTGGTGAGGCCGTGAGCGAGCGGCGCAGCCCGACCATCCGGCGCCGCCGCCTCGGCGCGGAACTGCGGCGGCAGCGGGAGGCGGCCGGGATCACCATCGAGGTCGTCGCCGAGCAGTTGGAGTGCTCGGCGTCGAAGATCTCGCGGATCGAGACCGGTCACACGACGGCGACGCCGCGCGACGTGCGGGACATGCTCCGGATCTACGGGGTGGTGGGCGCCGAGAGCGACGAGTTGGTGCAGATCGCCCGGGAGGCGCGGCAGAAGGGCTGGTGGCACCCGTACAGCACGGTGCTGGTCGGCGCGTACGTCGGCCTGGAGGCCGCGGCCAGCTCGATCCGCGCGTACGAGCAGCAGGTGGTGCCCGGCCTGCTGGAGACCGAGGCGTACGCGAGCGCGATGATCCGCGCCGCGCGGCCGGACTTCACCCCTGACCAGGTCGCACAACGTGTCCGTGTCCGGCTCGGCCGTCAGTCGTTGCTGACACAGGATGATCCGGTCGATCTGTGGGTGGTGCTCGATGAGGCGGTGGTGAGCCGTCCGGTGGGTGGGGACGCGGTCATGCGTGACCAGCTCAACCGGCTGGTCGAGGTGGCGGAACTGCCGAACGTGACGCTGCAGATCCTGCCGTTCGAGGTGGGGGCGCACGCCGGTATGGACGGGACCTTCACGATCCTCAGCTTCCCCGAGCCCGGTGATCCGGATGTCGTGTACGCGGAGAACGCCACGGGTGGGCTCTTCCTGGAGAAGAGCGACGAACTGCAGAAGTACAGCTTCATCTTCGATCACGTCCGAGCGGCGGCCATTCGTCCGGAGGAGTCCATCGCACACATCGCGAAACTGGCAGAGGAGCCGTTGTGGAAATGGCGACCAAGGGGTTCCCCGTGGACCTGACGCAGGCAACGTGGTTCAAGAGCTCGAAGAGCGGGCCGAACTGTGACAACTGCGTGGAGGTGGCGTACGTGACGGGGGCGGTCGGCGTGCGGGACTCGAAGGACAAGACGGGTCCGGCCCTGGTCTTCGCCCCGGGCGACTGGCACGCCTTCGTCGCCGGCGCCAGGGGCGGCGGCTTCGGCCGGGACTGACGCGACCGGGAGGTGACGCGGTGTCCCCGTCCGGCGGGCAGCCGGGCGGGGCATCGTCGTGCCCGCGTCCGGTCCGGCCGCGAAGAAGCCTGGACATCCCGTCGCCACATCGGGCCCGTGTCGTTGTACCCCTCGATACGGCGCTGGTCGACAACCCGCCGCACGAATCGGCAACCGAACGAGGCAGGCGAGACGGATGACGACGATCGGGTCAGACAACCTCACCAACGGGCCGGGCAAGCCGGAGCGCTTCGGGGGCAAGTACCGCGGGGCGCGCCGGGACACCGTCCTGACCGAGGTGGTGTCGACCGACACGGAGGTCGGTGGCCGGGAGGCCACGACGGCCGCGCCGGAGCAGGCGGGGCCGCTCTCCCTGCCGTCGCTGGATCCGAACCCGTTGACCGAGCCGTCGTTCCCGCCGGGCGGCTGGTCGATGGAGCCGACCGAGTCGCTGGCCGACCACCCGTTGCTCCGCGGGCTGCTGATGGAGCTGCCGCCGAAGGGCAGCGTCCCGCCGCCCGGATGGCTCGACCGCTGGTTCGAGGCGACCCGGGCGATCCTGGAGCTGCTATACGTGCAGGGCTCCGGCCGCTCGCGGTGACGCCGACCGGGGCGGCGCGGCCCGCTCGGCGAGGCGGCTGTGCCGCAGCGCGTGGCGTACGCCGATGGCGGCGACCGCCAGCACCCCGACGGTGATCGCCGGCCCGGTCACCCCGGGCCCGAACAGCGGTTCCGGGGCGCTCGCCGCCGCCACCGCGGGCAGGATCGCCAGGCCCGTGACCTGTAACGGAAGCCCGACCAGCGGGTGCGCCGCGGCGGCCCGCAAGCCGTGCGGGGCCGGGGTCCCGGGCGCCGCGGCGAACGCCCCCGCGCCCGCCCGCAGCCGGCGCACCCGGCGCACGGTGCAGGCGGCGACGACGAGCACGGGCGCGGCGGCGAGGGTGAGGCCGGCGGCGGCCCGGTCCGCCGGGGTCGCGCCGGCGCTGGAGAGCCCGGCAACCAGCACGGCGGCCGTCAGGCCCAGGCCGGTCAGGGTCAGGGCGAGCACCCATCCGGTACGCCGGCGCAGGGCGCGGGCGCGGTCCAGCCGGGGCATCCCGTCCGCCAGCCAGCCGGCGGCGAGCCAGACGGTGGCCAGCGGCGCCAGCACGGTGAGGTGACTCTCCATGACGGAGAGCATTGCCCGTTCCCGACGCGCGCGAATCCGGGGCCGGCCCCCGTTCCTCCCGTAACGGCGTCCCGTAGGGGGCATCCTCCCGGTGTTATAGGGAAGTCGACATGTTTGTATCCCGATGGCACCGCTCTACCCTCAGCTCGATCGGCACTCATCGATTATCGCCACGGACGTCGATGATCGGGTGTCGGTCGGAGGGAGGTAGAAGATGGGTCTTCCACGTAGGTCCCTACTCGTCGGGGTGGCCACCATGGCCATGGTGGCCACCGCCACGCCCGCCATGGCCGCCGAGCCCGTCGGCACGATCCGGGCCGCGGGCGGCGCCACCGCCGTGGCCGACAGCTACATCGTCGTCTTCAAGGACACCGCGGTCGCCCGTACCACCGTCGGTGACACCGCGCAACGGCTGGTCGGCCGGCACGGCGGCACGGTGGCCCGCACCTACGGCGCCGCGCTGCGCGGCTTCGAGGTCCGGGTCGGCGCCGGGGCCGCCGCCCGGATCGCCGCGGACCCCGCCGTGGCGTACGTCGAGCAGAACCACACCGTGTCGATCGCCGGCACCCAGACCAACCCACCGTCCTGGGGCCTGGACCGGATCGACCAGCGGGCACTGCCGCTGGACAGCTCCTACACGTACCCGAACACGGCGAGCAACGTGCACGCCTACATCATCGACACCGGCATCCGGTTCAGCCACAGCGACTTCGGCGGCCGGGCCACCTCCGGCTACGACGCCGTCGACGGGGGCTCGGCCGACGACTGCAACGGGCACGGCACGCACGTCGCCGGCACCGTCGGCGGCTCGGCGTACGGGGTGGCGAAGGGCGTCCAGCTGGTCGGCGTCCGCGTGCTCAACTGCCAGGGCAGCGGCACGAACGCCGGCGTCATCGCCGGTGTCGACTGGGTGACCCAGAACGCGGTCAAGCCGGCCGTGGCCAACATGAGCCTCGGCGGCGGCGCGAACAGCACGCTCGACACCGCCGTGCGGAACTCCATCAACTCGGGCGTGAGCTACGGCCTGGCGGCCGGCAACGACTCGGGTGGGAACGCCTGCAACACCTCGCCCGCCCGGACCGCCGAGGGCATCACCGTCGGCTCGACGACCAACACGGACGCCCGGTCCTCGTTCTCCAACATCGGCACCTGCCTGGACATCTTCGCGCCCGGCTCGTCGATCACCTCGGCGTGGTACACCAGTGACTCCGCCACCAACACGATCAGCGGCACCTCGATGGCGACGCCGCACGTGGTCGGCGCGGCGGCCCTGGTGGCCAGCGCCAACCCGTCCTGGACGCCGCAGCAGGTCCGTGACTACCTGGTGAACAACGCCACCAACAACGTGGTGGGCAACCCGGGCACCGGCTCGCCGAACAAGCTGCTCTACGTCGTCAACGACGACACCCCGCCGACCAACGACTTCTCCGTCTCGGTCTCGCCGGCCTCCGGCTCGACCGCGCCGGGCGGCTCGGTGACCGCCACGGTGGCCACCGCCACCACCAACGGCTCGGCCCAGTCGGTGAGCCTCTCCGCGAGCGGGCTGCCGTCCGGGGCGACCGCCTCGTTCAGCCCGGCCACCGTCACCTCGGGCGGTTCCTCGACGCTCACCATCAGCACCTCGGCGAGCACGGCGCCCGGCACCTACACCGTGACGGTGACGGGCACGGCGGCCTCCGGCAGCAAGAGCGCCACCTACTCGCTGACCGTGACCGGCACCGGCGGCGGCTGCTCCGGCACCAACGGCACCGACGTCGCGATCCCGGACACCGGTGTCACGGTGAGCAGCTCGATCCCGATCTCCGGGTGCGCCCGCAACGCCTCGTCGGCCTCGACCGTCGCGGTGAACATCGTGCACACCTACCGCGGTGACCTCGTCGTCGACCTGGTCGCTCCGGACGGCTCGTCCTACCGGCTGAAGAACAGCAACATCTGGGACGGCGCGGACAACATCAACACCACCTACACGGCGAACCTGTCGAGCGAGGCGGCGAACGGCACCTGGCAGCTGCGGGTGCGGGACGTCTACGCCGGCGACAGCGGCTACATCAACACCTGGACCCTGACCCTCTAGCCGAGTGCAAGGAAGGGCCCCTTCTCATCGCCTTGCGCGACAGGGAAGGGGCCCTTCCTGACGCCTGCCGGTTCCGGGTCAGACGGCGAAGGTGGACGGCCGCTCGGCGGCCGGGGGCGGCGGGACCGCCTTCCACAGGCCGGTCTTCTGCCCGGCGAGCCGGGCCAGGTAGGCCGGGTTGAGGATCACGTACCGGCGCCACAGCCGCTTCGGCTCCAGGCCGAGGCGCCAGAACCACTCCAGGCCGGCCCGCTGCATCCACGGCGGCGGCTGGCGCAGCAGCCCGGCGTGGTAGTCGAAGGCCGCCCCGACCGCCATCAGCGGCATGTCCAGCAGTGGCCGCATGGCGTACGCGAAGAGCTCCTGGCGCGGGCAGCCCAGCCCGACCAGGACGAGCCGGGCCCCGCTGGCCTTGATCCGGTCGGCGATCTCGACGTCCTCGCCCGGCTGCACCGCCCGGAACTTGGACGGCTCCACGCCGGCGATCTTGAGTGCCGGGAACATCCGCTCGAGCGCCGGGATCAGCTTTGCCAGGGTCTCCTCCGTCGAGCCGTAGAGGTAGACCGGGAGGCCCTCGTCGGCGAACCGGGAGAGCACGTGCAGGGTCAGCGTGGGCCCGTAGACCCGGTCGGTGAGCCCCGCGCCGTGCAGCACGTTGAGCGCCCAGCGCACCGGCTGGCCGTCGGGGGTGACCACGTCGAAGGAGTTCAGCCGGGCGTTGTGCGCCGGGTCCAGCACCCCGGTCATCACCCCGTGCACGGCCAGCGCCGTCAGCGCCAGCGGGCGGCGCTCCTGCGCGGCCGCCACCACCTGCTCGGTCGCCGCGGCGTAGTCGGTGGCGTCGACCAGGACGCCGAGGACGTTCCGCTTGCCCCTGGCGGTCATGCTGCCGGCACCCACTTGTCCACGTTGGCCTCGTAGATCTCGCGCATGATCATGGGAACGTCGTAGACCTGCTTCCATTCCGGGTAGTCGGCCTGGAACGCCTCGTTCGAGCCGATCCACCACTTGTGGTCGCCGATCCGGTTGGCCTCGACGTACTCGGTGACCATCTCCTGGCCGGTGATCTGCTCGGCCAGCGCGAACGCCTCCCGGTTGGAGGTGTTGGAGTGCCGGCCGCCGCCGAGGTTGTAGACCGCCGCGGAACGCGGGTTGCGGAAGAACGCCTCGAACGCGGAGACCACGTCCGAGCTGTGGATCGCGTCCCGCACCTGCTTGCCCTGGTAGCCGAAGATCTTGTACGTCCGGCGCTCCATGTTGGCGCGCATCACGTACCCGAGGAAGCCGTGCAGCTCGGTGGCCGAGTGCGCCGGCCCGGTCAGCGTCCCGCCCCGGAAGCAGGCCGTCCGCATGTCGAAGTAGCGGCCGTACTCCTGCACCATGACGTCGGCCGCGACCTTCGAGGCGCCGAAGATCGAGTGCAGGCAGCCGTCGATGGACATGTCCTCGCGGATGCCCTGCTCGTACGGGTGGCCCGGCTCGATCTCCCACCGGGTCTCCAGCTCGACCAGGGGCAGGCTGTTCGGCCGGTCGCCGTAGACCTTGTTGGTGGAGCAGTGGATCACCGGCGCTTCGATGCAGTGCTCGCGCACGTTCTGCAGGACGTTGAGCGTGCCGGCGGCGTTGACGTCGAAGTCGGTGAACGGGTCGCGCACGGCCCAGTCGTGCGACGGCTGGGCGGCGGTGTGGATCACCACGGCGACGGCGCCCGCGTACCGCTTGAAGAGCTTGCCCAGCGCGGCCCGGTCCCGGATGTCGATGCTGTGGTGCGAGTACGCGCTCCCCAGCTCGTCGGTCAGGCGCCGCACGTTCCAGGCGGTCGAAGCCTCCTCGCCGAAGAACTCCTGCCGCATGTCGTTGTCGATGCCGACGACGTCGAGACCGAGGCCGGCGAAGTGCCGGACCGCCTCGGAGCCGATCAGCCCGCCCGACCCGGTCACGAATGCGACACTCACACGCCACTCCTGGTCCTCGGAGGCAGAATCCATCGGAGCATAGCGTGACGTACGGCACGGCCCCGATACGCCGCGAGGGCTCCGCATCGCTGCGGAGCCCTCGCGTATTGGTGGGGAAGGGGGGAGTTGAACCCCCACGCCCTTTCGGGCACACGGACCTGAACCGTGCGCGTCTGCCATTCCGCCACTTCCCCGTGGCCTGACCTCGAACACTGTAGTCTGTGCCGGTCCTGCTGTCTCCAGCGGGCCCCGGATATCCTACGTTGTCCGTGATCGTTGCGTCGATCGGTTACCGTCCGTCGAGGCGGTACCGTTCTCGGCGGACGAAAGACTAGCACGACGACAACGGCCCCACCGAACGGGCCGCCGCCAGCCGGCCGAGCGGCGTGTGAGCTGCGGACGCTCCGGCCGGATACCATCATGTCCTCGGGACCCGAGGAGGAGCCGGTGAGCGTGCTGCAACGCTTCGAGAAGCGTCTGGAAGGCCTGGTCGAGGGAGCCTTCGCCAAGGTCTTCAAAGGGGTGGTCCACCCCGTGGAGATCCTCAACGCCATGCAGCGGGAGGCCGAGGCGCACAAGGCGATCCTGGCCGGTGGGCGCACGTTGGTGCCCAACCGCTACGTGATCGATCTCTCGCCCTACGACCACAGTCGGCTGGCGCCGTACGCTGCCGCGCTGGCCCAGGAGCTGGCCCAGTCGCAGGCGGAGTTCATCGGCGAGCAGGCCTGGACGGTCTACGGCGACGTGATCGTCGAGATCGAACGCGGCGAGGGGCTGGACACGGGCATGTTCCGGGTCACCGCCGAGGTCTACACCGGCGGCGAGGTCGCCCCGGTCTCCGCGCCCGGCTACGACGCCGGCCCGCCCGCCTACCCGGCGTACGACCAGGGCGGCGGCTACGGCCCCCCGCCCGGCCACGGCGGCAGCCGCAACGTGCGGCTGGTCTCCGGCGACGGGCGCACCTATCCCCTCCAGATGGGCTCGACCGTGATCGGCCGCGGCGACCAGGCCAACCTGCGCCTGCCCGACGTCGGCATCTCGCGGCGACACGCCCGGCTGGACTTCGACGGCGGCCAGGTCGTGCTGACCGACCTGGGGTCGACCAACGGCACGATGGTCAACGGCCAGCGGGTCTCCGCCGTCGCGCTCAACCCCGGCGACATGATCCAGCTCGGCACCACGACGCTGACCTTCCGCGTGGACGGCTGATCCGCCTTGCCGGAACTCGTCATCACCGTCGCCCGGTTCGGGTTCCTCATCCTGCTGTGGATCTTCGTGTTCACGGTGGTCGGCGTGATCCGCCGGGACCTGTTCGCGGGGGCCCGGTCGGGCCGGCTGGTGGCCGCCCCGCGGGCGGTCGGGGCCTCGCTCGGGCAGGCGGCGAAACCGGCGAAGGCGAAGCGGGGCAGGGCGGCACACCAGCTCGTGGTCACCGCCGGTCAACTGGCGGGCACGCGGATCACCCTTGGTGAAGCGCAGATCACCATCGGCCGGGCCGAGGACTCCACCCTCGTCATCACCGACGACTACGCCTCGGCGCGGCACGCCCGGCTGGTGCCGCGCGACGGGCAGTGGTTCGTCGAGGATCTCGGCTCGACTAACGGCACCTACCTGGATCGCGCTAAGGTCACCGGACCAACCCCCGTCCCCCTCGGCGTGCCGATCCGGATCGGCCGCACTTCTCTCGAATTACGGCCATGACTCTGACCCTGCGCTATGCGGCCCACAGCGACCGCGGTCTGATCCGAGACGGTAACCAGGATTCCGTCTACGCCGGACCGCGGCTACTCGCCGTCGCCGACGGCATGGGCGGCATGGCCGCCGGTGACGTCGCCAGCAACATCGTCATCGGTGCCATGGCGCCGCTCGACGAGGACGTCCCGGGTGACGCCCTCGTCGACGCGCTGCGTTCGGCCGTGGGCACCGCCAACCAGCAGCTCCGCGACACCGTGGACGCCAACCCCCAGCTGGAGGGGATGGGCACCACGCTCACCGCCACCCTCTTCTCCGGCAGCAAGCTGGGCATGGTCCACATCGGCGACTCGCGGGCCTACCTCCTGCGCAACGGCGAGTTCGCGCAGATCACCAAGGACGACACGTACGTCCAGATGCTCGTCGACGAGGGCCGGATCAGCGCCGAGGAGGCGAGCAGCCACCCGCAGCGGTCGCTGCTCACCCGCGCGCTCGACGGCCGCGACATCGACCCGGAATACAGCGTCCGCCAGGTGCTGCCGGGCGACCGCTACCTGATCTGCAGCGACGGCCTCTCGGGCGTGGTCAGCGCCGACACGATCGCCGAGACCATGCGCGAGTACGCCGACCCCCAGCAGTGCGTGGAGCGGTTGGTGCAGCTCGCCCTGCGCGGCGGCGGGCCGGACAACATCACGGTGATCATCGCGGACGCCACCGACCAGGACATCGTCGAGGCGAGCCCGATCGTCGGCGGCGCCGCGGCCCGGGACCGGGGCATGGCGACCTCCGCCGACGTCTCCACCCCGGCCGCCCGCGCGTCGGCGCTCTCCGCCCCCCGGCCCCCCGCCCCCGAGGAGCCCGCGGCCGGCGACGACGACGAGCCGGAACGCCCGAAGCGCCGGCCGGTGCGCGCCGTCGCGACGACGCTGGCGCTGCTGGTGCTGCTCGGCGGGGCCGTCTTCGGCGGCTGGAGCTACACCCAGCGGCAGTACTACGTCGGGGCGACGGAGGAGGGCCAGGTCGCGGTGTTCCGGGGCATCCAGGGCGAGATCGCCGGGATGGACCTCTCCACCGTGCACTCCACCAGCCCGGCCGACCTGGACGACCTGACCCTGGCCGCCCAGGAGCAGGTGAAGCAGGGCATTCCGGCCAAGAGCGAGCCGGACGCCGAGCGTCGGCTGGCCGAGCTGACCAGCGACAGCCCGACGAACCCGAACCTGAAGCCGATCTGCCCGCCCAGCCCGAGCGCGGCGGCTGTCACCACGACACCGACGCCGACCGCCGGCCCGGCGACCCCGGCGCCGTCGGCCAGCGCGAGCCCGGCCGCCAGCGGCCGTCCGACCACGTCGGCCTCGCCGACCACCACACCCGACGCCCTGCCCTCCGACACCGTCTCGCCGACGCTCGACCCGGCCACCTGCCGGTCGCCGGAGTGAGTGTCGGCTTCGAATCCGAGGACGATCCGTGACCGCAGCGGCCACCCCGGCACCCTCGCCCGCCACCACGGGCGAGCAGCCCGGCGTGCGCCTGGCCCGGTCCCGGCGTAACGCCGAGCTGTCGCTGCTGCTGCTGGCCATGGTGCTGGTGGCCGCGTACGGGGCGATGGTCGAGGCGAAGGTGCTCGACACCGTCACCGCCGACTTCTGGATGCCGGCCGCCGCGCTCACCGCGGTCTTCCTCGGCCTGCACCTGGTGATCCGGTTCCTGGCGCCCTTCGCCGACCCCGCCCTGCTGCCGGCGGTCGCGCTGCTCAACGGCATCGGGGTGGGCTTCCTGCGCCGGCTCGACCTGGGCAACGCCGCCCCCGCGGAGCGGGCGGACCTGGCCGTCTTCGCTGGCGACGGTGGCCGGCAACTGGCCTGGACGCTTCTCTCGGTGATCCTCGCCGCCGGGCTGCTGGCCATCATGCGCGACCACCGGTCGGTCTCACGCTACGCCTACACCCTGGGGCTGGCCGGCATCGTGCTGGTGATGATCCCGGCGGTGCTGCCCAGCCGGTTCTCCGAGATCAACGGCGCCAAGCTGTGGATCAGGATCGGCACCTACTCCATCCAGCCCGGCGAGTTCGCCAAGCTGGCGCTGCTGGTCTTCTTCGCCTACTACCTGGTGCGCAAGCGCGAGGTGCTCTCGCTGGCCAGCCGCCGGTTCCTCGGCATCGACTTCCCGCGCGGGCGGGACCTCGGCCCGGTGGTCGTGGTCTGGCTGATCAGCCTCCTGGTCCTCGTCTTCGAGAAGGACCTCGGCACGTCGCTGCTCTACTTCGGCATGTTCGTGGTGACGCTCTACATCGCCACCGAACGGGTCAGTTGGCTGCTCATCGGCCTGGTGCTCTTCTTCGGCGGCGCCTACCTGGCGTACGTCCTCGGCGACATCGTCGGCGGGCCGTTCGCCAACTTCTACCTGCGGGCGCAGATCTGGCTGGACCCGTTCGCCGACCCCTACGAGGACGGCTACCAGTTGGTCCAGGGTCTGCTCGCGCTCGGCACCGGCGGCCTGTTCGGCGCCGGCCCGGGCGGCGGCCAGCCCGGCCTGCTGCCCGAGGTGCAGAACGACTTCATCTTCGCCGGCCTCGGCGAGGAGATCGGGCTGTTCGGCCTCTCCGCGCTGCTCGTCGTCTACCTGCTGATCGTCGAGCGGGGGCTGCGGGCGGCGCTGGCGGTCCGCGACTCGTTCGGCAAGCTGCTGGCCGGCGGCCTGGCGTTCACGCTCGGGCTCCAGGTCTTCGTGATCGTCGGCGGGATCAGCAAGCTCATCCCGCTGACCGGCCAGACCACCCCGTTCCTCTCCGCCGGTGGCTCCTCGCTGATGGCCAACTGGCTGCTCATCGCGGTCCTGCTCCGGGTCTCCGACGGGGCTCGCCGCCCCGTCGCCGGCGGGGGCGGCAAGGCGGCCCGACCGTCCGGCGGCCCGCCGGAGCAGCTGCACGGTGCCCCCACGGAGGTGATCAGGCCGTGAACGCACCCCTGCGCCGCGTGGGCGTCGTCGTGATGGTCCTCTTCGGTTTGCTCTTCGCCAACCTGAACTGGATCCAGGCCTACAAGGCCGACGAATACCGCACCAGCGACTACAACGGCCGGGTCCAGGTCGCCGAGTACGAGCGCAAGCGCGGCAACATCGAGGCCGGCGGCACGGCCCTCGCCACCAGCAAGGAGACCACCGGCGAGCTGAAGTACCTGCGCACCTACCCGGGCGGCGCCAAGTACGCGCACGTGCTCGGCTACAAGCCGGTCAACCTCGCCGACACCGGCATCGAGAAGGTCGAGAACGACTTCCTCGCCGGCACCAGCGACCAGCTCTTCATCGACCGGTTCAAGGACATGTTCACCGGCGACAAGACCGGTGGCGGCAACGTGCTGCTCACCCTCTCCAAGCGGGCCCAGGACGTCGCGTACGAGCAGTTGCGCAACAACCGCAACGACGTCCCGAAGGGCGCGGCGATCGCCATCGACCCGCGTACCGGGGCGGTGCAGGCGCTGGTCTCCATGCCCAGCTTCGACCCGAACCCGCTGACCGGTCACAACACCAACGAGGCGACGGCCGCGTACAACGCGCTGGAGCAGAACCCGAACGGCCCGCTGAAGAACCGGGCCATCGGCGAGGTGCTGCCCCCGGGCTCCACCTTCAAGATCGTGGTGGCCGCCGCGGCGCTGGAGAACGGCATCGGGCAGGACACCAGGATCCCGGCCGGTTCCAGCTACACCCCGCCGACCTCGGGCACGCCGATCCGCAACGCGGCGTCGTCGATCTGCCCCGAGGACGAGGTCACCCTGATGAACGCGGTCACCGAGTCGTGCAACACGGGCTTCGCGCAGCTCGGCGTCCGGCTCGGCGCGGACAAGATCAAGGAGAAGGCCCGGCAGTTCGGCTTCGAGCAGGAGGACCTCACGGTCGGCCAGCTCGGGGAGGGCGGCCACCCGGTGGCGGCCAGCCGCACCGGCAGCATGGAGAACGCCGACGGCGGCGACGACCCCGCCGCGCTCGCCCAGTCCTCCATCGGCCAGCGCGACGTCCGGATGACTCCGCTGCAGGGGGCCCTGATCGCCGCCTCGGTCGCGAACGGCGGCAGCCAGATGCGGCCGTACCTGGTCCGCCAGCTCCTCGGCCCGGACCGCACCACCAGCTACTACACCGCCAACCCGCGGGAGCTGCGCCAGCCGGTCAGCGGCCAGGTCGCCGGCGACCTGCGGGAGATGATGGTCAGCGTCGTCGAGAACGGCACCGGCGAGAGCGCGCGGATCAACGGCTACACGGTCGGCGGCAAGACCGGCACCGCCCAGTCCGCGCCGGACCGGCCCGACCACGGCTGGTTCATCGGTTTCGCGCTCGACAAGAACGGGAACCCGGTCTCCGCAGTCTGCGTCATGCTGGAGCAGGCCGGCCCGGGCGGCAGCGCCGAGGCGGCC
Source organism: Micromonospora sp. NPDC002717 (assembly GCF_040295705.1). Taxonomy (NCBI): domain Bacteria; kingdom Bacillati; phylum Actinomycetota; class Actinomycetes; order Micromonosporales; family Micromonosporaceae; genus Micromonospora; species Micromonospora sp. NPDC002717. The sequence goes on along the minus strand of NZ_JBEOVW010000001.1, from coordinate 616,416 downwards.
CGGATCGCCGGGCAGATCATGCGTGCCGCCATCGCGGATCCCGGGGGTCGCTGACATGCTCAGCCCCGGGGTGCAGCTCGGCAACCGCTACCGCCTCGACGAGCGGATCGCCAGCGGTGGCATGGGCGACGTCTGGCGCGGCACCGACCAGGTGCTCGGCCGGACGGTCGCCGTCAAGAGCCTGCTCCCCGCGCTGCTCGACGACCCCGACTTCGCCGAGCGGTTCCGCGGCGAGGCCCGCACCATGGCGACGATCAACCACCCCGGCGTGGTCGACGTCTACGACTTCGGCAACGACCAGCAGATCGCCTTCCTGATCATGGAGTACGTCGAGGGCGACGCGCTGTCGGCCACCCTGGCCCGGGTGGGCCGGCTCACCCCGGCCCGCACGATGGCGCTGGTCGCCCAGGCGGCCGACGCGCTGCACGCGGCGCACGTGAAGGGCATCGTGCACCGGGACGTGAAGCCGGGCAACCTGCTGGTCCGGCCCAACGGCACCCTGGTGCTCACCGACTTCGGAATCGCCCGGTCGGACCTGGTCGCCCAGCTCACCGCGGCCGGCTCGGTGCTCGGCACCGCCTCGTACATCTCCCCCGAGCAGGCCACCGGCGGCGTCGCCACGTCCGCGTCCGACGTCTACGCGCTCGGCGTGGTCGCGTACCAGTGCCTGGCCGGCCGGCGGCCGTTCGAGGGCGACAATCCCCTCGAGATCGCCATGCGGCACGTCCGGGAGGCCCCCCGCCCGCTGCCCGCCGACATCCCGCCGCAGGTCCGGGCCGTGGTGGAGCGGGCCCTGGCGAAGGACCCGGCGGCCCGCTGGCCCAGCGCCGCCGCGCTGGCCGGGGTGGCCCGGCAGCTGAAGGCCCAGCTCTCCCAGCAGGCCCGCGGCGGTGGTCAGCCGATCTCCGCGGCCCCGGCGTCGCCCGCCGCCCCGCCCGGCCGCGCCCAGGTGCCGGCACCGGCGGCGCACCCGCGGGTCGCCCCGCACCGGCCGCCGACCGTCGTCCCGCAGCCGCAGCGCCCGCCCGTGGCGGCACCCCGCCCGGCCGTCGTGCCGCACCGCCCCACGACCGTCGCGCCCGCCGCGTCGGTGCCCCGCCCACCCGTGGCCCCGCCCGGCTACCCGCGCGGCGCGGCACCCGTGCCGCCGGCCCGTCCGATGGCGTACGCGGGGCAGGCCGCCCCTCCGACGCCCCAGCCCGGCGGCCGAGGGTCCCGGCCGGGGATGGTGTTACTCGCCATCCTCCTGGCCGTACTGGTCCTCGTCTGCTCCGGCGTGATTTCCTACAAGCTGCGGGAGCAGTCGCAGAAGTCCGGCGCAGCCGGCGCGGTCACCCCGCAGACGGTGACGTCCGGCGCGCTGCGGCCCGACGGACGCGACGATCCGGCCCGGACGTCGTACCGTCGACAGGAACTGCCCCGGCCGGGCGGCGACGAGACGACGAGCGAAGGACGACAGACGCGATGACAGCGCAGGCCCGCCTGCTCGGTGGCAGGTACCAGGTCGGCGAGCTGCTCGGCTACGGCGGCATGGCCGAGGTGCACCGCGGTCGCGATCTCCGGCTCGGTCGGGACGTCGCGATCAAGATGCTCCGGACCGACCTCGCCCGGGACGCCACCTTCCAGATGCGGTTCCGCCGCGAGGCACAGAACGCGGCGTCCCTCAACCACCCGGCGATCGTGGCCGTCTACGACACCGGCGAGGAGACCGCGCCGACCGGCGAGACGCTGCCGTTCATCGTGATGGAGTTCGTCAACGGGCGGACCCTCAAGGAGGTCCTCGGCGTCGAGGGGCGGCTCCAGCCGCGCCGGGCACTGGAGATCTGCGCCGACATGTGCGCGGCGCTGGAGTTCAGCCACCGGCACGGCATCATCCACCGGGACATCAAGCCCGGCAACGTGATGCTCACCCAGACCGGCCAGGTCAAGGTGATGGACTTCGGCATCGCGCGGGCGCTGGCCAGCGGCGCCACCACGATGACCCAGACCAGCGCGGTGATCGGCACGGCGCAGTACCTGTCGCCCGAGCAGGCGCGCGGCGAGGCGGTCGACGCCCGGTCCGACGTCTACGCCGCCGGCTGCGTGCTCTTCGAGCTGCTCTGCGGCCACCCGCCGTTCGTCGGCGACAGCCCGGTCAGCGTGGCCTACCAGCACGTGCGGGAGGCCCCGCCGACGCCGAGCGACATCAACCCGGACGTCAACCCGGCCGTCGACGCGATCGTGCTCAAGGCGCTGTCGAAGAACCCGCTCAACCGCTACCAGAGCGCCGGCGAGATGCGGGCCGACCTGCTCCGCGCCGCCGCCGGCCGCCCGGTGTTGGCCACCCCCGTGCTGCCCCAGGACGAGACCACGCGGGTCGTCCCGGCCGGTGCCGGCTATCCGGCCGCGCCCGGCGCACCGCAGACCCGGCAGACCCCGGCCCGGGTCGGCGACCCCCGCCGGCGCAGGGCGTCGTCCTGGCTGATCGCGACTTTCGCCGCGGTGGGCGTGCTCGCGGTGATCGCCCTCGTCGCCGCCCTGCTGAACCAGGGCGACGACAAGGTCACCGTTCCCACCGTGACCGGCCTGACGCAGCAGGAGGCGTTCACCCGGATCCAGCAGGCCAACCTGGTGCCCAGGGAGGGCGAGCAGCACTTCGACGCCACCTGCAAGAAGGGCCAGGTGGTCAACCAGTCGCCGGCGGCCAACTCGGCCCTGGAGCCCAACCAGGAGGTCGTCGTCCAGGTCTGCGGCGGCCCGGCCACGAAGGCTATCCCGGCCAATCTGGAGGGCGCCACCTACGAGAACGCGAAGCAGCAACTGGAGGCTGCGGGCTTCGAGGTCAAGAAGGTCGATAAGGACAGCGCTTCCCAGGAGGGCATCGTCCTCGGCGTGTCGCCGGCCGAGGGGACGCGGGTGGCCGAGGGCGCCGAGGTCACCCTGACCGTCTCCAAGGGCAACGTCGGCCGGGTGCCGAACGTGGTCAACTCCACCGAGAAGGAGGCCAAGGAGGAGCTGAAGGCCGCCGGCTACGACGTCGACGTCGAGCAGGGCCGGGAGGTGCCGGCGGCCGAGGCCGGGCGCGTCCTCTCGCAGGACCCACAACCCGGGCGCAACCTCGCGAAGGGCAAGACGGTGACGATCGTGGTCAGCGTGCCGCAGGTCGAGCCGACGCCGTCCGACACGCCGAGCCCCACGCCCAGCAACACGCCCTCTGGCAGTGGCGGCGGCTTCCCGCTGTTCCCGACCACCCCACCGGCTCGGCTCTCCGAGCAGTGACCCCCGGCGGGTGACGCCCCGCCGGGATCCGCCGGCCGGGCGTTTGCGGGCCAGGTCCGCCGGCCGGGCAGGTACCCGCCCGGTACGGGCCGTGCGGCGCACAGAGAGGGCGAACAACGCGGTGGATGCGAGGGTTTCCGCCGGACGTTACTCGTGAGAGGGGCGACGGACCCGGCGGGTCGGGCGAACCGGTGGCGGCGACGCCTGACCCGCGCGGCGGTTCTCGCTCTGGCCGCCCTGCTGCTCGCCAGTCTTCCGTGGCTGTGGACCACGGTCGCCGCCCGCGGCCACGTGTACGACGAGGCCGGGGCGCCGGCCGCCGACGTCGTGATCGTCCTGGGTACCGCGGTGGCGGCGGACCGACGCCAGCCGGGTGAGCGGCTCACCGGCCGCCTGGAAACCGCCGCCGAGCTGGTGCACAGCGGGCGGGCACGGGTGATCCTCGTGTCGGGCGACGGGGGTGGCGCCTCCGGTGACGAGCCGGCGGTGATGACCTCCTACCTGACCGAGCGGCTGGGTGTCGATCCGCGCCACGTCGTGGCCGACCCGTTCGGGTTGGACACCTACGACAGCTGCGCCCGGGCGCGCGACGTGTACGGGATCGAGCGGGCCCTGATCGTGACCCAGTCCTACCACCTGTCCCGGGCGGTCACGCTGTGCCGACACCTCGGCCTCGACGCCGAGGGAGTGACAGCTCGCTGCCCCGGCTGCGGGCCCGCCCTGCTCGTCGGGAAGACGGTCCGGGACTACTTCGCCAGCGGCAAGGCGGCATGGGACGCGGTGCGACACAGGCCGCCCGCGGTCCGCTCACCGGCGGACCCGGCGGTGCGGGACGCGCTGAAGGGCTGACCGCGCCCTTCGCGGGTTCCCGTCGGGGTCGGGCTCGGCGCGGACAGTCCTGCCGGCTCAGCCGGCGGCGAAGGCGGCGCGGCGGCGCGCGTCAACCTCGGCGGCCAGCTCAGGGGCCCGCTCCAGCGCCTCCGGGTGACCGCAGGCGGCGAGCCAGTTCGCCAGCATCAGGTGGCCGCCCTCGGTGAGTACGGACTCGGGGTGGAACTGGACGCCCTCGATCGGCAGCGTCCGGTGGCGCATCGCCATCACCACCCCGGAGCCGGTCCAGCCGGTGACCTCCAGCTCCTCGGGCAGCGTCTCGGGCAGCACCGCGAGCGAGTGGTAGCGGGTGGCGGTGAACGGGTCCGGCAGGCCGGCGAGCACTCCGACGCCCTGGTGGCGGACCTCGGAGGTCTTGCCGTGCAGCAGCTCGGGGGCGCGGGTCACCGTGGCGCCGAACGCCTCGCCGATCGCCTGGTGCCCCAGGCAGACGCCGAAGATCGGCAGCTCGCCCGCGTACCGGCGGATGACGTCGAGGCAGATGCCGGCCCGGTCGGGGCTGCCCGGACCGGGCGACAACAGGACGCCGGCCGCGCCGGCCCTGCCCACCTCGGCGACCTCGATCTCGTCGTTGCGCCGGACCTCGCAGTCCACGCCGAGCTGGCCAAGATACTGCACGAGGTTGAACACGAACGAGTCGTAGTTGTCGATCACCAGGACACGCATCAGGGGGCTCACTCGTCCGGGGAGGGGGGCGGGGTGTTGTTCCGTTCGGTGTCGTACGGCAGGTCGTGCCCGTCGCCGGGCGTTGCCTCCCCGTCGCCGGGCACCACGCCGACGTCGCCGGGTTCGCCGGACTCCTGGGTGACCTGCACGTCGTCGAAGGGCAGCAGGGGCTCGGCCCAGGGGAAGACCACGTACCAGAGCAGGGCCACCATCGCGCTGGCGATCAGCAGGCTGCCGACGAGCTTGCCGGGCAGCCCGAAGGGGAGCTTGCGCCAGATCCAGCCGTACACCGCCTAGCCTCCCAGTTCCGCCGGGCGACCCGCCGACTTCGGCTGGGTACGCGCCAACTCGGCGTGGATGATCAGGCGCTGGTAGTTGTCGAACTTCGGGTTGCACGTGGTCAGGGTGAGCATCGACTTGGTCGGCTTTACCCCCGGCTTGCCCGGCACGGGCGCCACCACCTCGACCTGGGTGGGCCGGACGATCCGGCTCTGGCTCACCTTGTAGACGTACCAGTCGGTCTTGCTCTCCACCACGATGGCGTCGCCGTCGTTCAGCTCGTCCAGTCGCCAGAAGGTGGCGCGGTTGCGGTGCCCGGCGACGGAGAAGTTGCCCACCTGGCCCGGCAGGGCGCTGGACGGGTAGTGGCCGGGCGCGTACCGGATGTCCTTCTGGGTCACGCCCTCGACCACGACCCAGTTCTTGTCCAGCTTGGGGATGTAGAGCCCCGCCATCGGCTTGCCCTGCACGGGCGGATTCGGCTTGGTGGACGTGCTGGCCGACGGCGCCACGGTCGGGTCGCCCTCCGGCCCCCACGCCTGCGCCAACTGCTGGCTGAGGTCGGTCTGGTGGGCGTCGACGATCGCCGACTTGCCCCACACCTCGTAGCCGGCGAAGAGCAGCACCACCATGCCGAAGGTGATCAGCACCTCGCCGGTGATCCGGATGCCGGCGCGCAGCCGGGAGCCCAGCGACGGCCGGGTCAGCTCCGAGTAGACGCTCTTGTAGCCCTCGCCGGTCTGCTCCGGCCGGAGCTGGACGACCCGTTCGCCCCGGCGTGGCCGGGGCTGCTCGGCGCTGGCGTCGGGGAGGTCGGGTTCGTCCGTCTTCGGGGGGCGCGGCACGGCCCCCATCAGGGCGGTCGACTCGAACAAGGCTGCCGAGCCAGCCGGCGTACGCCCGGAGACGGCCGGGATCACGGCGGTGGCGCCGGGGTCGGCCGAGCGGTCGGGGGCGGTCGGCGAAGCCGGGGTGGACGGCCCCCCGACAGGCGCGCCGCTCTTCGGGAGGAAGGCGGTCGGCCCGTCGGTGGCCGGCCGGTCGCCCTGGGCGGCGGCGCGGTCCACGGGCGGACGGAGCGGCCGTTCGCCGCCCTGCCCGGACGCCCGGGTGGCGTCCGGCTGCCCGACGGGGCCGGCCGGCGGCGCCGGGTGCGGCGGGGCGGCCGGCCGGAGTTGGCCGGCGCCCGACCACGGTGGTGGGGCGGGGGCGCCACGGCCGGCGGCGCCGGTGGGCGGGCCGAAGTCCAGGGGACGGGCCGGCGAGTCGACGTCTGAGCGGCCGGTGGGTGGGCCGAAGTCGCCGAGACCGGGTCGGCCGTGGTCGGGGGGCCCGGGGCGGCCGAAGCCGGCAGGGCTGTCGCCGGCGGGACCGGGGCGGCCGTGGTCGGTGGGGCCAGGGCGGCCGAATTCGGCGGGGCCAGGGCGGCCGAAGTAGGTGGGACCGAAGTCCACGGGGCCGGGGCGGCCGAAGCCGGCGGGGCCGTGGTCGGCGGGGCCGGGGCGACCGGGCCCGGGGCGGTCCGGGTCGGCGGGCCGGGCCGGGTTGACGGTGGTGCGGGCCTGGTCGGCGCCGGGGACGAACCGGCCGGGGTTCGCGGGACGACCGGGCTCCTGCGCGGGGCCGCCCGGGCGCGCCGGGTCGCCGGGCCGGGCGGAATCGGCGGGGCGGGCGGGCCCGCCGAAACGGGCGGGGTCGGACGCGGCGCGCGCCCATTCGGCGGGTGGGCCGCCGGCCGGGCGGCCGTCGCCGACCGACGGGCCGGGACCGCCCGGGCGCGACGCCGGGGAGCGGGGCGGCAGTGCCGGCTCCGGCCAGGCTCCGGCCGGGGCGGGACGATTGACCTTGGGCAGGAACTCCGTCGGGCCGTCACCGTGGTCGCGGTGCCGGCCGTCGGGCTCCTCCGGCCAGTCGTCGCGGGTCACCGTGGCACCGCCGCCGACCGGAGCGTTGTCGAATCCTCGAACGCCGGCACGGCGACGGTGGAGACGGTCTCCTTGTAGCCGAGCTTGTAGTCGTCGACCAGGTCCCTGAACAACCGGACTCCCTCGGAGTCGGCGAGGGCCCGCTGAAGGGCGGCGGGATCGCCGATTGCTACGATCTTGAATGGAGGGGAGTACACCCGGCCGTGCAGCAGCAGGGTGTTACCGACGCAGCGTACCGCGCTGGTCGACAGCACGCGGACGTTCATGATGGACATGGCCTCGGCGCCACCCGCCCAGAGAGCGTTCACCACGGCCTGCACGTCCCCCTGGTGGACGACCAGGTCGTCGTTGGTGGCCCCGGCGGGCAGGGTCCCGTCGTTGCGGCGGGGCGCGTCGTTGAGTTCCACCGTCACCCCGGGGCCGCTGAGCGCGGTGAATCCGGCGGCCTCCCGGCTGGCGGCCGCCCGGTCCTGCTGCTCCTTGATGGGGCCGTCCGAGCTGGCCAACGCCGTGGTGCGGTCCTCGACCTCCCCGCGCAGCGCGGCGGCGCGTTGCTCGCCGGCCGCCACCTCCGCGCGGCGGTCCTCGATGAGCTGGTTGAGCTGGGGGCGCCGGTCCTCGCGTAGGGCGGTGCCGCCGGCGGTGGTCGCCGTGGTGGTGAAGAGCAGCCCGGCCGCGGCGGCGATCAGCGGCACCCCGATCGACCAGCCCGGTCGGCGCTGCCGCGGTCGCCGTGGCAGGAGGCCGGCGACCACCCGCCGGAGCACCTTCTGCCAGGATGCCGCGCCGGATGTGTACTCCACCGAGCGTTCCTTCCCCGTCGTCTGGTTCAGCCCGCGAGGTGGCGGGCCGGTGCGGCGACCCGAACAGTCCCGCCTTTTTCGGTCACTCCGAGCACCGGCCTGACCCCATTCGTGGCTTGGACGGGTCTTCGGGACTACGCTAGCTGTCGAACATTATTGGCCATGGACCGTCGCCCCCGCGCCCGGTTGTCAGGCCGGACGAGGTCGTCACCCCCTCTGGAGAGCGTCGTGCCCAAGTCTCAGGTCCGCAAGAAGAAGGTGTACACCCCGCCGACGGACGTCCGCCCGACGGCGACGGCGGCGACGCGCAAGCCTAGCCCGGTGTGGCTGCCGATCTCGGCGGTCAGCCTCATCGTCTTCGGCATCGGCTGGCTGGTGGTCTACTACCTCTCCGAGCAGGAGTACCCGGTCATGTCGTGGGGTTACTGGAACCTCGCGGTGGGCTTCGGCGCGATGGTCGCCTCCCTGATCCTGCTCTCCCGCTGGCGCTGAGCGGCCTCGTCGGGGCCGCCCGGGCGGGGCCGCGGGTGAGCGTGTCACTCGGCGGAGACCCTGCCCGGCGGTTTCGGGTCGGGCCACCTATGGTGTGCGCAGGGCGGCGCGGCCGGAGTGCGAGATGACTCACGTTACCGATGGGTAACCTTGCGCGTAGGCTGCATTGCATGACCGAGCGGAGCGAGGTCATCGACCGGTCCGGTCGAGGGTGCGGTGGCGGCGGCTCGCCGACCGCCCCCTGATCCGGCCCCGGTCGCCGAGCCGCTCGACAGGCAGCAGACCGGGAGGCCAACTCGATGGGCAGCGTCCAGATCGTCACCACGATCCTCGCGTTCGCCATCACCGCCGTGGCGGTGTGGCTTGCGGTACGCGCGGTCATGAAGATGGTGGCCGTCATCCGGCTGGGTCAGCCGGACCCGACCCGGTTCGGCGACAAGGGCACCCGCACGAAGACCATGCTGGCGGAGACCGCCGGCCACACCCGCATGCTCCGCTGGAGCGTGGTGGGCGCGGCGCACTGGTTCGTGATGGTCGGCTTCATCGTGCTGTCGCTGCTGGTGCTGGAGGCGTACTTCGAGGTCGTCTCCCCGACCGGCGGGCTGCCCCTGGTGGGCGGCTGGGCGCTCTACGGTGCGGTGACCGAGCTGATCGGCATCCTGGGCATCGTCAGCATCCTGGTGCTGATCGGGATCCGGGTCCGCAACCGGCCGACCCGGCCGGGCGGTCGCTCCCGGTTCACCGGCTCCACCATGTGGCAGGGGTACTTCGTCGAGGCCGTGGTCCTCGCGGTGCTGATCATGGGCTTCGTCATCCGGGGCTTCAAGGTCGCCACCGACCACTTCGAGTACCCGGTCTGGGCCGCCCCGCTCAGCCACGCGGTGGGCGCGGTGCTGCCGAACTGGGACGCGGGCGTCAGCATCGCCGCCCTGGTCAAGATCGCCATCTCGATGACCTGGCTCATCGTGATCGCGCTCAACGTCACCATGGGCGTGGCCTGGCACCGCTTCCTCGCCTTCTTCAACATCTTCTTCAAGCGCGACCCGGGCCGCGCCGGCTCCGGACTCGGCGCGCTGCGCCCCATGACGAGCCAGGGCAAGCCGCTCGACTTCGAGGAGGCCGACCCGGAGAAGGACCAGTTCGGCGTCGCCCAGGTCGAGCAGTTCAGCTGGAAGGGCCTGCTGGACTTCAGCACCTGCACCGAGTGTGGCCGCTGCCAGTCGCAGTGCCCCGCCTGGAACACGGGCAAGCCGCTGTCGCCGAAGTTGCTGGTGCTGAGCCTGCGCGACCACGCGTACGCCAAGGCGCCGTACCTGCTGGCCGGCGGCGGCAAGGACCTGACCGGCGAGGAGAAGGCCACCGCCGCGCAGCTCGCCCACGTCGACGTGCTCGCCCTGGCCGAGGGCGACAAACCGCTGATCGGCACGGCCGAGGAAGGCGGCGTCATCGACCCGGACGTGCTCTGGTCCTGCACCACCTGCGGTGCCTGCGTCGAGCAGTGCCCGGTCGACATCGAGCACGTCGACCACATCGTCGACATGCGCCGCTACCAGGTGCTCATCGAGTCGAGCTTCCCGTCGGAGGCCGGCGTGATGCTGCGCAACCTGGAGAACAAGGGCAACCCGTGGGGTGCCCCGCCGAACACCCGCGAGGACTGGACCAAGGGCCTGGACTTCGAGGTGCCGCGGGTCGGCGAGGTCGACGACTTCGAGTACCTCTTCTGGGTCGGCTGCGCCGGCGCGTTCGAGGACCGGGCCAAGAAGACCACCCGGGCGGTCGCCACGCTGCTCAACGAGGCGGGCGTCAAGTTCGCGATCCTCGGCGAGGGCGAGACCTGCTCCGGCGACCCGGCCCGCCGGATCGGCAACGAGTTCGTCTTCCAGATGCTCGCCCAGCAGAACGTCGAGACCCTCAACGAGGCGTTCGAGGGCCGGGAGAAGAGCAAGCGCAAGATCGTCGCTACCTGCCCGCACTGCTTCAACACCCTGGGCAACGAGTACGGCCAGCTCGGCGGCGAGTTCGAGGTGGTCCACCACACCCAGCTCCTGGCGCACCTGGTCGCCACCGGCAAGCTCACCCCGGTGCAGCCGGTCGACGGCGGCGTGACCTACCACGACCCCTGCTACCTGGGCCGGCACAACCGGGTGTTCGCCCCGCCGCGCGAGGTGCTGGGAACCGCCATCGCCGGCGAGCTCACCGAGATGCCGCGCAACAGCGAGCGCTCCTTCTGCTGCGGCGCCGGCGGCGCCCGGATGTGGATGGAGGAGAAGATCGGCAAGCGGATCAACGTGGACCGGGTCGAGGAGGCCATGTCCACCGGGGCGCGGACGGTCGCCGTCGGCTGCCCGTTCTGCTCGACGATGCTCAACGACGGGGTGAACGGCAAGGGCGCCGGCGAGCAGGTCGAGGTCGTCGACGTGGCCAGTGTGCTGCTCCGCTCGGTGAAGCCCGAGCAGGCGCCGGGCGACAGGGAGACCGCGCCGGTCGCCGGCTGACGCGTACCCCCTGAAACGCCCGTCGGCGGCGGCACCTCGCGGTGCCGCCGCCGACGTCGTTCAGGAGACGGCGGCGATCTCGGCCAGCCGGCGCTCGACGTGCGAGAATCGCGCCGAGGTGAGACGAGCATCGATGGCCTGCTGCTGACCACGCTGCTGCCCCTGGTCGGGTTCGTGCTGCTGACCGGCGGCAACGCGTTCTTCGTCGCGGCCGAATTCGCCCTGGTCACCGTGGACCGGCCCGAGATCGAGCGCCGCGCGACCTCGGGCGAGGGCCGGGCCGCGACCGTACGCCGGGCGCTGCGGGAGCTCTCCTTCCAGCTTTCCGGGGCGCAGCTCGGCATCACCCTCACCGCCCTGCTCACCGGCTACCTGGCCGAGCCGGCGCTGGCCCGGCTGTTCACCCCGCTGCTGCGGCCGGTCGCCGGGGACGCCGCCGGCCGGTTCACCCCGCTCCTCGCCCTGGCCCTGGCCACCCTGCTCTCCATGCTCTTCGGCGAGCTGGTCCCGAAGAACCTCGCGCTGGCCCGGCCGATGCCCACCGCGCTGGCCACCGCCGGCCCGATGCGTGCGTTCTCCCGCACCTTCGGCTGGCTGATCAGGGCGCTCAACGACTCGGCGAACCGCCTGGTCCGCGTGCTGGGGGTGGAGCCGCAGGAGGAGCTGGCCAGCGCCCGCTCGCCGGAGGAACTGGGCCTGCTGGCTGCCATCTCGGCACGGGCCGGCGCGCTGCCGCCGGACACCGCGATGCTGCTGCGCCGGACCATCCGCTTCGGCGACAAGCGGGCCGCCGAGGCGATGACCCCGCGGGTGGACGTCGTCGCGCTGCGCGCCACCGCCACGGTGGCCGAGCTGCTGGCGCTGTCCCGGCAGACCGGGCGCACCCGCTTCCCGGTGTACGAGGAGACCCTCGACCTCGTGACCGGCGTCGCCGGGGTGCCCGACGCGCTGGGTGTGCCGCCGGCCAGGCGGGGCTCGACCACGGTCGGGTCGGTGGCCCGCGAGCCGGTGTACGTCCCGGAGAGCCTGGACCTCGACGGGGTGCTCGCCGCGCTCCGGGTGGCCGGCGCCGACCTCGCCATCGTCGTCGACGAGTACGGCGGCACCGACGGGGTGGTCACCACCGAGGACCTGGTGGAGGAACTCGTCGGGGAGATCGCCGACGAGTTCGACCCGGACGCGGTGGACGACGCCGGCCCGGTCGAGCTGACCGTGCCGGGTGGGGAGCGGACCGTCCTCGTCGACGGGGTGCTGCGCTCCGACGAGCTGGCCGAGCAGACCGGTTTCCGGCTCTCCGAGGGGCCGTACGAGACGCTCGCCGGTTTCCTGATGGCCCGGCTGGGGCACATCCCGGTGGCCGGCGAGACGGTCGAGGAGTCCGGCTACGAGTTCACCGTCGTCGAGGTCGAACGGCACCGGATCGAGCAGGTCCGGGTGGTTCGCCCCGAGGAGCCGGGCGACGATGCCTGAGCTGCTGGTCACGATGGCGCTGCTGCTCGGCAACGCGTTCTTCGTGGGCAGTGAGTTCGCGCTGATCGCGTCCCGGCGCACGGTGGTCGAGCCGTTGGCGGCCACCTCGAAGCGGGCCCGCTGGGCGCTGTCGGCGATGAACCAGATCCCGCTGATGATCGCCGGGGCGCAGCTCGGCATCACCGTCTGCTCGCTGGGGCTGGGCGCGATCGCCGAGCCGGCCCTGGCGCACCTGTTGGAGCCGGCCTTCCACGCCGCCGGGCTGCCCGACCGGGCGGTCCACCCGGTGGCCTTCGTGCTCGCCCTCGGCGTGGTGGTCTTCCTGCACACGGTGGTCGGCGAGATGGTGCCGAAGAACATCACGCTGGCCGGGCCGGAGCCGTCGGCGCTCTGGCTGGGGCCGGCGATGCTGGCGTTCTGCCTGGCCACCAAGCCGCTGCTGCTGGCGATGAAGTGGGCGGCCCGCCGGGTGCTGGGGCTGTGGCGGATCGAGGCCACCGAGGCGGTGAAGACGGTCTTCACGGCGGAGGAGCTGGCCGGACTGGTGGCGCAGGCGCGTACGGAGGGGCTGCTCGACGCCCAGGAGCACGCCCGGATCACCGGCGCGCTGGCCCTGCACAGCCGGACCGCCGCCGACGCCCTGCAACCCTGGTCGACGGTGACCACCGTCGCCGAGGACGTCTCGCCCGCCTCGCTGGAGGTGCTGGCCACCCGGACGGGTCGGTCCCGCTTCCCGGTGGTGCAGCGGTCCACCCGCCGGGTGCTCGGCTTCGTGCACGTCAAGGATGTCCTCGGGTACGCCGGGTTGAGCCGGCGCGCCCCGGTGCCGGCGGAGGTCTACCGGCCGTTGGCGGTGGTGCCGCCGGACCGTACGCTCGCCGACCTGCTGCTGTCGATGCGCCGCGAGCGGCGGCACATGGTGCTGGTCAGCGACGGCCGCCGCCCGCTCGGCGTGGTGACGTTGGACGACGTACTGACCGCCATCGTCGGCCACCGGGCCGACACCCTTGGTACGCAAGCGGTCGCGCAGGCGTGATGTGGACGATGGTCGCCTTGATTCCGCTCCGCGCCTTCCCTAGTGTTGGGCACCGGCCGCTGTGTGGGTCGTCTGTCTCGCCCCTCTTTCCTCGCGCGAGGCGCCCGGCGGTCGGGTTGCAAAAGGAGTCGGTGCCGGTGGCAACCATGCCCCCTCATCGTCACGCACCGGGACGGTCTGCTCGTCCGGGTGGCCTGCGCCGGGCCGCCCACCGTCTGCTCACCCTTGTCGCCGCCGCGGTCGTCGGCGTCGGTGTGCTCGCCGCGCCCGCGTACGCCGAGCCCTCGGTCGACGAAATCGAGGCCGCGATCGACAAGAAGTGGGAGCAGCTCGAGCCCACCATCGAGCAGTACAACAAGGTGCGGGCGCAGCTGAAGGTCAACCGCAAGAAGTCGGCGGACCTGCAGAAGAAGATCCAGCCGTTGGCGCTGGAGACCGAGCTGGCGATGGACCGGGTCGGTGACCTCGCCGCCCGTTACTACATCTCCGGGCCGTCGCAGGAGATCGGCGCGCTGCTGGTCAGCGCCAAGCCGGACACGCTCACCGAGCAGCTGACCCTCCTGGACCGGCTGGCCGCTCAGGAGCGCAAGCAGCTCGAGGGCGTCACCAAGGTCCGCGACAAGTTCGACGCGGAGAAGCAGAAGCTCGACGCGCTGATCGTGGCGCAGACCAAGCAGCAGAACGACCTGGCGGCGAAGAAGAAGCAGATCGACGCCGACATCAAGAAGCTAGAGGCGTCGCTGCCGGTGACCACGGTCAAGACGGAGAAGTGCCCGACCATCAACGGCGTGGTCAGCGAGGCGGCCCGGACCGCCATCAAGACCGCCTGCGCCCAGGTCGGCGACCCGTACGTCTGGGGCGCCACCGGCCCCAACTCGTTCGACTGCTCGGGCCTGACCCAGTACGCCTACAAGGCGGCGGGCATCCACCTGACGCACTTCACCGGCGCGCAGTGGAACGAGGGCAAGGCCATCCCGCGCTCCGAGGCGCGCCCGGGTGACCTGGTGTTCTTCTTCAGCGACCTGCACCACGTCGGCCTCTACCTCGGCAACGACAAGATGGTGCACGCGCCCCGGGCCGGCAAGCCGGTCAACGTCTCCAGCATCAACACGATGCCGGTGGCCGGGTTCCGCAGGCCCGGCTGATCCCGCCCCACGCACGGAAGGGGCCCCCGGTCGAGTAGACCGGGGGCCCTCGTCGTGCTCGGGAACGGCCTGCGCCGGTCCGGGCGAGCGGTGGGTCAGCGGGGCGCCCCCAGCGCGGAGGGCAGCACGTTCACGTCGTCCAGGTTGACGTACATGACCCGGTGGCCGAACTGGATCTGCACGTACCGGTTCTCGCCGCGGATCACCGTCCAGTCACCCGGCGACGACCCGTCGAACGTGACGGCCCGGTAGTACTCGCCGGGGAGCACCGTGCCGACGGCGTACCGCTGGCCGGCCGAGAGGGTGTACTGGAGCGGGGAGATCGGCTGGTACGGCACGCCGGCCGGGTAGGCGGCCTGCTCCGGGTACGCCCGGCCGTAGACCGGGATGGTGGCCCTGCCGTCCTTCGGGGTCACCACGAAGCCCACGGACCACTTCGCGGTCGGCTTCGAGGCGGGGTTGTGGAACCACGCCTTCTGGCCGAGGTACCAGATCGCGGTCCAGTCCCCCTGCACCTCGGCCAGGGCGTACGTCTGCCCGGCGGAGGCCCGGGCGCCGTGGTCGGAGATGTACATGGTGTTCGGGGTGCCGTCGGGCCGCAGCGCGATGTCGTTGACCAGTGGCGCGTCGTGGCTCGGCGCGCTGTGCAGGATCACCGCGGACGAGCCGCGCAGCGGGCAGGGAGCCACCGGCGGGGGCGGGTTCGGCACGCCGGGCGGCTGCCGGTTGCAGCCGGTGAACTGCGGCTGGTTGGTGGCGAAGTCCGGGTCGATGGTGACCAGCCCCGTGTGCGGCGTGCCGGTCGACGTGAACGGCGCCTTGAGCAGGTCGAAGTAGTGCGACCAGTCCCAGTACGGGCCCGGGTCCCAGTGCATGCCGCGCACGGTCGAGGCGACGGTGCCGGGGACGTTGTCGTGACCGATGATGTGCTGCCGGTCCAACGGGATGTTGTACCGCAGCGCCAGGTGGCGGACCAGCTTGGCGGAGGTGCGGTACATCGCCTCGGTGTACCAGGTGCCGTGCCCCGCGAAGCCCTCGTGCTCCAGGCCGATGGACTTGGCGTTCACGTACCAGTTGCCGGCGTGCCAGCCGACGTTCTTGGTCTTGATGTGCTGGGCGATGTGGCCGTCCACCGAGCGCAGGGTGTAGTGCCAGCCCACCCGCCTCGGGTCCTTGACCAGGTTGACGCTGGGCCCGAAGTAGCCCTCGGTGTCGTGGATGACGATGTACTCGATCTTCTGCTGGGTCGGCCGGTCGGCGAGGTCGTGGTTGCCGTAGTCACCCACGGTCGGGCCGTACTGCGCGTAGGGCGCCGGGATCCACTCGCAGGAGATCGTGTCGGGGCACTCCAGCCCGTCGGGCCGGGCGACCTTGCGCAGGCCCAGCCGGTCCAGCCAGGAGCGTTCCGGCTGCACCGCGCGGGCGGCGAGGGTGACCTGCTGCCCGTCGTCGGTCAGCCGGCTGTCGCCGGCGGCGATGGTGGCGTACACCTCGTTGGCGAAGGCCGCCGCGGCGTCGGCGCTGTCCGCGCCGGAGTAGCGGGCCACCGCGCCGTACCAGGCCGCCGGGTCCGTGTCGGCGCCGACCGGGGCGCCGATCTCCTTCTGGTACGCGGCCAGCAGCGCCGCGCCACCCCGGATGTTGGCCGTGACGTCCGTGCGCAGCGCCTCCTCGCTGGCTCCGGTCAGCCCGGCGGCGGCGTCGAGCGTCCGCAGCGAGGCTTCGGCGGGGGGCTGGGCGGCCGGCGGCTCGTGCGCCCCGGCCAGGGACAGGCGGGAGTCGTCGCCCCGCGGGTCCTCGGTGCCCTCGTCGTGGTGGGTGCCCCCGGGCAGTGCGGCGACGTACTCGGCGTCGGTGAGGTGCATCGGTCCGAAGCCGCCGCTGGTGCTCGGCGTTCCGGCGTTGGTGTCCCAGCGGGACTGCAGGTAGGAGACTCCGAGCAGGACGCTCTCCGGCACGCCGTACTCCGCGGCCGCGGCGGCGTACTGCTGCTGCCGGTCGGTCGTCGGCGCGGCGGCGGCGGTTCCGGCGGCGGTGAGCGGCGTCGCCGCCAGGGCGGCCGCCACGGCGGCGGCCAGCAGGACGCGTCTGCTCCTCGATGTCGCTGACAGGTGCATCAGACCCCCAGGTCGGACGGGCGAATGTGGGGCCACCTTCGCCCCGGGCGCCACCTCCGGTCAATACCTTTCCATGCGTCACTTACTGAAGAAGGAAAATTTCGTCGACCGGAGTTGCGCGCTCCCACCGGTCCGTACGAATACGGTGTGTCACGGTGCGATGGGTTGCGGATCGATAACGACCGTCTCTACTCTGGTCATTCGTCGGCCGGCGACAGTCCGCCCATCCGGGGCGGTAACGGTCCGACACCGCCGAGTCGCTCCCGAGCGAGCCGGGGACCCAGGTACCCCGGGGTGAATCCGCAGCACCTGCGGTAGGGCGTCCCCTTCCCGCCCGAACCCGTCAGCTAACCCGGTAGGCGGTACGGGAAGAAGGAGTACGGAGCCCGGTGGCACACCATGCCCCGCGGCCACCGTCGCCACGGTCGGCACCCGCCGGCCCGACGACGGCTGCGCCGCGCCCACGCTGGTACCGCTGCACCACCGCCCTCGCCGCCCTGGCCGCGTTCGCCGTCGTCCTGACCGGCGGCGCCACGGCGGCCCACGCCGAACCGACGGTCGCCGAGATCGAGCGCCAGATCGACGAGGACTGGAACAAACTCGAACCGATCATCGAACGGCACAACGCCACCCGCCAGGACCTGGCCGCCAAACGCAGGCAGGCCGACGCCCTCGCCAAGCAGATCAAGCCCTTGGAACGGCAGGTCGAGCAGGCGATGGAGGAGGTCAGCGCGCTGGCCGTCCGCGCCTACAAGGGCGAGAACGTCTCCGCCGTCAACGCCCTGCTGGGCAGCCGCTCGCCCGACCAGATGGTCGGCCAACTCGAACTGCTCGACCGGTTCGCCCAGCACCAGCAGCAGGACGTGCGGCAGGTCGCCGAGCTGCGCGACCGGCTGGCCGAGAAGAAGGCCCCGCTCGACGAGATGGTCGTCCAGCTCGGCCGGACGGAGGCCCAGCTCGCCGCGAAGAAGAAGCAGATCAACGCCGAGATCGACCGGCTGCAGAAGCTGCGGCTGCGGATCTACGGCAGCGGCGGCGGCGGTTCGCTGCGCCCCGCCCCCTGCCCGGCCAGCTACCCGGGTGGCGGGGCCGGCACTGCGGTCAAGTTCGCCTGCGCCCAGATCGGCAAGCCCTACGTCTGGGGCGCCGAGGGCCCGAACGCGTACGACTGCTCGGGCCTGATGCTCGCCGCCTGGGCGAAGGCCGGGGTTTCGCTGCCGCACAACGCCGCGCAGCAGCGCCGCGTCACCGCGACCGTCACCCGGGGGCGAGCTGCGCCCGGGAGACCTGGTCTTCTACTACAGCGACCTGCACCACGTCGGCATGTACGTCGGCGGGGGCTGGGTGGTGCACGCCTCCCGAGCCGGGGTGCCGGTGAAGATGAAGAAGGTCGACGACGGCCCGATCCACAGTTACGGCCGCCCCGGCTGAGTGGGTGAGGAACGGGCCCTTCCTGGCGCGGAAGGGCCCGTCCTCACGGCGACTGTCGGGTCAGCGGGTCGGCCAGGTGCGCCAGTGCTGCCAGGAGCGGCTCGGGGTCGGGCCGCGCTGCCCCTGGTAGCGCGAGCCGTAGACGGCCGAGCCGTACGGGTGCTCGGCCGGCGACGAGAGCCGGAAGATGCAGAGCTGACCGATTTTCATGCCCGGCCAGAGGGTGATGGGCAGGTTGGCCACGTTGGACAGCTCCAGCGTCACGTGGCCGGAGAAGCCCGGGTCGATGAAGCCCGCGGTGGAGTGGGTGAGCAGGCCGAGCCGTCCCAGGCTCGACTTGCCCTCCAGCCGCCCGGCGAGCTGGTCGCCGAGGGAGATCACCTCCAGCGTCGAGGCGAGCACGAACTCGCCCGGGTGCAGCACGAACGGCTCGCCCTCGGGCACCTCGACCATCGACGTCAGGTCGTCCTGCTGCATCGCCGGGTCGATGTGGGTGTAGAGATGGTTGTTGAAGACGCGGAAGAGCTTGTCCAGGCGGACGTCGATGCTGGACGGTTGCACCAGCGTGGGCTCGAACGGCTCCAGCGCGAGCGTGCCCGCCTTGATCTCGGAGACCAGGTCGCGGTCGGAGAGCAGCATCGCACCACCTTAGCGAGCGATGTGCGTGACCTGCGTGTCGGACTACCTGTTCGTACACGTGTTCGATAGAATGTCGGCATGGCTTCCTGGTCCGAATTCGCCGCCGACGAGCCCCGCCTCGCCGACGGGATCCGCTCCCTCATGCAGCAGTACGGGCCGGGCTTCGGCTACCTGGCCACCGTCCGCGCCGACGGCGGGCCCCGGGTCCATCCCGTCTCTCCGGTGATCACCGACGAGGGGCTCTTCTGCTTCGTGGTCGACTCGCCGAAGCGGCGCGACCTGGAACGCGACGGCCGCTACGCCCTGCACTCCTTCCCGCCGGAGGAGAGTGACGACGAGGCCTACGTCGCCGGCCACGCCCGGCCGGTCACCGACCCGGCCCGGGTCGCCCGGCTGGCCCGCAGCCACCGGGCCGCGCCGCAGGTCGACTGGCGGCTGTTCGAGTTCACCGTCGACGTGGCGATGCTCGCCCGTCGGGAGCCGGGCGTCGCAGGCGGCGCCGGCGAGGGGCACGGCCGGCCCGCCGTCCAGGTCTGGCTCGACCCCGGCGCGACCGCCGCCGGCACCGCCGCGGTTCCCGAGGCGCGGTCGGGGAGCGGCGACAGCCTCGCCGCCCGCCCGGCCGCCTGAGACGCGGTGCGGCGCCCCGGGCCGTCCCCGTCCGGGGCGCCGCACCGCCCCCCACCCCGCCCCGAAGACGACGGTGCCGGCCCCGTCGAGCGGAGCCGGCACCGGTCGTGCGGGGGGAACTATGCCGCGCGGTACGCGTTCCAGGCGGTCAGCATGCGGCTGGCCTGCCCGGCGGTGAACTGGTACATGCAGGAGTCGTAGGTGTAGTCCATGAAGTTGGTGATCGGGTCGACGCCCGGGGCGGTGCAGGTGTCCCGGCCGGTCGGGCACTGGAACGCCGGGGATGCCTCGGGCGCGGTGTCGCTGACGCTGTCACCCGAGCCGGAGCAGCCGCCCTGGAAGGTGTGGTAGAGGTTCAGCCAGTGGCCGACCTCGTGGGTGCCGGTGTCGCCCTGGTTGTAGTTGGTGGCCGTGCCGCCCGGCAGCGACTCGCTCAGCACGACGACGCCGTCCATGCTGCTCAGCTTCCGGGTCGGGAAGGTCGCCCAGCCGAGCAGGTCGTTGCTCAGCTCGCCCAGGTAGACGTTGAGGGTGTTCTTGCCACCCTCGCGCAGCGAGGTCTTCATCTGCCGCTCGGCCGAGGAGCCCTGCACGATCGGGTACCACGAGGGGTTCGTCACCCGGTTGATCTTCTGGAGCTGGAAGCTGAACGCGGTGGCCGCGCCGCCGGTCGCCCCGCTGTATGACTGGTTCAGCACGTTGATCTGCGAGGCGATCATCGAGTCCGGGATGTTGCCGCCGGCCCGGGTGCCGTCCCGCTGGATCACGTGCACCACGACGGGGACGGTGACGGTGGCCGTGACGGAGGCGCCGGCGCCGGTGCGGAACCGGGCGCGCTCGCGCAGGGCGGCGGCCAGGTCGGCCTCGCGCTCGCGGGTCTCCGCCAGGGTCAGCTCGTTCGGCTCGTGCTTGGCCGCGCCGCCCGCCTTGATGCGGGAGTCCGAGTGGACGTCGGCCGGCTCGACGCAGACCTCGCTCGGGGCGGCGGAGAAGGCCGACGCGGCCGGTACGACGCCCACGGCGGCGGTGCTGAGCAGCAGCGCGAGGGTCGTCGACGCGACGCCGGCCGTACGCCGGGTCAGCAGGTTGGGACGGAGTCCCATGGGCCCACCTCTTTCTGGCCGGCGCGACAGGGGGTATGTCACGCAGTGGCTGAGAACGTTGGGCAGACGTTACAACCGATCGACGAATTTGAGAACGGCCATGTATTGCAGGGATGAAACTTTTTCCTGGCCGGCGCCGGCTCGTGATCGACAATTGGCGATGAAACGGTGATTCTCGGTAGCGACTCGCGCCGCCCGACGGCGCGTTGGCGTCGATCTTCGGGTACCGGTCCGCCGGTGGGTGCCGGCCACGGCACAGAACAGATCATGGCCGCCGTGGCGGGGCCAGCTCCCGGGCGGTGGCCGCGAGTCATCCGGGGGCCCGCCGCGCGACACGGTGCGGCATCGGAGGGGGTGCCTGGGTGCACCGGCGTGACGTCTCAGGTACAGTGGTGCCGCCTGCGGGTGTAGTTCAATGGCAGAACATCAGCTTCCCAAGCTGACAGTGCGGGTTCGATTCCCGTCACCCGCTCCAACTCGAAGGCCCTGGCCAGGACGTGAGTCCCGGTCGGGGCCTTCGATGTTCCAAGGTCAAGGATCATGCGGCGTGCCACTGGCCCCGGTCGGAGGGGGGGCGGCTTGCCTGCGAAGCTGACCCGGGACGAGGCGATCCACCTCGTTGACCGGATCATGCGGCTCGACTACGCAGACGACGCCGAGTTGAACGACTGGCTGACCAGCTCGAACGCGACCTGGGCTATCCGGACATCTCGGATCTGATCTTCACGGTTACGCCGGATTTGACGCCGGCCGAGGTTGTCGATCGAGCCAGCGCCTATCAGCCGGTCGCGATGCGGTCCACACCATGGACGGAGCCGTCGACCGCCTGAGGAGCGTGGGTCGGTAACGCAGCGGTCAGCCTTGCAGGCGGAAGTCCAGCATGTAGAAGACCTTGTCGTAGCGGCGTTCGCCGACGGCGACGAAGCCGGGCAGGCGGCCGTATTCGGTGAAGCCCAGCGACCGGTAGAGGTGCAGGGCATTGGTGTTGTCGCCACGGGCGTCCAGGGTGAGGACCTCGATAGCCGCCTCCCGGGCGTCAGCGATCAAGGCAGCGGTCAGCGCCGTGACTGCTGACGGACCGTTCCTGCTGCCGGAGTCCGTGAAGAGGTTGTTCCCGTTGCTGCGCCGGTGGTGGCGACGGAGGCACACATCCCACGCACGGCCCCCGAAGCCCGACGAGGAGTCCGTCAATGCCTGAACCCCGGGCCGGGTGACCAACCGGGGATGAGGTGCCGCTGGCTCATTCGCCGTGCGGCAGGCTCCACAGATGGACGGCGGTCCCGTCCCTGGAGACCGTGTACCAGGCGCCCTGCCCCGCCGAGCGGGGAGATCCCGAGACGGGGAAGGGGTAGGCGACACGGCCGCGCAGGGCCATCGTGCGTGTGTCGACCAGCCAGTGGCGGGGCTCCTCCGCGTGGTACTCGGTGCCGACCACGGCGCTGTCGTCGTACGGGAATGCCGCCTCGTAGTCCCAACATGCGCGGTCGTTGTCCTTGCTTGACGGAGGGGGCACCGCTTCCTCGGCGTACAGCCGCCGCAGTTCCGTGCCGTCCTCCGCCCGGTGCAGGTAGAGGGACCACTGCCCCGGATCCGTGGTCAGGAAGTGTTCCCCGGACGGGCTCACGGCGAGGAAGACCTCCTCGGCGAACTGCTGGACCGTGAGCGTCGCGCCATTCCAGTGCCCCCACAGCACGGGCGAGTCCTCATCGCCCTCGGCGACAGTCAGCCCCATGTACGCCGGGTCCGGATGGGGGAAGTGGTAGGAGCCCGATGCCACGGTCGTCGTCTCGGCCCGGGTCAGCACCGTGCCGTCGGCGGGATCGAGGATCAGCCATTCCTCCTGGATGTCGCCCTCCGCGTTGTTGCGGATGTGGGCCCAGAGGAGCCTGCCGTCCGAGGAGAAGGCCGCCGAGCCGCTGTCCGCGTGGCCGTGGTGGTGGTCGTCGGCGTACTCGGAGAAGGAGGCGTGGGCCTCGGTGCACACGGCGGCGGACCAACAACCGTGCCGGATCTCCCACCGCACGGCGCCGGCCGGATCCACCGCTCGCAACGCGTGAACGCCGACGAACACGGCGACGTCGCCCGTGGGAGAGACCGCCGTCGAGCCGTACCGGCGGGGCCAGGGCGCGGGGAAGTGGATCTCCGTCCCCTCTCCGTCCAGGTCGCGGACGGCCAGCTCGGTGTCCCCGCGCTGCACCAGCAGCCTGCGCCCCGGCCAGTGCAGCACCTGCGGGGCGTCCGCCGACGCGGGGTCGAGCGGAGCGGCGACGGTGGCCACGAGCTGGGCGGCGAACCGGGCGGAACGCCCGGGGACAGCATCGTCCGGCGCGGTCATGTCAGGAGCACCTGATCACGACCAGCTGCGGGCGGTCGCCGATGTGGCACTCGTGGCTGAGCCGCACGGTCCCCGACCTGGTGAGGGCCGCGCCCTGCCCGTCGGCCGGCGTGGCGGTCAGAGTCCACGTGTAGGTGCCGTTGGGCATCACGCGGCGGCGGTCGTCCTTGCCGTTCCATGCCGTGGCCACCATACCGCGCGTCAGCCCGCCGGAGAGGGTACGGACGACGGCGCCGCTGGTCTGACTCCTGATCACCAGCGTCCAGGAGACGGCCGGCTTGGACAGCCACCACTTCGGGCTCCAGTGCCCGGTGGCGTCCTTGACGTGTGCCGACGTGGCGACGGTGGCGTCGAGCTGGGCGAGGGGCGAGACCGGGACGCCGCTGGGGACCAGGTGGATGCCGTCGTCGGCGCCGAGGTGGGCGATGACGCCGGTGTACGGGTCGACGTCCCAGGGCCGCCACGACGCGAACGCCCCGGCGGTGTGCGACCTCGGCGTCCCGTCGCGGACGTCGGTCACCTTCAGTTGCCCGTCCACCTCGGACGCGACGAAGCCGTCGCCGAGCTTGGCCCTCGACCAGTCGTCTCCGGACACGAGTCGCAGGTTCGTCCGCTTGACGGTGTCGTAGACGCCCTGACCCGACGCCGAGCCCACGCAGGTCCACAGCAGCCACCGCCCGACGGCCTGGAGGTCCTCCAGGAGGCACCCCTGGCCGAACCACACCTGAGCGCCCCGCTGCCCGGTCAGCACGTCGACGGGGGCCACGGCGTTATTGCCGTCCCGCACCCACAGGGTGGTGCCCCACAGCGCCTCGACACCGGCCGTGGTCGTGAACACCGCCTTCCCGGTGTCGAGATCGACGACCCGGGTCGCCGTACCGGTGTCGCCGGCCGTCGTGAGTGCCGCGAAGCGGCCGCCGACAGCCGCGACGGAGTGGTAGGTGCGGGAGCTGTCGATCCGGGTTCCGGGCATGGGCTGGTTCGGCGCCAGCAGGTGGGGCTGCCGGTCGTCGTCCGTACGCCCGTAGCTGAGGCCCGAGACGACCGTCCGGCCGTCACCGGTGTCGTGGAGGTCGGGGCAGGCCGTGGTGTCGCAGCTGGCGGGTGCGGGACCCCGGGCGGTACGCGGCCCGATCGTGAGGGAGCCGGTGACGCCGATCTCCCGGGTGTGGAGGTAGCGGCGGCTCTGCGCCGCGTTGTCGTCCAGGGTGGTGAGCCGCCCCTGGGTGAAGGTCAGCCCGGACACCGTCTGGATCTTCTGCGGGTACGCCTCGGCGATCTTGCGGATCGTCACGTCGCCGCCGGCCGCGGCCTCGACGAGGGAGACCCCCCACCGGTCCGTGTCGGGGCCGCCCTGCACCAGGAGCCTGCCGTCCGGGGTCGGCATGGCAAGCCCCATCGTCCTGGCCAGCAGCGTCCTCACCGTACGACCGTCGAGGCCCACCGCCTCGACCCGCCAGACCGGCTCCAGGAAGTTCCGGGGGCCCAGCGAGGGGTCGTGCCGGCCCACCACGAGCGTTTCGCCGACCATCCCCAGCACCTGCGCGTCGCCGGGCAGTGGCACGGTCCGCGGGGTGGCGGTCAGGTCGTCGCGCGAGTGGACGAAGACGGTGCCGTCGCGCGTCCACAGCAGGTGGGTGGAGGTGAGCACGACGACGCCGCCGTTGCCGATCCAGTTGGTATACGGAAGCGGGATCAGGCGGCCCTGTGCGACGTCGAGGAATCCGGTGCGGAACGTGTTGTTCTCCCGGTACTGCACGACCTGTCCGCGCGCGTCGCCCAGCGGTGCCTCGGCCTCGCCCGGCACCACGACCCCGTCGGGGACGCCCGCGACGGTGCGCCGGCTGACGGATCCGTCGTCGTGGGAGTCGAAGAGGTGCCACGTGTAGTCGCCGTCGGACCCGTCTTGCGCCTTGGTCACGACCGTCGACCCCAGCGTGCTGACGTAGGTGTGGCCGACGGGAATCGTGACCGTACGCGATCGGCCGGTCGCCATGTCCCGGAGCGTGACGGTCCTAGGGTGGTCGAGTTCCGCGATGACGTCCGAGCCGGCACCGAGGCCCGGGACCAGGCTCGTGTCCGGGGCGAACCCGTCGAGCTTCGTGTCGACGCCGGCGTAGCTCGTCCACAGGTAGCCGAGCGTGGACTCGTGACGGAGGAAGCCCGAGGGTCCCGCGCTGAACAGTTCTGTCCGGGGGGCCAGGACGTAGGAGGCCGGGATGACCACCTCTCCCGCGACCGGTTCGGCCCGCGCGCTGCCGGCTGACAACGGGGTCAGGCCCACGGCGAGCGTGAACGACACGGCGGCCGCGATGCCGGCGCGGATGAGCGAGCCTCGGACCACGCTCGTCCTCCCTGCAAGACAGAGGATGAAGGGGTGCCGGCCACGGCCGGGCGACGTCTCGCCGGGAGGCTGTTCCTGCGGCGCATCGATGCGGTGGCAGGTCACACATCAGCAATCCGCGCCGGCCGGCAACCCCAGACAAGTGGCGGGAGCTTAGCAGTCGAAGCGGCGCCGGGACGGCCCCATCCACTACGGATCCCGTGCCGTGCGGGCGGCAACTCCGACCCCGGCCCGCGTCGCCCGACTCGGCGGGTCGGAAGTTCGTCGTACGGGCCTCCTACGCTCCCGCCATGATCACGGACCTGCCGCGCCTGCTCGGATCGTTCCCACCGAGGACGTTGCCGCCCGGCCGCCTCGTCGAGCCAGGAGACGGCGGATCGCCGCCGTACTGGTTGAGCGAGGCCCCGGTCGGAGTTGCGCTCTGGTCGCGGCTGCGGTCACAGCACCGGCAATCCGGGCTGTGGCCGCTGCTGCTGAGTGGGCTGTCGAGCGAGGAGACTCGTCCGTGGGCTGACGGAGAGGTGTTCCCGGCCGGCATGTCCTCGCCGGACCGCCATGACGCAGCCGAGTTGCTGGCCCGATGGTGGACCGCGCACACGAGGATCGACGAGGACGACATGCGGGCAGCGGCCGAACACGCCGCCGTCACCGCCCCCTTCGGTGAGCGCTGGCCCGGCCTCGCCGTGCCCGGTGACGCCTCCGCGCCACCCGATGACTTCGCCGACCAGTACGCGGAGTTCCTCCTGTTCAAGCCGGCACGTCTCGGGCTCGTGCCGGCCGCTCGTGGCGCGGACACACTCGCCGTCAGCGGCTGGTCCGGTCCCTTGAACCACACAAGCGACACCGGAGAAATCTCGGCGGTGGTCCGGAGCTGGGAGGATCGATTCGGGGTACGAGTTGTCGGCGTCGGATTCGACACCCTCCACCTCAGCGTCGCCGCCCCGCCGACCTCGATCGAGCACGCCTGCCAGGTGGCGGCCGAGCACTTCGCCTTCTGCCCTGACAACATCTGGCAGGGCGCCGGCACGCTGACTGCCTACGCCGAGGGAATCCTGGGCGCGCACTCCTGGTCGTTCTGGTGGGACTGAGGGCGGCCCCGACCCAGCGGGCCGGCACGGAATGAGGCTGCGCCCTCCACCGGCGGTGGCGCCGGGCCGGCGCCGGTCAGCCGACGGCGGTCGTGGGCAGGGGGTCGCGGCGGGGCGCGGCGGCCAGCGCCAGCCCGAGCAGTGCGGTCGCCGTACCGGCCAGGAACAACAGCAGGGCCGCCGGCTGGCCCAGCCACTCCCACAGCGGGTGCCACGTCGGGTGCGGTTCGTCGAGGTGGTGGCGGAGGAGGGTCGGCACGGTCAGCAGGACGGGTGCCCACCACAGGACCATGGTGAGCGCGTACAGCACGGTGACCGCGCCCCGGGCCGGGTGCGACGCCTCGGTGCGGCGACTGGCCCAGCCGAACGCCAGCCAGCCGAGGCCCGCGCCGAGCAGGCCGCCGACGACGCCGGCCGGCAGCACGGCCGGCGGGGTCGTCCGGCGCAGATTCAGCCAGAGTTGGACGGTGTCGCCGGGGGACTCGGCGCGGACCTCGAGGGTGAGTTCGGTGTCGCCGCGCCGGGCCGGCACCGCCGTCTCGGTGGTGTCCGTGATCCGGGAGCAGAACTTGTCGGCGCAACCGGAGTACCGGCCGACCGTCGGCTCGTACAGCTGCCAGCCGGTCTCGCGCAGGCGCCGCTGCGCGAGCGCGAGCGTCTCGTCGGCGGACATCGGCGGTGACGCGGTCACCTCGGCCACGACGCTGCTCGCCTGGTACTCGCCGCCGTCCCCGAAGACCAGGTTGTCGATGTTCCGCGCGGTGAGCCGCTGGGTGTAGAAGGTGAAGAGCGCGGGCGCCAGGTCGACGTCGCCGAGGTCGTGGCCGGGCAGCACGGCGGCGACGACGGCGGCGGTCTCGGCCCGGTCCGGCAGCGGCCGGGAGGTCTCCCACGCGCCCCGGGTGGCGAGGGCGGCGGTGAACAGCCCGCAGACGACGGCGGCGAGGGTGGCCCAGACGCCGACCGTGCGGCTTGCCGGCCGTCCCAGCCGGCAGCGCAGGCCGTGTCGGATCAGGTTCCCGGCCTCCCGGGCGGTGGGCCGGGTGCGGCCGGCCGGCGCCGCGTCCAGCAGGACCCCGACCATCTCGTCGGCCCGGTCACGCCGGTAGGCGCGCGGATGGCAGAACAGCAGCCGCCGGTAGCGGCGGGCGAGCGGGTCGCCGTTCGTCGGCATGGCCGTCCTTTCGTCGGTACGCGCGGATCCGGCGGTGCGATCGCGCGAGCGGTTCGGGTGGGAGCGGCGGTGCGGTGGTGCGGAGCTGGCGCGGTGGTGTGGAGCTGGCTCGGCGGCGGTGCTGGGGTGC
Source organism: Micromonospora sp. NPDC002717 (assembly GCF_040295705.1). Classification (NCBI taxonomy): domain Bacteria; kingdom Bacillati; phylum Actinomycetota; class Actinomycetes; order Micromonosporales; family Micromonosporaceae; genus Micromonospora; species Micromonospora sp. NPDC002717. Next base: position 588,965 of record NZ_JBEOVW010000001.1, on the reverse strand, counting down.
GGAGGCGTGCGGAGGCGGTGCGGTGGTGTCGAAGGCGTGCGGGCCGTCAGGCGGTTCTGGGGCGCAGGGCGCGCAGCCGGGTCTCGGCGGCGGCGGCGAGCTGGCGCAGCCGGGCGGTCTCGGCGTCGAGGGCGTGGACGCCGTCCGGGGTGAGGCGGTAGTAGCGGCGGAGCCGGCCGTCGACGGTCTCCTCGCGGTCGGGCGCGACGAGCCCCTGCGCGTGCAGCCGGTCGAGCGCGGCGTAGAGGGTGCCGGGCAGCAGGGTGACGCGCTGCGCGGAGAGGGCGGTGACGTCCCGGATGATGCCGTAGCCGTGCCGGGGGCCACCGGCGAGCGCGGTGAGGATCAGGAACGTCGGCTCGCGCATCGCGGTCACGGGCGTACTATATTCAGATCATCGATACATGGCAAGCGCCCCGCGTGGTGCGGGCCGGGCCGGCGCCGGCCGTTAGGCTGGCGATCATGCGGATTGGCATCGTGATCCTTCCCGACCAGCGCTGGTCCGACTCGCAGCGCCGTTGGCGGCAGGCGGACGAGTGGGGCTTCGACCACGCCTGGACGTACGACCACCTGGGCTGGCGGGACCTGGTCGACGGGCCGTGGTTCGACTCGATGACCACGCTGACCGCCGCCGCGACGGTGACCACCCGCATCCGGCTCGGGACGCTGGTCGCCTCGCCGAACTTCCGGCATCCGGCGGCGTTCGCCCGGCAGGTCACCGCGCTCGACGACGTCTCCGGCGGGCGGCTGCTGCTCGGCCTCGGCGCGGGCGGGATCGGCTTCGACTCGGCCGTGCTCGGCGGGGAGACGCTGCCGCCGCGCCAGCGCGTCGACCGGTTCGCCGAGTTCACCGAGCTGCTCGACCTCATCCTGCGCGAGGACGGCACCACCTGGCGCGGGGACTGGTTCACGGCGGTCGACGCGCGCAACAACCCGGGCTGCGTCCAGACGCCCCGGGTGCCCTTCGTGGTGGCCGCCAACGGGCCCCGGTCGATGCGGCTGACGGCCCGGTTCGGTCAGGGCTGGGTCACCACCGGCCCCGGCGGGGACGACCTGGAGAGCTGGTGGGACGGGGTGGCCGAGCTCTGCGCCCGGATGGACAAGACGCTCGCCGCGGCCGGCCGCGACCCGGGCACCCTGGACCGCTACCTGTTACTGGACTCGGCGCCCGTCTTCTCGCTGCACAGCGCCGAGTTCTTCGCCGACCAGGTCGGCCGGGCCGCCGCCCTCGGCTTCACCGACGTGGTCACGCACTGGCCCCGGGCCAGCAGTTGGTACGCCGGTGACGAGGCCGTCCTGGTGGACGTGGCCACCCGCCTGCTGCCCGAGCTGCGCCGGGGCTGACGTCCCCGGCGCGCCCGTTCAGGTGCCGAGGTCCCCGGTGGGGACGCCGCCGTCGCCGGTCGAGACCAGCCGGAACCGGATGCAGACGACCTCGCTGTCGTCGGTGACGGGGGTGCCGGCCCGCGCCCAGTAGGCGGCGTGCCCCTCGCGCCACTCCTCGATCGAGCGGTCACCCTCGCCCTCGGACCGGGCGAAGTCCCAGGTCACCTCGGCGAAGCGGACCACCTCGACGCCGGTGACCTCGACGACGCCGACCAGCGAGTCCCCGTCGTCCACGAGGGCCAGCCGCTCGCCGACGCGCTCCAGTTCCTCGCCCTCCTCGGCGTACTCGGTGAGCAGGCCGGCGGTCGCCGTCTTCACCCCGCCGAGCACGAGGGTGTTCAGTCGCCTCCGCAGGTCGCCGGGGGTGCCGAGGGCGAGGGTGCGCAGTTCACCGATCCGAGGCCACATCCTGCCGACGCTACCGCCGTCGTTGATCTCGTGCGTGCGCATTTGTCGCCTGCCGGCGACCTTGGCCGGTACGGTCGGCGCCACCGTGCCGTTGCTGCTGGTGGACGGCACGGGCGACCGATCCTGGGGAGGGCTCCGTCGCCCGCCGGTTCACCCGCACGTGCTGGAGAGCGAGCAGGCCGGTCACGCGCTGACGGTGCCCGGCCCGATGGCCCGCTCGGCGGAGGTGCTCGGCCGGGTCCGCGCGGTGGTCGAGGAGTTCGTCCGGGTCACGTCAGGTCGTCGCCGCTGACCAGCCCCCGGATCCGCAGCTCGGCGGCGACCGCTGGCGGGCAGTCGAGCACGACGGTGGCGGTGCCGACCGGTTCGGCGCCGCGCGCGGCGCAGATCTCGTAGAGCGCACGGACCTGGGCTCCGGTGGCGACCCAGTCGTCCACCACCAGCACCCGGTCGCCGCGGTCGAGGCCGTGGTCCCGGACGGCCAGGTCCACCCGCCTGCCGCGGAAGTCCGGCGGGCTCTGCGCCCAGGTGAGCGGCCCGGCGGGCAGCCGGCCGTCGCCCGGTTTGTGGGCCGGCACGAAGCCGACCCCGAGCGCCGTGGCGGCGAGCGGACCGAGCAGGAACCCCGTCACCGCCGGCGCGACGACCACCGTGGGCCGTGCGGCCCGGAACGGCTCCACCAGGGCCGGCCCGAGCCGGGCGAGCACCTCGGGGTCGCGCCACCAGCCGGAGACGTCGCTGACCAGGTGACTGGCGCCGGGGCCGGGATCGATCCACCGGACCAACTCGGCGAGGCGTCCGCTCAGCTCGGGGGGCATGCCACCCATCCTGCGGCAACCGACGCGGCCCGCGCAGGCCGTGGCTCGCCCGGGCCGCCCGGCCCACCTCGGGTCGGATGATCGGCTACACGTATCGCCATAATTGCGGGCAAACCCATATGATCACGTTGACTTCGGAAGTGTTTCTCTCGTTATGGTCCGACCCGGTTTGTCAGATGACGAAAGGACCGGACCGGTGGCTGGCAGGCACTCCCGTACCCGCAGGTTCTCCTCGCCGGCCGCCATCGCGGCCACCGCGGCGGTCGGGCTGGCCCTCGCCGTCGGCGGCACGGTCGGCGCTGTCCAGCTGACCTCCGGTTCGGAGTCCGCGCGGCCGGCCGCCGTGGACCTGTCACCCACCGGCGTGCCGAGCAGCGTGGCCCCCAGCTCGCCGGCCGCCTCGCCGAGCGCCAGCGCGTCGCCGAGCGTGGCCGCCAGCCCGACGGCGACCCGGTCGCCCCAGGCTCCATCCCGGAGCAAGCCGCGCACCGCCGCGCCGAAGCCCACGGCGACGAAGAAGACCAGCACCGCCCGGCCGGTGGTGGGCAGCGGCTCGTGCGGCGCCTCCTTCTACTCCGAGGGGCAGCTCACCGCCAACGGCGAGACCTTCGACCCGTCGGAGCTGACCGCCGCCCACAAGACCCTGCCGTTCGACACGAGGGTCCGGGTCACCAACCCGGCGAACGGCAAGTCCGTGACGGTGCGGATCAACGACCGCGGCCCGTTCGTCGAGGGGCGCTGCCTGGACCTGTCCCGGGCCGCGTTCGCCGAGATCGCCTCGTTGGACGCGGGTCACGTCGAGGTCCGTTACGAGGTGCTCGGCTGAGCCCTCGCCGGGCCGCGATCGGCCCGCCGGGGTGATCCGCGCGGCCAGAACATCCTCGGACGACGGGCCAGCTTCATTCACCCGTTCACGTCCATCAGGCATGCTGTCCCTCGTACGCACGAAACCCTTCCAGTCGGGCCGCGGCCCACTGAGCCCCGGATCCCGCGCCGGCCTCGGCGCGGCCGTCGTCCTGCTCGCGATCGTCTCGGCGGTCGAGCTGGCCGACGGGCGGTCGGCGAACTACATCGCGCTCATGGTCGCCGCGCCCTTCCTGGCCGCCGCGCTGGCGTCGTGGCGGATCGTGCTCGGGGTGGGTGCCGCCGCCACGGCGCTCGGGGCGGGCTTCGCCCTCGGCGAGCAGACCGTGTCGCTCTCCACCGCGGTAGCCGTCACGTGCATCGCGCTGGGCACCGGGATCGCGGCGGCCACGGCGGCCGTACGGCAACGGCAGGCCGAGCAGATCGCCGAGTTGTCCCGGCTGGCGGCGGTGGCGCAGCAGGCCGTGCTGCGCCCGCTCGGGCCGCAGGTCGGCAGTCTCTCGGTCGCCGCCCGCTACATCTCCTCCACCGCCACCGCCGAGATCGGCGGGGACCTGTACGAGGCGATCGACACGCCGTACGGGGTGCGGATGATCATCGGCGACGTGCGCGGCAAGGGACTGGACGCCGTCCGGCTGGCAAGCATCGTGCTGGGTTCGTACCGGCACGTGGCGTACGAGCGGGCCGACCTACGGGCGATCGTGACCGACCTGGACCGGGCGGTGGCCCGGAGCGTGGGCGACGAGGACTTCGTCACCGCCGCGTTGGTCGAGGAGCGGGGCGGCACGCTCACCATCGTCAACTGCGGTCACCCGCCGCCGCTGCTGCTGCGCCGAGGCGCCGTCATCCCGCTCGAACCGCCGGCCCCGGCCCCGCCGCTGGGCTTCATGCCGGTGGTCCGGCCCCGGGTCGAGCGGCTGGAGCCCGGCGACCGGCTGCTGCTCTTCACCGACGGGCTCGGCGAGGCGCGCCGGGACGGGGAGTTCTTCCCGACCGCCGACCGGGCCTGGCGGCTGCTCGGCCACGGCACCGTCGCCGACGGGCTCGCCTCGCTGGAGACCGCTCTGAAGGAATGGGTGCACGGCCGGCTCGACGACGACATCGCCCTGGTCCTGATGGAGTACACGGGCTCGCGCGGCGGCACGACCGCGACCGCGGCCGTGCCGAGCTGGGAGGTCGGCGCGGCCGAGAGCTGAGGCCGGCGGCCGTCGCGGGAGGGTGTCGGGGTGGTCGCGGCAACCAGAACGGGACCTGTGTAATCGCTGTCACTTCCGAGATCGGCTTGTCGCTTCCTACCCGCGAGTAATAGAGTCGGGGTTACTGATCGGTAACACCTGTCCGGAAGCGGGGCCAGCGAGCATGACCCACTACAAGAGCAATCTTCGGGACCTCGAGTTCAACCTCTTCGAGGTCTTCGGGGCGGACCGGGCGTTCGGCCAGGAGCCGTACACGGAGCTGGACGTCGACACCGCGCGCGACATCCTCGCCGAGGTCGACCGCCTCGCCCGGGAGGACCTGGCCGCCAGCTACCTGGACAGCGACCGCAACCCGCCGGTCTTCGACCCGGCCACGCACACCGCGCCGCTGCCCGAGTCGTTCAAGAAGTCGTACCAGGCGTTCATGAACTCCGAGTTCTGGCGGCTGGAGCTCCCGGCGGAGCTGGACGGCAGCAACGCGCCGCGGGCGCTGGTCTGGTCCCTCGCCGAACTGGTGCTCGGCGCCAACGCCGCGGTCTGGATGTACTCCTCCGGCCCGTCCTTCGCGCACGTGCTGCACGTCGAGGGCACCGAGCAGCAGAAGAAGTGGGCCAAGCTCTTCGCCGACAAGCAGTGGGGCTCCACGATGGTGCTCACCGAGCCGGACGCCGGCTCGGACGTGGGCGCCGGCCGGGCCCGTGCCATCCCGCAGCCCGACGGCTCCTGGCACATCGAGGGCGTGAAGCGCTTCATCACCTCGGCCGAGCACGACCTGAGCGACAACATCATCCACTACGTGCTGGCCCGCCCGGTCGGCGTCGAGGGTGTCGGCGGCCCGGGCACTAAGGGCCTGTCGCTGTTCGTGGTGCCGAAGTACCACTTCGACGAGAACACCGGCGAGCTGGGCGAGCGCAACGGCGTCTTCGCCACCAACGTCGAGCACAAGATGGGCCTCAAGGTCTCGAACACCTGCGAGGTGACCTTCGGTGAGCACGGCGTGCCGGCCAAGGGCTGGCTGCTGGGCGAGAAGCACGAGGGCATCCGGCAGATGTTCATGATCATCGAGAATGCCCGGATGATGGTCGGCACCAAGGCGATCGCCACCCTGTCGACCGGCTACCTCAACGCCCTCGAGTACGCCAAGAGCCGGGTGCAGGGCGCCGACCTGACCCAGATGGCGGACAAGACCGCGCCGCGGGTCACCATCACCCACCACCCGGACGTGCGCCGCTCGCTGATGCTGCAGAAGTCGTACGCCGAGGGCCTGCGCGCGCTCGTCTGCTACACGGCGAGCTGGCAGGACAAGATCATCCTGGCCGAGACGGCCGGTGACGAGAAGGCCGCCAAGACGGCCAAGCGGGTCAACGACCTGCTTCTGCCGCTGGTCAAGGGCGTCGGCTCGGAGCGCGCGTACGAGCTGCTCGGGCACGAGTCGCTGCAGACCTTCGGTGGTTCCGGCTTCCTCCAGGACTACCCGCTGGAGCAGTACGTCCGCGACGCGAAGATCGACACCCTTTACGAGGGCACCACCGCGATCCAGAGCCTCGACCTGATCTTCCGGAAGATCGTCCGGGACAACGGCAAGGCCCTGATGGTCGTCGCCGGTGAGATCCAGGAGTTCATCGCCACCGAGGGCGGCAACGGCCAGCTCAAGGAGGAGCGGCAGGCGCTCGGCAAGGCGCTCGTCGAGATCCAGAACATGCTCGGGGTGCTGACCGGCTGGCTCGGCGAGGCGCAGGGCGGCGACGCCCGGGCGCTCTACAAGGTCGGACTGGCCAGCCGCCGGTTCCTGCTGGCGGTCGGCGACCTGGTCGTCGCCTGGCTGCTGCAGAAGCAGGCCGACGTGGCCCTCAAGGCCCTGGTGGGCGAGGTCTCCGCCGCCGACAAGGCGTTCTACACCGGCAAGGTGGCCGCCGCCCGGTTCTTCGCCCGCGAGGTGCTGCCCCGCATCGGCGCCGACCGGCGGATCATCGAGGGCACCGACCTGGACATCATGGACATTCCGGAGGAGGCCTTCTGAGTCACGCCACGCCCGCGCTGCGGCGCGGCGATGGGGCCGGGTGACGACCCGGCAGAGGTCAGCACGACGGCCGGCGGGCAGCAGCCCGCCGGCCGTCGGTGTCCCCGGAGGTGCCGTGCCCGCCGATCGGCCCGCGGTCACCACATCGATCACGCAGCGTTGCGGTCAGCGTGCCGACGAGGGACGCCCTCCTCCGCCCTTTGCTCTGCGCCCACGGAGGCGCCAGACACTCTCGGTGTCCGTCGCGTCCGTGGATGCAGAGCAAAGGCGACGCGGAGGCCTGGGGCTGGCGGCGGCGAGCTGTGCCGGTCTCGTCCTGTTATTCCGATTCGTGCCGGCCTCGGGTTGGGTGACGGGCGGCCTGATCATGACTCTCCGTGAAGCTCTCAAATTCTTCCGGGTCCGTCACGCTCCGCACTCGGGCGCGACGTGGTCGGCCTCGACGTCATGGGCGAGCTGGGGCGGCATGCCCGGGTGTCCGGATGGCGATTGCCACTGGGAAGGGCGAGCCCCCGCCCGAAGAAGCTTCCGGAAGAGGGGGCGCCTCGGCTATTCGGTGGCCTCAGTCAGGTAGCCGGGCGGTGTGGCGGGTAACCGTCGCAGGACCACGGCAGAGAACGCCCAGAAGCCATCGCACGGGGGAGTGCAGCGCACATGGGCATTGGTAGCGGGATCTTCCTGATCGCGATCGGCGCGATCCTCACCTTCGCCATCAGGGCCAACGTCTGGTGGGTCGACCTGCGCGCGGTCGGCTGGGTGTTCATCCTGGCCGGGCTCGCCGTACTGCTGACCACGCTCTGGTTCTGGCAGGACCGCCGCAAGCGGGCGCGGACCCTGATCGTGGAGGAGAACCGGCTCTCGCATCCGACCGCGATGATGCCACCGCCGCCCGATCCGCCGCCGCCGACGGCGCCACCGTCCTGAGCCGGCACCGTCGTCATGAGCCGGCACCGTCGTCCTGAGCCGACGCCGTCGTGCCGCCAACCTGGAGCGGCGGTACGACGACCGGCGGCACGACCGGCACCTAGAGCGGCCCCTCAGCCATCCGCCAGCACCGGCGGATGGCTCAGCCGCGTGCGGTGTGGTGGTCGGTGATCGGAGCCCGTCCCCGGTCGAGGTCGGCCCACCCGACCTCGGGCCGGTGCACGACGACGTCGCTGGTACGCATGCCGTCCTGGTCCGCGCGTAACGGGTCCAGAAGGGCGGAGAGCAGCGAGATGCCCGGGTTGTGGGCGACCAGCAGGACCGTGCGGGCGGCCGGATCGACCCGCCTGACCAGCGTCAACAGGTCCTCCATGTGCGCCTCGTACGCCTCCGCCTCGTAGCGTACGACCGGGGCGGGGCCGGCCGAGCCGCCCTCGGGAGGTGACCCGGTCATGCCCATCGCCACGCCGTGCCAGGTCTCCCGCGTGCGCCGGGCGGTCGAGCAGATGACGACGTCCGGCAGCAGGGCGTGCTTGGCGAGCCAGGCGCCGGCCGCCGCCGCGTCGGCGTGCCCCCGGGCGGCCAGTGGGCGGCGTTCGTCCGGCACATCCCCCGGCTGCTCGGCCTTGGCGTGCCGGAGCAGCACCAGTGTCCGTCCTGCGGCGTGAGCGTCCGTCATGGCCCCAGCTTGCCCGATTGGCGATCAGAGCGCCTGGGTAAGTCGATGGATGCCGCACCCTCACCGATGGCCGCGGCGGAGGCAAACGCCAGGGACAGCCGAGGAGGCGACGACATGGGTTTTGGTGGCAGCATCTTCCTGATCGCGCTGGGTGCGATCTTCGCGTTCGCCGTGGAGGCGGATCTGGGTTGGCTCAACCTGGCGGTCGTCGGCTGGGTGCTGATGCTCGCCGGCCTGGCCGGCCTGCTGGTCACCCTCCACTTCTGGAACACGCGCCGGCGTACCGTCGTCGCCCGCCCGGTGGCCGAGGACCGGGTCGTCGCCGAGCGGGTCGTGCCGGTGCAGGACGACCGGGTCGTCGAGGAGTACCGCGAGGTGCGTCGGCCGCGCCGCACGGTCTGACGTCCCGACGCCGATCGAGGGGCTCCGCGGCGTGGCGGGGCCCCGTCGTCGTGTGCGCAGCCGGGAGCGCGGGTGGTGCGTCGATCGGTGGGTCAGGCGAAGAGGGCGAAGTAGATGGCGATGTGGTGGCAGAGCGCCGCCACCAGCGTGCAGGCGTGGAAGAACTCGTGGTGGCCGAAGACCGTGGGCCACGGGTTGGGCCGGCGTAGTGCGTAGAAGAACGCGCCGACGCTGTAGATCGCCCCGCCCACGATGAGCAGCACCAGGGCGGTGACGCCACCCTGGTGCAGGATGTCGGGCAGCATCGCGACCGAGACCCAGCCGAGCGCCAGGTAGAGCGGCGCGGAGACCCAGCGCGGGGCGTGCGGCCAGACCAGCTTGAGCGCCACCCCGGCGAGCGCGCCGCCCCAGACCAGCGACAGCATGATCGTGGCCGGCCGGGGCTCCAGCAGCAGTACGCAGAACGGCGTGTACGTGCCGGCGATGAACACGAAGATCATCGAATGGTCCATCCGGCGCATGACCTGGTAGCCGCGCTCGGACCACACCCGCCGGTGGTAGAGGGCGCTGGTGCCGAACAGCCCGCACACCGTCAGGCTGTAGATCACGCAGCTCACCAGGGGTGCCCAGCCGGGCCGGGAGGCGGCGATCGCGCTGAGCACGATCCCGCAGACCAGGGCGACAAAGAACGCGTACGTGTGGAGCCAGCCCCGCATCCGGGGCTTACCGATGTCGACCGGCTTGAGTCGAAGCGGGGCGGAGGTGGTCACGACATCAGGTTACGGCACCGTAGGTTACCTGTAAGTAGTGCGTCCGGTCACGCGAGACGGCGACCGTCGACCCTGGTGCCCCGGGTCGGTCGTGGAGTATGGCGGGATGCGGATCCGACCCGTCGGGGCGCACGCCCTGCTGATCGACTGTGACGACGCCGACCAGGTGGAGGGATGGCGGGCAACGCTGTGGCGGCGGCGCGAACGCGGCGAGCTGAGCGCCGTCGAGATCGTGCCGGCGGCCACCACCGTCCTGCTCGACGGCGTGCCCGACCCCGCCGCGACCGCCGCGCGAATCGCCACCTGGACACCCCGCCCACCCGCCCCCGCCGGCACGGCCGCCGCCGAAACGGTCGAGGTCCCCGTCACGTACGACGGGGAGGACCTGTCCGTCGTCGCCGGCCACTGGAGCGTGGACGTGCCGGCGGTGGTCGAGCGGCTGACACGTACCGCCTTCCGGGTGGCCTTCTGCGGCTTCGCCCCCGGGTTCGCCTACCTCACCGGGCTCCCCGCCGCGCTGGCGGTGCCCCGGCTGCCCACCCCGCGCCCCCGGGTGCCGGCCGGCTCCGTCGCCCTGGCCGGCCCGTACGCGGGGATCTATCCGGCGGCCTCGCCCGGCGGCTGGCTGCTGGTCGGGCGGACCGGCGCGGCCCTCTTCGACGTGCACGCGGACCCGCCGGCCCGGCTCACCCCCGGCACCGAGGTGCGCCTGGTGGCCGCGTGACCGGGCCGGCGGTCGAGGTGCTCCGCGCCGGGGCGCTGACCACCGTCCAGGACCTCGGCCGGGCCGGGTGGGCGCACCTGGGCGTGCCCCGGTCGGGCGCGCTCGACCCGGCGGCGCTGCGGCTGGCCAACCGCCTCGTCGGCAACCCGGAGTCCGCCGCCGGCCTGGAGATTACGTTGACCGGCTGCGAGCTGCGGTTCCCCCGCGCCGCGACGGTCGCGGTGACGGGGACGGCCACCGCCGTCCGGGTCGGCCGCCGTTTCGGGGACGTGGGACGGCCGCTGTCGGTGCCGGCGGGCGCCGTGCTGCGGATCGACCCGCCCCGCGACGGCCTGCGCAACTGGCTCGCGGTCGGCGGCGGGATCGCCGTCGAGCCGGTGCTCGGCAGCCGGGCCACCGACACGCTCTCCGGGCTCGGCCCGCCGCCGCTGCGCGACGGCGACCTGCTGCCCCTGGGCGCGCCGACCGGGCCACCCGCCCCGGTCGACATCACCGTCGTGGCGCCGGCGCCGACCGAGCTGCGGCTGACGCTGCGGCTCGGCCCCCGCGACGACTGGTTCACCCCGGCGGCGCTGGACCGGCTGTTCCGCACCGCGTACGCGGTGAGCCCGGTGAGCAACCGGGTCGGCGCGCGACTCACCGGCGCGGTGCTGCCCCGCGCGGTGGCCGGGGAACTGCCCAGCGAGGGAATCGTGCTCGGCGCGGTGCAGGTGCCGGCGGACGGCCAGCCGCTGATCTTCCTCGCCGACCATCCGACCACCGGCGGGTACCCCGTCGTCGGGGTGGTGGACGACGTGACCCCCCTCGCGCAGGCGCGCCCAGGGACTACGGTCAGGTTCCATGGACCTCAACGCTGACCTCGGCGAGGGATTCGGCATCTGGCGGCTCGGCGACGACACCGCGCTGCTGGACCTGGTCACCTCCGCCAACGTCGCCTGCGGATTCCACGCCGGCGACGCGTCCACGATGCGCCGGGTCTGCGAGGCCGCCACCGGACGCGGGGTCGCCGTCGGCGCCCAGGTCGGCTACCGCGACCTTGCCGGCTTCGGCCGGCGACACATCGCGTACGCCTTCGCGGAGCTGCGCGACGAGGTCACCTACCAGCTCGGCGCCCTCGACGCGTTCTGCCGGGTGTTCCGCAGCCGGGTCCGTTACCTCAAGCCGCACGGGGCGCTCTACCACGCCGCCGCCTGCGACGAGGCCCAGGCGGCGGCGCTGGTCGCGGCGGTCGGCGACTACGACGACCGGTTGCCGCTGCTCTGCTCGCCCGGCTCGGTCCTCGCCCAACTCGCCGCCGGGGCGGGCCTGCGGGTGGTCGCCGAGGGCTTCGCCGACCGGGGCTACCTGCCCAACGGCTCGCTGGTGCCGCGCACCGCCCCCGGCGCGCTGGTCACCGACCCGGAGGAGGTGGCCGCCCGGGCCGTCCGGATGGCCACCGAGCGGACCGTCGTCGCCGTCGACGGCAGCGTCGTTCCGTGCCCGGTCGAGTCGATCTGCCTGCACGGCGACGCCCCCGGCGCGGTCCGCTGCGCCGAGCTGGTCCGCGCCGCCCTGATCGACGCGGGGGTGCCGCTCACTCCGTTCGCGTAGCAGCCGTACGCCTGCCTCGGCGGGAAGGCCGTCCTGACGCCGAGCGCGACCGGTCAGGCGTCGAGGCCGCGGAGGACCAGCGGGAGCCGGGCGGCGGCGCCGTCGACCACGCGGACCGGGACACCCCAGTCCTGGCGGGTCAGGTGGCAGGCCGCGTGCTCGACGTCCGCGTCGCAGGTCGCCGCCTGGGCGGTCACCTGGAGCACGCCGCCGGCCACGTCGCCGTTCACCACCAGGCGGCGGGACAGCTCCGTGCCGGTGCCGCCGCCCTCCAACAGCAGCTCGGGCGGGGACGCGGAGACCACCAGCCGCGTCGACGGGCCGTACGTCTCGTCCAGCTTCTGCCCCGGCGCGGGGGTGAAGACGACGTCCAGCGTCACCTCGCCGGCGGCCAGGTCGGTGGGCTTGCGCTCGGTGCGGTGCCGAGGGCCGTCCACGGTGCTCGCCCCCGCGGCGGAGAGCGCGCCCGGCGCCAGCCGGGTCAGCCGGTGCGCGGCGGACTCCACCACCAGCACCTCGCCGGCCGGCGTCAGCACGAGGTCGCTCGGCTCGGCGAGCCCGTCGGCGACCGTCGAGACCCGGTCGTCCTCCGGGTCGTAGCGGCGGACCGCCCCGTTGTACGTGTCGGCGATCAGCACGGAGCCGTCCGGCAGCGCGCACACGCCCAGCGGGTGCTGGAGCAGCGCCGAGGGCGCCGGCCCGTCCACGTGGCCGAAGTCGAAGAGCCCCTGCCCGACGGCGGTGCCCATGACGTCGTTCTCGACGTACCGGATCGCGCTGGTCTCGCTGTCGGCGATCCAGAGCCGCGCGCCGTCGGCCGAGACCGAGAGGCCGGACGGCTGCGCCATCCACGCCTCGGCCAGCGGGCCGTCGCGCAGCGCCTCCACCGTCGTGCCCGCGTACATGCCGGCGGTGCGCTTCACCGGGTCGAACCACCAGAGCTGGTGGATGCCGGCCATCGCGATGACGACCCTGTCGTCGTACCAGGCCAGGTCCCAGGGGGAGGAGAGGTCGACCGAGAGCGCGTCGTGCGCGTGGTCGTCGACCGTGGAGCGCCACTGCCGACCGGTGCCCGCGACCGTGACCACCTCCCCGTCCGCCAGGCGTACGCCCCGCAGCAGGTGGTTGACCGTGTCGGCGACGACCAGGTCGTAGCCGGCCACCTCGGCGGCGTGCGCGGGCAGCAGGCAGAGCCCCTGCGGTTCGGAGAAGGTGGCCGCCCCGGCCGGACCGTCGGCCCGCCCCCGGGTGCCGGCGCCGATCCGGCGGACCAGCGTCTCCCCGTCCGGGGCCAGCTCGGCCAGCGAGTGCCGGGCCGAGTCCGACACCAGCAGGTTGCCGTTCTCCAGCAGCACCGCCTTGCCGGGGAAGCGCAGCGTGGTCTCCGGCTCGGCCGGCGGCACGTACGGGCCGTCGCCCCGGTGCAGGGTGCCCTTCGCCTCGTGGGTGGCGATCAGGTCGTCGATGAGGCGTGCGAGCCCTTCGGCGTGGCCCTCGCCGGCCATGGTCGCCACCACGTAGCCCTCGGGGTCGATCACCGACAGGGTGGGCCAGGCGCGGGCCGCGTACTGCTGCCACATGTCCAGCTCGGGGTCGTCGAGCACCGGGTGGTGGACGCCGTACCGCTCCACGGCGGCGGCCAGCGCGTCCGGGTCCTTCTCGTGCTCGAACTTGGGCGAGTGCACGCCGATCACGACGAGCACGTCGCCGTACTTCTCCTCGAGCGGGCGCAACTCGTCGAGCACGTGCAGGCAGTTGATGCAGCAGAAGGTCCAGAAGTCGGCGATCACGATCTTGCCGCGCAGATCGGACAGCCTCAGGTCCCGCCCGCCGGTGTTCAGCCAGCCTCGACCGCGCAGCTCGGGGGCCCGTACTCGTGCGCTCATGAGCCCAGTCTGCCGGACGCGGCGGGTCGGGCCGGGCGGCACCCCGCGCGGGCTCGATCACATCCCACCGGCGGAACGGGGGCGGGACCACGGTCTCCCGTGGCCCCGCCCCCGTGCTGTGGCTACTTGCCGGCCGGCTTCAGGCAGAGCACCCGGTTCGCCCCGTCGCCGGGGAGCACCACGTGCGGCTGGGCCGGGTCGGCGCACTTGTCCTTCGCGTCCACCTTGGAGACCACGGTGAAGGCACCCGCCTCACCGCAGTTCGCCGCCGCCGCGCCCTCGCCCGACTGCTTGACGCAGCTGCCGACCGCCGGGTCGAAGGCCGGGGCCTCCTCCGTGCCGCCGACCTTGCCGAGCAGCATGAGCAGGCCCAGCGGCACCGCCAGGATCAGCACCGCGGCGACGAGCACCGCGGCGAGCACCCGCCCGTTGCGTACCTTGGGCGTGGGCGCCTCGGTCTTCGGCTCCGCGATGGGCTTGAACGAGTCGAACCGGCCCTGGTCCTGTTCCGGAGCGCCCTGGTCCCAGGAGGACGGGCCGGGCTGCTGCCCGGGCGGCGGGAACGCCGGCGGGAAGGCGTCGCCTGGTGCGGAGTCGGCCATCGGGGCGGGCCCGTAGCCGGGTGCCGCGCCGCCAGCGGCGCCGGCGGCCGGGGTGCCGAAGTGCTCGGCGGGGCGGTCCGCGCCATCGTGCGGCCGGACCCCGTTGACGGGCCGGCCGTTGGCCGGCGCGTCGACGAAGGACGGCACGCCCGGCGGGAAGGCCGGGGGCGCGGCCGGCGACGCGGGCGCGACGGGAGTGGCGGCGCCGAAGGCGGCAGTTCCCTGGTCCCGGTCGTCGAAGCGGGGCTCCGGCCCCTGGTCGAAGCGCGGCTCCGGAGCCCGGTCGAACCGCGTGTCCTGGTCGAACCGGCCGTCGGGACCCTGGTCGAACCGGGCGTCCGGGCCCTGGCCGAATCGCGTGTCCTGGTCGAACCGGGCGTCCGGGCCCTGGCCGAACCGCGTGCCCTGGTCGAACCGCATCTCGGGCCCCTGGTCGAACCGCGGCGGCGGCGCCTGCTCCGGCCGGTGCCCGTGCGGCTCGTCCTGCGCCGGTTCGTCCGCTGGCTCCGGGCGAGCCGGCCGGCCGTACACCCGGGGCTGCGGCGCGGGGGTGCCACCCGACTGCAGGGGCTGGTCGGCCGGCGGCATCACCCGGCTGGCCAGCGGCACCGCGGCGCTCGCCGAGACGCTGCCGGCCGCCCCCTCGGCACCCTCCGGCGAGGTACGCGGAGCGGGCACCACCGGCCCGGCGGTGGACTGCGGCTCCTCGTGCCGGGAGCCGGCCTGCGCCCAGCCCGGCTGCTCCTGCCCGTACGCCGGCACACCGCCCTCCCGGGCGGACTGCTCGGGCGCGAACTGGGCCGGCGGAACGTAGTCGGCCGGCGGGGCGGCGGCCAGGCTGGCGCCGGGCACCCGCTGCTCCTGGGGCGGCAGCGGCACCGCGTTGGCCGGCGAGATACCGGGGCCCGGAGGGGGCTGGTAGATCGGCGGCTCCTCGGCGCGGTCCGTCTCCCAGCCGTTGCCGGCCCGGTTGGCGGCGGGCTCGCCCGCCCCGGCGCGGCCCCACGCCTCGTCCGCCGACCACGGCTCGACGTCCGGTACGGCCGGGCCGCCGACCCGCTGCGGCAGGCTCTCGGCCGCGGGGCCCCACGGCGGCGTCCCGCCGTCGCCGGACGCGGGAACGCCCGCCCGGCCGGGTGGGGTGGAGGTCGGTGCGGAGGTGCCCCAGCCGTTCGGGTCCTCGGGCTGCTGCGGCACCGAGGCCGCGCCTCGGGTCGAGGCCGGCTCGTCCCGGCCCGGCCACTCGTCGCCCTGCTGCTGCCCGGCGGTCCAGCCGCCGGAGCGGGTGGGGTCCTGCGGGGGTTCGGTGTTCCAGCCGCCGGAGCGGGCGGGGTCGTCCTGGGCGGGCCAGGGCTGCGGGGCCGGGGCGGCCTGCGGGACCTGGGCGGCGCCGCGCGCGGCGGGCTCGGGCTGCGCCCACGCCGGGGACGCCTGCTCGTCCTGCGGGACGCCACCCACCCAGCCACCGGAACGGTTCGGGTCATCCTGCTGGGCGGCCCAGCCGTCCTGCCGGGGCCGGTCGTCGGGGGTGGCGTCGTCGGCCCAGCCGCTGGAGCGGGCCTGGTCGTCCTGCTGTCCGGCCGTCCAGCCGCCGGAGCGGTTCGGGTCGTCCTGCTGCTGCCCGGCGGCCCAGCCGCCGGAGCGGGTGGGGTCCTGCGGGGGCTCGGTGTTCCAGCCGCCGGAGCGGGCGGGGTCGTCCTGGGCGGGCCAGGGCTGCGGGGCCGGGGCGGCCTGCGGGACCTGGGCGGCGCCGCGCGCGGCGGACTCGGGCTGCGCCCACGCCGGGGAGGGCTGCTCGGCCTGGGCCCAGGCGGGCTGGTCGGGGGCGGCATGCGGCGGGGCGGCGGCGGCCCATGCGGGACCGGGCTGCTCTCCCGGCGCGCCGGCCCACGCCGGCTGTGGGGACCCGCCGGGGGGTCCCCAGGAGGCGGGCGGGGCGGGGTCGGCCTGCTGCGGAGCCTGGCCGGTGCCCCAGGCGGGGGCCGCCTGCTGCTCGTTCTGGTTGGCCCAGGCGGGAGGGTTCGGCTGCCCAGACGGTGGCGGGGGCGCCCAGCCCAGGTCGGGGGCACCGCCGTAGCCGTTGCCCTGCTGCGCCGGGCGGTCGCCGTACGGCGCCGGTCCGCCGGCGCCCGGCGACACCTCGTCCGGCTGCTGGCCGGGGTGGTGCGTGCCCTCGGACGTCATGCGTGTGCGCCTCCTCCATCACCTGTCGGCCGCCGCTGCCGATCGGTCTGCTCGGCATGGTGGCCGGCGTCGCCGGTGTGCCGACCGTGCCGGCTCCCCGCACCGTATCCGGTGACTGCCCGAGGGCTTCCGGGGAGCACCGGCCGTCACTCCCTGTGGCCGGGCGGTGTCGAGCGGCTTCTATCGACTCGACCTGCTCCCGGTCGGCGGACGACGACCGAAGCCCACCGTACCGGGCGCTGCGGCGGGGTGGAATCCCGGTGTCAATGGGTGTGAAACGCCGATGGCCCGCCCGGGCGGACCGGGCGGGCCATCGATCTGGAGGAGGTGAGGAACGATCTGGGCGTCAGCTCATGTGACGCTGGGCGATGGCGAGGATCTCTTCGCGGACCGCGGGCGAGTTGGCGGAGCGCAGCGCGTGCTCGATGGCACGGGCGCGGCGGTTGGCGTCGCGGCGGTTACGGATTCGCTCGATCATGCTCATGGTGGTCTCTCCTCCTGGCTATTCGGTTGTCAGCCCCTTGATGTCTCTATTGAACCTCAGAACGGCCCCAACTTCCATCGATTATTAGGTGAGCTGGGACACGAGCCGAACAATCGAAGGTCAAACCGCCCCGGGAGCCGATGTTTCTGTATCCCAACGGACACGGCCGGTGTGCCGGGCGTTCACCCGAGGCACACCGGCCGTGGCTGGTGTCGAGACCCGTCAGGTCCAGGCGAGCAGCGCCGCCTCCGGGTCGGCCAGGAAGTCCCCGATGTCACGCAGGAACTTCGAGCCCAACTCGCCGTCGATGATCCGGTGGTCGAACGACAGGCCCAGCGTGGTGACCTGGCGCGGGCGGACCTTGCCCTTGTGCACCCAGGGCATCTCGCGTACGGCGCCGAAGGCCAGGATCGCCGACTCACCCGGGGGCAGGATCGGCGTGCCCGTGTCCACGCCGAAGACACCCACGTTGGTGATCGTCAGCGTGCCGCCGGACATGTCGGCCGGGGAGGTCTTCCCCGCCTTGGCCGTCTGCACCAGGTCGGTCATCGCGTCCGCCAACTCGCGCAGCGAGAGCCGGCCGGCGTCCTTGATGTTCGGCACGATCAGCCCCCGTTCGGTGGCCGCCGCGATGCCCAGGTTGACGTAGTCCTTGACCACGATCTCGTCGCCGGCCCAGGTCGAGTTGACCATCGGGTGGCGCCTGACCGCCAACAGCACCGCCTTGGCGACCAGCAGCAGCGGGGAGACCCGCACGTCGCGCCACTCCCGCCGGCCGCGGAGCCGGTCCAGGGCCTTCATCGCCCGGGTCACGTCGACGGTCAGGAACTCCGTCACGTGCGGGGCGGTGAACGCCGAGCGGGACATGTTCTCAGCGGTGAGCTTGCGTACCCCCTTGACCGGGATGCGCTGCTCGCGGTCCGCGCCGAAGCTCGCCGCCGCCGTGGCCGGGGCCGCCACCGTCAGCGGCTCGGCCGCCGCCGGGGTCCCACTCGCCGCCCGCTGCACGTCCTCCCGGGTGATCGAGCCCAGCGGGCCCGAGCCGGTCAGCGCGGACAGGTCGACGCCGAGGTCCTTGGCGAGCTTGCGGACCGGAGGCTTGGCCAGCACCGGGCCGCCGGCCCGGCCGTGGCCGTTCGTCGGCGCGATCGGCGTCGGCGCGACCGGGGCGGCCGGAGCCACCGGAGCGGCCGGAGCCGGCGGAGCGGCCGGGGCCGCCGCCTGCGCCGGCACCGGGGTGCCGCCCTTGCGCGGGCGCCGCTTGGCGGCCGTGGTCCGCGGGCCGTAGCCCACCAGCACGGCGGTACGCCCACCCGGGGCCGGACCGCCGATCAGGCCCGGCTCGACCGCGCCCTCGGCCGGCGCCACTTCGACCGCGGCCAGCGACGCCGCCGACGGGGCGGGCAGGTCGGCGGCCGGCGCACCGGTCGTAGACGCCTCGATCGGCCCGGCGCCCGGGTCGGTGTCGATCGCGATGATCGGCGTGCCGACCTCGACCGTGGTCCCCTCCGGGTGGAAGATCGCCTGCACCTGGCCGGCCCACTTCGCCGGGATCTCGACGGCCGCCTTGGCCGTCTCCACCTCGACGATCGGCTGGTTCAGCTCGATGACGTCGCCGACCTTGACCAGCCAGGCGAGGATCTCGCCCTCGGTCAGGCCCTCGCCCAGGTCGGGAAGGTTGAACTCCTTGATCCGCGACATGCCGCTCACCAGCCGAAGGTGCGGTCGACGGCGTCGAGCACCCGGTCGAGGTCGGGAAGGTACTCCTCCTCCACCCGCGAGGCCGGGTAGGGAGTGTCGAAGCCCGTCACCCGCAACACCGGGGACTCCAGGGAGTAGAAGCACTCCTCGGTGATCCGGGCCGCGATCTCCGAGCCCAGGCCCAGGTTGCCCGGGGCCTCGTGCACGACCACGCAGCGGCCCGTGCGCTTCACCGACTCGTACGCGGCGGTCAGGTCCAGCGGGGAGATCGTGCGCAGGTCGATGACCTCCAGTTCGCGGCCGTCCTCGGCCGCGGCCGTCGCCGCGTCCAGGCAGGTCCGCACCATCGGCCCGTACGCCAGCAGGGTGGCGTCGGTGCCGGCCCGGGCGACCCGGGCGGAGTGCAGCGGGTACGCCTCGGCCAGCGGGGCGTCCAGCTCGACCGGACCCTTCTCCCAGTAGCGCCGCTTCGGCTCCATGAACACGATCGGGTCGTCCGAGGCGATGGCCTGCTGGATCATCGTGTACGCGTCCTGCGGGCTGGCGCAGCTCACCACCTTGAGGCCGGCGGTGTGGGCGAAGTACGCCTCCGGCGACTCCGAGTGGTGCTCGACCGCGCCGATACCGCCGCCGAAGGGGATCCGGATGACCATCGGGATCTTGACCTTGCCCTGCGAGCGGTAGTGCATCTTCGCCACCTGCGACACGATCTGGTCGTACGCGGGGTAGACGAAGCCGTCGAACTGGATCTCGCAGACCGGGCGGTAGCCGCGGATGGCGAGGCCGACCGCGGTGCCGATGATGCCGGACTCGGCGAGCGGGGTGTCGATCACCCGCTGCTCGCCGAAGTCCTTCTGGAGGCCGTCGGTGATCCGGAAGACGCCGCCGAGCTTGCCGACGTCCTCGCCCATGATGACGACCTTCGGGTCGTTCTCCAGGGCCTTGCGCAGGCCGGTGTTGAGGGCCTTGCCGAGGGTGAGCGTCTCCGTGGCCATCAGTGGGCGCTCCCCTCGAACGACTCCATGTACCTGCTGAACTGCGCCCGCTGCTCGTCGAGCTCGGGGGACCCGGTGGGGTAGACGTGGTCGAACATCGTCACGGGCTCCGGGTTGGGCATGGCGAGCACCCGCTCGCGCAGGTGCACCGACTCGGTGCGGGCCTGCTCGTCGACGTCGGCGAAGAAGTCCGCGTCGGCGATCTGCTGCCGGGTCAGGAACGCCTTCATCCGGGCGATCGGGTCCTTGGCCTGCCAGGCCTCGACCTCGCTGGCGATCCGGTAGCGAGTCGGGTCGTCGGAGGTGGTGTGGGCGCCCATCCGGTAGGTGTAGGCCTCGATCAGGCTGGGGCCCTGGCCGAGCCGGGCGTTGTCCAGCGCGTGCCGGGTGACCGCGTACGACGCGAGCACGTCGTTGCCGTCCACCCGCACCCCGGGGAAGCCGAAGCCGCCCGCCCGCTGGTAGAGCGGGACACGGGTCTGCCGCTCCAGCGGCTCGGAGATGGCGTACTGGTTGTTCTGGCAGAAGAACACCAGGGGGGCGTTGAAGACGCTGGCCCAGACGAACGACTCGTTGACGTCGCCCTGGCTGGTGGCGCCGTCGCCGAAGTAGGCGATCACCGCCTCGCCGTCCTCGGTCCCGGTCTTGCCGTCCATGCTGACGCCCATGGCGTACCCGGTCGCGTGCAGGGTCTGTGCCCCGATCACGATCGTGTACATGTTGAACTTGAACTCGTTCGGGTCCCAGCCGCCCTGGTCGACGCCCCGGAACAGGCCGAGCGGCATGATCGGGTCGATGCCCCGGCAGTAGAGGACGCCGTGCTCCCGGTAGGTCGGGAAGGCCATGTCCTGGGTGCGCAGCGCACGCCCCGAGCCGACCTGAGCGGCCTCCTGGCCCAGCAGGCTGGCCCACAGGCCCAGCTCGCCCTGGCGCTGCAGCGCGGTGGCCTCGGCGTCGAGCTTGCGGACCAGCACGAGGTCGCGGTAGAGCCCGCGGTACTCCTCGTCGGTGAAGTCGACGCGGTACTCCGTCCCGTCCGGGCCGGTCGCGCTCTCGATCCGCTCACCCTCCGGGGTGAGCAACTGCACCAGCTGCGGGTCGCCGGTCGCGCCCTTCCTGGAGCGGGGTGCGGCCCGCCGGCCGCGGCTGGAGACCCCGGGGTCGCCCTTTGCCATCCGTCTCTCCCTGTCTGTCTGCGTCGGCACCGGGGGGTCACCCGGCCGCGCAACTCGTGCGCCTGTCCGGCTGGTGCCGGACCGGTTCCTGGCGGCCGCGCCTAGCCCCGGTGGGGGTTGCCGCGCGGCGTGAAGCCGGATTCTTGGCCGAACCCGGTTCGGGAGCGCCGGCGCCCAGCCGCGCCTGCCGCGGGGGTGCGCGGAGGTCGAGGCTGCGTTGCCGTCGTGGTCCATATTCGCATCACACGTGAGCGCGCCCACAGTACGCCCGCCCCGCACCGCGAGGGCGGCCCGCTTCGTTACACGGAGCGCCGGGTGTCCGTTCCATTGGCGCGCGGCCGATCCGGCGATGGTTCGTCACCGTTCGGGCAGATACGCGTGTCGACACGCGGTAGGGGGTTGGCTGACGGTGCGTCACTGGGCAGGCTGATTGGCGGGAGGATGGCCCAGGTCGGGCGGTTTGCCGGTTCCTCTCGGCGATGTGGGTGCCGCCGGGCGGATCGGGTCGGACGCCGTCGCGGTGTCCCGCTGATCGTCGGGCCGGCGAACGGTCGCGAAGCCGACGGTCGTCCAGCAGGTCGTCGTGGGTGCCGGAGTCGACGATGCGGCCGTGGTCGCGGGCGGAGCGGGGCGGCCGCTGGCCCGGTCGGCGGGAGGCCAACGAGGAGGAGTGCGCGGTGTCCGATCCAGTCGAAGGCCCCGGTGCCCCGTTCCTCGGTCGGCACCGTGCGGCCGGTGGCTACCGCCGACTGGTGGGCGCCCACCGGGCGCCCGGGTCCGGCGGGCCGCCCCGGGGCTACCTGTTCACCGTGGCGCTGCTCGCCGGCACCGCGTCGATGCCGATCCTCGCCGCGATCAGCACCGGCTCCGCCACGGTCGGCAGCAGCGCCCTGCCCGACAGCGGCACCCCGTTCCTGCCCACGCCCTCCGTGGGCCCGGTGGTGATCCCGGTGCCGGCGACGAACCAGCCGGCGGTCGCCCCGCCGACCCCGTCCCCCGCGGTGGCGACCCCGAGCACCTGGCGGCCCGCCGCGCCGGCCCCGCGTACGCCGGTCGTGGCGGCGCCGGGCCCGGGGTCGGTGGTGCGGCCCGCGCCCCCGCCCGCGGTGGTCCCGTCGCGCCCGCCGGGCGGCCGGCCGGTTCCGCTGCCCTCACCGAGCCCGTCCCCTTCCCCGTCCACGTCGCCCTCGCCCGAGCCGACCCTCTCGCCGAGTCCGTCCCCGGTGATCACGGCGACCGGCTCGCCGACCCCGGGACCGTCGACGGCGCCCACGAGCACGGGCTCGCCGCCGCCCACCGACCCCACGCCGACCCCCGGTCCCACGCCGACCTCGTCCCCGACCGGCGTGGCTTCCCGCCTTACGGTCGAGCCCGCCGGAGTGCGGGCCGGCGCCGGGCGGCCACGGGTACGGTGACGGCCGACGGCAGGTGAGCCGCCCGACGGCGCAGCGCGGGTCGGGCCGCCGGTGGGTGGACGGGGTGGCTCCGGGCGCGGCCCGGGGCGGAGCAGAGGCGGAGCGCTGAGCGGAGCGGACGGCACGGGCGCAGGGCCCTCGACCCGCCCGGACGCCGTGCCGCGTCCCGGCCCCACACTGCGGCTCGCCCGGCTCGTCACCGAGCTGACCGCGCCCGCGGTGCTGGTCTCCCTACTGACCGTGGCGGTCGGCTGGCACAGCACCCGGGGCGCGCACGGGCTGGCCTGGGGGCTGCTCGCCACGCTCTTCGTCAGCGGCATCCCGTTCGCGTACATCGTCGGCGGGGTGCGCCGGGGCCGGTTCACCGACCACCACGTGGGCGTCCGCGAGCAGCGCCGCGTCCCGCTGCTGTTCGGCCTCTGCTCGGTCGCTGCCGGCCTGGCCCTGCTCGCGGTCCTCGGCGCGCCCCGTCCGGTGCTGGCCCTGGCCGCCGCCGGGCTGCTCGGCCTGGTGGTCGCCGTGGCCGTCAGTCACTGGTGGAAGATGTCGATCCACTCGGCGGTGGCCGCCGGCACGGTGGTGGTGCTGGTGCTGACGTTCGGCGCCACGCTGCTGGCGACCGCGCCGCTGCTCGCGCTCGTCGGCTGGTCCCGGGTCCGCCTGCGCGACCACACCGTGCCCCAGGTGGTCGCGGGAGCCCTGCTCGGCGCCCTGATCGCGGGCATCGTCTTCGCGCCCCTCCGCTGACCCGTCCTCCGCCCACCGCCCGGCCCCCACCCGGCCGTCCGCCACGATGTCGGTGGCGGGGTGAATCGTCCCGACCGCCGCCGACCTCACGATCAACGCGGACTTTGCGCGGAATCGGTCAGGCGCCCTCGTCGGCCAGGCGGTGGCGGTTGGCCTCGATCCAGGCGTCCAGGGCGGCCGGGTCGTCCGGGTCGACGCCGTCGGCCATCAACTGCGCCACGGCGGCGGTGGCGGGGCTGCGCCGCTCACCCGTGCTGTAGAGGCGGGCGAACTCCGGCACCATCTCCTCGATCGCCGTGTCGGTCTGCGCCGCCGCCCGCTTCGGCAGACCGCGCTTGCGGGCGGCGTACGCGGCCCAGCCGCGCAGCACCCGGGGCAGCAGGGCGGCGTCGTCCATGTCCAGCACCGCCCGCCGGTGCACCCAGTCCAGCAGGAACAGCCCGGACACGGTCGGGCTCCACCGCATCGGGTCGGCGTCCGGGAAGCTGGCCGCGTGGTCCAGCAGCAGGCTGAGGCAGAAGTGCAGCGAGGCCAGCTCCGCCCCGTCGACGGCGTCCAGGCCGAACCGGGCCGCCTCCGGCGAGGCGAGGAACCGGCGGACCAACTCCGTACGCTCGGCGGCGGAGAGCGGCTCGACGGCGGGCGCGGGCACGGCGCGGATGGGGTGGGGCAACCGCGCCAGCCGGGCGCCGAGCAGGGCGCGATCGGTGGCCAGCGAGCCCTCCCCGGGCAGCTCGCTCAGGCCGTCGGTGATCGTCAGGTGCCGGCCCACCTCGGCGTGCATCCGGGCCGGCTCCTCGTCGCGGAACCAGGTCAGCTCGTCCCCGGCGCACATCTGCCGCACCTGGTCGAGGATCCGGTCGGGCGGCCCGCCGACGAAGACGTCCTTGGTGATGCCGATGTTGTGGTCGAGCAGCGTCACCACCGCGTGCGCCGGCCCGCCGGCCGGGTCGTCGTACGCGAAGGTCGCCAGGTAGGAGGTCTGGTCGCCGTACACGTCGCCGTAGGACCAGCAGCCGGTGAGGTGGACCCGGCCGAGGTGGGCGGCCCAGGCGGGGGTGGCGGCGCCGGGGCGGACCCGGGCGGCACCCTCGGCGTCGGGCACCAGCGCGGCGAAGACCGAGCGGACGGTGGTCGCGGCGGCCGAGCGGCGACGGGAGGTGGCGGCCAGGAAGCCGGCCACGAACTCCCGCACCGCGCTGTCGCGGTCGGTCTCCGCGACCGCGTAGACGCTGCCGAGCAGGGCCGCGCCGAGCATCTCCGCGTCGAGGGCGTTCTCCAGCTTGGCCACGTCGCGGGCGGCGTGCAGCACCGCGTCGTACGGGGTCTGAGGCGTTCCCATCCACCGACCCTACGCTGCCGCCCGGCTCCGGACGGCACGAGCGACCCGAGCATCGCCCGCGTCGTGGACACCCACCACCGCCGACCTGCGGCTGCCGCCGACGTGTGCCCGGGTCAGCGGCCGGCTGCGTCCCGCAGGGCGGCCCGGGCCTCGGCGTAGGAGGCGAGCACCGCCCGCACCGGGGCCAGCACCTGCTCCTCGCCGACCGTCGTCACCCGCTCGGTGAGCCGGTGCTCGGCGCGGCGGCGGGCACGGCGGGCCGCCCACCGGACGGCCGGCCTGGTCAGGGCCGCCACCAGCAGCCCGGCGAGCAGGCCGCCGAGGAACAGCAGGGTGGGCAGCGGCACCTCGCCGACGGTCGGGTCGGCCAACTCCGGCAGGCCCAGCGCGCGCAGCCCGTAGCCGAGCGCCAGCCAGGCGAGCCCGGCCAGCGCGGCCAGGGTCACCAGCCACTGGAGGCCGCCGACGATCCGCCACCAGAGCGGCCGCCGGTCCATGCCGAGGTCGGTGCCGGCGACCGCGCGGTCCAGCGCGTCCGGCAGGTCGCCGAGGCGGGACCGGGCGGCGGCGGTCACCGCGGCGGGCCAGGAGGCGGGCAGTTCCGCCCCGGCCCGGTCGGCCACGGACCGGATCGCCAGCCCGAGCGCGGAGCGTTGCGCGGCGGTGGGGTCGGGCACCGAGGTCGCGGCGACCAGGCTCTCCGCCGGCTCGTCGCGCTCGCCGGCCGGGCCGGCCAGGTGCAGCCGGCGCAGCGGGTCGGGCCGCAGCCGCCGCCAGCCCCGGACCAGCGGCCAGCCGGTGGCGGCGGCGCCCCGGTGCCGGTACGCCTGCTCGACCGCCTCGGCGACCGTCGGCACCCCGGCGGCGCCGGCCAGCGCCCGGTGCAGCGCGGCGACGGCGGCGTCGTCCGGCCCGGCGGCCGGCGACCCGCCCCCGACCAGCTCGTCGAGCCCGGCCACCACCGTGTCCACGTCACCCTGGAGCCGGCGCAGCGCGGCCTGCCGCCCGGCCACCGTCCGTTCCAGCGCCTCCCGGAGCCCGACCATGCCCGCCGGTTCCACGGCGGTGGTGGCCTGCAGCGGGACGCCGGCCAGGCCGTCCGCGTCGAGCAGGCGGCGCAGGTCGGCCAGCACCCGGGGCAGCTCGGCCGGGGGCAGCCGGTCGGCCTGGTTGAGCACGACCAGCGTGACGTCCCTGTGCCGGTGGAACTCGCGCAGGTAGCTGGTGTGGATGACGCGGTCGGCGTACTTCTGCGGGTCGACCACCCAGACCACGAGGTCGACCAGGCCGAGCAGGCGGTCCACCTCCAGCCGGTGGGACCGCTGCACCGAGTCGAAGTCGGGCAGGTCGAGCAGGATCAGCCCGTGCAGGGCGGACTCGTCGTCGCCGTCGAGCACGCTCTCCCGGACGAACCGGTGCCGGGGCAGCACGCCGACCCAGTCGAGCAGCCGGTTGCCGCCGTCGAGCGGCCCCCAGACGCAGGCGTGCGTGACTCCGGTGGTGGGGCGGCGCACCCCGACCGGGGAGAGCTCCATCCGGGCGAGCGCGTTGAACAGGCTGGACTTGCCGCTGCCGGTCGCGCCGGCGAGGGCCACCACGGTGTGGTCGCGGGAGAGCGCCAGCCGGGTGCCGGCCCGCTCGACCAGGGTGTGCGCCGGCACGAGTCGCGAATCCGGCAGGTGGCCGTCGACGACCGCGAGGAACCGGCGTACGGCGTCGAGGCGGGCGATCAGCGCGTCGGCGTCCACCTGTCGGTCACCACGGAGCGCCTCGCGCATCCGCCCGACGATGTTCGTCATGATCCTCCGCCCTCGGTGCCGGGGAGGCGCGCGGCGTCCGCGTCGGCGAGGCCGCTGCGGTGCCGGGCCATCTCCACCCCGTTGCCGGCCCGGCGCAGGGCCTCCGCGGTGTCCGCGGCGGGCCGGGCCTCCGTCGTCCGGGCCAGGTAGCGGGCGGCCTCGTCGTCCAGCAGGGCCCGCACCCGCTCCAGCAGGTCGGCCCGGGCCTTGGCGGCGAGCGTACGCACGGCCTGGTCGCCGAAGACCGCCTGGAGCACGGTCTGCGCGGCGACCGTGGTGCCGGCCCCGGTGGCGACCTCCAGCCCGGTCGGGATGAACGCGGTCGAGGCGAACACGGCGATCATCACGGCGAGCCCGGTGGCGTTGACGGCGTACGCGGCCGTGCGGGCCACGAAGCGCCGGTCGCCGCCCTCGACCCGCACCAGCTCCAGCACGCCGCGCTGCCACTCCCGGACCAGGCGCTCGGCCCGCTCGGGCAGGTCGCCGGCGGGGTGGGCGAGCTCCGGTTCGAGCAGCGCCGCCCCGGCGGGATGCGCCTTCCACCCGGTGTACGCGTTCTCCGCCGCCTCGGCGGCGACGCCGCGCAGCAGGGTCACCAGCTGGGACTCGATCGCCTCGCGCAGCTCGGAGGCGGGCGCGGGACGGCCGGTGACGGCGGCCACCATCCGGTCGCGGAGCCGCCCGATCCGGGCCTCCAGCGTGCGGAAGAACTCCCCGGTGCCGACGAACTCCTGCCAGCGGGCGAGCACCTCGCCACGGAGCAGCCGACCGTCCTTCAGCCCCTGCTCGACGGTCCGGTGCGCCCCCCGGTACGCCGCCCGCACCCGCTCGTCGAGCGCGTCGGCGGCGGTCACCTGCTCGTCGGCGGCGTCGGCGAGACCCTCGACCGCCGGGCGCAGCGCGGCGAGTGCGCCGTCGAGGGTCTGCCGGACCACGGCCGCCCGGACGTCGGCGTCGGCGGCCAGCCGGGCGAACCAGGCGGAGAGCGGCGCGGTCACCCGGTCGGGCAGCAGGCCCTGCCCGTCGACCCAGGTCTCCGGCAGCACGAACAGCGGGGCCGCGCCGAGATCCTGCGCGGCGAGCATCTCCGACAGGTGGGCGGCGATCTCGTCGGCCGCCTCCGGGGGCACCCGGTCCAGCACCATGGCGATCACCGCGCCCCGGGCCCGGGCGCCGCGCAACAGCTCCCAGGGGACCGCGTCGGCGTAGCGGGCGGCGGTGGTGACGAAGAGCCAGAGGTCGGCGGCGGCCAGGAGTTGGCCGGCCAGGGCCCGGTTGGCGTCGACCACCGAGTCGATGTCGGGGGCGTCGAGGAAGGCCAACCCGGGCGGCAGGGCGGGGGCGGTGACCAGTTGCAGGGTGTGCGGGTCCTCGCTGGGCTCGTTGGTGCGGGTGAGGCCGGGCAGCAGCTCGCCCTGACGGAACCAGCCGGAGTCGGCCGGGCTGCACACCAGCACCGGGGAGCGGGTGGTGGGCCGGAGCACCCCGGCCGCGCTCACCCGCGCCTGCACAAGGCTGTTGACGAGGGTGGACTTGCCCGCGCCGGTGGACCCGCCGACCACCACGAGCAGCGGCGCGTCGAGCCGGCGCAGCCGGGGCAGCAGGTAGTCGTCGAGCTGGTCGGTGAGGCTCCCGGCGGCCCGTCGGGCGGGCTCGGCGGAGGGCAGCGCCAGCGGGAACCGGGCCGCCCCGATCGCGGCGCGCAGGCCGGCCAGCGCGGCGGGCAGGCTGGAGTCCCCGGTGGTGGCGGGCCGGTCCTCCCCGGCGTCCGCGGAGCCGGTGCGGGCTGCGACGGTGGGCGCGTCGGCCTGGGTGGCGGAGTCGCCGTGCGTCGTCACCGCTAAAGCGTGCCCGACCGACGCAAGCGAAGACAACCGGCCGGTAGTACCCGTGACTTGCGTCGGGTCGGCTCAACCTCGACTTGACGATTTCCGGGGGCGTGGCACTATTGAGTCAAGTTCACTCAACTTGTGGTGGGGTCGCTGCGGGCGACGCCCGCCACGCAGCTCAGGGCGGTGCCCACGAGCGCTCACAACGTCACGAAGCGAGGAAGCGAAGATGGCACGTGCGGTCGGTATCGACCTCGGCACGACGAACTCCTGCGTCAGCGTCCTGGAGGGCGGTGAGCCCACCGTCATCGCCAACGCTGAGGGCTCGCGGACGACCCCGTCGATCGTCGCGTTCGCCCGCAACGGCGAGGTGCTCGTCGGTGAGGTCGCCAAGCGCCAGGCGGTGACCAACCCGGACCGGACGATCCGCTCGGTCAAGCGGGAGGTCGGCACCAACTGGTCCGTCGACATCGACGGCAAGAAGTACACCCCGCAGGAGATCTCGGCCCGCACGCTGATGAAGCTCAAGCGGGACGCCGAGGCGTACCTGGGCGAGCAGATCACCGACGCGGTGATCACCGTCCCGGCCTACTTCAACGACAGCCAGCGCCAGGCCACCAAGGAGGCCGGCGAGATCGCCGGCTTCAACGTGCTGCGGATCGTGAACGAGCCGACCGCGGCGGCCCTGGCGTACGGGCTGGACAAGGGCTCCAAGGAGCAGACCGTCCTGGTCTTCGACCTCGGCGGCGGCACCTTCGACGTGTCGCTGCTCGAGCTGGCCGAGGGCGTCATCGAGGTCAAGTCGACCAGCGGTGACAACGACCTCGGTGGTGACGACTGGGACCAGCGCATCATCGACCACCTGGTGAAGACCTTCCGGGGCGAGCACGGCATCGACCTGGCCCAGGACAAGATGGCCCTGCAGCGGCTCCGCGAGGCGGCCGAGAAGGCCAAGATCGAGCTGTCCGCCGCCACCACCACCAACATCAACCTGCCGTACATCACGGCCGGCGCGGCGGGCCCGCTGCACCTGGACGTGACGCTCAGCCGGGCCGAGTTCCAGCGGATGACGCAGGACCTGCTGGACCGCTGCAAGGGCCCGTTCGAGCAGGCCGTGAAGGACGCCGGCATCAAGGTCTCCGACGTCGAGCACGTCATCCTGGTCGGCGGCTCGACCCGCATGCCGGCCGTGACCGACCTGGTCAAGCAGCTCACCGGCAAGGAGCCCAACAAGGGCGTCAACCCGGACGAGGTCGTCGCCGTCGGCGCCGCCCTGCAGGCCGGTGTGCTCAAGGGCGAGGTCAAGGACGTCCTGCTGCTCGACGTGACCCCGCTGAGCCTGGGCATCGAGACCAAGGGCGGCATCTTCACCAAGCTGATCGAGCGCAACACCACCATCCCGACCAAGCGCTCCGAGGTCTTCACCACGGCGGACGACAACCAGCCGTCGGTGCTGATCCAGGTGTTCCAGGGCGAGCGGGAGATCGCGGCCTACAACAAGAAGCTCGGCACCTTCGAGCTGACCGGCCTCCCGCCGGCGCCGCGCGGCGTGCCGCAGATCGAGGTCACCTTCGACATCGACGCCAACGGCATCGTCAACGTCCACGCCAAGGACCTCGGCACCGGCAAGGAGCAGAAGATGACGATCACCGGCGGCTCCTCGCTGCCGAAGGACGACATCGAGCGCATGCGCCGCGACGCCGAGGAGCACGCCGAGGACGACAAGCGTCGCCGCGACGAGGCCGAGACCCGCAACCTGGCCGAGGCGCTCCAGTGGCAGACCGAGAAGTTCCTGGCCGAGAGCGGCGACAAGCTGCCGTCGGAGTCCCGTGACCAGATCAACGAGGCGCTCGGCGAGCTGCGTGGCGCCCTCGGTGGTCAGGACATCGAGAAGATCAAGTCGGCGCACGAGCGGCTGGCGCAGGTCTCCCAGCAGGCCGGTTCGCTGCTCTACAGCCAGCAGGGTGAGCAGCCGGGCGAGGCCGGTCCGGGTGCCGCGGGTGCGGCGGGCGCCGGGGCGACCGGTGGCGCGCAGGCCGGCGGCGCGGACGACGTGGTCGACGCGGAGATCGTGGACGAGGACAAGAAGTGACGGTCCGTCCCGGACACGGCACCACGGCAGAGGATGAGGTAACCCCATGACGGAGAAGCCACGAGCCGCCGACCCGGGTGCGACCGGGTCGACGCCGGGTGGCTCCGCGCCCGCCGAGCAGGCCGGCGACGGGCCGCGGGTCGTCATCCGCAACAACCGCAAGATCAGCGAGACCAGCGAGCCGGCCGCGACCGCCGCCGACGCCGGGTCGGACGCCCCGGCCGAGGGGCTGGTCGAGGAGGCCGAGGTCGTGGTCGACGAGATCGAGGTCGAGGCGGCCGAGGTGGCCGGCCCGCCGGTGGTGGACGCCCCGGCACAGCCGGCCGACGGCGGCGGGACGGCGCTCGGCGCCGAACTGGAGGCGCTGCGTAAGGACCTCGACGAGCGGACCCGGGACCTGCAGCGGGTGACGGCGGAGTACGCCAACTACCGCAAGCGGGTGGACCGGGACAAGGGTCTGGTCACCGAGCAGGCGACCGGGGCGATGCTCGCCGCGCTGCTGCCGATCCTCGACGACCTGGACCGGGCCCGCGAGCACGGCGACCTGGTCGGGCCGTTCGGCACGATGGCCGAGCAGCTCACGGCGGCGCTCGGCAAGTTCGGGCTGACGGCGTTCGGCGAACAGGGCGACTCGTTCGACCCGACCCGGCACGAGGCGGTGGCCCACCAGACCTCGGCCGACGTCACCGAGCCGACCTGCGTGCAGGTGATGCGTCGGGGCTACCAGGTCGGGGAGCGGCTGCTGCGGCCCGCCATGGTCGCGGTCGCCGACCCGGAGTAGTGCGCAACGACGACCGGATCGTCCCGCCCACCCCGAACGGGTGGGCGGGACGGTCGGTCCCCAGGTAGGGAGGGGGTGGACCGGTGAGTTCCAAGGACTGGATCGAGAAGGACTTCTACGCCGTGCTGGGCGTGGACAAGGCCGCCTCCGGCGACGACATCAAGAAGGCGTACCGGAAGCTGGCGCGGGATTCGCACCCGGACCACAACCCCGGTGACCCGAAGGCCGAGGAGCGTTTCAAGGCCGCCTCCGAGGCGTACGCGGTGCTCGGCGACGACGCCAAGCGCCGCGAGTACGACGAGCTGCGCTCGCTGTTCGGCTCGGGCGCGTTCCGGCGCAACGCCCGTGGCGCCGGCCAGCCCGGCGGCATGCCGTTCGACGTCTCCGACCTGTTCGGGGGCGCGGCCGGTGGGGGTGGCGACCGCCGCTTCGGCGGGGCCGGCTTCCAGGACCTGTTCAGTTCGATCTTCTCCGGCGGCGCCGCTGGTCCCGGCGGCGGGCCGGCGACCCGTGGCCCGGCGCGGGGGCGGGACGTCGAGGCCGAGGTGGCCCTCGACTTCGACGACGCCGTACGCGGGGTGACCGTCCCGTTGACGCTGCGCGCGCCGGGTGTCTGCGACACCTGCCACGGCAACGGGGCCAAGCCCGGCACCCAGCCGCGCACCTGCCCGGTGTGCCATGGAGCCGGGGTGACCACCCGCAACCAGGGGTCGTTCAGCTTCTCCGAGCCGTGCCGCAACTGCCAGGGCGTGGGCACGATCGTGGAGGAGAAGTGCCCGGAGTGCCAGGGCACCGGCGGGGTCACCAAGACCCGCACGCTGAACGTCCGCTTCCCGGCCGGGGTGGCCGACGGCCAGAAGATCCGGCTGGCGGGGCGGGGCGAGCCCGGCCCGCGGGGCGGCCCGGCCGGCGACCTCTTCGTACACGTCAAGGTGCGACCGGACGACCTGTTCGGGCGTACGGGCGACGACCTCACGCTGACCGTGCCGATCACGTTCGCGGAGGCCGTGCTCGGCACGGACCTGCGGGTGCCCACCCTCGACGGCGCGGTGACCCTGCGGGTGCCACCGGGCACGCCGAGCGGCCGGATCCTGCGGGCCCGCGGCAAGGGGGTGGTCCGCCGTGACGGGCAGGCGGGTGACCTGCTGGTGACCCTCGACGTGGTGGTGCCCGCGCGGGTGTCCGACGAGGCGCGTACGGCGTTGGAGAGCTTCGCCGCGCAGACCCCGCCGGCCGCCCGGGAACATCTCGACGCGCGGGTGCGTCGATTCAGTTGACCCGGTGTTCAGTCGGCTCGGTGGAGTGCACGCGGAGGTGAGCGGGATGTCGGACGAGTTCGTCGGTTCGGGTGACCCTGCCTACGAGGCCAAGGTGCTGATGATCTCGGTGGCGGCACGGATGGCGGGGATGCACCCGCAGACCTTGCGCCAGTACGACCGGCTGGGCCTGGTCCAGCCGGGTCGGGCGGCCGGCGGCGGCCGCCGCTACAGCGTGCGGGACGTGGTGCTGCTGCGCGAGGTGCAGCGGCTCAGCCAGGACGACGGCATCAACCTGGCGGGGGTCAAGCGCATCATCGGGCTGGAGCGGCTGCTGGAGCAGGCCCAGCAGCGGGTGGCCCGGCTGGAGGCGGAGCTGGACGCCGCGTACCGCCGGATCGCCGAGCTGGAGTCGTTGGCCCGCTTTCCGGGCAGCGACCTCGTCCCGACCAACCGCACCTCCACCGCGCTGGTGGTCTGGCGTCCCCGGCGGGGCCCCGACCGCTGACGACACCTCACCGCGCCCGGCCGCCCTCCCGCGGCCGGGCGCGGTCGTCTTTCCGCCCCCGCCACCGCCCGGGACGTGCGTCGTCTCGGCAAGGCCCCCCGGTTGCCGGTTTGCCGGCGGGGACGACGCCCGGTCCGCTAGCCTCAAAATCAGGTCCAACCATCTCAATCCGGACTCCGATGGCAGGGGGAGCCATGACGGAAGCGGCGAGGAAGGTTGCCCAGCAGACCGAGGAACGGCTCGACGAGGTGGCGAAGAACGTCCGGGAGAGATTCGACCGGTTCACCGAGAGCCGCTTCACCGACGAGATCAAGAACGGCAGGTTCGCCGACCAGGTCGACCACGGCATCGACCAGGGACGCGACGAGGCGAGACGCCGCGAGCAGGGCGGATCGGAACGCTGACGATCCGCCGACGTGCGGGCCGGGACCCACGGGGGGTCCCGGCCCGTTCGCCGTCCAGAGGCGGGCCGGGACGCCAGAGGTCCCGGGCGGGGGTCCCGGCCCGTTCGCCGTCCAGAGGCGGGCCGGGACGCCAGAGGTCCCGGGCGGGGGTCCCGGCCCGTTCGTCGTTACGGAGTGCGGGCGGGGACGCCCCGGGTGCGCCGTGCGGGTGCGTGGGGCGCTCAGGCGATGCGGCGGTTCTCCCGGACCAGGCCGCCCTCGCACCAGTCCCGGTAGACGAAGAGCTCCGGCCGGGCCAGCAGCACCCGGCTGTTGTACGCCCAGGTGCGCATCAGGTCGTCGCCGTTCCGCTCGGCCTGCTCGACCAGCTTCCGGAAGCGCCGCTTCGGGTGGGCGCGGAATTTCGTCCGGATGCCGTCGGCGGCGTAGATGTAGAGGCAGTGCAGGGCGAACCGGCGGGCCGGGCAGGTCGCGTCCATCGCCAGGTCGAAGAGCACCGCCACCAGCCGGTCACCGGAGACCAGCAGGTCCCAGTCCGGCGGCATGGAGGTCAGCGGCACGGAGTCGGGCTGGAAGGCCCACGCGCGCAACTCGGCGGGGGTCGGATCGACGGGGTTGGCGAAGCCGTGGAACGTCGACTCCTGCACGCTCACCGGCCAACCTTCCGCTCTCGTCCGCGGGGGCTCAGGCCGTCCGCGAGCTCTGGCTGCTGGGGCGAAACGGTAACCCGGCGCGTTGACCGGCGGTAGACCCCGCCGGAGGCAATTCGACAACCGTTGGGCGAGGGCCGGGCCGACCGTACGGTCGACCCGGCCCTCGACGGTGACGTCGGTCAGTCGTGCGCCGGCACCGGTTGGGCCCGCTGGGCCGCGCCGCGCTTCCGCAGCCAGCGCTTGAACCACGCGAAGTCGGGCAGCCGCGCCAGCATCGGCCCGGTCACGACCGTGATCAGCACGTACGCCGTGGCGAGCGCGGCCAGCTTCGGGTCGACGCTGCCGGCGGCAACCGCGAGTCCCGCGATGACGATGGAGAACTCTCCCCGGGGCACCAGGGTCAGGCCGGCCCGCCAGCGACCGGGCTCGGCGATGCCGACCCGGCGAGCCGCCAGGTAACCGGTGAGCGTCTTCGTGGCCATGGTGATCACGGCCAGCGCGAGCGCGGGCAGCAGCACCGGCGGGATGTCCCGCGGGTCGGTGACCAGACCGAAGAAGACGAAGAAGACCGCCGCGAAGAGGTCCCGCAGCGGGGTGAGCAGCTCGGTCGCGTGGTGCGCCACCGGTCCGGACAGCGCGATGCCGACCAGGAACGCGCCGACCGCCGCCGACACCTGGAGCTTCGCCGCGATGCCCGCCACCAGCAGCGTCATCCCGAGTACGCCGAGCAGCAGCGCCTCCGGGTCCTTCGCCGACATGGCGGTGGAGATCAGGTTGCCGTACTTGATCGCGACCACCAGCACCAGCAGCACGGTGCCGACCGCGACACCGAGCGCGATGCCGCCGCCCAGCAGGCCGCTGCCGGCGAGCACCGCGGTCGCCAGGGGCAGGTAGAACGCCATCGCCAGGTCCTCGATCACCAGGACCGAGAGGATCACCGGGGTCTCCCGGTTACCGAGGCGGCCCAGGTCGGCGAGGACCTTGGCGATGACCCCCGAGGAGGAGACCCAGGTGATGCCGGCGAGCACCAGGGCGGCGACCCAGTCCCAGCCGAGCAGCAGCGCGAACGCCGCCCCGGGCAGCGCGTTCAGCAGCCCGTCGATCAGGCCGGCCGGGGCCGCGGCGCGCAGGTTGCCGACCAACTCGTTGGCCGAGTACTCCAGGCCCAGCATGACCAGCAGCAGGATCACGCCGATCTCGGCGCCGACCGCGAAGAACTCCTCGCTGGCGGCCAGGGGCAGCAGGCCGCCGTGCCCGAAAGCGAGCCCGGCGAGCAGGTAGAGGGGGATGGGCGAGAGACCGATCCGGCGGCTCAGCCGGCCGAGGAGGCCGAGCAGGAAGAGCAGTGCACCGACTTCGATGAGTAGTGTTGTCGTTTCGTGCATCCGCGCCTCAGCCGTCCGGGTCGCTGTCGGCAAGGATGGCTGTCACCCCGTCGAGGCCCTGACGGGTCCCGACCACGACCACCACGTCACCGGCGGCGAAGCGGAAGGAGGGCTCCGGCGAGACGATCACCTCGCCGTGGCGCAGCACGGCCACGATCGAGGCGCCCGTGCGGGAACGTGCCTGCGTGTCCCCGAGCTTCCGGTTGACGTACTTCGAGCCGGCCGGAATGGCGATCTGCTCGGTGAGCAAGCCGGCGGCCTGCTCCCGCAGCCCGGACAGCTGACCGAGCATCAGCGACGCGCCGAGGATGTCGGCGAGCGCCTCCGCCTCGTCGTCCGTCAGCGGTATGTCGTGCTGACATGAGTCGGGATCGTCCGGGTCGTACAGGACGAGGTCACGGCGGCCATTGCGGTGGGAGACCACACCGAGGCGGCGACCGGACTCCGTCAGCAGATCGTGACGGACCCCGATTCCCGGCAGGGCAGTCTGTTCAACACGTACGCGCACACGGCCAGGCTACCCCTGGTCGGCATGCGCAGATCTTGGCAGCGAGCGCCGTTCCGCTGTGTGGTCGCTCAGCGATTCTCCGCCACGGGAACGGCCCGTCCAATCGATCACTCGGGCACCTCTGGGCACGGCCGGACAGCGAGAGTGATCCAGCTCACACGGGCAGGGTTGAGCGGAATAGGCTCAACTCTGGTTGTGTCCTTCCCAGTGGACACGCCGATCCGGGGGAGCCCATGAACACGGAACGACTCACCACCAAGAGCCGCGAGACCATCACCGGTGCCGTCGCGACGGCGAACCAGCGCGGTCACGCCACCGTGGAGCCCTGGCACCTGCTGCTGGCGCTGCTGGACACCGAGGGCTCGACCGCCGCCGGCCTGCTGCGCGCCGTCGGGGCCGACCCCGCCGAGCTGCGCCGGGTCGCCCAGCGCTCGGTCGACGCCCTGCCCGCCGCGCGCGGCTCCAGCATCGCCGAGCCGACCCTGGCCCGCGAGTTCGTCAACGCCATCGGGGCCGCCGAGCAGATCGCCCGGCCGCTCGGCGACGAGTACACCTCCACCGAGCACCTGCTCGCCGGCCTGGCCCGGGTGGGTGGCGCGGTGTCGGGCGCGCTGAAGTCGGCCGGCGCCACCGAGGAGAACCTCGTCGCCGCCTTCCCGACCGTGCGCGGCGGGGACCGGCGGGTCACCACCGCCGACCCCGAGCAGACCTACCAGGCCCTGGCCAAGTACGGCGTGGACCTGACCGCCAGCGCCCGCGACGGCAAGATCGACCCGGTCATCGGCCGGGACTCGGAGATCCGCCGGGTGATCCAGGTGCTGTCCCGGCGTACCAAGAACAACCCGGTGCTGATCGGCGAGCCGGGCGTCGGCAAGACCGCGATCGTCGAGGGCCTGGCCCAGCGGATCGTCGCCGGCGACGTGCCCGAGTCGCTGCGCGACAAGAAGCTGGTCTCGCTCGACCTCGGCGCGATGGTCGCCGGCGCGCAGTACCGGGGCCAGTTCGAGGAGCGGCTGAAGTCCGTCCTGGAGGAGATCAAGAACTCCAACGGACAGGTCATCACCTTCCTCGACGAGTTGCACACCGTCGTCGGCGCCGGCAAGGGCGAGGGCTCGATGGACGCCGGCAACATGCTCAAGCCGATGCTGGCCCGCGGCGAGCTGCGGATGGTCGGCGCGACCACCCTCGACGAGTACCGCGAGCACATCGAGAAGGACCCGGCCCTGGAGCGCCGCTTCCAGCCGGTGCTGGTCGGCGAACCGACCATCGAGGACACCATTGGCATCCTGCGCGGCCTCAAGGAGCGCTACGAGGTGCACCACGGCGTACGCATCACCGACGCCGCCCTGGTCGCCGCCGCGTCGCTGTCGGACCGCTACATCACCGACCGGTTCCTGCCGGACAAGGCGATCGACCTGGTCGACGAGTCCGCCTCCCGGCTCCGCATGGAGATCGACTCCCGGCCCGTCGAGGTGGACGAGATCGAGCGGGCGGTGCGCCGGCTGGAGATCGAGGAGATGGCGCTGGCCAAGGAGCCCGACGCCGCCTCCGCCGAGCGGCTGGAGCGGCTGCGCAAGGAGCTGGCCGACAAGCGCGAGCAGCTCACCGCCCTCGCCGACCGCTGGAAGCTGGAGAAGGACCACATCACCAAGCTCTCCACCGCCAAGGAGGAGCTGGAGCGGCTCGGCGGCGAGGCCGAGCGGGCCGAGCGCGACGGCGAGCTGGAGCGCGCCGCCGAGCTGCG
Organism: Micromonospora sp. NPDC002717; assembly: GCF_040295705.1. Taxonomy (NCBI): domain Bacteria; kingdom Bacillati; phylum Actinomycetota; class Actinomycetes; order Micromonosporales; family Micromonosporaceae; genus Micromonospora; species Micromonospora sp. NPDC002717. Next base: position 551,694 of record NZ_JBEOVW010000001.1, on the reverse strand, counting down.
CTACGGCCGGATCCCCGCCCTCAAGACCGAGCTGAAGCAGGCCGAGGAGGAACTGGCCCGGCTCCAGGCCGACGGCGCGATGCTCAAGGAGGAGGTCGGCGCCGACGACATCGCCGCCGTCGTCGCTTCCTGGACCGGCATCCCTGCCGGCCGGCTGCTGGAGGGCGAGACCGCCAAGCTGCTGCGGATGGAGGAGTCGCTGGGCGCCCGCGTGGTCGGCCAGGCCCAGGCCGTGGGATCGGTCTCCGACGCGGTCCGCCGCGCCCGGGCCGGGGTCGCCGACCCGGACCGCCCGACCGGCAGCTTCCTCTTCCTCGGCCCGACCGGCGTCGGCAAGACCGAGCTGGCCAAGGCGCTCGCCGAGTTCCTCTTCGACGACGAGCGGGCCATGGTCCGCATCGACATGAGCGAGTACGGCGAGAAGCACTCCGTCGCCCGCCTGGTCGGCGCCCCGCCCGGCTACGTCGGCTACGAGGAGGGCGGCCAGCTCACCGAGGCGGTGCGCCGCCGGCCGTACTCGGTGATCCTGCTGGACGAGGTCGAGAAGGCCCACCCGGACGTCTTCGACGTCCTGCTCCAGGTGCTGGACGACGGCCGGCTCACCGACGGGCAGGGCCGCACGGTGGACTTCCGCAACGCCATCCTGATCCTCACCTCCAACCTCGGGTCGTCGGTGATCGGCGACCTGACGCTGGCCGAGGAGCAGCGCCGGGAGGGCGTCCTCGCGGTGGTCCGGTCGCACTTCAAGCCGGAGTTCCTCAACCGGCTGGACGACATCGTGGTCTTCGCCGCGCTGCACGGTGACGACCTGCGGGCCATCGTGGACATCCAGCTCGACCGGATGCGCAGGCGGCTGGCGGACCGCCGCCTCGGCCTGGACATCACCGACGCCGCCCGGGGGTGGCTCGCCGAGCACGGCTACGACCCGATCTACGGGGCCCGGCCGCTGCGCCGCCTGGTCCAGACGGCGATCGGGGACCAGCTCGCCAAGGCCCTCCTGGCCGGCCGGATCCGCGACGGCGACACGGTGCGCGTCGACCTGGCGGACACGAAGGACGCCCTCTCGGTCTCGACGGCCTGACCCCCGCCCGACCGCGTCGATCATGAGGTTGGCGGCGAGTTGGATCTCGGCGACTGCCGCCAACCTCATGATTCAAGGAGTCGCGCGGGGTGCGGCGGGGAAGGAGAAGGGCATGTTCGGGATCGGGAAGAGGGACCGGGAGGTCGAGGCCGCCCTCGACGAGCTACGGCAGGCCGACACGGTGGCGTTCGGCGGGGTCGGGATCGCCGGCACGCTGCTGCCGGTGACCGAGGCGTACCGGCGGGTCGAGGCGGCGCTCGCCGACGACCCCGAGGGCGTACGCGGGCAACTCGACCGGCTGCTCGCCGAGGGCACCCCGGCGGGCCGCGTCTACGCCGCCACGCTGCTTGAACGGCTCGACCCGGCGGCCGGTCGGGCGGCCTGGACGGCGCTGCGGGACGACCCGGCCGAGTTCGGCACGTTCACCGGCTGCGTCATGGGCCGCGCCACCCTGGGCGGCTACGCGTCGGAGCGGCTCGCCGGAGCATGATCCGTTCGCCGGCCGACCCCGCCCGATCGGCCCTGCCGGCCGGCGTCGGCCATCCGTAGCTTCCGTCCCATGACGCCGCCCGCCGACGCGCCGGTACGCCCGCCCCGTCCCGCCACCGTCACCATCGCCTTCTGGTTGCAGCTCGTGACCGTGCTCGTCCTCCTCGGGCTGGTGGCCCTGGTCGTCACCCAGGCCATCCAGTGGGACGGCCAGATCGACCGCGCGGTGCGGGCGGTCCCGGACGCCGATCCCGACGAGGTGAGCGGCGAGCGCTGGAGCAACGTCGTCGGGGCGGTGGTGCTCGGTCTGCCCGCCCTGCTGCTCGCGCTCTGGCTGGCCGCCACGGCGCTGCCGGTGCGGCGCGGCGGCAACGTCGCCCGGATCCTGGTCTTCGTGGCCGGCGGCGTCCAACTGGTCGTCTGCTGCGGCCAGAGCTTCGCCGGCATGCTCCTGTTCCCCCTGCTCTTCGGCCTCGGCCTCAGCGAGCCGTACGCGGAGGGGGAGTATCCCGACGAGGGGCCGGTCGACCCGGAGGCCGACTTCTGGGCGGAGTCGAAGTTCATCGAGACCCTCTACTCGGAGTCCGACCCCTTCGACGCGGTGCTGTTCCCGCTGGCCGGCCTCGGGGTGTCGACCGTGCTGCTGCTCACCCTCGCGGTGGTGCTGTTGCTGGCGCTGCCGCCCGCCCACCGGTGGTTCGTGCCCCGGGCCGCCTCCTCCGCTGCGCCGCCACCGCCGGCCGGCTACGCCCTGATCCCCGTCGCCTACGCCCCGCCGGCCGGGCCCGGCGCCTATACCCCGGCGGCCTGGCCCGGTGCCCACGTCCCGTCGGCCTGGCCCGGTGCCCACGTCCCGCCGGCCGGGCCCGGCGGTCACCAGGCCGTCCCGCCCGGTCACCTAATCTGTCCCGATCCGGCGGCACACGAGGCCCCGACCCGGCCGGGCGACGCCGATACGGGGACGGCGGACGACTGAGCGCCCGGCACGCCGCGTAATCGGTCTCTCACTCGAACGACAGCAGGTTTCCCCAGGTGCGCGGGGTTGTTACCGTCTCCGCCGACGTACCTGGGGAGGTGGTCGGTGGACGGGTCGGTGGCGTACCTGCTGACGGCGACGGGCTGTCTGGTGGGGGTGGCCGGAGTGGTGGTCGCCGTGGTGGCCCTGCGCCGGGGTCGGTCCCGGCCGCAGCGCCCCAAGGACCCGGGCGATCCGCTGCGGGACCGGGACGCCGACGCGCTGCGCGGCGACCCCCGCCGCCTGAAGCCCGGCGACATCGTCGAGATCCGCGGGACGTCGTACGCCGTCCGCGGCTCGATCCGCCTGGTCGAGGGCGGCTGGAGCTGGGCCGAGCACCTGCTCGACGACGCCGCGGGCGTGCGCCGTTGGCTCTCCGTGGAGGAGGACCCGGAGCTGGAACTGGTGCTCTGGGCCGCCGAGCCGGGCGCCACCGTCACCCCGGGCGCCCCGACGATCGACTTCGCCGGCCGTCGCTACAACTGGGACGAGTCCGGCCAGGCCCGCTACACCGCGACGGGCACCACCGGCCTCGACCCGACCGGCACCATGCGGTACCACGACTACCAGGCACCCGGCGGGGCCCGGCTCTCCTTCGAGGCGTACGGCGAGGCGGGCTGGGAGGTGGCGCTGGGCGAGGTGCTGCACCGCGCCGACGTGATGATCTACCCGCAGTCCGAGGTGGACTGATGCTCGTCACCCTCGACGCCCCGTACGTCGACACCAGCGCCGCCGACCTCAGCCTGGCCCTCGGCGACGACGAGCTGCCCGCGCTGCACGTGCTCGACCTCGACCTGCCCGGCGGCGTCCGGCTGCGGCTGCGCCTGCTCGGCGCCTCGCACCAGGTGGTCCTGCGCGCCGGCGGCGCCACGCTGACCGAGACGGTCGCCTGCCTGCCCGGCCGCCCGCCCGAGCTGCCTCACGCGGTGCAGGACGAGGCGAACGGCTACCGCTTCACCGCGACCGTGCTGCGGCCCGCCGGCACCGGGCTGAGCGACCGGGTGGCCGCCCTGCGTGCCGACCTGGCCGACGACCCGTACGCGCTGGTGGGGGTCTTCCCCGGCGACGCCGACGCGGTGACCGCGCTGTCGGTGCGTCCCGACCCGCCGGACGGCGCCCTCGGCTGGCGCACCTGGCACGCGTATCCCCAGACCAACGAGCTGGTCCTGACCGAGACGGTGGTGGCACTGCGATGACGTACCGACGCTGGTTCGTGGTGGGGGTGGCGTTCGCCGTCATCGGCGCGCTGGTCGCCGCCTTCGCCATCTTCTACGGCAACTTCTCGCCCCGCGGCTTCGTCGAGGACAGGTACACCCGGGCGGCGAGCCAGGACATCGGCCGGGACGCTGTCGCCTACACGTCGAACCGGTCGCCCAGCCAGGTGGCGAAGGAGGTCACCGACGCGTGGCGGCCGGCCGACCAGTACGTCGACGGCAGCGGCGTCTACCTGCGCTACGACGACGACTCGGTGGTGATCCTGCCGATCGCCGCCGGCTCGGTGATCCTGTTGGAACGCCTCGGCACGGCGTACCCGCGCTACCACTCCACCGTGGGCAACCACTGGGGCTGGGGCCGGGGCAGCACCGTGCGCGGCGGCGGCCCGGGCTCCGGCAAGTAGCCCATCCCCTCACCCCGACGAAACCCCTGGAGTCCCCTTGCAGACGCTGGTCACCGATCTGCTGGTCACGCTCGCCTACGGCGTGGTCGGTGTCGTCCTGATGGCCGTCGGCTACGCCCTGGTCGACGTGGCCACCCCCGGAAAGCTCCACGAGCTGATCTGGGTCGAGCGCAACCGCAACGCCGCGCTGCTGCTCGCCTCCAACCTGGCGGGCGTCGGCATCATCGTGGTGGCCGCCATCGCCGCCAGCGCCGACGACTTCGTGCTCGGCATCGTCGGCGCGGCGGCGTACGGCATCCTCGGCCTGGTCATCATGGCGGCGGCGTTCCTGCTGCTCGACGTGGCCACGCCGGGCAGGCTCGGGGAGATCCTGGTCGACCCGCAGCCGCACCCGGCGGTCTGGGTCTCCGCCGTCGTCCACCTGGCCACCGGCGCGATCATCGCCGCCGCCATCAGCTGATGGCCGGCGCGAAGACACCCGCCGCGCCGGCCGCGAAGAAGTCGTCGCCGAAAGCGGCGGTGGTCATCTGGCTGGTCAGCGGCATGATCGTCCTTGGTTGCGTGGTGGCCGGGATGGTCAACAGCGGTTCGGGAGACGACGACGTGCCGTCGCCGACCGCGCAGGAACGCGCTGACACCGTGCCGATCCTCCAACGTTCCGCCGACAGTCAGGGCATCTGCTACGGCTGGGTGCTCCAGGACTACTACAGCTACAGCGACCCGCTGAGCGTCGGGTCGAACCTCGGCGACGGGGTCGCGGTCGAGGAGAATCCGGCCTGTCCCCGATGGGTGCAGGTGGACGCCATCGTCGCCTACACCTCGGAGAGCAGCGAGAGCAACGACTTCGCGCGGATCGACGTGACGGGTTCCGCCGACGTCACCACCAGTCAGCTGCTGCGTATCGAGCAAGGGCTGGAGCGGTTCGGGCTGACCGATGAGGTCTTCATCGACGATCCGGGTTGGGCGGTCACCCGGGCCGCCGTGACGCTGCCCCTGCTCGCCGCCGAGGCGGGACTGGTGGAGCCGGCCGCCGCCCCGGCTGCCGGCGCGGCCACCCCCGCGCCGCTGCCGGACGCCGGCAACGACCTGTGGCGGGACCGCTGGGGCTACCTGCTGGCCGCGCTCGGCCTGCTGCTGCTCACCGGGCTGCTGGTCGCCGTCGGCCTGTGGCAGCGCAGCCGCCAGCTCCGCAAGGAGGCCGAGGGCGGCAAGGCCAGCGGGCGGACGCCCACGGCTCCCCGGCAGTCCGGCAAACCCGACGCACAGCGTACGCCGGAGGGTCGGTGACCGTCGACGCGCCGGCGCCCGCGCGGTGGCGGCTGTCCCGCGCGGCGGTGCTCGTCGCGGTCTTCGTCTGCGCCGCCTGTGGCCTGGTCTACGAGCTGGCCCTGGTCGCCCTGGGCAGCTACCTGATCGGGGACACGGTCGGGCAGGCGTCGATCGTGCTGGGCGTGATGGTGTTCGCGATGGGCGTGGGCGCGCTCGCCGCCAAGCCGTTGCAGCCGCGCGCCGCCGCCGCGTTCGCCGCGATCGAGCTGGCCCTGGCCCTGCTCGGCGGTCTCTCCGTCCTCGGCCTCTACGCGGCCTTCGCATGGCTGGACCTCTACGGCCCGGCGCTGGTCGGCACCGCGTTCGTGCTGGGCCTGCTGATCGGCGCGGAGATCCCGCTGCTGATGGTGCTGCTGCAACGCATCCGGGAGCAGTCCGCCGGCAGCGCGGTGGCGGACCTGTTCGCCGCCGACTACGTCGGCGCGCTGCTCGGCGGGCTGGCCTTCCCGTTCCTGCTGCTGCCGGTCTTCGGGCAGCTCAAGGGCGCTCTGGTGGTCGGCGCGGTGAACGCCGTGGCCGGGCTCGCGCTGGTCGGCACGGTCTTCCGGCGCGAGCTGAGCCGCCGGGCCCGCGTCGCGCTCGGCGCCGGCACCGTCGTGGTCTTCCTCAGCCTCGGGTACGCGTGGGTGACCGCGCACGACTTCGAGCTGACCGCCCGCCAGCAGCTCTACCGGGACCCGGTGGTGCACGCCGAGCGCAGCCGCTACCAGGAGATCGTGCTCACCCGCTCGGTCGCCGAGACCGGGCGGGCCGGCACCGACCTGCGGCTCTTCCTCAACGGCGACCTCCAGTTCAGCTCCGTCGACGAGTACCGCTACCACGAGGCGCTGGTGCACCCGGTGCTGAACGGCCCGCGCGGCGAGGTGCTGGTGCTCGGCGCCGGCGACGGCCTCGCCGTACGCGAGCTGCTGCGCTACCCGGACGTCCGGCGGGTCACGGTGGTGGACCTGGACCCGGCGGTGGTGGCGCTGGCCCGCAGCGAGCCGCAGCTGCGCCGGCTGAACGGCGGGGCGTTCGACGACCCCCGGGTCCGGGTGGTGCACGCCGACGCGTTCTCGTGGCTGCGTACCGCCACGGACCGGTTCGACGCGGTGGTGGCCGACCTGCCCGACCCGGACGAGACGGCCACCGCCAAGCTCTACACGGTCGAGTTCTACGCGCTGGTGCGCGCGGTGCTCGCCGAGGGCGGCCGGCTGGTCGTGCAGTCCGGCTCGCCGTACTTCGCGCCCCGGTCGTACTGGTCGATCGAGGCGTCGCTGCGCGAGGCCGGCTTCGCCACCACGCCGTACCACGTGGACGTGCCGTCCTTCGGCGACTGGGGCTTCCTGCTCGCCGCCCCCGGCGCCACCGCGCCCGCCCTGGCCCTGCCGCCGGACGTACCGGCGCTGCGCTTCCTCGACGCGGCGACGCTCTCCGCCGCCGGGGCCTTCCCCGCCGACCGCCGCCGCGTGGACGTGCCGGCCTCCACCCTGCTCCAGCCCCGGGTGCTGGAGTACGCGCGGGCGGAGTGGCGCGGCTACTGACGCGCCCCGCCGCGCCCCGTCGCGGGCGAATGTATCGATGCGTACGGCGGGTCGGTGTCCGCCTGCCGTGCCCGACTGGCCCGATCTCGATACGGTGTGACCGCGATCTTAGGGAGGGAGAATCATGGTCGATCCCCACAACACGCCGGCCCGCACCCGGCCGGGTGTGGTGACCATTTCCACGTATCTGCTGTGGCTGTTCGCGCTCACCCAGCTCATCGGCGTCATCATCACGCTGTCCACCCTCGGCACCGTCTCCAGGGTGCTCGACGAGGCCTACCGGGGCACCGAGGCCAACGGTGTGCAGAACCTGGCGGACATCACCAAGGTCATCACCACCGTCAGTGCCGCCATCCTGCTCCTGCTCGCGGTGGTGCTCGCCGTACTGGGCGTGTTCAACAACCGGGGCAGCAACGGGGCCCGGATCACCACCTGGATCATCGGCGGCATCATGGTCTGCTGCACGGGCGGCGGCCTGGCCAGCGGCCTGGCCGGCGGCGGCTTCGGCGGGACCGGCCAGACGACCGGCAACGGGCCGAGCCCCGAGGAGATCCAGCGCCGCCTGGAGGAGGCGCTGCCCGGCTGGGTCAACCCGGTCTCCACGCTGGTCGGCGTGATCGGGCTGCTCTCGCTGCTCGCCGCGCTGATCCTGCTGGCGCTGCCGAAGGCCAACGAGTTCTTCCGCAAGCCGAAGCAGGCGTGGGAGCCGCCGGTCCCGGGCGCGGCCTACCCGGGCCACCCGCAGACGCCCGGCGAGCCCGGCTACCCGCAGACGCCGGGGTATCCGCAGGCACCCGGCCAGCCGTCGGCGCCGGGCCAGCCCGGCTACCCGGCTCCGGGCGGCCAGCCGCCGTCCTCTCCGTACGGCGGGCAGCCGGGTCAGCCGGGTCAGCCGGGGGCGACCCCGGGTGGCGAGCAGCCCGGCTCGGACCGCCCCGGTCCGACGCCACCTCCGGTGAGTTGACCGGTCGATAACAGCGACGCCGACGGTCCCTCCGAGTAGGTTGCATCCCGACGCCTACCGGAGGGACTCGTCGTGTCGTACCCCGATCGGGCACCGGCCCGTCGCCCGGTCGTGGTCACGCTGGCCGTGGCGGCGCTGGTGCTGATGGCGGTCGCCGCCCTGGCGTACGCCGTCGCCGGCGCGGCGACCCTCGGGGGCACCGTGGACCGGTTCCGCGACGCGGCCGGTGGCACCTCGGCGGGCCCCGAGCAGGTCGACCGCATCGTCACCCTGCTGCGCGTGTCCACCGTGCTCACCGTGGTGGTGAGCCTGCTGGCGGGGCTGCTCCTCGCCGGCCTGGCCCTCGGCCTGCGGGCCGGCCGCTCCGGCGCGCGCACCGCGACCTGGGTGGTGTGCGGCCTGGGCCTGATCCTCGGCTGCTGCGCGCTGGCGGTGCTGGTCGGCCAGCGCGCCGCCCCGCTGCGACTCGGCGAGGACGACCGGGCGACGGGGGAGTTGCTGGGCCTGGTCGACGACGCCCACCCGTCCTGGTGGATTCCGTTGGGCGCGGGGCTTTCGGTCGGCCAGGTGCTCGGTTACCTTGTGGTAGCAACGCTGCTGGCCCTGCCGGCGGCGAACGCCTGGTTCCGCCGCCGGCCAGCACCGCAAGCCCCGCAGCAGCCCCCGACGCAGCCCGCACCGCCCGCCGACCCGCAGCAGCCCGCACCGTCGCCCGCCCAGCACCCGTGGCACCAGCCGCCCGCGCCTTCGTACCCGCCGAGTGAGGATCGCCTGTGACGCTCGACCAGCCGACCGCCGGGCGGCGGGCCCTGATCACCGGCGGGACCGCCGGCATCGGCGCCGCCTTCGCCCGCCGGCTGGCGTCGGACGGCTGGCATCTGGTGCTCGTGGCGCGGGACGCCGCCCGGCTGACCGAGACGGCGGCCGAGCTGACCGCGCGGCACGGCCGGGAGGTCGAGACGATCGCGGCCGACCTGTCCACCGACGACGGTTGCGCGGCCGTGGAGCGGCGGCTGGCGGAGGGGTCGCCGGTCGAGTTGCTGGTCAACAATGCCGGCATCAGCCTGAACACCCCGTTCCTGCGGTCGTCTGCCGAGGACGAGGCGCGGCTGCTGCGGCTCAACGTGCACGCGGTGATGCGGCTGACCCTCGCGGCCCTGCGTCCGATGACGGAGCGGCGTCACGGGGCAGTGATAAATGTCTCTTCCGTGGCGGGTTTCGGGGCGGTCATGCCGGGCTCGACCTACTCGGCCAGCAAGGCGTGGGTCACCAACTTCAGTGAGTCCGTCGGCCAGTCCGCGCGGCCGTTCGGCGTCCGCGTGATGGCGCTCTGCCCCGGCTACACACGGACGGAGTTCCACGAGCGGGCCGGCATCAACATGTCGAAGACTCCGGAGTGGATGTGGCTGCGGGCCGACGACGTGGTCGACGAAGCGCTGCGTGACCTGCGCAAAGGCAAGCTGGTCAGCGTCCCCGCGTGGAAGTACAAGCTGGCCGTCGCCGGTTTGCGGCACGCGCCCCGGCGGCTGCTGGAGGCGGTGGCCCGCGACACCCGGGGCCGCATCGGTCGCGACAACGGCTGACCGCCGCAGCGGGGCCGCGCCGCGCCGCCGGCCGGCGGCGATCGCCCGCCTCGCCGGCTGAACGGTCGCTCAGCGTAGCCGGCCATCGCCATCCATCGGTCGCTCCCATGGCTGATCCGGGTGGACCCGGCACGCGGCTCCCAGACTTGCGCAGTACCCTCTACCCCCATGGGGGACCACGACGACCTGCGTAAATTCATTACCGACCTGGCGGTGGTCCACGGCCGGGTGGTGCTCTCCTCCGGGCGCGAGGCGGACTGGTACGTCGATCTGCGTCGCGTCACGCTCCATCACCAGGCCGCCCCGTTGGTGGGCCGGGTGATGCGCGAGCTGACCGCCGACTGGGACTACGACGCGGTGGGCGGCCTGACCCTGGGCGCCGATCCGGTGGCGATGTCCATGCTGCACGCCGCGTCCGCGACTGATCATCCGCTGGACGCGTTCGTGGTCCGCAAGGCGGGCAAGGCGCACGGGCTCCAGCGCCGGATCGAGGGACCGGACGTGGCCGGCCGGCGGGTGCTGGCGGTGGAGGACACGTCCACCACCGGGGGGAGTGTGTTGACCGCGGTCGAGGCCCTTCGTGAGGTCGGGGCCGAGATCGTGGGTGTGGCGGTTATTGTTGATCGAGGCGCCGGCGACGCGGTGAGAGCTGCCGGACTGCCTTATCGGGCGGCCTATACGTTGGCTGACCTCGGCCTTGTGGCGTAAAAGTCTGCCGATTCGGATCTGCTGATATGCAGGCGGATCGATGCTGCTGGTGGAAGGATGGAATACGTGGGAACTGCGTTGGCTGAAATGACCATGCCTCAGATCTCGCCGCTTGCCGGCGAGCCGATCGAACGTGCCGATGCCGAGCGTCTCGCCGGGGTCCTCAAGGCCCTCGCCGACCCCGCTCGACTGCGGCTGCTCAGCCTGATCCAGTCGGCGCCCGAGGGCGAGGCGTGCGTGTGCGACCTGACCGCGCCGCTCGGCCTCTCGCAGCCGACGGTCAGTCACCACCTGCGCATCCTCACCGAGGCCGGCTTGCTGGAGCGGGAGAAGCGCGGTGTCTGGGCCTACTACCGGCTGGTGCCGACCGCGATCGCCACGATCGCGGATCTGCTGACCCCGCCGCGCAAGCGCGCCACCAAGAAGGCTCGCTGACCTGTAGCGATCGTCCGGTGCCATCCCCCACCGGGGACGGCACCGGACGGCCGGCCGGTCAGTGCTTGCCGTAGTGCTCGCGGGTCTCCCGGATCGCCTCATCGGCGGCAGCCCGCTCCTGCGGGGTGGAGCCACGCTTGGCGGCCATCCGCGCCCGCAGCAGCTCGACGGCGATCGGGACGACCGAGAGCGCCACGATGGCGATCAGGATCATCTCGATGTTCGCCTTGACGAACGGGATCTGCCCCAGGAAGTAGCCGAGCACGGTCACGCCCGTGCCCCAGAGGATGCCGCCGATCACGTTGTAGATGACGAAGGTGCGGTAGTTCATCCGGCTGACCCCGGCCACGATCGGCGTGAACGTCCGCACGATCGGCACGAAGCGGGCCAGCACGATGGAGCGCGCGCCGTACTTCTCGAAGAAGTCGTGCGCCTTCAGCACGTTCTCCTGCTTGAACAGCTTCGAGTTCGGCCGGCGGAACAGGGCCGGGCCGACCTTGCGGCCGAACGCGTACCCGACCTGGTCGCCGGCGATCGCCGCGAGGGTGATCAGCAGGCAGACCAGCCACAGCGGGTAGGTGATGTACTTCCCGTCGGCGGTGAGCAGACCCGCCGTGAACAGCAGCGAGTCGCCCGGCAGGAAGAACCCGATCAGCAGGCCGGACTCGGCGAAGACGATGACCAGGATGCCGATCAGCCCGAATGTCGAGATCAACACCTCTGGATCGAGCCAGCTCGGCCCCAGGGCCAGGGTGGTGGTGGGCGTCGGCACGAGGTGACCTCCGATGGATGCCGGTTGGGGACGGAACGTCCGTAGTCTAGGTGGCTCCCCGGCGTGCCGGTGCTCGACGTCACACCCGCGTCCGCCCGCCCGCCGTCCCGACCGGGGCCGGGACGGCGGGGACCGCGCCTACAGCCGGGGGTCGACCGGCTCGGACTCGCAGGCCAGGATCGCGAAGACCAGCTCGTGCCGGCGCCACAGCGGCGCACCGGCGACCAGCGCGTCCAGCGCCGCCAGCCCCAGCCCGTGCTCGCGCAGCGCCAGCCCCCGCTTGCGCCCCAGCGACCGGCGGCGCAGCGCGGCGAGCTGCTCCGGCTCGTCGTACCCGGGGCCGTAGATGATCCGCAGGTACTCCCGGCCCCGGCACTTGATGCCCGGCTGGAGCAGCGAACCCCGCTCGGAGCGGGCGGCCGGCCCGGCGTACGGCTTCACCACCATGCCCTCGCCGCCGGCGGCGGTCAGCTCCAGCCACCAGTCCGTGGCCTCCCCCTCGGCGGCGGGATCGGCCAGGTCGACCACCTGTCGACGGGTCGGGGTGAAGAACTCCGGGTCGGCCGCGCAGAGCCGGTCGGCCAGCCCGAGGTGCCAGCCGTGGTCCCGGTCGGCGTAGCTGGCCTTGGCGCCGGCGAGCACCGCGAACGGGGCCAGAGTCACCCCGCGCAGCCCGTCGGTCGGGCCCACGTACTCCCGGTAGGCGTCCGAGTAGGCCAGGATCTCGTCGCGGCGGCGGGCCATCCGGTCGCGCAGCTCGCCCACGGGCAGGCCCCGCCCGGCCGCCGCCTCCAGCGCGGCCAGCGCCGCCGGGAGGGCGGCCCGGCCGGCGGCGCCGACCCCGGCGTACTGCTCGCGGATCAGCCCACCCGCCTTCGCCGACCAGGGCAGCAGCTCGCAGTCGAGCAGCAGCCAGTCGGTCTCCAACTCGTCCCAGAGCCCCGCCCCGCCGACCGCCGCGCGGAGCCGGTCGAGCAGCTCCGTGTCGAGCGGCTCGCCGAAGAACGGCCGGCCGGTGCGCGTGTGCACCACGCCGCCGCCCGGACCGAAAGGCCCGCCATCCGGCTCCCGGCAGACCAGCACCACCGCCCGCGAACCCATGTGCTTCTCCTCGCAGACCACCCGGTCCACGCCCGCCGCGCGGTAGTCGGCGAACGCCTGCGCCGGATGCTCCAGGAAACCGTCCACGGTCGATGTCGAGCAGGGTGCCATCGTCGGCGGCAGCCAGGCCAGCCAGCGCGGGTCGACCGCGAACCGGCTCATCACCTCCAGCGCCGCCGCGGCGTTCTCCGCCGGCACCGTCAGCGACCCGTACGCGTGCTCGACGTGCCGCCGGCCGGCCACGTCGGACAGCTCCAGCACCTGGTCGGGCCGGGCCGGGGCGGCGGTCAGCGGGCGGGCCGGGGCGTACCACTCCCGCTCCGCCGGCACCGAGAGCAGCTCCTTCTCGGGGTAGCGCAGCGCGGTGAGCCGGCCGCCGAAGACGCAGCCGGTGTCGATGCAGATGGTGTTGTTCACCCACTCCGGCTCCGGGGTGGGCGTGTGCCCGTAGACCACCATCGCCGAGCCCCGGTACTCCCGCGCCCACGGGTAGCGCACCGGCAGCCCGTACTCGTCGGTCTCGCCGGTGGTCTCGCCGAACAGCGCGAAGGCCCGCACCCGGCCCGACGCGCGGCCCTGGTACGCCTCCTTCAGCCCGGCGTGCGCGACCACCAGCCGGCCGCCGTCCAGCACGTAGTGGCTGACCAGGCCGTCGACGAAGGCCGTCACCTCGGCCACGAAGCTGTCCGGCTCCGCCGCCAGCTGGGCCATCGTCTCGGCCAGGCCGTGGGTGAGCCGTACGTCCCGGCCGCGCAGCCGGCGCAGCAGCTTCTGCTCGTGGTTGCCGGGCACGCAGATCGCGTGCCCGGCGGCGACCATGCCCATGACCAGGCGGAGCACGCCGGGCGAGTCCGGGCCGCGGTCCACCAGGTCACCCACGAAGACGGCGGTACGCCCCGCCGGGTGCGTCGCGTCGACCGGCCGGCCGTGCTCGTCGCGGCGCAGTTCCCAGCCGAGCCGGGTCAGCAGCGCCTCCAGCTCGGCGCGGCAGCCGTGCACGTCACCGACGACGTCGAACGGCCCGGTCAGCTCCCGCCGGTCGTTGAACAGCTTCTCGTAGCGGATCTCGGCGGCGTCGATCTCGTTCACGCCGCGCAGCACGTGCACCTTCCGGAAGCCCTCGCGGGCCAGCTGCCCGTACGACCGGCGCAGGTCGCGCTGCATCCGGGCGAGCACCTGCCGGCCGAAGGTGCGGTCGGCGCGGCCCTCGGTGCGTTCCCAGGCCAGCGCCTCGGGCACGTCAAGCACGACGGCCACCGGCAGCACGTCGTGCTCGCGGGCCACCCGCACCAGGGCGGCCCGGGCGTGCGGCTGGAGGTTGGTCGCGTCGACCACGGTGAGCCGGCCCCGCCGCAGCCGCGTGGCGGCGACGTGGTGCAGCGCGTCGAACGCGTCGGCGGAGGCGGCCTGGTCGTTCTCGTCGTCGGCGACCATCGCCCGGAACGCGTCGGAGGAGAGCACCTGACTGGGCGCGAAGTGCCGGCGGGCGAAGGTGGACTTGCCGGAGCCGGAGACGCCGACCAGCGCGACCAGGGCCAGCTCGGGGATGTCGAGGGTGGTCATCGGGTCTTCTCCTGGCGGGTGAGCACGGCGAGCTGGGTGGGGGCGCCGACCTCGGGATCGTCGTCGCCGACCCCGCCGATCGCGGCCGAGTAGCCGTAGGTCGCGGCCACCCGGTCGACCCACGCCGCGAACTCCGCGCGGGTCCACTCGAACCGGTGGTCGGCGTGCCGGAACCGCCCGGCGGGCAGGCCCTCGTAGCGGACGTTGTACTCGACGTTGGGCGTGGTCACCACGACGGTGGCGGGACGGGCGTGACCGAGGACGGCGTCCTCCAGCGCCGGCAGCCGGGGCGGGTCGACGTGCTCGACCACCTCCATCAGCACCGCCGCGTCGTAGCCGCGCAGCCGGTCGTCCCGGTAGGTCAGCGCGGACTGCCAGAGCCGGACCCGGTCCCGCTGCCGCTCCGGCAGGCGGTCCAGCCGCAGCCGCCGGGCGGCCAGGGTCAGCGCGTGCGGGGACACGTCGGTGCCGACGATCTCGGTGAACCGGCGGTCGCCGACCAGCGCGGCGAGCAGGGCGCCCCCGCCGCAGCCCAGGTCCAGCACCCGGCTCGCGCCGGACTCGACCAGTGCCGCGAGGACGGCCTCCCGCCGCCGCGCCGCCAATGTCGGCTGGCGGTGGGTGGGCTCGTCCACCGTGTCGGGCTCGTCGGCGGCCGGCTCGTCGGTCAACCGCTGCTCGGCGAGGCGGGCGAGGGCCAGCCCGGCCAGCGCGCGCCGGTGCGCCAGGTAGCGTCGGGTGATCATGCCCCGTTCCGGGTGGTCGGCCAGCCAGCCCTCGCCGGCCCGGAGCAGCTTGTCGACCTCGTCGGGCGCCACCCAGTAGTGCTTGGCGTCGTCCAGGACCGGCAGCAGGACGTAGAGGTGGTTGAGCGCGTCGGCGACGCGTAGCGTCCCGGTCAGGGTCAGGTCGACGTACCGGCTGTCGCCCCACTCCGGGTGCCGCTCGTCGAGCGGGATCGGGGTCGCGGTCACCGCCCAGCCGAGCGGGCCGAACATCCGGGCCGCCACGTCCGCGCCGCCCCGGCAGCGCAGCACCGGCACCCGCACCTCCAGCGGGATCGGCGTACGGGCCAGTTCGGGGCGCTCCCGGGACTCGCCGCGCAGCGCGGAGCGGTACACCTTGGACAGCGCCGAGGAGAGCAGACTGGACGCGGCGTACGGCCGGTCGTTGACGTACCGCCCGAGGGTGAAGGCCTCCGGGGGCGTCGCCTGCGGCCGGCCGCGGCCCTTGCCCCGCGCGCCGGCCAGCCGCAGCGGGTCCACGTCGAGCAGCAGGGCGGCGGTGCAGCGCTGCTCGCCCGCCTCGGGGTAGAACACGTGCGCGGTGCCGACCGGCACGTCGAAGGAGTGCGCGCGGTCGGGGTGCTTGACCAGCAGGTGACCGAGGTCGGTCGCCGGGCGGTGGGTGGTGGTCAGGGTGAGCAGCACGCGCCCATGGTGTCAGTGTCTTCGATCTTGCGTCGTCCCGTTTTTGCTCTTGTTCCGGGTGGTTTCCGGGGGAGCCCCACCCGCTCCGGGCGGTCAGGCTTGATCCCTGCGCGGGTGGGGCTCCCCCGGAAACCGTGGTGGTCCAGCGCCGTCCGGCGGCATCGGGTGGCCGCCCGGGGGGTGGAGGCGCGTGCTGTCGGGTCGGGGGATCGGGGGGCGATTTCCGGGTCGGGGGATCAGGGTGGTTGCCGGGCGGGGTCGGCTGTCGGGTCGGGGGATCAGGGTGGTGGAGACGGCGGTGCCCCGCCGACCGGGGGTCGGCGGGGCACCGGTGGTGCGGGGAGGATCAGGCGACGAAGCGGGTCCGGCGACGCTTGGCCACCACGTAGCCGCCGACGCCCGCGACGAGCAGCAGGCCGCCGATGCCGGCGATCAGGCCGGTGGACTCACCGGTGATCGGCAGCTCGGGGTCGTCGCCACCGCCGCCCTCGCCGCCGGTCGCACCCTTGATGACCAGCGCGGCGGTGTCGTTCCTGGTGTCCAGATCGACGACCTTCCCCGGCTCGCCCGGGCCGAAGTGCAGCAGCCGCACCGAACCCGGCGCGCCGCCCACCTTGTCGATCCGCAGACCGAACTCGAAGACGGCCGCCTCGCCCTTGCGGCGCAGCTCGAACCACTCGCAGAAGTAGACCCGGCCGCCCGGCTCGCCGTACCAGCCGGTCGGCTCCTCGGCGGTGCCCGGCGAGCACTGATCGGGCGCGTCTACCACGGTGGCGCCGGCGGGAACGGTGACCAGGGCGCCGGTCAGGAGCTCGCCCGGGCTGTACGAGTTGATCGCCGCGGGCCCGTTGTTGACGAAGCCGACCTTGGCGGTGACCGTCCCGCCGGCTGCGCCGGTGACCTCGGCACCGGTGGCGGCGACGTCGGCCCGCTGGTCACCGGTGACGGTGGCGTCGATCCAGCTGACGTTGTTCGTCGTGTCCTTGTCGGTCTGCTTCACCGCGCGGGCCCGCGACGCCGGTGCCGGCACCAGCGTCATCGCGCTTCCGCTGCCCTTCTCCCAGTCCGCGTCGGAGAAGTCACCGATGAACTCCTCCCAGTCGCCCTTGGCGAACCAGATCGCCTGGCCGTACTGCCGGCCCGGCGCCCAGGCGTCGGAGGCGATCGCCAGGGCGGACGAGTCGTCGAGCTGGAGAGCGGCTCCCGGCGGAAGCTCCTCGTCGAAGTGGCACTGGGCGAGGTTGCTGCCGAAGTCCGAGAGGTAGGAGCAGTTCGAGTGCCGCCGCGCCGGGGCGAGACCAGGGGTCATGGCGAGGAGCAGCACCGTGCCGCGCGCGGGTCGGTCGCCGACGTTGGCCACCGTGAGCGGCGCCTTGACCGTGGCGCCGGGGTCGCCGGCGAAGTCCAGGGAGCGCTCCGTCTTCAGGTCGACGCCCTCGCCGACCTCGATGGTGGATCGTGCGGTGGCGGTGGGGCTTCCCTTGGCCGCCACGCTCAGGACGAGCTCGCCCTTGTCGCCGGATGCGGCGGAATCCTTGGCGGTGACGGTCAGGTTGACCAGGTAGTCGGTGATCTCGGTGCCGTCGAGGGCGCAGGTGATGACCGCGTCGGTCTCCTTGCAGCTCGACATCCGGTCGCCGAGGACGACCGTGGCGAAGCTGTCGACGTCGCTGCGGTCGATGGTGAGGGTCAGCTTCTCGGGCAGCGTCTCCGCAAACGCGTACAGGGTGACCGACTTGGCCTCGCCGCCGGGCGCGACCAGCGCGTTGTTGGCGTAGAGGAGAAGCTCGTCGCCGGGCTCTTCGGCGACGGCGGGGGTGGCGGAGGCGGCGACGAGCGCGCCTGCGACGCCCAGCCCGGCCAACCAGCGCCGGGTGGAGTGCTTCAGCATGTGGGGAGTCCTCCCGTGGGGGTGCCAGGAGTGGCGAGCGGATCTTAAGAAGGCCTTAAGTCTCGCCGCTGTCCCGATTCGCCTCCGGCGGCAAACATCGACCGAACGGCTGGCCAGGATCGTCGCAACGTTCCGCCCGCCCGGACCCGTCATCTGGGGCAGGAGCCCGGGAGGTGCAGTGACGTACGAGGAGTTCGCCGACTCGCGGCTGGCCGCGCTGCTGCGGTACGCGGTCATGCTGACCGGCGACCCGCACCAGGCGCAGGACCTGGTGCAGGACACCATGGTCCGGGTCCAGCTCAACTGGCGTCGGGTGGCCCGGGCCGACTCGCCCGAGCGCTACGTCCGCCGGATGCTGACCAACCAGTACGTCGACTGGCGGCGGGGCTCCTGGATGCGCCGGGTGCTGCTGCGCGCCGAGCCCGACGACGCGGTGCCGGTGCCGGCCGACCACGCCCAGCACGCCGTGGACCGGGACCAGGTCTGGTCCTGGCTGTCCGGGCTGCCGCGCCGGCAGCGGGCCACCCTGGTGCTGCGCTACTACGAGGACCTGCCCGACGCGGAGATCGCCGACATCCTCGGCTGCGCCGTCGGGACCGTCCGCTCGTCCATCTCGCGCGCCCTGGCCACACTGCGGGCGGAACACGTGGAGGCCTGCTCATGATCGAGGACGACCTGCGTGCCGCCTTCGCCCGGCACGAGGCACTGACCCCGCCCGTCGGTCCGCTGCGGTCCACGATCGACCGGCTCGCGGCTGCCCGTCGCCGTCGCCGGCTGCGGCTCCGGGCCGGCGGTGCCGCGCTGGCCCTGCTCGGCGTGCTGGCGATCGGGATACCACTGCTCACGCCCGATCGGGTCGCCGAGGACGCCACCCTGCTCGCCGAGCCCGCCGGCTCGGCACCGACGGGCGCGCTGAACATCCTGCTGCTCGGCGTGGACGGCTCGGCGAAGGAGCCCGCCCGGCTGGCGGACTCCGTCCTGCTGGTGCACATTCCGGCGGACCGCAGCCGGCCGTACCTCATCTCGCTGCCGCGCGACCTGGCGGTGCCGATTCCCGGGCACGGGACCGACAAGCTCAACGCCGCCTTCCAGTACGGTGCCGGCGACGGCCGGCCCGACCTGGGGCGCGGCTACGAGCTGACCCGCCGGGTGGTCACCGACCTGACGGGCGTACGCGTGGACGCCGGCGCGGTGCTCACCTACCCGGTGTTGCGCCGGCTCACCGACGAGGTCGACGGCGTGGAGGTCTGCCTGCCGCGCGAGGTGCGCTCCATCCACACGAAGCGGGTCTTCCGGACCGGCTGCCAGCGGCTCGACGGCGCCGCCTCGGTCGACCTGCTGCGGCAGCGGCGGGGACTGCCCGAGGGCGGGCTCGACCGGGACCGGCACGCGCAGCTTTTCGCCGCCGGGTTGATCCGTCGGGCCGGCGAGCAGGGGGTGCTGACCAATCCGGTCAGGCTCTTCGCCCTGGTCGACACCGTCGGCGCGGACCTGGTCGTGGGCGGCGACGGTTCGCCACTGGTGGACCTGCTGAAGGTGCTTCCGGATCTGAAGTCCGTCGACCCGGTCGGGCTCAGTCTCCCGGTCGGGCCGCCGGAGGGCCTCGGCTGGCGGCTGCCACCGGATCCGAAGGAGGCGCCCGCGTTCCTTGCCGCGTTGCGCGAGGACCGGCTGGCGCAGTGGGCGGCGCGGAATCCGGGTCAGGTCAACCGCACCCGTTGACGGATCAGCGGTAGTCCTCCTCGTCGGGGGCGACCACCCGGGCCTGCTCCATGGCGTCCCAGTCGCCGACCTCCAGGCCGCGGTGCGGCTCCACGTCGGCCTCGCCGGGATCGACCGCGGCGGCCTGCTCGACCGCGTCGGCCGGTTCCGCCTCCATGTCGCGCTCCTCGGGGCTGAGGTGGTCGCTGGGGGCGAAGTCCTCGTCGGGCTGACCCATCAGTCCCTCCCGGGATCTCGGCGGACGGTTACCCCACACACCGTACGGGCTGTGCCCGCCCGCCGCTCGGAAGCCGAGTCGACCGAATCGCCCCACCGGTCGCCGCCCCCGGTGCCAGGATGATGCCGTGGGCTTCCTGATCAGGCTGGCGATCACCGCGGTCGCGCTGTGGATCACCACGCTGATCGTGCCCGGCGTCGAGGTGACCGGCCGCTCCGGCGCCGACGACGCGCTCACGCTCGTCGTCGTGGCGTTGATCTTCGGCGTGGTCAACGCGGTGCTCAAGCCGCTGATCAAGGTGTTCGGCTGCGTCTTCTACCTGCTCACCCTCGGCCTGTTCGCGCTGGTGGTCAACGCCCTGCTCTTCCTGCTGACCGACCGGATCGCCCGGGCGCTGGACCTGCCGTTCCAGGTGGACGGCTTCTGGGCCGCGTTCTGGGGCGCCATCGTGATGGCCGTGGCCACCTGGCTGATCAGCGTCGTCGTGCCCGACAGGTGGGGGCAGCGGTGAGCGCCGCGACCGGCGGTCGGGCGCGTACCGGGTCGGTTGTGCCGGCACCCCTCTTCTACGGGATACTTCCGACGGTGGACAGCGCGGTCCGGCGCACCCAAGGACAACAGCGGCCGGCGACGGCCGACAGCGGTAAGTAAGGAGCGTTCGACATGCCCATCGCTTCCCCCGAGACCTACGCGGAGATGCTGGACCGCGCCAAGGCCGGCCGGTACGCGTACCCCGCGATCAACGTGACGTCCTCGCAGACCCTGAACGCGGCGCTCAAGGGCTTCGCCGACGCGGAGAGCGACGGCATCATCCAGGTCTCGACCGGTGGCGCGGAATACCTCTCCGGACCTTCGATCAAGGACATGGTCACCGGCGCGGTGGCGTTCGCCGCGTACGCGCACGAGGTGGCCAAGAAGTACCCGGTCAACATCGCCCTGCACACCGACCACTGCCCGCAGGAGAAGCTGGACAAGTTCGTCCGCCCGCTGATGGGCATCTCGCAGGAGCGGGTGAAGCGCGGCGAGGAGCCGCTGTTCCAGTCGCACATGTGGGACGGCTCGGCCGTGCCGGTGGCGGAGAACCTGGAGATCGCCGCGCAGCTCCTCGACGAGGCCGCCAAGGGCAAGATCGTTCTCGAGATCGAGGTCGGCGTGGTCGGCGGCGAGGAGGACGGCGTCGAGAACGCCATCAACGAGAAGCTCTACACCACGGTCGAGGACGGCCTGGCCATGGTGGACGCGCTCGGCCTGGGCGAGAAGGGCCGCTACATGGCGGCGCTGACCTTCGGCAACGTGCACGGCGTCTACAAGCCGGGCAACGTCAAGCTCCGTCCGGAGATCCTCAACCAGATCCAGGAGGCGGTCGGCGCCAAGTACGGCAAGGAGAAGCCGCTCAGCCTGGTCTTCCACGGCGGCTCCGGCTCGCTGCTGTCGGAGATCCGCGAGGCGCTCGACTACGGCGTGGTGAAGATGAACATCGACACCGACACCCAGTACTGCTTCTCCCGTCCGGTCGCGGACCACATGTTCCGCAACTACGACGGCGTGCTCAAGGTCGACGGCGAGGTCGGCAACAAGAAGATGTACGACCCGCGGGTCTGGGGCAAGGCCGCCGAGGCCGGCATGGCCGCCCGCGTCGTGGAGGCCTGCGAGCACCTGCGCTCGACCGGCACCACGCTCGCCAAGTGACACGCTGACGCGTACCGCCGGCGGCCGGCTCCCCACCGGGGGCCGGCCGTCGGCGTGTCCGGCCCGTCAGGCCGTCGCGGTGAGCACCCGGACGGCCTCGTGGACGTCGTCGGTGAGGTGCACGGTGGCGGACAGGTCGCCGAACGGCGAGGCGCCCAGCAGCGGTCGCAGCAGCGACTCCACCGGCAGCTCCCGAGTCCAGTACGCGCGGTCCAGGAAGACGTACGCGCCACTGGCCCCGTCGGTGCCGTAGTAGGTCTTGGTGGCCGCCTGGAACACCTCCTGCACGGTGCCGGCCCGGCCGGGCGCGAAGACGATCCCGCCCCGGGCCAGCCGCAGGATGGTGTCCTCGCGGATGGCGTTGGAGAAGTACTTCGCGATCCGGCCGGCGAAAAGGTTCGCCGGCTCGTGCCCGTAGAGCCAGGTCGGGATGGCCAGCCCGCCGGCGCGCGCCCAGCCCACGTCGCCGCCGGCCAGCGTGGCCGAGTCGACGCGGGAGACGCTGGCGGCGTCGGCGGCCCGGGGCCGGGGCGCCGGCACCGGCACCGGCTGGCCGTAGCGCTCCCGGACCAGCAGCGCCGCCGCCGTGTAGCGGTCGTGGTCGGTGAAGTCCGGTGCCCCGGCGAGCAGGTCGATCGCGGCGTCCAGGTCCTCGACCGGCCGCAGTGCCAGGAACGCGCCCAGGTTGGCGGCCTCCATCACCCCGGGGCCGCCGCCGGTCACCACCAGCCGGTCGGCCCGGGCCAGCTCCCAGCCCAGCACGGCCGCCATCCGGTACGGCGCGCTGCCGCGCGGCACCGCGTGCCCGCCCATGATGCCGACCACCGACTGCGGCCCGTGGGTGGCCAGCCAGGCGCGGGTGGCGTCGGCGAGCGCGTTGTCCACGCCGTGGTCGTGCAGCCGCTGGCCGAGCGCCTCCTTCACCTCCGGCAGCGCCCCGCCGTGCGCGCGGAAGTGCTCGTACACCCGGGTGTCGTACATCCCGGCGAAGCCGCCCTCGGCGAAGCCGGCGGCCAGATCCTCCGGGGTGTAGAGGTGCGACGGCTGGGTCGGGTAGGGCAGCCCGGAGAACGGCGGCACGACGTTCGCGCCGCGCCGGACCAGGTCGGCGCCGACCTCGCGGGAGGCGAAGCGGCACCCGACGAACAGGGTGCCGGTCACCTCGATCCCGGTGAGGTCGGGGACGGGTGCGAGGTCGAGCCGCAGCCCCTGCACGGTCAGCCCGACCAGGCTGCCCGTGGCCAGTCGCCGGTCGAACTCGGCGCGGGTCTCGATCTCGTCGGTGCAGGTGTGCGGCTCGATGACGTCCGCGGGTGGTGGGGTCGGCACCCTCGCCATCCTGCCCCGCCCCGGCAACCCGGCCAAACCTGCGAGGGTGGCCGCACGGTCGGCAGACCCGGGCCGGCGGCCGGGCGGTGCGGACGCCGCGCGGCGCCGGCGGCACCGGGCCGCCCGGCTCGTCGGGAGCGCGCCGGGCCTGCCCGGAACGGACAGGAGCCCGGCGGCCACAGCCACCGGGCTCCTGCATAACCCGGTCCTGGGGAGGCTCCGGACCAATAGTTGTAGTGGAAAATACTTGCCGGTGGCATGGGCCGCAGGCGTGACAAACTCCTCAGCCGTTCAGTCAACCAGCTCGCCCAACCCCCTCGCGCACCCGCGGGCGAAGCGGGTTGAATGGGACGATGCAGAACCTGTTGCCGGAACCACCGGCCACCCTCCTCCCCGCGCACGACGAGGCCGACGCCGCCCTGGCCGCCGCCGAGCAGGCCGGCAGCGACGAGGCGTACGCCGAGGTGGCGGCGCGCTTCCCGACCTACAGCGCCGGCTGGGGCGCGCTGGCGGCCCGGGCCCTCGCCGCGGGCCAGGTCGTCCCGGCGTACGCCTACGCGCGCACCGGCTACCACCGGGGGCTGGACCAGCTGCGCCGCAACGGCTGGAAGGGGCACGGCCCGGTGCCGTGGTCGCACGAGCCGAACCAGGGCTTCCTGCGCTGCCTCTACGTGCTGTCCCGCGCCGCCGACGCGATCGGCGAGGCCGACGAGGCGGCCCGCTGCGCCCAGTTCCTCCGGGACTGCGACCCGGCCGCCGCGGACGCGCTGGCCAGCAACTGACGCCGCTCCGACGGCCGGCCCGACACGCTGCGGGCCGGCCGTCGGGCTGTCCCGGTCCCTACAACCCCTCCGCCACGGAGGCGGCGATCTTCAGCCAGGCGTCCCGCGTCGCCGAGGAGAGAGCGGCGTACCGGATCGGCTCGCCGGTGTCGATGAGCCGCTCGTACGGCGCGAGCAGCACCGCCCGGGTGCGGGCCGCGAAGTGTTCCTGGATCGCCGGCAGGTCGATCTCCTTGCGTGAGGGCGGCATGGAGACCACGGTGACCGCCTGCCGGACCAGCCGCTGCCGGCCGCTCTGCTCCAGGTGGTCCAGCATCCGGGCGGCCGTCTCCGCCGAGTCGTTCCGGGCCGACATGGTGACCACGAGCTGGTCGGTGGCGTCCATCGCGGCCTGCCAGTTCTGGGCGCGTACGTTGTTGCCGGTGTCCACGAAGATCAGCTTGTAGAACCGGCTCACCACCTCGCGGATCTCGGCGAACGCGGCGGCGGTGAGCATCTCGCCCCCGGTCGCCGACTCGTCCGAGGCGAGGACGTCGAACATCCCCTCGCCCTGCGACCGGACGTACTGCGACAGGTCGCCCACCCGCCCGTGCGCGCCCTGGAACTGGCCCAGGTCGCGCAGCATGTCCCGCACCGTACGCGAGTGGAAGTCCTGCTGGGCGCGCATCCCGAGGGTGCCCTGGGTCTCGTTGTTGTCCCACGCCAGCACGTAGCCGCCGCGCTTCTGGCCGAACGTCATCGCCAGCAGCAGGATGGCCACCGTCTTGCCGGCGCCGCCCTTCGGGTTCACCACGGTCACCTGGCGCAGCCCGCCGAAGTTGCGGCGCACCATCTCGATGTCCCGCCGCAGCTCCTGCTCGTGCCGCCCGGGCGGGAGCCGCAGCCCCATCCGGTTCGCCACCGCCCGTACGCCCATCGTGGCCACCGGGTCGGCGGGCCGGACCTGCCGGCGGCGGGCGAAGTCCTCGGCGGTCGGCGGCGCGGTGATCGCCGGGTTCCAGTTCGGGTCGGGCTGGGCGGGCGGCACGGCGGTCACCCCCTCGGCCGCCTGGTACGCCTGCTGCGGCACCGGGCCGGCGACCCCCGGCGTGCCCTGCGGCCAGGCCGGCGGATACCACCCGGGCTGGGGCGGGTACGGGCCGGGCGGCGGCGTCGGGCCCGCCTGCTGCGGCGGGTACGGGCCGGTCATCTGCGGCGGGTACGGGCCGGGCGGCGTGGCCTGCGGCGGTACCCCCGCATCCGGCCCGGGGCCTCCGCCCGGCCCGGGGCCTCCGCCCGGCCCGGGGCCTCCGCCCGGCCCGGGGCCTCCGCCCGGCCCGGGCGCGCCGCCCTGCCCGGGGCCGCCCTGCTGCGGCATGCCCTGCCCGGCGCTGTCCTGCTCGCCCATGCCCTGCTGGGCCGAGTTCGGTCCGGCTGTGTCCTGCGGGGGCATGCCCTGCCCGGCCGTGCCCTGCGGGGGCGTGCCGTGACCGGCTGTGTCCTGCGGCATGCCGTGACCGGCCGTGCCCTGCGGGGGCACGTCGGGCCCGGGCGCGGCGCCTCCGCCTATGGGCGCCGGCTCGGCGGCACCGTGGTTCGTCATGGCCGCCGGTCGGGCGGTGCCGGCCGCCGGCGTGGGTTCGACGGCGGACGGGGCGGGCCGCTGCGGCGGCTGTGCCCACGGGGACTCGGCCGATCCGCGCGCCCCGCCGCCGTTCGCCGAGCCGCTGTGGGGCGCGTTGCCGTTCGCCGAGCCGCTGATTGCCGCTGTGCCGCCCGCCGGTGCGCCGTCCGCCGCTGTGCCGCCTCCGCTGTCGGTGCCGCCGGCAACCCCGCTCGTCGCCGGCCCTGCACCGGTCGCGTCCGGTCCGGCGGCGACCTCTGGCGACCGCTCGGGGGTGGCGGCGGCTCGGTCGGTGGCCGAGGGCTGCGGAATCGCGGCCGGGCGCGTGACCGGGATCGGCGCGGCCGGCTGGTCGAGGCTGAAGGGCATGTCGAGGTCGACCCGGGCGGGGGCGGGCTGAGGAGACCGGGGAGCCGGCACGCCGGCCCCGGCGCCCTCGGCCGGGGGTCCACCCGCCCCGACCGCCGACCTGGGTCCGTTCCCGGCGACGCCCGGGGCGCTCGTGCCCCCACCGGGCAGAGCGGAGGTGCCCGCGCCGGGCGGAACGGCTGCGCCCGTGGCGGGCGGGGCGACTGCGCCCGTGGCGGGCGGGGCGCTCGTGCCGATGCCCTGCCGGGCGGCTGCGTCCGGACCGGCGGGCGGGGCGGTCGGGTCGCTGGGCGGGACGACTGTGCCTGCGGCGGGCGGGACGACAGCGCCTGCGGCGGGCGGGATGACAGCGCCTGCGGCGGCCGGGGCGGTCGGCCCTGCGGGGGGCGTCGGCGGCGCCCAGCCCTGGCCCGAGGGGCCGGGCTCCCATCCGGAGGCCGCAGCCGGCGGGGGCGCCCAGCCGGTCGCCGGGTCCGGCGGCGCGGGCGTCGCCGGGCCGCCGGTCAGGGACGGGTAGTCGGCGGGCGAGGGCGGGGCGGCCGGTCGGCCCTGCGGGGGAACGGGCGACCCCGGTGAGGCGGTCGACGCCCACGGCGGTGCGTCGGCACCGTCGATCTGGTCGGGCGGCCAGAGTGGTTCGATGTCCCGCTCCGGCATCGGCGGCTGGCCGGGCATGTGGACCCGGTCGGCGTTCTCGTCCACCACGGTTCCTCCCCATTCCTTCTGCCGAGGATAGGCCCAGTGGCCGGCCGCGGTCGGCCGTCGCGGGGGACGCCGAGGTCAGCTCGTCCAGACCGCCCAGGCGCCCGGCTCGGTCCACCAGGACCGCTTCCGGCTCAGCTCGCCCTCGGCCCCGTCGTCGAGGAACGGGACCTTCCCCTCGCGGGGCAGCACGGACACGGCCCGCCCCCGGGCGCGGCGTACCTCCAGCCGCATTCGCTTCCTGCCGAACGCCGAGCGGGTGACCACGGGCACGGCCACCGCCACCTCGACCCGCCCGTCCGTCGGGTCGGGGTCGCCGAGCAGTGTCACGTCGTCGAGCCGGGCGTACCCGCCGGCGTTGCCGATCGCGCAGGCCAGCAGCGGGTCGTCGCCGTTGGAGAGGACGGCGTCGTCCACCTCGACCCGCCCCCGCCAGTGCAGCGGCCGGCCGCTGTCGTCGGCGGCACCGATCAGCGCGCCGTCCAGGGTCACCGAGCCGCCGTCGTTGCGCAGCAGGTCGAGCCGGCGGGCCGTGCCGTCCAGCACCACGGCGGCCACCGCCGCCGGGTCGCGGGGCAGCCCGAGCTGCGCCGCCAGGTCACGGTGCGTCGTGCTCCGCGCCGGATCGAGCGGGAGTACGCCGATCGGCGGCAGGTCCGGCACCGTGCGGTTGCCGGGAAGGTCGTCCGGACGGCGGCTGGGCGGTGGGGCGTACCGCCGGACGAGCCGGCGCACGACGGCGCGCAACTGCGCGTCGCTGGCGGCGGCGACCACCAGCCGGATCTTGGAGTCCGGGTCGGGCCAGGTGAGGCCGTCCGGGCGGGGCGGCGCGTCGAACCTGGCCAGCACCGCGTCGATCTCGGCGTCCGAGCGGGCGGTGACCGTCTCCACCCGGGCGCCCCGGGCGGTGAGCGCGTCCGCGCAGGCCAGCACCGGCACCCGGGGGGTGTCGCAGCGCTCCCCGGCCTTCCCGTCGTGCCGGTCGCCGGTCCCGCAGACGTCGGCCGCGTCACGTGCCGTCGCGCCCCCGTCCGCCGTCGCCCCGGCCCCGGCCCCGGCCTCGGCTCCGTCCGCCGTCGCCCCGGCGTCGGCCTCGTGCGCCGTCGCGCCGCCGCAGCAGGCGCCGCCGCTGCCGCAGGCCCCGCCGGGCGCGTCGCGCTCCGAGCCGAGGGTGAGCAGCACCACGTCGTACACGGAAAGGGCCTCCTGCCTCTCGACGCGACCCCTGCCGGCCGCGTCGTCACTACTTGTTAGCCTGACACCCCGGGCTCGCTGACCGGTCGCCACCTGGCACCCGAGCCTTCTGGAGGCGAGAAGATGCCAGCGATCGTGCTCCTCGGCGCCCAGTGGGGCGACGAGGGCAAGGGCAAGGTTACCGACCTGCTGGGTGAGCGGGTCGACTACGTCGTGCGCTACTCCGGCGGCAACAACGCCGGCCACACGGTGATCACCCCGGACGGCCAGAAGTACGCGCTGCACCTGATGCCGTCGGGTGCCCTGTCACCGAGCGCGATGATCGTCATCGGCAACGGCGTGGTGGTCGACCCGAAGGTGCTGCTGGCCGAGATCGACGGGCTCGCCGAGCGGGGCGTGGACGTCAGCCGGCTGCGGATCTCCGGCGACGCGCACCTGATCATGCCGCACCACCGGGCCCTGGACCGCGTCGTCGAGCGCTACCTCGGCAGCTCCCGGATCGGCACCACCGGCCGGGGCATCGGCCCCGCGTACGGCGACAAGGTCGCCCGGATGGGGATCCGGCTGCAGGACCTGCTCGACCCGGGCATCCTGCGCAAGAAGCTGGAACTGGCGCTGCGCGAGAAGAACCAGCTCCTGTTCAAGGTGTACAACCGCAAGGCGATCGACGTCGACGCGACGATCGAGGAGTACCTGGAGTACGCGGAGCGGCTCAAGCCGTACATCGCCGAGACCCGGGTCATGCTCTGGGACGCGCTGGACCGCGGCGAGACGGTCCTGCTGGAGGGCGCCCAGGCCACCATGCTCGACATGGACCACGGCACGTACCCCTTCGTCACGTCGTCGAACCCGACGGCCGGCGGGGCCTGCGTGGGCGCCGGCATCCCGCCGACGGCGATCAGCAAGGTGATCGCGGTCAGCAAGGCGTACACGACCCGGGTCGGCTCCGGGCCGTTCCCGACCGAACTCTTCGACGACAACGGTCAGCACCTGCGCAAGGTCGGCCACGAGTACGGCACCACCACCGGCCGGGAGCGCCGCTGCGGCTGGTTCGACGCTGTCGTCGCCCGGTACGCCTGCCGCCTCAACGGGGTCACCGACCTGGTGGTCACCAAGCTGGACGTGCTGACCGGCCTGCCCAAGGTGCCGATCTGTGTCGGTTACGAGATCAACGGCAAGCGTTACGACGACATGCCGATGACCCAGACCGACTTCCACCACGCGACTCCGGTCTACGAGGAGCTCGACGGCTGGTGGGAGGACATCACCGAGGCGAGGACCGAGGCGGAACTCCCGGAGAACGCCCGGCGCTACATCGCCCGCATCGAGGAGCTCTGCGGCACCCGCGTCAGCGTGGTAGGCGTAGGCCCCGGCCGCGAGGAAAACGTCCTCCGCCACCCCCTCCTCCCCTAACACCCCCGGGGGGCCACCCCGTTGATCATGAGTTGCTGCCGTCGGTGCCGGCGTGTCGTGACAACAACCTCATGATCAACGGGGCGGCCGAGGGGGTCAGTAGGATCGGGGTGTGCGGGTTCTTCTTCTTGGTGGTGGGGGGCGGGAGCATGCGCTCGCGCTGGGCCTCGCCGACGATCCGTCCGTCGAGCAGCTGATCGCGGCGCCCGGGAATCCCGGCATCGCTTCGCTGGCGGAGCTGCGGGCGGTGGATCCCTGCGATCCGGCGGCCGTCGCCGCGCTGGCGGTGGAGACCGGGGTCGACCTGGTGGTGATCGGGCCGGAGGCGCCGCTGGTCGCCGGGGTCGCCGACGCCGTACGCGCCAAGGGGATCCCCGCGTTCGGGCCGTCCGCCGAGGCCGCCCGGCTGGAGGGCTCGAAGGCGTTCGCCAAGGACGTGATGACCGCCGCCGGCGTGCCGACCGCCCGCGCGTACACCTGCACGGATGCGGAGAGCACGGCGCGGGCGCTGGACGAGTTCGGCGCGCCGTACGTGGTGAAGAACGACGGGCTCGCCGCCGGCAAGGGTGTCGTGGTGACCGACGACCGCGCCGCCGCGCTCCGGCACGCGGAGGAGTGCGGCCGGGTCGTCGTGGAGGAATACCTGGCCGGCCCGGAGGTCTCCCTCTTCGTGGTCACCGACGGCGAGGCGGCGGTTCCGCTGCTGCCGGCGCAGGACTTCAAGCGGGTCGGGGACGGCGACACCGGCCCGAACACCGGCGGCATGGGGGCGTACGCGCCGCTGCCCTGGGCGCCGCCCGGCCTGGTCGACGACGTCATGCGCGACGTCGTCCACCCGACCCTGGCCGAGATGGCCCGACGGGGCACCCCGTTCGCGGGCCTCCTCTACGTCGGGCTGGCGATCACCGCCGACGGTCCCCGGGTGATCGAGTTCAACGCCCGCTTCGGCGACCCGGAGACGCAGGTGGTGCTCGCGCTGCTGGAGACCCCGCTCGCCGGGCTGCTGCACGCCGCCGCCACCGGCACGCTGGCCGGGCACCCGCCGCTGCAGTGGCGCGACGGGGCCGCCGTCACGGTCGTGGTCGCCGCCGAGGGCTACCCGGCCGCCCCGCGCAGCG
This sequence comes from Micromonospora sp. NPDC002717, assembly GCF_040295705.1. Taxonomy (NCBI): domain Bacteria; kingdom Bacillati; phylum Actinomycetota; class Actinomycetes; order Micromonosporales; family Micromonosporaceae; genus Micromonospora; species Micromonospora sp. NPDC002717. Next base: position 522,054 of record NZ_JBEOVW010000001.1, on the reverse strand, counting down.
GCGACGTGATCACCGGTGCCGAGGTTCCGGGCGTCATCCACGCCGGCACCCGCCGGGCCGACGACGGGGCGCTGCTCTCCTCCGGTGGCCGGGTGCTCTGCGCCACCGCCACCGGCGCCGACCTGGCCGCCGCCCGGGACGCCGCGTACGCGCTGGTGGCCGGCGTGGAGCTGGCCGGCTCGCACCACCGCACCGACATCGCCGCCGCCGCCGCCGCCGTCGAGGGTCGGATCACGATTCCGGGCTGACCGGGCAACCCCCGCCGCCGTCGCCTCCGTTTGACCGGTGAGGCGAGGAGGTGGCGGGATTGCCTGCCGACATCGAGGGCTACCGCGAGTACGTCGGGGCCCGGCTGGAGCCGCTGCGCCGCACGGCGTACCTGCTCTGCGGTGACTGGCACACGGCCGACGACCTGGTGTCGACGGCGCTGGTCAAGCTGCTGCGGCACTGGCGGCGGGTGTCCGGCATGGACAACCCGGACGCCTACGTCCGGCGTACCCTGCTGCGGGTCTGGCTGGACGAGCGGCGCCGGCCGTGGCGGCGTGAGGCCGCATGGGCCGAGGTCCCGGACGCCCCCGCGCGGTCCGCGACCGAAGGTGCCGCCGACCGGCTGACCATCCTCGCCCTGCTGGCCGAGTTGCCGCCGCGCCGCCGCGCGGTCCTGGTGCTGCGCTACTTCTGCGACCTGTCCGTCGAGGAGACCGCCCGGGAACTCGGCTGCACCACCGGCACCGTCAAGAGCCAGTCGGCGCGGGCGATCGAGGCGCTGCGGGGCCGCCTCGTCGACGCGCCGGCCCGAGTCGAGGAGGCACGCACCGATGGATGATTTCTCCCGGCAGTTGCGCGCGGCGGTGGCCTCGTCGCCACCGACCCGGATCGACGTGGACCGGCTGATCGCCGACGACCGTCAGCGCCGCCGCCACCGCGCCTGGACGCTGGCGGGCACGGGAGTCGCCGTCGCCGTGCTCGCGCTGACGCCTGCGCTGGTCGCCGGACCCGGCGATCGCTTGCCGTCGGGCAGAGGCGGCTCGCCGTCCGCCGCCCCGTCGTTCTGTTCGGAGCCGTTGCCGCCGTCCGGCAGGCCGCAGCCACCCGTGCCGACGTACGACACGGTGCGCGCCCAGCCGACCGAGCGCCCCGAGGACGGCGTGGCGCGGCTGACCGGTGTGCTGCGCGCGGCCCTTGACGACCACCTGCCGGCGGGGCTGACGGTCGAGGAAGAGTTGCGCGACTGCGACCAGATCCAGTTCGTCCATCGCCGGAGCACCTCGCACTACTGGACCCGCATCCTGGTCACCAGCGGTCCCCTGGTCGAGTGGTTGGACGTGACGCTGGTGACGAGGTCCACCGACGAACGCCCCGGATGCGGCGCCGCGATGGACCACGGCATCTGCGAAGACCGCCGCCTCCCGGACGGCAGCCTGATCGCCGCCAGCACCGAGCCCAACCCGAGTCACAGGGGCGTGGAGCGGCGCGCGGTGCTGGTGCAGCGGGTGGACGGCACGTCCGTGACGGTGGCGGCGAACAACTTTCCGATGATCATGAAAGACCCGGACGGCCCTCGGTCGCTGGAGCCCGCACCGCCGCCGGTGGTCACCATGGCGCAGTTGACTGCCATCGCCACCACGCCCGGCCTGACGCTCTATCCCTGATCCGGCGGGTTCCGGTGCGCCGAGGGCGCCCACTGCTCGCCGAGCGGGAGGGGCCCCTCGACCCGGCCCGACGTGCCGCCGGGCGGGGCGGGCGGGTGGCGGGGCGGCTCGTCCAGCGCCCGCAGTACCGGCAGCGGCGCGGCGACCAGCGCCGCCACCAGCAGCGCCCCGGCGAGCAGCAGGAAGGCCGGGCGCAGCCCGAGCCACTCCACCAGCGGCCCGGCGAGCAGATAGCCCGCCGGGCCGGCGGCGTACGTGAAGGAGGTCATCACCCCGACCACCCGGCCGCGCAGCCGCTCCGGGGTGCGGGTCTGCATGGCGTAGTTGGCGAGCGGGTTGACCGGCCCGTACGCGAGCCCGATGACGGCGGCGAAGCCGAGCATGGCCGGGTACGGCGGCAACGCGGCCAGTCCGACCAGGGCCGCCCCGGTGACCACGAGGGCGACCACCATCAGGGTGCGCCGGCGGATCCGCCGTCCCGCCGTGCCGGAGGCGAGGGCCCCGACCACCGATCCGGCGCTCATCGCCATCAGGATCGCGCCGAGCCGGGCCGGTTCGCCCTGGGCGACGAACCACGCCGGCAGCAGCACGCCCTCGACCGGCAGGTAGAGCGCGACCAGCACCATCGTGATCAGTGCGATGGTCCGCAGCAGCCGGTCCCGCCAGACGAACCGCAGTCCCTCGGCGGTGCCGTGCCACAGGCCGGCCGGCGGGCGTTCCGGGCGGCCGGCCCCGGGCAGCCGGACGGCGGCGACCAGCGCGACGGCCAGGGCGAAACCGGCGGCGGTGACCCAGAGCGTCGAGCCCGGACCGATCGCGGCGATGAGCACGCCGCCGACCCCGGGCCCGATCAGGAAGGCGAGGCCCCAGACCGCCTCGTGCACCCCGTTGGCCCGTTCGATCCGCCACCCGGCGGCCTGCGCGGCGGCCGGCAGCAGCGTCTCGCGGGCGGTCAGCCCGGCCGGGTCGAAGACGGCCCCGAGCGCGGCCAGCGCCACGATCCAGCCGACGTTCAACCCGAGCAGGGCGTCCACCACCGGGATCGCGGCGACCGAGACGGCGGAGAGCGCGTCGGAGACCAGGGCCGTACGCCGCCGGCCGAGCAGGTCCACGACGGTGCCGGAGACGAGGCTGGACAGCAGCAGCGGCAGCGCGGTGGCCGCCGCGACCAGGCCGGCCGCGGTGGCGCTGCCGGTGCGCTCCAGCACCAGCCACGGCAGGGCCACGGTGGACACCCCGTTGCCGATGCCGGAGAGCAGCGTCGCCGCCTCGACCAGCAGCAGCGGCGTACGGCGGCGGGGACCGGAGCTGATCATGTGCTGTCAGCCTAGAGGCCGCCGGCGGCGGTGCGCACCGGAAAACGGCCGAGCGGGAGGGAGCGCCGACGCCGATCGACCATGTCCGCAACCCGCCCGCCCTCGACCCGGCCCGACGTGCCGCCGGGCAGCACCGTGACCCCGGAGTTCGTCTCGGCGGCGGCGACGGCAAGCGGTCAGCCGTAGTAGCGGCGCAATTCGCGGGTGAGCACCTTGCCGGTGGCGTTGCGGGGGAGGTACTTCACGAAGACGACGTCGCGGGGCACGGAGAAGCGGGCCAGGTAGTGCCGGACGTACTCGCGGACCGCCTCCGGGTCGAGCGTCTCGCCGGGGTGCAGGGCGAGGAACGCGGCGAGCCGTTGCCCGTACCCGGGGTCGGGTACGCCGATCACGGCGGTCTCCCGCACCTGCGGCAGCCGGGCGATCAGGTCCTCCACCTCGGAGGGGAAGACGTTCTCCCCGCCGGAGACGATCATGTCGTCCGCCCGGCCGTCGACGAAGAGCAGCCCGTCGGGGTCGAGGCGGCCCAGGTCGCCGGTGTCGAGCAGGCCGTTCCGGCGTTCCCGGCTGGCCCCGGAGGTGTAGCCCTCGAAGAGCATCTCGTTGCCGACGAAGATCCGGCCGACGCGACCGTCCGGCACCGGCGCGCCGGCCGCGTCGAGGATCGCCAGTCGGGTGCCGTGCGGCCGGCGGCCGGCGGTGGTGGGCGCGGCGCGCAGGTCGGCGGGGTCGGCGATGGAGGCCCAGGAGACCTCGGTGGAGCCGTAGAGGTTGTAGAGGACCTCGCCGTAGACGTCCATGAACCGTGGCGCGAGGCCGCCGGGCAGCGCGGATCCGCTGACCGCGACCACCTTCAGCGGGGGCCGCGGTTCCGGCGGCGGCACCTCCAGCAGTCGCTGCACCATCACCGGTACGGCGAAGAGCGCGTCGCAGCGCTGCTCGACCAGGGCGGCCAGCGTGGCGGCCGGGTCGAAGCGGCGGTGCAGCACGACGGTGGCGCGCAGCGCGAAGGACACCTGGAGGGCGGCGTATCCCCAGGTGTGAAAGAGCGGCGCGGCGATCATCACCCGGTCCCGGGTGTGCAGCGGGATGCGGTCGATGATCGAGACGAGCGGCCCGAAGCCGTTCGGCGTGGGGCGCCGGGCGCCCTTCGGGGCGCCGGTGGTGCCGGAGGTGAGCACGATGATCTGGCCGTCCCGCTCCGGCGGGCGCAGGTCGCCGGGGAGCGCGCCGGCCACCAGCTCCTCCCGGGCGCGCTCGTCGAGCCGGTGCACCTCGGCGGGGAGGCCGACCAGGTCGGCGAACTCGCTGTCGTGCACCAGCACCCGCAGCCGCTGCTCCTCCGCCACGGTGGCGAGCTGCGCGGCGGAGAGCCCGGTGTTGACGAGCACCGCGTCCGCGCCGAGCAGGATGGCGGCGACGATCGTCTCGATCAGCCCGTGGTGGTTGCGGCAGAGCACGCCGACCCGGTCCCCGGCCTGCACGCCGAGCACCGCCCGCATCGCCCGGGCCAGCCGCTCGGCCCGGTCCTGCAGCTCGGCGTACGTCAGCTCGGCGCCCCGCTCGTCGACCACCGCCGCCCGGTCGGGGTCGCGGGCGGCGGCCTGGCGCAGCTCGCCGGCGAGGCTCCAGCCCCACTTGCGCAGCGCGCCGAGCTGGGAGGCGACGCGGATCGGGCGGCCGGGGGCGAGCAGCCCACGCCGGGTCAGGGTGGCGACGACGAACGGCAGGTCCACGGAGCGGCCTCCTCGTGCGTTGCGCGGAGGGTCCTCGAATCAGCGGATCTGGACGCCGGAGACAGCCCTGGAGATGACCAGGCGCTGGATCTCCGAAGTGCCCTCGAAGATGGTGTAGATCTTGGCGTCGCGGTACCAGCGCTCGACCGGGTGGTCCCGCAGGAACCCGGCCCCGCCGAGCAGTTGCACGGCCTTCTCGGTCACGGAGACGGCCACCTCGCCGGCCTTCAGCTTGGACATCGAGCCCTCGCCCGCAGTGAAGGGCCGGTTGTTGCGGCCCATCCAGGAGGCCCGCCAGACCAGCAGCCGGGCCGCGTCGATCTCCGTCCTCATGTCGGCCAGCGCGAACGCGACCGCCTGGTTCTCGATGATGGGCCGGCCGAACTGGACCCGGTCCTTCGCGTAGTCCAGCGCGTACTCGTAGGCGGCCCGGGCCACGCCCAGCGCCTGCGCGCCGACGGTGGGCCGGGAGAGTTCGAAGGTGCGCATCGCGGCCTGGCCCGAGGCGCGCTTGCCGGAGCGGGCCCGGTCGAGCCGTTCGCGCAGGGCGTCCCGGCCGCCGAGCAGGCAGCGCCCCGGCACGCGTACGTCATCGAGGAAGACGTCGGCGGTGTGCGACGCGCGCAGGCCCAGCTTGCGCAGCTTGCGGGTCGCGGTCAGCCCGGCGGTGCCCGGCGGTACGACGAACGCCGCCTGCCCCCGGGAACCGAGCGTCGGGTCGACCGAGGCGGTGACGACGTGCACCCCGGCGATCCCGCCGTTGGTGGCGTACGCCTTCTGCCCGCTCAGCACCCACTCGTCGGTGGCCTCGTCGTAGACCGCCCGGGTGCGCATCGCGCCGACGTCGGAGCCGGCCTCGGGCTCGGTGGTGCAGAACGCGGCGACGGCGGGCTCGTCGACGGTGCCGAAGCACTGCGGCACCCACTCCACCATCTGGTCCGGGGTGCCGGCGCCGTAGATGGCGGCCACCGCGAGGGAGGTGCCGAAGATGCCCAGCCCGATGCCGGCGTCACCCCAGAAGAGTTCCTCGCTGGCGATCGGGAGGGAGAGGCCGGTGGGGTCGGCCCAGCAGGTGGCGAGGAACTCGAAGCCGTACAGGCCGACCTTCGCCGCCTCCTGGATGATCGGCCAGGGAGTCTCCTCCCGGGCGTCCCACTCGGCCGCGGCCGGGCGCACGACCTCGGCGGCGAAGCCGTGCACCCAGTCGCGCAGATCCCGCTGTTCCTCGTTCAGGTCGAGCGAGAACTCGGCCATGTCAGGCCTTGGGGATGTCGAACAGGTTGGCGATGTTGGCGGCCAGACCCAGGTCGCCCTTGGCCTTGAGCTTGCCGGTCATGAACATCATGACGGGGTTGGCCCCACCGGAGACGATCTTCAGGAACTCGACCGGGCCCATGGTGAGGCTCAGCTTCGGGTCGTGCTGCGCGGTCTCGTTGACCGTGCACGCGCCGTCGGCGATGACGACCTCGTAGGTGTCGGTGCCACCGTCGGGGCGGCCGGTGATGTTCCAGTGGATGACCGCGTTGGTCGAGCCCGCCCGGTCGGCGCGGAAGAGCTGCGGCATCCGGCTGAAGACCTCGCCCAGGATCTTGCCGCGCAGGTCGCCGGACATGACCTCGGCGATCTTGTCGTCCGGGGTGGACTTGACCAGCTGGGCGAACTCCTTGGGGCCGACGTTCGCGAAGTTGGCCGGGTCGAAGTCAGTCATGGGTCTGCACCTTCCGGTATTGGCTACTCGTGCGTAACCCTACGCACGAGTAGGTATGCTCGCAAGGGTGTCCACCCCACCCACCTTCAAGCGCCTCCCACGTGCCGTACGCGAGCAGCAGATGCTCGACGCGGCCGTGAAAGCGTTCTCCCGCAGGGGGTTCCACGCGGCCAGCATGGACGAGATCGCCGAGGACGCCGGCATCTCCAAGCCGATGGTCTACGCCTACCTCGGCACCAAGGAGGAGCTCTTCGTCGCCTGCCTGCACCGGGAGGGCGCCCGGATGATGCAGGCCATCGCCGGGGCGGCCGCCCCCGAGCTGTCGGCCGACGAGCGACTCTGGCGCGGGCTGCGGGCGTTCTTCGGTTTCGTCGGGGCGCACCGGGACGGCTGGGCGGTGCTCTACCGGCAGGCCCGGGGCGAGCAGCCGTTCGCCGGCGAGCTGGCGGGCATGCGCGCCCGGCTGGTCGAGGTGGTCGCCGGGATGCTCGGCCACGCGCTGCGCGCCGAGGGGCGCGAGGTGGGCGAGACCGACCTGGAGGTCGTCGCGTACGCCCTGGTGGGGGCGACCGAGTCGCTGGCCGACTGGCTCGCCGACCACCCGGAGGCGGACCCGGAGAAGACCGCGACGCGGATGATGAACGTCGCGTGGCTCGGCGCCGGCCAACTCCTGCGCGGCGCCACCTGGCGGCCGCCCACCGCCTGACATCCCGCCCGGGGAGACCGACCGACGGGCCCGCCGCCCTCGCGCGGTCCCATGCCCGGCTGGTGCCGCATCTCGCCGACGCCGACGCCGCCGACGCCGAAGCCCCGGCCGACGCCGACGCCGAAGCCCCGGCCGACGCCGACGCCGATGCCCGGCCGACGCCGACGCCGCCGCCGACGCCCGGCCGACGCCCGGCCGACGCCGACGATGCCCGGCCGATGCCGAAGGCCCGGTCGGCGTCGGCGGCCGGGGCCGCGGGTGGGTCACCGTCGCAGCTCCGCCGGCTCCCGGGCGGGCGCGCCGACGGCCGCCCGGCGACGGCCCAGGAGCCAGCGGGTCAATTCCACCACCAGGGTCACCGTCAGCGCGAGACCGAGCCCGAGCAGCAGCCCCCGGATCGGGTCCTGCTCGAAGGCGAGCCCGCCGAGGTAACCGACCAGCGCCGAGTAGACCCCCCACGAGCCGGCGGCGAGCGCGTCGAAGGCGAGGAAGCGCCGCCGGGGGAAGCGCGTCGCCCCCATGGTCATCGTGACGGCGGTCCGGCCGCCGGGGACGTACCGGGCGACGGTGAGGATCAGCCCGCCCCGCACCGCGATCCCGCGCCGTGCCCACTCGTAGGCGGTCCGTCGCCGGCCGCCGTCGGGCAGGCGGGCGAGGAGGCGTCCGCCGCCGTGCCGGCCGATGGCGTACGACACGTGGTCGCCGACCAGCGCGCCGGCCGCCGCGACCGCGATCACCGCCACCAGGTCGGGTTGCCCGGTCGCCGCGAACACGCCGGCGGTGATCACCGCCGTCTCGCTGGGCACCGCCGGGAAGAAGCCGTCGATCACCGCGATCGCGAAGAGCGCCAGGTAGACCCAGGGCGAGGACATCGTCTGGTGGAGCAGGTCGAGCACCGAATCCATGATCTCGATGCTGGTGCCGCCCGGCGGCCCCGCCATCGTCCGGTGGTCACCCCGGTGCCTGCGACTTAAGTCGTGCCCGACCCCGAGAGGGATCCGGGTCGGGCACGACCGGCTTTCAGGGTCGGGCGCGGACCGGCGTCAGGGGTCGCGCGCACACCGGAGGCGGGTGGACGGCAACAGCCTCCGCCCGGCCTAGGCTCGGGGCGTGACCTCCCGAGCCGTCGCGCTCCGGCGCACCGTCGAGCGGTACGCCCCCGTGCTGCTCGCCGTCGTCGTCGCGGCGGGGGTCTGGGGGGCGGCGACCGGCTCGCTCGGGGTGCGCTCGCCGCTGCCCGGGGTGCTGGTCCTCGCCGTCGCCGTCCTCGCGGGCTGGGCCGCCGCGACGGTACGCGCACGGCGCTGGCCGCTGTTCGTGACGGCCGCCGTCACGTGGCTGCTCCTGGCGGCCTGGCCGGTGGTGGCCGTCGCCTCCTGGCAGGCCGGACTCCGGCTGCGGGACCGTCGGCGGCTCGCCGGCTTCCTCGCCGGTGCCGCCCTGGTGGCGGTGGCGGGCGTGGTGATCGGCGTCGTGGTGGGTGGCGAGCGGCGGCTGACCACCGCCACGCCCGCCAACGCGCTGGCGATGTTCGCGTGGACGGTGCTGTTCCCGCTGGTCGTCGGGCTCTGGGTCCGGGCCCGCCGGGACACCCTGGCCGCCCTGCGGGACCGGGCCGAGCGGCTGGAGCGCGAGCAGGAGGCGCGGGCGGAGCGCGTCCGGGCCGAGGAGCGGGCCAGGATCGCCCGGGAGATGCACGACGTGGTGGCGCACCGGGTGTCGCTGATGGTGGTGCACGCCGGCGCGCTGGAGGTCACCGCCACCGATCCGGCGACGGTCGACACCGCGACCCTGATCCGGTCCACCGGACGGCAGGCCCTCACCGACCTGCGGGAGGTGCTCGGCGTGCTGCGCCAGCCCACGCCCGCCGGCGAGCCGGCCACCACCGCCGCCGCCGGGCTGGCCGGCGTCGCCGACCTGGTCCGGGAGTCCCGCGCCGTCGGGCTGCGGGTCGACCGGCAGGACGAGGGGACGCCCCGGCCCGTTTCCGCCACCGCCGGCCGGACGGTGTACCGGGTGGTCCAGGAGGCGCTGACGAACGTCCGCAAGCACGCGCCGGACGCGGACACCACCGTCCGGCTGCGGTATCTCCCGGGCGGGTTGGAGATCAGCGTCCGCACCGGCCCGTCGGCGGGCGGCCCGGCCCGGCCGGGTGCGGACGGTCGGCCGGCGGGCGGTGCGGCCCTGCCGGGTGCGGACGGTGGGCTGGCGGGCGGTGCGGCCCTGCCCGGAGCGGGACTCGGGCTGATCGGCCTCCGGGAGCGGGTGGAACTGCTGGGTGGGCGGCTGGAGGCCGGCCCCCGCGACGGCGGCTTCCTGGTCCGGGCGTTGATCCCGGTGGAGGAGGCGACATGATCCGGGTCCTGGTGGTCGACGACGAGCAGCTGGTCCGTGCCGGGCTGCGGCTGATCCTGGAGGCGGCACCCGACCTCACCGTGGTGGGCGAGGCGGCCGATGGCGCGGCGGCGCTGGCCGAGACCCGCCGGTTGCGTCCCGACGTGGTGCTGCTGGACGTCCGGATGCCGGGCACCGACGGGCTGACCGCCGCCCCGCAGGTGGTCGCCACCGGGGCGAAGGTCGTCATGCTGACCACCTTCGACCGAGACGAGTACGTGCACCGGGCGCTGCGGGCGGGCGCGGTCGGCTTCCTGCTGAAGGACACGCCGCCCCGGGAACTCGCCGCCGCCGTGCGGACCGTGGCCGCCGGAAACGCCATGCTGGCCCCGACGGTCACCCGGCGGCTGATCGACTCCTTCGCCGAGCGCGGCCCGGCCCGGCGGGACGTCGCGCGGCAGCGGCTGGGCCACCTCACGGACCGGGAGTTGGAGATCGTCCGGGAGGTGGGCCGGGGGTTGGGCAACGCCGACATCGCCCGCCGGCTGACGATGAGCGAGGCGACGGTCAAGACGCACGTGAGCAGGGCTCTCGCGAAGCTCCAGCTCGCCAACCGGGTGCAGCTCGCGATCCTGGTCCACGACGCCGACCTCCTCTGACGGCCCGGCCACGACGTCGCCACCGCCTGCCTGGCCACGGTAGAACCGCCGTCTGCCTGGTCACGGCGTCGCCGCCGCCTGCCCGGACACGGCGTCCTCGGCGCCTCTCCGGCCACGACGTCGTCGGCGCCCGCCCCGCCACGACGTCCGGTGCCCGGTGCCCGGCCACGACGGGACGGAGGGGTCCGCCGTCCCGGCTCCCGCACCGGTGGAACGTCACGGTTGTCTCCCGCCCGCCGTGACAGCCATGTTGTTCCACTCGTCGGCCGCGCCGTGGTGGAACAGCCCGTCGATGGGCGGCGGCGAGCGGTGGGCGCGGCGGCGAGCGGTGAGCGGTGGGCGCGGCGGCGCGCGGGGTGGTCGGCGCGTGGGCCCGGGCCCGGACGGACGTGGGCGGGCCAGAGGTGGGTGGGGCGCGGTCAGTGGGGGGTGCGGCGGTGGGCGCGGTGGCGGAGCCAGCGGACGGACTCCAGCACCAGCGTCACCGCCACCGACATACCCACCGCGGCCAGGATGCCTCTGACCGGATCGCGTTCGAAGGCCAGCCCGCCGAAGTAGCCGAGCAGGGCGGAGTAGAGCGCCCAGCTCACCGCCGCGATCGAGTCGAACAGCAGGAACGAGCGGAGCGGGTAGCGGACCGCGCCCATGGTGAGGGTCACCGCCGTGCGACCGCCGGGGATGTACCGGGCGGTGGTGAGGATCAGACCGCCGCGCCGGTGCACCGCCTGGCGGGCCCACTCCGAGCCGGCCCGCCGCCGGCTGTCCTCGGGAAACCGGGCGAGCCGGTGCGCGCCGCCGCCGCGCCCGATGGCGTACGAGATGTGGTCGCCGACGCAGGCGCCGAATGCGGCGGCGACGATCACCGCCACCAGGTTGGGGCTGCCGTCGGTGGCGAGCACGGCGGCGGTGATCACGGCGGTCTCGCCGGGCACCGCCGGGAAGAACGCGTCGACCGCGGTGAGCCCGAACAGCAGCAGGTACACCCACGGGGAGCTGACCAGCTGCCGGAGCAGGTCGAGCGCGGACTCCATGCCCCCATGCTGGCCGGGCCCGGCGCGCCGGGTGGCCGAGTCGTCGGATCACCCTGCTCGACGACGCATTCAAGATCCGCGAGCGGCGGCACGCTCACCCGTTGCCGGCCGCGATCACCGCGTCAGGCGGTGGCGACCAGGGCCGGCGGGGCGAGCAGCGGGCCGTGCGGGACCTTGTCCCCGGCGGTGGGGCCGTGCGAGGTGAGCACCACCGGGGCGGCCAGTTCCCGGGCCACCGCCGACGGCCAGTCGACGGGCGGGTCGTCGTCGTACACCGGGCGGGAGCGCAGCAGGCGGGCGGTGAGCGCGGACTGCCGGTCCAGGTCGCCGGGCGGGCCCGGGGTGAGCCGGTCGGTGGAGTCGTAGCGGCGGCAGATCCGCAGCCCGGGGCCGGCGAGGTCGAGGTGGGTCAACGCGAGGCCGTCGACGCCTCCGGCCGCGGCGAGGGCGTACCGGTGGGCGACCGCGTCGAAGTGGCCGAACCGGAACCGGCCCTGCCACGGGTTCGTCGGGTTGTGCGGGTCGGTCCACGGCAGGGTCGGGTCCTCGGTCACCAGCGGCCCCGGCCCGTGCCGGGTGGTGGTCACGCGCAGCACCCCGAGCCGCGTCGCCGTGCCCGCCTGGCCCGCCTCGGCGAGCAGGCTGTCGGCGTTGGCGAACGTGGTGGTGCTCCACGTCGTGTACGGGTGGAAGCCGTGCCACTCGTCGAGCAGCACCCCCTGCGCGCCCTCGAAGACGCACGTCCCGGCGCGCAGCGCCCCGGCAAGCCAGCCCCGGTCCACGATCGCCACCCGCCCGGCGAACCCGGTGAACGCGGGCAGGCAGTCCTCGACGGGCGGCGCGTCCAGCGGCCCCAGCTCGGCGGTCAGCCGGTCCCGCAGGGCGGTCAGCCGGCGGCGCAGCAGCGCCGGGGTGCGGCAGTTGGCCACCCGGGGCGCCTCGTCGGGGTGGGCGAGACCGTACGCGACGGCCTCGCCCACCCCCAGCCCGCAGGAGCCGTGCCGGTCGGCTCCCCGGGCGATCTCCCGGGCCCGGTTGGCGGCCCGGTGGTACGGGGTGGCGAGCAGCGCCTCCCCGTCCACGGTCAGCCGGTCGAGCGCGTCGGGCACCCCGACCGAGGCGAGGTGGTCGGCCTCGGCGGCCAGCGCCAGCGGGTCCACCACCACGTGCCGGGACAGGTGCGTACGCACCCCGGGGTGGAAGGTGCCCGCGCCGAACTGGGCGAAGGTGTGGTGCCGCCCGTCGCGCAGCACCACGTTGTGCGCCGCCTGCGCGCCCCCGTTGAAGCGGACCACGGTGTGCACGGGCCGGGTGGCGCAGAGCCAGTCCACGACCGTGCCCTTGCCGGCGTCGCCGTAGCCGAGGTCGACCACCGTCACGTGTCTCACAGCCGGGTGACCCCGCCGTCGGTGTCCCGGAAGGCCGGCAGCGCCGACACCTCGGCGCGCCGCCCCCGGCCGAGCCGGGCCAGCGCCTTCGACACCGTCCCGGTGGCGCCCGAACCGGCCCGGTCGAGGTCGCGCAGGCCCTCGTCCAGGTCGATGGCCTGCTCGCCGAGGCCGATGGTGAGCGCGATGGTCTCGCAGACCGCGTCGAGGTCGTCCAGCACGACGGCGTTCTGCCCGAGCAGGCCCCGCCAGAAGTCGAGCACCTTGGCGTTGCCGGCGTAGTGGCTGCCGGCGGGGAGGAGATAGTAGGTGTCCCAGCGGCGGGTCACCTCGTCGACCACCTGCCGCAGCGGCACGTCCTCGGCCAGGTCGTCGCCGATCAGGCGGGCCACCTCCCGGGCCTTCACCTGCGGGTAGGCCAGCTCGTCGCCGATGATGAACAGGTAGCCGCGCCGGCCGCGCTTCTCCCAGCAGTCGGTGACCGTGTGCCGGGCCATGAAGTACATGGCCAGCTCGTACGACTCGGTCATCTGCCCGCCGCCACCGCCCTCCAGCACGATCCGGCCGAGGTCGTCGTCCATGCGGTTGTCGGACTCGAACTGGCCGACCTGCAACGGCACCCGGTCGCAGGTGGCGTCGCCGATCGCGCCGAACATGATCTGCGGGTCGCGGGCGTAGCCCTGCCGCTGGAGCAGCCCGAGCAGCTGCGGCAGCTTGGTCTGGAGGACGCGCGGCACGTTGCGCATCGAGCCGGTCACGTCGAACAGCACGGCGATGGCCGTCGACTGCGGGTGCTCGTCGGAGTCGCGGCTCTCCCGCGTCGCGTCGCGGGGGTCGAGCGCGGGGTGCACCGTGCGCGCCCCGCTGTCGCTGTAGGAGAACGCGCTCTTGCCGGTGGCCCGGCGGTAGCGGTCGGCGGCGTCGTACACGTCGGTGGACCAGGTTCCACTGCCCATGGCAGCCTCCTCAGGGGTTCAGGGTGAAGGGTCGGAAGGTGCGCGGCCCGTAGAGCCGGTCCAGCACCTCGTCGAGTTCGCGGAGCAGACGCCAGGCGTCGCCGGGCCGGGCGTTCAGGGCGGGCCGCAGGCAGCCCTGGGCGAAGGCGAGCAGCTCGCGCGGCGCGCGCGGGCCCATCAGCCAGGTCATGCAGCGGGTGGCCATCGCGATGTCGGTGCCCGGCCCGCACGGGCGCTTCGCGACGACCTCGGCCGGATACCAGTCCTCGTGGCCGGGCACGAGCGCCGGGACGGCGCCACCGTCGACGACGGAGAAGCACCAGTCGACCAGCACCACGCCGTGCCCGTCGGGCTCGATCAGCACGTGCGGCGGCAGCACCGCGCCGTGCACCACGCCCGCCCGGTGGGCCAGGCCGAGCGCGACCAGCAGCCGCCGCCACATCCAGGCCGCGTCCCGGGCGTCCAGCCCGTCCGGGTACGCGCGCCGCACCTCGGTGAGGTCGTGCAGGCCGGGCGCGGTGGCGAGTACGGTGACCCGCCGCTCGGCGCCGGTGTCGGGGTCCCGGTGCCGGAACTCCTCCACCAGCCGGGGCACGTAGGGCAGGTAGCGCGGGTCGCCACGTTCGGCGAGGGCGCGCAGGGCGTGCGCCTCCCGCGCCATCAGGTCGTTGTCGGTGGGCCGCCGGGGCAGCTTGAGCAGCCGGTCCGCCCCGACGTCGTAGAGGTCGGCCAGGTCGCCGGAGTGCGCCGGCGCGCCGATGCGGTAGCCGCCGAGGACGGTGACCCGTCGGGCCCGCCAGCGGGTGGTGACCCGGACGAACGCCTCGGTGGCCTCGGCGCGTACGGCCGAATCGGCGGGCACCCGGTCGGGGTGCAGGGCCGCGACCAGCTCGCGGTAGCGCCGGGCCGGCTCGTCGGCGCCGAACAGGTCGGCGTCGGTGCGGGCCGCCGCGACCAGGTGGATCGCCTCGGCGGTCCTCACCGCACCGTCTCCTCGCGGGCGGGGCGCAGCAGCGCCGGGTGCAGCAGCCGGGCGTCGCCGGCCCGGTAGAGCCTGGCGCGGGGGCCGCCCCGGGCCCCGCCGCGCTCGGTGCTGGCGCCGGTGCTCTCCACGAAGCCCGGCACCGAGAGCACCTTGCGGTGGAAGTTGCCGGCGTGCAGCGGGTGCCCCCAGACCGTCTCGTAGACGGCGCGCAGCTCGCTGATGGTGAACTCGGGGGCGAGGAAGCGGGTGGCGAGCGGGGTGTATTCCAGCTTGGACCGGGCCCGCTCCAGCCCGTCGGCGATGATCCGGTCGTGGTCGAAGGCGAGCTGCCGGCTGCTCAGGGCGGTCACCGGCAGCCAGACCGCCTCGTCGGCGTCGGTGCCGGCGGCCGCGTCCGGCAGGTCGGGCGCGAACGCGAGGTGGGCGACCGAGACGACGCGCATCCGCGGGTCGCGGTCGACGCCGCCGTAGCTGGCCAACTGCTCCAGGTGTACGCGACGCAGCCCCTCACCGCCGAGCCCGGTCTCCTCGGCCAGCTCCCGCCGGGCGCCGGCGGTCAGGTCCTCGTCGGGGCGGACGAAGCCGCCGGGCAGCGCCCAGTGTCCCGCGAAGGGCGGCTCGCCGCGCCGGATGAGCAGCAGGTGGAGCGCGCCGTCGCGGATGGTCAGCGCCACCACGTCGACGGTGACCGCGACCGCCGGATAGGCCCGGGGGTCGTACGCGGCCAGGAAGTCCTGCTCGTCCACGGCGTCCCTCTCATCTTGAGAACATCTCGATGTGAGAACAACCTAGCGCATGCGGTCGCCCCTGCCAACCCCGGGCGGCGCGGGTGCGACGCGGCCGGGGGTTGGCAGGGGCGGTCAGCGCACGAGGCCCACCAGGTGTGGGCGACCGCGCAGGTCGTGCAGGGCGAACCCGCCGCCCGGCAGCAGGCCGAAGCTCACCGTGCTCGGCAGCGGCACCGGCAGCTTGAACGCCACCTCGACGGTGTAGGCGTCCGGCAGCCGGTTCTCCAGCGCGGCCAGGCACCGCGCCTTGCTCCACATCCCGTGCGCGATGGGCCGCGGGAAGCCGAACAGCCGGGCCCCCAGTCGGGAGGTGTGGATCGGGTTGTGGTCGCCGGAGACCCGCGCGTAGTGCGTACCGACGCGGGGCTCGACCCGCCAGTGGGCCGAGCCGGCCGGCGCCGGGGGTCGCTCGCCCCGGTCGCGCCCTCCGTCGCCGCCGGGCCTGCGCTCCCGGCCGAGGTACGTCGAGACGCCGCGCCAGACCTCCTCCCCGCCGACCGAGCCGACCAGCACCACGTCGACCTGCCGCCCCCGGTCGTGCGGGCGCAGGTTCTCCGCGTACGTGGTGAAGTCGAGGGTCTCGTCGGCCGTGACCGGGCGGTGCACGGTGATCCGGTTGCCCACGTGCACCACGCCGGTCAGCGGGATCGGGAACCCCGGCGCGGTCATCAGGCGCAGGGCCAGCGGGAAGCCCATGACGTGCGGGAACGTGGCGGGCAGCCGGTCGGTCAGCCGGAACCCGCAGACCCGGTCGTAGTCCGCCAGGTGCGCCCGGTCGACGGCGATCCCGCCGACGGCCAGCTCGGCCGCCGGGGCGCCGGCCGCCGCCGGTCGCCCGCCGAGGCCGGGCAGCGCGCCGAGCAGCGCCCGCCGGTAGAGCGCCCCGGCCGCCGGCATCCGGGCCAGCTCGACGCGCTCCCGGGCGACCGCCCCGGCGTGCCCGGCCAGGTCCTGCGTCGCCTCGACCGAGGAGGCGTGCCCGGAGAGGTCGTGCGTCTCCGCCAGGCTCAGGTCGTGGTCGGCCGGCCCCGGCCGGCGGATCGCGGCCAGCGTCTCCTCCGACAGCCGCTCCGTGGGGCCGTCGATCAGCTCGTGCACCGACAGGTCCTCGGCCGGGCCCTCCGCCGGTTCCCTCCGCCCGGCCATCACGCCCCCAGCAGGCTCTGGCCGCAGACCCGGACGACGTTGCCGCTGACCGTGCCGGAGGCCGGCCACGCCAGCCAGCCGATGGTCTCGGCGACATCCACCGGCAGCCCGCCCTGGGACATGCTGTTCATCCGCCGGCCCGCCTCGCGCAGCATCAGCGGGATGCGCGCGGTCAGCCGGGTCTCGATGAACCCGGGGGCGACGGCGTTCACGCTGATCTGCCGTTCGCGCAGGACGGGGGCGAGCGAGTCGACCAGCCCGATCACGCCCGCCTTGCTGGTGGCGTAGTTGGTCTGGCCCCGGTTGCCGGCGATGCCCGCGATGGAGGAGACGGAGACGATCCGCCCGCCGGCCGGGATCAGCTCCCGCTCCAGCAGCACGTCGTTGATCCGCTCCTGGCTGGAGAGGTTGACGTCGAGCACGGAGTCCCAGCGGTCGGCGTCCATCCGGCCGAGGGTCTTGTCCCGGGTGATGCCGGCGTTGTGCACGACCACGTCGACCCGCCCGTGCCGGCCGGCGAGGTGCTCCGCGAGCCGGTTCGGGGCGTCGGGGGCGGTGAGGTCGAGCTGGACGGCCGTCCCGCCGATCTCGTTGGCGACCGCCGCCAGCGCGTCCCCGGCCGCCGGGATGTCCAGCGCGACGACGCGCGCGCCGTCGCGGGCCAGCACCCGGGCCAGCGCCGCGCCGATGCCCCGGGCCGCCCCGGTGACCAGGACGACCTGCCCGTCCAGCGGGCGGTCCCAGTCGGTCGGCGGCTCGGCCCTGCCGGCGCCGACCCGGATGACCTGCCCGGAGACGTACGCGGACCGGCCGGAGAGCAGGAACCGGAGGGTGGCCTCCAGGCTGGTCGACGTGCCGGCGTCGGGCTCCTTCGTGACGTACACGAGCTGGGCGGTGACACCGCGGCCGAACTCCTTGCCGATGCTGCGGGTCAGCCCCTCCAGGGCCCGCTGGGCGGTGGCCTCCCGGGGCGAGCCGCCCTCGGCGGGCGGGGTGCCGAGCACGACCACCCGACCGCTGGGCAGCACCGAGCGGGCGTGCGGGTGGAAGAAGTCGTACAGCTGGCGCAGCTCGGTGGAGTCGCTGATGCCGGTCGCGTCGTAGACCAGGGCGGCGAAGCGCTCGGTGGGCTCCACGGCGGCGGGGTCCCGCAGCTCGACCCCGGCGGCGGTCAGGATCTTGCCGACCTGCGCGGCGAGCCGGCCCCCGGTCGCGGCGCCGAGCAGGACGGGCCCGGAGGCGAGGGGGTCGCCGGGGGTGTGCCGGCGCAGTCGCGGCGGGTCGGGCAGCCCGAGGCGCTTGACCAGCGCGCGACCGGCCCCCGATCGGACGAAGCTCGCGTACCTGTCGGTCATAGGCGTAGCCTACTGGCGAGTAGGTTGAGGGCAAGCCCTTCGAGGAGGCGGGATCGTGCAGAGCATCCGGCGGGTGGCGGTCATCGGCGGCAACCGCATCCCCTTCGCCCGGTCCAACTCGCGGTACGCGAGCGCGTCCAACGCGGACATGCTGGGCGCGGCGCTGGACGGGCTGGTCGCCCGGTTCGGCCTGGCCGGCCAGCGGGTCGGCGAGGTGGTCGCCGGCGCGGTGCTCAAGCACGCCAAGGACTTCAACCTGACCCGCGAGGTGGTGCTCGGCTCGAAGCTCGACCCGCACACCCCCGCGTACGACATCCAGCAGGCCTGCGGCACCGGGCTGGAGGCCGCCATCCTGGTCGCCAACAAGATCGCCCTCGGGCAGATCGACGTCGGCATCGCCGGCGGCGTGGACACCACCTCCGACGCCCCGCTCGCGGTCAACGAGGACATGCGCCGCACGCTGCTCAGGCTGAACAGCGCCCGCACCCTCGGCGAGCGGCTGAGGGCCGCCGCGAAGCTGCGCCCCACCCAGCCGTTCCGGCCGGAGATCCCGCGCAACGCCGAGCCGCGCACCGGGCTGTCGATGGGGGAGCACGCCGCCCGCACGGCGCTGCGCTGGCAGGTCGACCGGCAGGCGCAGGACGAGCTGGCGCTGCGCTCGCACCAGCGGCTCGCCGCCGCGTACGACCGGGGGTTCTTCGACGACCTGCTGACGCCCTACCTCGGGCTCACCCGCGACCAGAACCTGCGCGCGGACACCAGCCCGGAGAAGCTCGCGTCGCTGCGGCCGGTCTTCGGCGCGAAGGGCCCGGACGCCGAGCGGGCGACGATGACGGCCGGCAACTCCTCGCCGCTGACCGACGGCGCCTCCACGGTGCTGCTGGCCAGCGAGGAGTGGGCCAGCGAGCACCACCTGCCCGTGCTGGCCTGGTTCTCCTGGTCGGAGACCGCCGCCGTCGACTTCGTGCACGGCGACGAGGGGCTGCTGATGGCCCCCGCGTACGCGGTGCCCCGGATGCTGGCCCGGGCCGGGCTGACGCTTCAGGACTTCGACTACTACGAGATCCACGAGGCGTTCGCCTCGCAGGTGCTGGCCACCCTGGCCGCCTGGGAGTCGCCCGAGTTCTGCAAGGACCGGCTCGGGCTGGACGCCCCCCTCGGCGCGATCGACCGGGAGAAGTTGAACGTCAACGGCTCGTCGTTGGCCGCCGGGCACCCGTTCGCGGCAACGGGCGGCCGGATCGTGGCGACCCTGGCGAAGCTGCTCGCCGAGAAGGGGAGCGGGCGGGGGTTGATCTCGATCTGCGCGGCCGGCGGCCAGGGCGTGACGGCGATCCTGGAGCGCTGAGCGCCCGCCCCGCCGGGGTGGACGCTGTGCGGGGCGCGCCGCCGGCCGGCGTGACTGTGCAGATCCGCACCTGGACGCGGTGCCGGTCGGGTGGCCTAACCTGAGTCGCCCCCCGTTCCACTGTCGACCGGAGGATCCCGCCGGTGTCTGCCAACCCGACGTCCGTGCCCGACCCCAAGGCCCACCCCGCGCCGCCCCTCCCGGCCCCGTTCGGCCCGGCGCCGGCCGGGGGCGTCGGGATCGGCCGGACGGCCCAGGTGGTCACCGGGCTGGTGCTGCTCGTGCCGGCGGCCGTCGCCCTGCTCTGGTCGTACGCGCTTCCGTCGGTCAGCACGCTGGTGGAGAGCTTCCGGCGGGGGAACGGGCTGGGCGGGCCGACCGAGTCCGTCGGCGGCGACAACTACGCGCAGGTGATCGAGCGGGGGTTCCTCGGCGACCTGGGCCACGCGCTGCTCCTCGCCCTCGTGCCGCTGCTGCTCGCGCTGCTCGTCGCCCCGCTGCTCGCGCTCGCCGCACAGCGTGCCGGCCGGGTGCCCCGGCTGGTGACCCGGGCGCTGCTGGCCCTGCCGCTGGCCGCCTACGCCCCGCTCGCCGTCGGGGTGGCGTGGACGATGGACCGGTTCGAGGCCGACCGGGACGCCTGGACGCAGGCGCCCACGCTGACCGCCGCACGCGCCGTGGCGCTGCTGACGGCCGGGCTGGTGGTCGCGGTCGGTGCCACCGTCTTCCTCGCCGCGCTGCGCCGTGGCCCCGGCGGCGGCCGCTCCGGCCCGGCGGTCCTGGCCGTCGGCGGCGTGCTCGGGCTGGCCGTCGTCGCGGTGACCGTACAGTCCTGGTCCCTCCAGTGGCCCGTCCTCGGCGGGCGGGAAGACCAGGTCGCCCCTCTGGTGCGGATCGTCCGGGAGAGCGTGGCCTGGCTCCAGTTCGGCGTCGGCGCCGCGGGCAACGTGCTGCTGCTCGCCCTGCTGGCGGTGCTCGGCGTTCTCGCCGTCGTCCTGCTCCTGGTCACCCGGACGAGGATCGCCTTCACCGGGTGGCGCGACCGCCCGGCCGGCGCCCCGACGGGCACTCCGACGGGCGCTCCTGCGGGCGCTCCGACGGGCGTCCCGGCCGGTGCGCGCAACCCGGTCGCGCTCGGCGTGTTGGCGGTGGGGCTGCTGGCGTTCCTCGGCGTGCTCGCCTACGTGCTGGCGCCGTGGCTGCGGGCGCTCCCCGCCGAGGCGGCGCTCCTGCCCTCCGGCGTCTCCACCGGCCAGGTCCAGGTCAACACCTGGCTGCCGCCGCTGATCCCGGCGGTGGTCGGAGTGGGCGTCGCCGCCCTGGCCGGCTTCGGCATCGGCGGCCTGCGCCCACTGGGCCGGGCCAGTGAGCTGCTCCTGCTGCCGTTCGCGCCCTGGCTCTTCGTCGGCGACGGTCCGCTCGCCATCGCCCATTTCGCCCGGGCCCGGGAGGCCGACCAGCTCAACACCTTCGTCGGGCTGATCCCGCCGGGCTGGCTCTGCATCCCCGCGCTCGTGGTGTTCACCCTGCTCTTCCGGGGCCAGCGGGAACGCTGGGAGGCCGGCGGCGGGTTCGGGTCGACCATGCTCCTGCCAGCCCTGCCGATGCTGGCCGGCGCCGGGCTGCTGAGCTGGCTGGTCGGCGCGCAGAGCTGGCTGTGGCCGCAACTGGTCGTCGCGGACGTCCGGCACGCGCCGGCGGCGAACCTGGTCCTCCTGCGGCTCGCGGAGACCTTCGGCGACCCGGAGGCCACGCGGGGGCTCGTCGCCCAGGTGCTGCCGCTGCCGATGCTGCTGTTGTTCCTGGCCGCGTTCGTGGCGTTGCAGCTGCTCTACCTGGACCGGCTCGTGATCGGGGCGGGACGGTCGACGGGGGACGGGCCCCGCTGATCCCCGGGACTGTGGCGGGCCCTGACGGGCCGTCCCGTACCTTCGTCCTGAGGGCGGTCGGTCGACCGGTCGCCGCGACGCGCGGCATGCCGGGGCGACGACGCTCCGCCCACCCCGCCCTGCCGAGAGCCGTGGCACGTCGCGGGTCTTCGGCGAAGGCCCGCGGGAGGGGCGTGCAAGACTGAGGTACGTGACGACGATCCCCAACGTGCTCGCCAACCGGTACGCCTCGCCCGAGCTGGTCGCCCTCTGGTCACCGGAGCAGAAGATCCGGATGGAACGGCAGCTCTGGCTCGCCGTGCTCCGGGCGCAGCGGGACCTCGGCGTGCCCGTCCCGGACGGCGTGGTCGAGGCGTACGAGCGGGTGCTCGACCAGGTCGACCTCGCCTCGATCGCCGAGCGGGAGCGGGTCACCCGGCACGACGTGAAGGCCCGGATCGAGGAGTTCAGCGCGCTCGCCGGGCACGAGCACGTGCACAAGGGGATGACCTCCCGCGATCTCACCGAGAACGTCGAGCAGCTCCAGGTGCGGGCCTCGCTGGAGCTGGTCCGGGACCGGGTGGTCGCCACCCTGGCCCGGCTGTCCCGGTTGGCCGTCGAGCACTCGGGCCTCGTCATGACCGGCCGCTCGCACAACGTCGCCGCGCAGGCCACCACGCTGGGGAAGCGCTTCGCGTCGGCCGCGGAGGAGCTGCTGATCGCGTATGAGCGGCTGGACGACCTGATCAACTGGTACCCGCTGCGCGGCATCAAGGGCCCGGTGGGCACCGCCGCCGACCAGTTGGACCTCTTCGACGGCGACGCCGACAAGGTGGCCGAGCTGGAGCGCCGGGTGGCCGAGCACCTCGGCTTCTCCCGGGTGCTCGACAGCGTCGGCCAGGTCTACCCGCGCTCGATCGACCTGGCGGTGCTCTCCGCGCTGGCGCAGATCGCCGCCGCGCCGTCCTCGCTGGCCACGACGATCCGGCTGATGGTGGGCCAGGAGCTGGCGACCGAGGGCTTCAAGCCGGGCCAGGTCGGCTCCAGCGCGATGCCGCACAAGATGAACACCCGGTCCAGCGAGCGGGTCAACGGCTTCGCGGTGATCATCCGGGGCTACCTGTCGATGGTCGGCGAGCTGGCCGGCGACCAGTGGAACGAGGGGGACGTCTCCTGCTCGGTGGTCCGCCGGGTCGCGCTGCCGGACGCGTTCTTCGCCGCCGACGGGCTGTTCCAGACGTTCCTCACCGTGCTGGACGAGTTCGGCGCGTACCCGGCGGTGGTCAACCGGGAGCTGGAGCGCTTCCTGCCGTTCCTGGCCACCACCAAGATCCTGGTGGCGGCGGTCCGGCGCGGCGTCGGGCGCGAGGTCGCCCACGAGGTGATCAAGGAGCACGCGGTCGCCGTCGCGCTCGCCATGCGCGAGAAGGGCGCCTCCGAGAACGACCTCTTCGACCGCCTCGCGGCGGACGGCCGCCTGGGCCTGACCCGGGGCGAGATCGACGCGCTCGTCGCCGACCGCACCGCCTTCGTCGGCGCCGCCCCGGCCCAGGTCGAGGCGGTCACCCGCCGAGTAGCCGCCGTGGTCGAAGCCCACCCCAAGGCCGCCACCTACACCCCACCCCCCATCCTCTAACCCCCCCACCCCCAACCCCAGGGGGCCAGGGGCCGGTGGGTCAGGAGTCGCGGGTGGGGGTTTCGGCCGCGGTGCGGAGGGTGGGGGCGCTCGCCGGCTCGGCGATGCCGCCCGGGGAGTCGGCGAAGGCGGGGTCGTGGGCGGTCTCCGCGGCGACCAGCGGCTGGTCGGGCGGCATGACGTCGGGCACCTTGGGCACCACGATCACCGCCGTGCCGTACGCGCAGATCTCCATCCACATCTCGCCGCAGTCGCGGCTGTCGAAGCGCATGCCCACCACGGCGTTCGCGCCGAGGCGGCGGGCCTCCTCGCCGAGCCGGGCCACCGAGTCGGTACGCCACCGGGTCAGGTTGTCCGGCGCCATCGGGTCGTACGCGCCACCGCGCAGGTTCTTGACCCCCTCGCGGTACGGGTTCCGCGTCCTGGCCATCGACGACACCACTTCGCCGAGGATCTGGCGGATCTCGTACCCGGGTAGTTGCTCCGTCGTCACGACCAGCACGTTTCCGATGCTGTCAGGGCGACCCCGCACCCGATCGCGAGCCTTGTTCACCTGATCGGATGCTGCAAAACGGCGCGGCGCGGACGGCCGGCGCGTGGCCGGCCATCCGCGCCGCCCGGGCGCTAACCGTCAGACACCGGCCACCGAGGTGATCCAGGCCCGGTTGTACGCGACACTGCCGTAGTTCTGGATGCTGTAGCCGTCGGCGGTCGAGGCGACGCCGACCTGGCGGCCGTTGTAGAACTGCGGGCCGCCCGAGTCGCCCCGCCACGCGTTGCCGTTGATCCGCGTGCTCCGGATCGCCTGGCCGCCGTACGCGTCGGTGGCGCTGTTGCTGGTCACCTGGACGCTCGCGGTCTTCAGCTGGCTGGAGGCGGAGCAGCCGCTGTAGCAGGTCATGCCCCAGCCGTAGATCGAGTTGGTGGAGCCGATCGGCGGGTTGCTGCTGGCCAGCGTGACGTACGAGGTGCTCACCGAGCTGGACAGGCGCATCAGGGCCAGGTCGTAGCGGCTGTAGGTGGCGCTCACCGTGCGGGTGACCCCGCCGGAGGAGCGGTAGACGCTGCCGACCCGGACGGACATGCTGCCGCCGAGGCAGTGCCGGGCGGTGAGCACCCACTCCGGCGCGATGATCGTGCCGGAGCAGGTGAACGATCCGTTGCTGAACACCGCGGCGGCCCACGGGGCGGACGAGACGGTCCCGCCACCGATGATGGGCTGCGGGCCCGCCGGGGCGGCGAGGGCGCCGGAGCTGGCGCCGAGCAGGCCGGCCGCTGCGGTGGCCAGCACCGCGATCATGGATCGGATGCGCATGGGGGCTCCTTCGGGGATGGGCCCGGGGTCACCGGGTCGAGCTGTCGGCCGCGGTCGGGGTGGCCGGCGGCCGGGCACGTCCAATCGACGTACGACGATGTACGGTAGGGCTCCTGAGATGTCGTTCACAAGAGTCTCATCGAACCCCATCGATAGGAGTGGTGGTCCGCCGGTCGATGGCGGCGGGCGTCCCGGCGGCCGGAGTGGGGCGAAACGGGCTGGTCGGCAACGGAAACGCATCGGGATCGCAACGAACCCGTATCGGTCCGCGGCCTCCGCGCCGGGAACGCCGACCACCGCCTGAACTGCGTCCGGCCGGTGCGTCCAGGGCCGTATCTGCCAGGTAGGCTGGCTGCGCTCGCCCGTTGTGGGTAGGCACCCAACTGCGTACACAGTCAGGAGTGCCCAGTGCCTCGCGTCGTCGTCGACGTCATGCTCAAGCCCGAGATCCTCGATCCGCAGGGCCAGGCCGTCGCAAACGCGCTGCCCCGGCTCGGCGTCAGCGACGTCGCCTCGGTTCGGATCGGCAGGCGGATCGAGATCGAGTTCACCGGTGAACCGGACCTGGACCGGGCCCGGGAGATCGCCGACAAACTGCTCGCCAACCCGGTCATCGAGGACTTCACCGTCCGCCTGGTCGAGGCCGACGAGACCGCGGACGCCCGCTCGTGACCGCCCGGGTCGGTGTGGTCACGTTCCCCGGCTCGCTGGACGACGGGGACGCGGCCCGGGCCGTCCGCATCGCGGGCGCCGAACCGGTCCGTCTCTGGCACGGTGACCCGCGGCTGCACGGGGTGGACGCCGTCGTCCTGCCCGGCGGCTTCTCCTACGGCGACTACCTGCGCTGCGGGGCCATCGCCCGGTTCGCCCCGGTGATGGAGACGATCGTGGACGCGGCCCGGGGCGGCCTGCCGGTGCTCGGCATCTGCAACGGCTTCCAGATCCTCTGCGAGGCCCACCTGCTGCCCGGGGCCCTCACCCGCAACCAGCACCTGCACTTCCGCAACCGGGACCAGGTCCTGCGCATCGAGTCGGTCGGCACCGCGTGGACGAACGCGTTCCAGCCCGGCCAGGAGGTGCTGATCCCGGTCAAGAACGGCGAGGGCTGCTACGTCGCCGACACCGCGACGCTCGACCAGCTCGAAGCCGAGGGCCGGGTGGTCGCCCGCTACGTCGGCGGCAACCCCA
Organism: Micromonospora sp. NPDC002717; assembly: GCF_040295705.1. Classification (NCBI taxonomy): domain Bacteria; kingdom Bacillati; phylum Actinomycetota; class Actinomycetes; order Micromonosporales; family Micromonosporaceae; genus Micromonospora; species Micromonospora sp. NPDC002717. The sequence goes on along the minus strand of NZ_JBEOVW010000001.1, from coordinate 496,939 downwards.
ACGGGTCGCAGCGCGACATCGCCGCGATCACGAACCCCGCCGGCAACGTGGTCGGCATCATGCCGCACCCCGAGCACGCCGTGGAGGCGCTCACCGGCCCCTCCCTGGACGGCCTCGGCTTCTTCACCTCGGTGCTCAAGCACCTGGTGGGGGCGCCCGCGTGAGCGCGAGGAGTGAGCCGGGTCCGCGAGCCCCGCAGTCGCGAACGACGTGCGGGGCGGTGACCGTGCGCGGCGGCATCATCGGTCGGCTCACCCGCCCGCACGGCGGCCCTGAGCGCAGCGAGGAGAGGTCATGACCAGCCATCCGGACGAGGTACGGGAGACCCCGGAGGCCTTCCCGGCCGGCCCGGCGCAGCCGGTGGGCGCGGCCGCCGTCGCGCCGCCGGCCGCGCCCACCGGGCCGGCGACGGCCGACTGGGCGGCCGGCCTGGACACCGTGCCGCACGCCGTGGACACCCCCGGTGAGCTGCAGCCGTACGCCGAGCTGGGGCTCCGCGACGACGAGTACGACCGGATCCGGCACATCCTCGGCCGCCGGCCCACCCAGGCCGAGCTGGCCATGTACTCGATCATGTGGAGCGAGCACTGCTCCTACAAGTCGAGCAAGGTGCACCTGCGCCAGTTCGGGGAGAAGGCCCCGCCGAGCGACCGGCTGCTCGCCGGCATCGGCGAGAACGCCGGCGTGGTGCAGGTCTCCGACGAGCTGGCGGTGACCTTCAAGGTCGAGTCGCACAACCACCCCAGCTTCGTCGAGCCCTACCAGGGCGCGGCCACCGGCGTCGGCGGCATCGTCCGGGACATCCTGGCCATGGGCGCCCGCCCGGTCGCCGTGATGGACCCGCTGCGCTTCGGCGCGGCCGATCACCCCGACACCGCCCGGGTGCTGCCCGGCGTCGTCGCCGGCGTGGGCGGCTACGGCAACTGCCTCGGCCTGCCGAACATCGGCGGCGAGGTCGTGTTCGACCCCTGCTACCAGGGCAACCCTCTGGTCAACGCGCTCTGCCTCGGCGTGCTGCCGGTCAACCGCCTGCAGAACAAGGCCGCCGCCGGCCCGGGCAACGTCGTGGTGCTGATGGGCGCCAAGACCGGCCGGGACGGCATCGGCGGCGTGTCGGTGCTGGCGAGCGCCACCTTCGACGAGGGCAGCGAGCAGCGCCGCCCGTCGGTGCAGGTGGGCGACCCGTTCATGGAGAAGCTGCTCATCGAGGCCTGCCTGGAGCTCTACGACGCCCAGCTCGTCGTCGGCATCCAGGATCTCGGCGGCGCCGGCCTGACCTGCGCGCTGACCGAGACCGCCGCGGCGGCCGGCACCGGCATGCGGGTGTGGCTGGAGCGGGTGCCGCTGCGCGAGCCCTCGATGGAGCCGCACGAGATCCTGGCCAGCGAGTCGCAGGAGCGGATGCTGCTGGTGGTCGAGCCGGAGAAGCTCGACGCCGTGCTCAAGACCGCCGAGAAGTGGGGCGTCTGGGCCACCGCGATCGGCGAGGTCACCCCGCCGGCCCCCGACGGCCAGCCGGGCCGGGTGGTGATCACCTGGCGGGACCAGCTCGTGGTCGACGTGCCGCCGGGCTCGCTGGTCGACGACGGCCCGGTCTACGCCCGCCCGATGCGCGAGCCGGCCGACCTGATCCTGCTCCAGGCCGACCGCGCGGAGACGCTGCCCCGGCCGGCCGACCCAGAGGCGCTGCGCGAGACCGTGCTGCGCATGATCGCGTCGCCGAACCTGACCGACAAGACCTGGGTCACCGAGCAGTACGACCGGTACGTGCTGGGCAACACCGTGCTCGCCCAGCCCGAGGACTCCGGCGTGATCCGGATCGACGAGCGGACCGGGCTCGGCGTGGCGCTGTCGGTGGACGGCAACGGCCGGTACGCCCGCCTCGACCCGTACCACGGCACGAGGCTCGCGCTGGCCGAGGCGTACCGGAACGTCGCCGTCACCGGCGCGAAGCCGATCGCCGTCACCAACTGCCTGAACTTCGGCTCGCCAGAGGACCCGGGCGTGATGTGGCAGTTCGCCGAGGCCGTCCGTGGCCTGGCCGACGGCTGCGCCGAGCTGGGCATCCCGGTGACCGGCGGCAACGTCAGCTTCTACAACCAGACCGGCGCGGCGGCCATCCACCCCACCCCGGTGGTCGGCGTGCTCGGCGTGCTCGACGACGTCGCCAACCGGGTGCCGATGGGCTTCGTGCCGCGCCCCGGCGGCGACCACGACCAGCTCTTCCTGCTCGGCGAGACGCACGTGGAGCTCTCCGGCTCGGAGTGGGCGTGGGTCACCCACGAGCACCTCGGCGGCGTACCCCCGCAGGTCGACCTGGCCCACGAGCGGCGGCTGGCGGACCTGCTGGCGGAGGCCGCCCGGGTCGGGCACCTCAGCTCCGCGCACGACCTCTCCGACGGCGGCCTCGCGCAGGGTCTGGTCGAGTCCAGCCTGCGGCGCGGGGTCGGCGCCCGGATCGCGGTGCCGGAGCGGTTCGCCAGCGGCTCGATGCCGTTCGTCTACCTGTTCAGCGAGTCCGCGGGGCGGGTCCTGGTCTCGGTGCCGCGTGGCCACGAGAAGGCGTTCACCGCCCTGTGCGCCGAGCGCGGGGTGCCGTTCGAGCTGATCGGCGTCACCGACCCGGCCGGCGGCGCGCTGGAGGTGCACGGACAGTTCCGGATCGGCCTGGACGAGCTGCGCGCCGCGCACACCGCGACGCTGCCGCGCCTCTTCGGGGGCTCGGAGGTCGTCCAGGTGCCCGCGCCGGCAGCCGGCGTGGCCGGTGCGGTCGAGGCCGTGCCGCTGCCCGACGTCGAGCGGGCCGAGGTGGCGCCGGTGGACCCGGCGGACGTCGCGTCCGAGCCGATCGCGTCGGCCGGGCCGGTCCCGTCGACCGGTGCCGTGGCGCCGGTGGAGGCCGCGGTCCCCGCTCCCGGGGAGCCGGCCGCCGACGGCCCGACCGGGTCCGACGCCGCGTCCGACCCCGACTCCGGTGACACCGAGCAGCCCTCCGCGCCCGATAAGCGCTGAGGCGTTGGCCGCGGCCGTCTACGCCCAACCCGGATCCGGCGCCCGGTTCGACTGGGGGCTGACGGGAGCGGCTGAGCTCGGCCGGGTCTGCGCGGTGCTGGTGGTGGTGGACGTGCTCTCGTTCACCACCGCCGTGGAGGTCGCCGTCGGGCGCGGCATGCGGGTGCACCCGTTCCCGTGGGGGGAGCAGGCGGCCGACTACGCGCGACGGGTCGGCGCGGTCGCCGCGGTGGGCCGCCGGCAGACGTCGCCGGAGCACCCGTGGTCGCTCTCGCCGGCGGCGCTGAGCACCGCGCCGGTCGTCGCCGACCTCGTGTTGCCGTCGCCCAACGGCTCGGCGATCAGCGCCGCGGCCAGCGCCACCGGCCTGCCGGTGGTCGCGGCCTGCCTGCGCAACGCGCGCGCCGTCGGGCGCTGGCTGCGCCGTCACGGGTACGGCTCGACGGACGCCCCGATCGGCGTGGTCGCCTCGGGCGAGCGCTGGCCGGACGGGTCGCTGCGCCCCGCCGTGGAGGACCAGCTCGGGGCGGCCAGCGTGCTGGACGCCCTCTCCGGGGTGACCGGCGGTCTCTCCGTGGAGGCGGCCATGGCGCTCGCCGCGCTCGCCAGCACCCCCGACGTTCCCGCCGCGGTACGCGGCAGCGTGTCGGGCCGCGAGCTGGTCGAGGGCGGCTTCGCCCAGGACGTGGAGACCGCCGTCCGGGTCGGCGTCTCCGACGTGGTCCCGGTGCTGCGCCAGGGCGTCTTCTCCGCCGCCTGACAGCCCGCTCGCGCCCTGCGGGCCGTGTGCCCTGCCTGCCTGACGGCCGCTGCCCCTGCCTGCCTGCCTGACGGCCGCTGCCCCTGCCTGCCTGACGGCCGCTGCCCCTGCCTGCCTGCCTGACGGCCGCTGCCCCTGCCTGCCTGCCTGCCGGCCGTGCGCCCTGCCGCCTGCCGGGACTGCGCGGCGGCGTGCCGTCCCGGCGTCCGCTCACCCGCGTCCGTCGGCCTCCGTCGCCTCGGCAGACCGACTGCCGGTGCCGCGCCACAGCGGCGAGGGCCGCCCGGAGATCCCGGACGGCCCTCGCCGTGGTGCTGTCGTCTTCGGCTGTGCCCGTGCGGTCAGTCGTCCAGCCAGTCCAGCCGGCGACCCCGGTCCTGCTGCGGCGGGCCGTCCGGGCGGCCGCGCCCGGCCTGCGGGTCGTCGTAGCCGCCGCCCTGCTGGCCGTAGCCGCCCTGGCCGTAGCCGCGGTCGTCGTAGCCACCGCCGCGCTGCTGCGGAGGCTCCTGGCCGTAGCCGCCCTGCTGGCCGTAGCCACCCTGGTCGTACGAGGTGGGCTGGTCGTAGCCGCCCTGGCCGTAACCGCCGCGCTGCTGCGGGGGCTCCTGGCTGCCGTAGCCGCCGCGCTGCTGCGGAGGCTCCTGGCCGTAGCCGCTCTGCTGGCCGTAGCCCGGGTCGTCGTAGCCGCCCTGCTGGTCGTAGCCGCCGCGCTGGTCGAAGCCGCCGGTCGGCTCGCCGCCCCGCCCGTACGGCGCGGTCTCGGACCGGCCGTAGCCCGGGCCCTGCTCCGGCTGGTAGACGCCCGTCGCGTAGGGGTCGGCCGGGGCCGGGTACTGGGTGGGCTCGCCGGTGTAGCGGCCGGTGGGCTCGTCGTAGCGGTCGCCGTAGCCCCGGCCGCCGCCGGCTCCCGCCGAGTAGCCGCCGGCACCCGCAGCACCCGCAGCACCCGCCGGAGCGCCGTAGTCGTGGCCGCCGTAGCCGCCGCCCGAGGCGGGGGCGTTGCCGTAGCCACCGCCGGAGGACGGCGCGTTGCCGTAGCCGCCGCCCGAGGCGGGCGCGTTGCCGTAGCCCCCACCGGAGGACGGCGCGTCGCCGTAGCCGCCGGCACCGTAGCCGCCCGAGCCGGCGGGCTCGTCGCCGTAGCCGTTGCCGGCCCAGCCCTGCCCCGCGCCTGCCGCGCCGTAGGGCTGCGGGGGCGCGCCGTACGGGTCCGGCGGCACGTCGTCGACCACGGGGCGGTGCATCATCGTCGGGGCGTCGCTGAGCGAGGTGCCGCCGACCATCGTCGGGTCCGGCCCGGCGCCGGCCCGGTTGACCACCCGGGTCTGGTCGTCCGCGCCCGCGCCCCGGTACGCCCCGCGCGCCGCCGGGACCGCGCCCCCCGCGGCGGCGCCCGCCGGGGCGTCGTCGCCGCCCTCGTCGCCGTTGTCCTTGCGTCGCATCCAGAGCAGCACGATGGTGCCGACACCCGCGGCGACGAGCAGGCCGCCGAGCAGGATGATCAGCCAGGAGCCCATGCCGCCGGAGTCCTCGTTGCTGGCGTTGGCCGCCGCGCCCGGGCTCGCCTCGGTTTCCTCCCCGGGGGTCTCGTCGAGGGCCTCGTCCGTGGGGAGGGGCTCGTCGGTGGCCGAGGGGGTGGCGCTCGGGGTCGTCTCGACCTTGATCGCCAGGGCGATGCGCTGGCCGGTGATGCTCTGGCCCGCGCTCGCGTCGAATGCCTTGGTGGCGTACACCTCACCGACGCTGGCGCCGATGGCGAGCCGGCCCGGCGCGATCGGCTTCTCGGTGGTGCCGGTGAAGCGGTAGTTGCCGCTGTCGTCGCTGACCGTGTCCCGCTTGTTGCCGGCGCCGTCCTGGAGCATCACCACGGCGTTCGGCACGGCCTTGCCGTTCGCCTGGGCGACCACCTTGCCGGAGACCGACCGGACGGTCTGCGTCTGCGACGGGCTCGGCTCCGCCTCACGGCCCCTGACGGTCAGGTTGAACGAGGCGCCGCCGGAGCCCGAGACGTTGACGGTGACCTGCTGCCGGTCGACGCCCGGAGCGTTGTTGGCCGCCCGCAGCCGAACCTCCGGCGACGCTGTTTCTCCGAAGTTCAGCTCGACCTGCCCGCAACCCCGGACGCACTCGACCCCCTGCGGCAGACCCGCGAGGCTGAGGTTGACCGACCTTTCGGTGGGGCTCGTCGGAGTGATCGAGACGGTGACCGACGTCTCGTTACCCGCCTGCACCGTGGCAGAGTTCGGGGACACCTTGACGTCGGCGGCCAGGGCTGGTGTGGCGGGGACAGCGAGCAGAGCGCCGACAACCAGCGCCACGACCACACCGGCCCGCTGCTTCCAGGCACGTCGGTGTGTTGACACGTCCACCGCCTTCCGGACTGACTTCCCTCGGCCGGCGGGGCGCCGGGCCGGGGATCATCACGGTACGAATACGCCGTCGGCAACTATGCCTTGTCTGACCGGATCGGCGCGACCCAGGGCCAGCGTGTGACTCACTGCGTTCGAGTCGTATCGTCCCGTCGTGTCCTCTCCGCACATAAAGTCCGCCGCGGTCGCGGCGGCGTTGTCGGCGCTCGACGAGGGGCGTACGCCCGAACGGCCGGTCCTCCGAGAGGCGGTCCGTGCCCTGTTGACCGTCCTCGCGGAGCGCGCCCCCGGCCGATCGGTGGAGGTGCGTGTCCCACCTTACGGCGCAGTTCAGTGCATCCCCGGGCCTCGACACACCCGCGGCACCCCGCCGAACGTCGTGGAGATGGATCCGGCGACCTGGCTGGCGGTGGCGACCGGGCGGCTCGACTGGGCCGAGGCGATCACCCAGGGTCGCGTGCGGGTGAGCGGAATCCGGGCGGACCTCTCCGAGCACCTGCCCCTCTAGCTGCGGCGACGCGCGACCGACTGGTGACGCTCGGGAGCCATATCGTGACTTTCTGTGTCGACGGGGATTCGCGTACACTGTCAGGCGACGACAGTGGTCCCGGCCGAGGAGCGCGAATCCCGCCCCCCGCGTGGTTCGCCAGGCCGGTCCAGACCAGCATGAGGGAGCGCAGGTGCCCCGAGGCGACGGCCGGCTGAGCCACGACCTTGATCCCCAACGACCAGGCCCCCAGGACGCGTGTGGCGTCTTCGGTGTCTGGGCGCCCGGGGAGGAGGTCGCCAACCTCACCTACTTCGGGCTATACGCCCTCCAGCACCGTGGCCAGGAGGCCGCCGGCATCGCGGTCAGCGACGGCTCCGGCGTCGTGGTCTACAAGGACCTCGGCCTGGTCGCCCAGGTCTTCGACGAGCCGACCCTGGCCAGTCTGCGCGGGCACGTGGCGATCGGCCACGCCCGCTACTCCACCACCGGCGGTTCGACCTGGGAGAATGCCCAGCCGACCATCCGGTCCACCAGCTCCGGCACCACGATCGCGCTGGCGCACAACGGCAACCTGGTCAACACGGCCGACCTCCAGCGCGAGGTGACCGAGCGGGGCCTGGCCGCCGACGGCTCGACCAACGACACCTCCCTGGTGACGATGCTGCTGGCCAGTCGCCCCGACCTGTCGGTGGAGGCGGCCGCGCTGGAGGTGCTGCCGCAGCTGCGCGGCGCGTTCAGCTTCGTCTTCATGGACGAGTCGACCCTCTACGCGGCCCGCGACCCGCACGGCGTACGCCCGCTGGTGCTGGGCCGCCTGGAGCGCGGTTGGGTGGTGGCGAGCGAGACCGCCGCCCTGGACATCGTCGGCGCGAGCGTGGTCCGCGAGGTCGAGCCCGGCGAGCTGATCGCGATCGACGAGGACGGCCTGCGTTCCAGCCGGTTCGCCGCCCCGGAGCCCAAGGGCTGCCTCTTCGAGTACGTCTACATCGCCCGTCCGGACGCCACGATCGCCGGCCGCAACGTGCACGCGGCCCGGGTGCAGATCGGCCGTCAGTTGGCCAAGGAGCACCCGGTCGAGGCCGACCTGGTCATCCCGGTGCCGGAGTCCGGCACCCCGGCCGCCATCGGCTACGCCGAGGAGTCCGGGATCACCTACGGCGCCGGCCTGATGAAGAACCCGTACGTCGGGCGGACCTTCATCCAGCCGTCGCAGACCCTGCGCCAGCTCGGCATCCGGCTCAAGCTCAATCCGCTGCGGGAGAACGTCCGGGGCAAGCGGCTGGTCGTGGTCGACGACTCGATCGTGCGCGGCAACACGCAGCGGGCGATCGTGCGGATGCTGCGCGAGGCCGGCGCGCTGGAGGTGCACGTGCGCATCTCCTCGCCGCCGGTCCGCTGGCCCTGCTTCTACGGCATCGACTTCGCCACCCGCGCCGAGTTGCTGGCCAACGGGCTGGACAACGAGGGCATCCGGCGGTCGATCGGCGCGGACACGCTGGGCTATGTCTCGCTTCCGGGTCTGATCGCCGCCACCGAGCAGCCGAAGACCCGGCTGTGCCGCGCGTGCTTCGACGGGGAATACCCGATCGACCTGCCCGCCGGCAACCTGATCGGCAAGCACGTGCTCGAGGGGGTGGGCCGGCGCGTCACTGCGGCGCCCGACGCCCCCGAGCACACCACCCCTCCGCTCGTCGCCACTCCGGGCGGCGCGACCACACACCGCCCGTAGCACCACCCGGCGCGGCCGGTCACCGCCGGCGCGGCGCCAGAACCACAAAGGGGAGAACCGTGACGCACGTGTCCGAGCGCAGCGGCGCAGGAAGCAGCCCGACCGGCGCCGGCGGCGACCGTCAGCCCTGGACGGCCGGCACCGGCCGGCCGGCGCGCAAGAGGTCGGTCTCGTACGCGGACGCCGGGGTCTCGATCGAGGCGGGCGACCGGGCGGTCGAGCTGCTGAAGTCGAAGGTGAAGCAGACCCGGCGCCCGGAGGTGATGGGCGACCTGGGTGGCTTCGCCGGGCTGTTCCGGCTGGACACGAAGAAGTACAAGAACCCCATCCTGGCCTCGTCCACCGACGGCGTCGGCACCAAGCTGGTGATCGCGCAGCAGATGGACATCCACGACACGGTGGGCATCGACCTCGTCGCGATGGTCGTCGACGACCTGGTCGCCTGCGGCGCCGAGCCGCTCTTCCTGCTCGACTACATCGCCACCGGCGAGGTCGTGCCGGACAAGGTCGCCGAGATCGGCGCCGGCATCGCCGACGGCTGCCGGTACGCGGGCTGCGCCCTGCTGGGCGGCGAGACCGCCGAGCACCCCGGCGTGCTCCGCCCGGACGAGTACGACATCTCCGCCACCGGCGTCGGCGTGGTGGAGGAGGCCGACATCCTCAGCCCGGAGCGGGTCGAGGTGGGCGACGTGGTGATCGCGATGCGCTCCTCCGGCCTGCACTCCAACGGCTACTCCCTGGTCCGGCACGTGCTGCTGGGCGCCGGCCGGATGCGGCTCGACGTGGTGATCGACGACTTCGGCCGGCAGCGCACCCTCGGCGAGGAGCTGCTCACCCCGACCAAGATCTACGCGCAGGACTGCCTCAAGCTGATCGCCGAGGCCGAGGTGCGCTCCATCGCCCACGTCACGGGCGGCGGCATCCCCGGCAACCTCGTGCGGGTGCTTCCCGAGCACGTCGACGCGGTGGTCAACCGGTCCACCTGGAAGCCGCAGCCGATCTTCGACCTGATCCAGACCAAGGGGCGGATCGAGGACCCGGAGATGGAGGCGACGTTCAACATGGGCGTCGGCATGTTCGCGATCGTCTCCGCCGAGGACGCGGACCGCGCGCTGGCCACGCTGACCGGCCGCGGCGTCGACGCGTGGCAGGCCGGCGAGATCATCGAGGGCTCCGGCAACGTGCAGATGATCGGGCAGCACACCCGGGGATGATGATCACGCCCCGGTGACCGTACGGGCACCTGATCAGGGCTTCACCCGAGTGGCCGTCGCCGCCTAGCCTGAGGGGCACCCTCAACGCTGTCGGGGCAACCCCCTCACCGGGGCCCGACAGCCCTTCAGGCGCGGAGGAGGGCAATGGCTGCTCGGGGACAGTCGTTCAGCGGGATGCGCGGCCTGGCCGCCGTCCCCTCGTACGTCGTGATGCAGCCGACCACCCTGTGCAACCTGGACTGCGCCTACTGCTACCTGCCGTTCCGGGCGGTCGACCGGCGGATGCCGGTGTCGGTGGCCGAGGCGGTGGCCGCGTCGGTCAACCCGTGGGCGGCGGCGGGCCGCTTCTCCGTGGTGTGGCACGGCGGGGAGCCGCTCGCCACCGGCCGGGAGCATCTCGCCGCGCTGATCGCGCCCTTCGGGCCCGAGGTCGAGCACCACGTGCAGACCAACGCCACGCTGATCGACGACGCGTGGTGCGCGTTCTTCACCGAGCATCGGGTGCGGGTGAGCGTGAGCGTGGACGGCCCGCGGGAGCGCAACGGGGACCGGGTCACCCGGGCCGGCGGGCCGGCGTACGACCGGATCGTGCGCGGGGTGGCGGCGCTGCGCCGGCACGGGCTGCCGTTCTCGGCGCTGGCGGTGGTGGGCCGCCCGGAGCCGGGCCTTGCCACCGAGCTGTACGACTACTTCCTCGGCCTGGGGTGTGACGTGCTCGGCGTCAACATCGAGGAGACCGAGGGGGTCAACCTCCGCGACAACTCCCACGACGCCCGGGCGGTGACCGCGTTCTGGGCGGAGCTGGTGGCGGCCTGGCGCCGGGAGCCCCGGATCCACCTGCGCGAGGTCGAGTGGTCGTTGCGGTACGCCGCCGCCGTGCTGGACGGCACCGCCGACGACGTGCTGCCCCGGCGGCTGGACCCGATCCCGACCGTCGGCCACGACGGCTCGGTGACGGTGCTCTCGCCCGAGCTGGCCGGCTTCACCGACGTCCGGTACGGCGACTTCAGCAGCGGCAACGTGCTGACCACGCCGCTGGCCGACATCCTCGCCCACGCGGGCCGGACGCCCTGGGTCGGTGAGTTCCTCGCCGGTGTCGAGGCGTGCCGCTCGTCCTGCCCCTACTTCGGTTTCTGCGGCGGCGGCCACGCCGCCAACCGCTACTTCGAGCTGGGGCGTTTCGACGGTACGGAGACCGCGCACTGCCGCAACAGCAAGATCCACCTACTGGAGGGAGTGTTGGAGCATGCCCGAGACCACCAGTCACCGGCAGCCTGAGCGTGGGGTGGACGCCGCCACGGGCCAGGTCGCCGATCGGGTGCGGGAAGCCGCGCCGGGACTCAGCGCTCTGCTCCACGAGGCCGAGGCCGCGCGGCGGCTACGGGCGGAGGTGGCGGGCGGCGACGGCGCGAGCGCCGTCTGCGCCTGGAACCACTTCGAGAACATCCCGACGTTCTACAACTGGAACAACCGGCCCCGCTGAGGCGGGCCACACCGGGATCAGGGACCTGCCGAGCAGCCGGAGTCGCCTCCGGGACGGCATGGTCCCTGATCGTCGGTGTTGGCGCCGCTTCGGATGGGCACATGCGTGAGCACGCGGGGGATTACCGCGTGCTCAGCTGCGACCGGAGGTCAGCGGGTCGGACGTACCCAGGGATCCGGGTCTTCGTCCGCGTGATCCTCATCATCGTCGTCGACATACTCTTTGTAGTCGTCGTCGAAGTTGTGCTCAGACTTACCAGCACCCGCCAACTCGCGCTGCAAGGCGGTGAGGTCGGTGTTCGGGGAGTGGTACTTCAACTCCCGCGCCACCTTCGTCTGCTTGGCCTTAGCACGGCCGCGCCCCATGGCTCGACCCCCTCGCACAGAATGCGGGGCAGCCCGAAGGCGGGCCCCGATGACGTCAGGCATCTCTCGTAGCTCTTACGGTACATGGGGATGCCATCGTTCGGCACCTCGGGTTACCGTCGACCGGTGCCGCGCGTCGCGGTCATCCAGCCGTCACCGATTGTACCGGGTAAGGAGCGGTGCCGGGAGCGCCCGTGACACCGGACAAAGCCCGACGAAATCAGCTTAACGGCGCGCTTCGGTGCGGCGGCGCCGGAGGCGGAACCGGGCCGGCTCCGCCTCCGTGACGCTCATCGCAGGTGGATCGTGCGCAGCCGGCCGACATCGGCCATCCGCCGTTCCGCCAGCCGGTCGGCCGCCACCGCCGGGGGCACGCCCTCGGCGTCGGCGAGCTGGAGGATCTCCCGGGTGGTGTCGTAGATCCGGGTCGCGCGCAGCTTGGCCCGCTCGAAGTTGAAGCCCTCGATCTCGTCGGCCACCTGGATCACGCCGCCGGCGTTCACCACGTAGTCCGGGGCGTAGAGGATGCCGCGGTCGGCCAGCAGCTTCTCGATGCCCGAGTGGGCGAGCTGGTTGTTCGCCGCACCGGCGACCACCTTGGCGCGCAGCGCCGGCACCGTGTCGTCGTTGAGCGCGCCGCCGAGCGCGCACGGGGCGTACACGTCGATGTCGGCGGCGACCAGCGCGGCGGCGTCGTCGACGAGCGCGACCTGCGGGTGGGTGCTGCGCGCCCACTCCAGGGCCTTCGGGTTGACGTCGGTCGCCACCACCTCGGCGCCGTCGCCGAGCAGGTGGCCGACCAGGTACTTGCCGACCTTGCCCAGGCCGGCCACGCCGACCCGCCTGCCGGCCAGGGTCGGGGTGCCCCAGACGTGCTCGACGGCGGCCCGCATGCCCTGGAACACGCCCCAGGAGGTCAGGACCGAGGAGTCGCCGGCGCCGCCGTGCTCGACGCTGCGGCCGGTGACGTACGACGTCTCCCGGGCGATCACGTCCATGTCGGCCACGTAGGTGCCGACGTCGCAGGCGGTGTAGTAACGCCCGGCGAGGGACTCCACGAAGCGGCCGTAGGCGCGCAGCAGCGCCTCGCTCTTGATCCGCTCGGGGTCACCCCAGATGACCGCCTTGCCGCCGCCGAGGTCCAGCCCGGCCAGGGCGTTCTTGTACGCCATGCCCCGGGACAGGTCGAGCACGTCGGCGAGGGCGGCCTCCTCGCTCGCGTACGGGTAGAACCGGGTGCCGCCGAGCGCGGGGCCGAGCGCGGTGGAGTAGATCCCGATGATCGCCTTCAGGCCGGACTGCTTGTCCTGGCAGAACACGACCTGTTCGTGGCCGGTGGATCCCGGGTCGTCGTTGCTGGCGAATACGCCCATGAGTAGCTCCTGGTGTGGGGGGGTGCGGCCTTGTGGGACGCGGACCTGTGGACGCCGGCGGGATGCTGCCGGTGCCGCTGAGCCTAGTATCGGCCGACGCCGTCCGACCGCCCACGGCGCGCGTGATCGCGGCGCCGACGACGGTCGGGTTCCGATTCGTGGGAGGATCGCGCCGTGCCGTCGCTCTTCGCTTCTTACCTGCGCGTGTACGAGCCCCTGACCGCTTTCGACCGGGACCGCCAGACGTACTGGCGCCGCTACGTCGAGCAGGGGCGGGCGGTGGCCCCCGTGGAGGGGCCCGGCCGGCAACGGACGTCCGTGATCGAGGCGCTCGGCGCGGGCTGGACGCGGCTGCCCGACCTGCCGGACGAGGCGTACGTGCTGGAGGCCGACGACACGCTGCTGGTCTGCCCGTGGAACCTGCGCATCCGGGTGGCCGAGGCGGCGCTGAGCGCGCGCGACGGCGTGCCGCCGGTGCTGGCCGACGCGTTCGTGCCGCCGGTGCTCGCCGGGCAGGCCAAGGCGGTGGTGGAGGACTGGCGCAGCGGAGCCCGCGTGCTGGAGCACGGCGTGCCCCGGCTGCACGAGCAGATCGCGACGTGGGGTGTGCCGCTGCGCTGGTTCGTGCTCTTCGACCCGGAGGAGCGGCACCACGTGACCCGTCCGGGCCGGCGGGCGCTGCGCTTCCGGACGGAGATCTCGAAGGCGCGGCGCCGGTCGTCGCGGGCACTGTCGGTGCTGCGCAAGTCGGTCGGCGACGCGCCGATCACGGAGGCGGTCGAGGAGGCCGCCCGCTGGCTGGAGGAGTTCCACCCCCGCTCGATGGTGGAGCTGGACTACGGCGGCCTGGTCGACCTGCTCTCCGACGAAACGCTGGCCGCCGACGACTCGCCCGAGCTGGTGGCGAGCGGGCTCGCCGGGCTGTCCCGGGGCGAGGCCGAGGAGGCCTCGGCGGCGTACGACAAGTTGGTCGCGCGGTGGCGCGCGGTGCAGCTGCTGGAACGGTGCAACTGACGACAATTCGCCCAGGCGGGGCCGCGAAGGCGAGGCGTCCTCGTAGTTGACGCATCACGAACCGTGATCATGAGTCCGAATAAGGTACTTTCTGCCGTGTAAAAGTCGCATAAATCGGGCATGGTTCATCCGTCCGTCTAGGGACGTTCGGCCGTTCGGCCCATGTCGGACATCGGGGACTAGCCGGACCATGGGAGACGCGTCGACCGGCGGGACCCCGGCCGATGTCTATACATGTGGAGGAGTGACCGATGGCATCGCGAACGCACGAACCAGAGCCGCTACTCACGCCGGCCGAGGTGGCGTCGATGTTCCGTGTCGACCCGAAGACGGTGACCCGGTGGGCCAAGGCTGGCAAGCTCAGCGCCATCCGCACCCTGGGGGGCCACCGCCGGTACCGCGAGTCGGAGGTCAGAGCCCTGCTACAGGGGCAGATCCCGCAGCAGCGCCAGGGGGACTGACGGCCGGAAGGCAACGGGTGTGCACGAAGGGCGGCGGACACGGTCCGCCGCCCTTCGTCGTGTCGGGGCCCGGCGGGTCGCCGCCCGCGGCCGGACCGGTTGCGCATGCCGGCCGCACAGGCGCCCCGGCCGCCGCGCGGCGACGGCGGGAGCAGCGGCGACGGCAGGGGGCGGGCGTGGGTCAGTCGCCGCCCGAGGGCCGGCCGTGGGTCAGTCGCCGCCCGAGGGCCGGCCGGCGAGCGAGACCCGGATGCCGACCGTGCCGCCCTCGCCCCGGCGCAACCGGCTGCCGAGCAGGCTGAGCCGCCCGATCATCCGGTACTTCCGCTTGATCAGGTCGCGGACCCGTCGGGTGTCGGCCGGGCCGCAGAGCGTCGCGTGGGCGGGCACCGCCTCGCCGTGCGGGCGGCCCCGGACGTCGCACGGCGCGACCGTGACGTCTCCGCTGCGCCGGATCCGCTTCACCTTGCCGGAATCCGCCGCCGACCACACCGCCAGCGCGTCGCCGTCGCGGACCGCCCAGACGGGCGTCGGCACCGCCCGCCCGTCCTTGCGGAACGTCGTCAGCAGGATGTATTTCTCCGCGGCGAGGCGGTCCAGTGTGGCCACCCCGCCAGGATACGGCCGCCGCGGCTGACTGACCGGCCGGATAGCGTGAAGCCGTGACGGTGGAACCACGGATCGGTGACGTCTTCGGCGAGATGCTGCGCGACGCGCTCGCCGTCGCCACCGGCATCGGCCCCCGGCCGCTGGCCGGCGGGCGGCTGCCGAGGCCGGTCATCGAGATCATCGAGCGGGACGACGGGCTGATCAACGGCGCGCCCGCCGCGCACTACCTGGACGGCCCGGCCGACTGGCAGCCGTACGACCACCGGGCGGTGGACCGGGTCGAGGGCGCCACCCTGGACGTCGGGGTCGGGGCGGGCCGGATCGCGCTGCTGCTCCAGGAACGGGGCGTGCCGGTCACCGGGCTGGACACCTCGGCCGGCGCGCTGGCCGTCTGTCGCCGCCGGGGCGTACGCGAGCTGGTGCACGGAACCGTCGACTCGCACGCCGCCGACGGCCGGCGCTACGACACGTTCCTGCTGCTCGGCAACAACGTCGGGCTGCTGGAGGGGCGGGAGCGGGCCCCGGCCCTGCTGGCGGCGCTCGCCGCGCTGGCCCGGCCGGGCGCGCGGGTCATCGCGCAGGGCACCGACCCGTACGGCACCCGGGACCCGCTGCACACGGGCTACCACGAGCGCAACCGGCGCCGGGGCCGGCTCGGCGGGCAGCTCCGGCTCCGCCTGCGCTACCGGGAGCTGGGCACCGAGTGGTTCGACTACCTGGTCTGCTCGCCCGACGAACTCGCCGAGCTGGTCCGGGGCACCGCCTGGCGATTGACCGACGTGGACGATCACGACGCCCCGTACTACCTGGCCACCCTGCGCCTGGCCGGCTGACGCCCGGGGCCCGCAGCGCGGCGGCACCCCGGACGACCTGCGTACGCCTCAGACCTGGACGGTCGGGGGGAGCTGCTCGGGCGGGAGGCCGCCGTCACCGTCGACCACCTCGTCCGGGGTGCCGTCCTCGTCGAGGTCGACCATCGTGACGTCCACCTTGCCGTCGTGGTCGGTGTCGAACTGGAACAGGTCGGGCCTGCCGTCCCCGTCGGTGTCGGCCACCCAGACGTCGGTGCGGCCGTCGTTGTTGGTGTCCGCGCGCAGCAGGTCGACCCGCTCGTCCCCGCGGGTCTCCACCGTCTCCGCCGCGCCCGCACTGTCCACGGTCTCCGGTGCCTGGCTCATCTCGGTTCGTCCTTCCCTCGGTTGACGGCCGTCGTACCCGATCCGCGCCGCCCCCACGCATGCCGGGGCGAGCGTCGCTGCATAGGGTCGGCCCATGAGCGAGTGGAGCGGGTGGCGGAGCGCGGGTCAACCCCGGGTCGCCGCCGGAGGCAGGGAGGCGTCATGAGCGACCGCTTTGTCGTCGTCGGGGCCGGCACGATGGGGCTCGGCATCGCGTACGTGGCGGCCGGGGCCGGGCACGCCGTCGAGCTGGTCGAGGTGGACCGGGCCCGGGGCGCCGCGGCCGTGGACCGGCTCGGTGAGCTGTGGGACAGGGCGGTGGGGCGCGGCAAGCTGACCGCCGACCAGGCCGCGACGAACCGGGGGCGGGTGACGCTGCGAGCCGCGCTCGCCGAGGTCGCGCAGGAGCCGGCCGTGGTGGTGGAGGCCGTGCCGGAGCGGTCGGACCTCAAGCGGGCGGTGCTGCGCGAGGCCGAGGCGCTGCGTCCGGCGCTGCTGGGCAGCAACACGTCCAGCATCTCGATCGCCGAGCTGGCCGGCGGGCTGGCGCGACCCGGGCGCTTCGTCGGGCTGCACTTCTTCAACCCGGTCTGGGCGATGGCGCTGCTGGAGGTCGTGGTCGGCCCGGCCACCGCCGACGAGACCACCGCCGCGGCCGTCGCGCTCGCCGGCCGGCTGGGCAAGGACCCCGTCGTCGTACGCGACATGCCCGGCTTCGCCACCTCCCGGCTCGGGGTCACCCTCGGCCTGGAGGCGATCCGGATGGTCGCCGACGAGGTGGCCAGCCCGGCCGACATCGACAAGGCGATGGTGCTCGGCTACCGGCACCCGATCGGTCCGCTGGAGCTGACCGACCTGGTCGGGCTGGACGTGCGGCTGGACATCGCGCGCACCCTCCAGGCCGCGTACGGGGACCGGTTCGCGCCGCCGCCGCTGCTGGTGGAGATGGTGGCCGCCGGCAGGCTGGGCAAGAAGTCGGGTCAGGGCTTCTACCGCTGGGAAGGCGGGGTGAAGTCGTGAGCGGGCTGCGGGTCGAGGAGCGGCCGGACCGGCTGGTGGTCACGCTCGACCGGCCGGAGAAGCGCAACGCCATCGACGCCGACCTGATCGCCGAGCTGCACCAGGTCTGCGCGGAGCTGGAGGCGCGCCCCCGCCTGCTGCTGCTCACCGGCGGCACCGAGGGCATCTTCGCCGGCGGGGCGGACATCGGGCAACTGCGCGAGCGGGGCCGGCTGGACGCGCTCGCCGCGATCAACTCCGCCGCCTTCGCCCGGATCAGGGCGCTGCCGATGCCGACCGTGGCGGCGGTGGACGGGCCGGCGCTGGGCGGCGGCGCCGAGCTGGCGTACGCCTGCGACCTGCGGGTCTGCACCGAGCGTGCGGTGTTCGGCCAGCCGGAGGTGCGGTTGGGCATCCTGGCCGGCGCGGGCGCGACCCACCGGCTGCCGGCACTGGTCGGGGAGGCCCGGGCCAAGGAACTGCTCTTCACCGGCCGCCGGGTGGACGCCGAGGAGGCGCTGCGGATCGGCCTGGTCAACCGGGTGGTGGCCGAGCCCGACGAGCTGCTGCCCACCGCGCACGGGCTGCTGGACGAGATGGCCAAGGGGTCCGCGCTGGCGCTGCGGCTGACCAAGCTGGCGGTCGACGCGCCGGCCGCCGCGCACCCGCACCTCGACCTGGTCAGCCAGGCGGTGCTCTTCGAGGACGAGGAGAAGCACCGGCGGATGACCGACTTCCTGGAGCGGCGACGGTCCCGCTGACCGGGGGCATCCGCGCGGCGGCGCGCCGGCACCCGCGGCGGCGGTACCGGCACCCCGTCGTGGCGTCGGCGGCATGACGACGACGGCCGCACCGGTTATCCGGTGCGGCCGTCCGCGTGCGACGGGTCAGCGGCTCAGTGCCGGATCTCCACGCCGGCGTCCGCGAGCGCGCGGATCACCTGCGCCGACTCCGCGAACCCGATGATCAGCACGGCGTCCGCGCCGAAGTCCTTGATCTCCTTCGCCCCGGCCGTGAAGTCCACGGGGTTGGCCTTGGCGTCGGCCGGCGGCTCGTAGGTCAGCAGCTTGATCCGGTCGCCGTCGACGCCGGTACGCTCCAGCTCCGCCTTGACGGTGGCCTGGAGGCCCTCGCCGTAGGAGTCCTTGCGGGCCACGATCGCGATCTTCTGCGGCCCGTCCCGGAGGATCACGTCGGCCAGCGCCCGTCCCTGGAGGCTGTCCGGCGGGGCGGTGCGGAAGTAGAGGCCGTTGTCGTCCAGCTTGGTCAGCCCGGCGTCGGTGTTCGAGGAGGAGAACAGGACCTTTCCGGCCCGCACCACGTCGGGCAGGACCTCGCGGGAGATCCCGGACGCGCCGGCGCCGATGAGGACGTGCACGTTCTGCTCCACGTGCTTCGCCACGGTGGCCTTGGCCACCTTCGGGTTGGTGCCGTCGTCGCCGTCGATCCAGACCACCGGCTCGCCGAGCACGCCGCCGGCCGCGTTGATCTCCTTGATCGCCAGGGCGGCCGCGGCGGCCATCGGCGGATACGCCAAGGCCAGGTCACCGGTCATCGGCAGCAGGCCGCCCACGACCAGCGGGGAGCCGTCGCTGCGGTCGGTGCGGCCACCGCGCTGCTTCTTCCCCTTCGGCGGGGCCTCGGTGCTCGCCGCCGACTCGTCGCCGGCGCCGACGAACTCCGTCTTGCCGTCGTTGAGCTGCTGGCCGTCGAAGTGCACCGTGGCATAACTGGCGGTCGCCGGCTCGCCGGCGTCGGTGAACCCGGCCCGGGTCATCGAGACGCTGCGGTACTCCAGGTCCTGGCCGGCGCGGGCCAACGCCAGGCAGGACGCCACGTCCTCGCAGCGCTGCCCCTCGTTGGTGACGCCGACGATCTGCTTGGCGATGGCGGCGGGGTCGGTGCTGCCGGCGAGCTGGGCGGCGATCGCGCTGATCACCACCGCGTCGTACGTCTCGGCGGTGTAGAGGAAGTCGTTCAGTCGCGGGTCGACGGACCGTAGCCGGTTCTTGAAGCTCTCCGGCAGCGGCGTCATCGGCGTGGTGCCCTTCATGCCGTCGACGAGGCTGGCGCGGTCCTTCAGCTCAGCGGGGTACGAGTTGAGCATGTTGCCGTCGGAGCCGTAGAGGCGCACCTGGTGGGTCGTCGCCTCGTCGGGCCCCTCGGTCCCGCAGGCGCTGGTGGCGAGCAGGAACGTCGCGCAGGCGGCCAGGGTGGCCGCCCGCGAGGCGCGTGACTTGAGCATGGTCGTCCTTCCTCCGGCGAAGGTCCGCTGCGCACATTAGCGTGCCGACATGTGCGGCGGGACCACGGAGGCGACTCAATCCGCAGGTCGCCCGCCATGCGCACGGAGAGTCACCATCGCCGATCGCTTGACCCGCTGCCCTACCGTGCGGTGCGTGACGGAATCACCACAGCAGACGCTCGACGACGCGACCGCCGTGCTCCGCTCGGCGCTGGCCGGGGACGGCGACGCGGTGGTGGGGGCGTTCGACGCGGTCGTCGACCGCTCCGGCCTGGCCGGCGCGTAC
Organism: Micromonospora sp. NPDC002717; assembly: GCF_040295705.1. Lineage (NCBI taxonomy): Bacteria > Bacillati > Actinomycetota > Actinomycetes > Micromonosporales > Micromonosporaceae > Micromonospora > Micromonospora sp. NPDC002717. Next base: position 477,352 of record NZ_JBEOVW010000001.1, on the reverse strand, counting down.
GGGGTGGCCTGGTGCCTCGCCGCGACCATGGTGGGCGGGCCGGTGCCGCCGGGCACGTGCGCGCTGGACTTTCCCGGGATCGACGAGGCGGACTACGACACGCGCTGGGTGGCCCGCTTCGTCAGCGCGTACGCCAACGCCGACGCCGACACCGGCGAGGCGCTGTTCGGGGCGGCGGCGGCCGACGGGTTGCTGCCGGACTGCCTGCTCACCCTGGCCGGCTCGACGGTGGCCACCCTGCGCAGCCGGGCCGGCTGATCCGGGGGCCGCCGCCGTCCCGGGTCGACCCGCCCGCGTGACAGGCTTGGGGGCATGTCCGAGGCCATGCTCAGCAAGGTGCGCAAGCTGCTGGCCCAGGCCGAGGACCCGGCCTGCACCCCCGCCGAGTCGGCGGCCTTCACCGCCAAGGCCACCGAGCTGATCGCCCGCTACGGCGTGGACCGGGCGCTGCTGGCCGCCCGGGACCCGGCCACCGACCCGGTGGGCGACCGGGTGGTCGAGGTCGTCGCCCCGTACGCCCGGGACAAGGCCGGCCTGCTCGCCGCGGTCGCCGACCCGCTGCGCTGCCGCTGCGTCCGCCGTCGACAGGGCAGCGGCTTCGCCATGCACCTGTTCGGCTTCGCCAGCGACCTGGAACGTGTCGACCTGCTCTTCACGTCGCTGCTCGTGCAGGCCGCGCACGGGCTGGCCGCGGCCGAGGTGCCGCCCGGCGAGCATCCCGCCGCCTTCCGGCGCTCCTGGCTGGCCGGCTTCGCCCAGGTGATCGGCGTGCGGCTGAGGGCGGCCGAGGCCCACGCGGCCGCCGACTCGGGCGGGTCGTCGGTCGCGCTGGTGCTGGCCGACCGGTCGGATCGGGTGCGGCACCGCGTCGCCGAGGTGTACCCGCGCCTGCGCACCGCCGCGCCGCGCCGGCTGGTCGGCAGCGGGTTCGGCTCCGGCGCGGAGGCGGGACGCCGCGCCGACCTCGGGGGCCGGGGAGTCGCCACGGCTCCCGGCACCCGCCCGGGCATCGGCCACTGACGCTCGGGCCACGGCGACGGTGCCCGTGCCCGGCGGGTGCGGCGGCGGGTGGCGCGGGCCGGGTCAGCCGGCGCCGTGGGCCACCGTGGTCGCGTAGCGGGAGAGCAACTCGTGCCAGCCGGCGGTCAGCGCCTGCCGGTAGCCCTCCGCGGCCTCGCCGTGCCGGTCGAAGTGCCGGTGCTCGACCTCCACCCGGGTCCGCTCCGGCCCGTCCGCGTGGAAGAGAACCTCCACCTCGCTCGCCTGCGCCGGATCCGGCACCGGCGCCCGGTCGGCGCCGATCTGCCAGGTGAAGACCAGCCGCCGGGGCGGATCCCAGGTCAGCACGCGCCCCCAGTCGCAGCGGAAGCCGTACGGGCCGATCTCGTAGAGCATCCCGCCGGCGCGCGGCTCCATGCCCAGCTCGGCCAGGTGCTCCGGGCCGGACCACGTGTACTCCGTCACCCACCAGGCCGCCAGGGCGTCGGTGAACACCGCGAACGCCTGATCCGCGGGGCCGGGGACCAGGAGAACGCTGCGCAACGAGAACTGGTCGTACTCCTGCCGGAAGCCGGCCGGGTCAGCCATCTCCTGTCCCATAGGCCCGGACCATACCGGCTGATGCCCGGGTGTGCAGCTTCGCGCGCTGCCCGGTTCCGGACACCCTTTTCGTACGCCCGTACGGCGGCCGTCGGCCGGCCGGACGCGCCTTCCCGGGGCGGGACGGAGGCGGGACGGGATGGTCGACCGGATAGCGGGTAAGCGCGCCGGACGGTCCCGGCCGGACCGGGCCGGAGGATGCGGAGCGGGGAGCATGAGCGAGAACGCGCAGCAGCGGGAGCCGGACCGGGTCGCCGGGCCAGCGCAGGAGGGGGCGACGGAGCCGGACGTCCTGCTCGACGTACCGGAGGTGTCGGTCGACTCGATCCGGCTCGCCGTGGACGGGCTGGACGCCGACCTGTCCCTGCGGGCGCGCGTGGCCAACCTCCTCCAGCTCGACGCCGGCGTCCGGGTGCACCTGCGGGGCGTCGAGCTGGACATGACCGGGGTGCACGCCGAGGCACAGCTCAAGGTGCGCCTGGAGAAGCTGGTCGACATCCTCGACCGGGCGCTGAGCACCATCGACCGCAATCCGCAGATCATCGACGCCCTGTCCCGTACGGCGATCGCCTCGATCGACGACGTGAACCGGGCGACGCAGCAGTTGGCGAGCCCGGGCGGGCAGGTCGCCCGCGCGGCAACGCAACCCGGCGGGCTGCTCGCCGGCTCGGCAACGCAACCCGGCGGGCGGGTCGCCGGCTCGGCGGGGCAACCCGGCGGGCAGGCAGCGGGCGCGGCGGAGCGGCGGGGCGGGCAGGTCAGCGCCTCCGGGGAGCGGCCCGGCGGCGCGACCGACGATCTCGGGCAGCAGGTCGGCGCCATCGGCGCGGTCGCCGACCGGTCCCTGCGGGAGCCGGGCGCCCCGGGTCAGGGCGGGGGACCGGGCGCGGGCCAGGCGACGCCGGGCGGCGGCCCGGGCGGCGGCGGGGAGCAGGGCCAGCGCGCCCGGGAGCAGGCGGGGCGCGAGGCGGGCCCGTCCGCCCAGGCGCGCCCGGAGCGGGGCGGGCCCGAGCAGGCCCGCGGGGAGCAGGGCGGGCCTGGGCGCGGGCCGCGCGAGCAGCCCGACGAAGCCGGCGGTGGTGGGACGCCGAGCGCGGCGCAGCTCGCGGAGCAGGCGGGGGAGACGCTGCGGCAGGCCGGGCGAAGCGTGTGGGAGGCGATCCAGAGCGGGATGGCCCAGCGCCGGCAACAGGGGCGCTGACGGGGCGGCCCCCGACCCTGGGCCGCCCTCGTCGCGCCGGTGACGACGGACCAGCCGCAGACGACGCCGGTCCCCACCCGCGTCCTGCGCGGGCAGGGACCGTGCATCCCCGACGACTGCGGCCAGGGGTGGTGCTGGCCCACCGACCTTTCCGGCTGCCTGCCCCCTGACCAGTACGGGTCAGGGCGTCGGGCGCCTCGTCATGCCGCCTCGTCCCGGAAACGCACCTCGGGATAGGCCGGGGCCGGTGCGTCGAGCAGGGGCTGCGGTCGATCACGCAGGTGCGCGTCGAGGAACGCCGCGACGTACGCGCGGGTGATCAGCAGTTGCCGGTCCCCCGGGATGGCGCCCGGATCCATGCCTAGTTGGGCGCCGAGGACCGGCCGGTCCGTGAAGGAGAGGTGACCACTGCCGGTGACGGTGAGCCACCGCTTCCAGCCGGTCAGGCCGGGCCAGTCGCGCAGCCAGCTCGCGTCCGTCGGCCGCTCCGAGCCGACCAGCAGGAACGGCTTGGCCACGGTGCCCGCCGGGACCGGGACGAAGTGGGTGCCGTCCAGGTTGACGCCGGCGTCGACCCGCCGGTCGGTGCGGAGCACCTGCGCGGCGCTCGCGCCGCCGATGGAGTGCCCGGCCATTCCGATCCGGCTCGCGTCGATGAACCGGGCGCCGCGCCACACCGGACGCGGCCCGGTCAGCCGGTCCAGCAGGAACGACACGTCGGCCGCCCGTCCCTCGACCACCCGGGGGAGCCTGTCCTGCCCGGTCGCCTCACAGGCGAGACAGTCGGCGACCCGGCCGTCCGGGAACTCGACCCCCCGCGCCTCGTGGGGGTGGTCCACGCCGGCCACCACGTACCCCCGGCTGGCCAACTCCTCGGCCAGCCCGGTCAGCGACTCCCGGCTGAGACTGAAGCCGGGAGAGAGCACCACCAGCGGCCAGCCCCGGGCGGCCGGCCGGACCGGCACGTCGCGGCGGGCGTTGGTGCGTACGGTGGTCAACAGGTCCGGCGGGAGGGGCAACCCCTCGGCGGCGATGATCCGCGCGGAGACCGCCGCGGTGGTGTAGGGCGCCGGCGCGCCCGGCGCGGCCACCGCCGGATACCAGAGCGACACCATCAGCTCCCGGCGCAGCTCGGGCCGCCATTGGTCGGGCCGGGCGTCGTCGGTCAGGTGCAGCCAGGTGGTGCCGACCGGGTAGCGGCCGGTCGGTGCCGGCAGCTTCAACGCCGGCGCCGACGCCTGGGCCGCGACCGGGCTGCCGGCCAGCAGTGCGGCCAGCAGCGTCAGGAGTACGAGCAGTGCCCGGCCGCCGCTACGCAAAGCGACCACCGGCCGTTGCGCCCGACGCCGCCGCCGCGCCGAAGCGTGTCACCAGCGCAGTTGAAGTGATCATGCTGCCTCCCTGAGGATCCGTCGTGACGCGTCGACGGTAGGGATCCGCCAGGGGCTCGCACCGTGCCCGAACGACAGGCGGGCGTACCCACCTTCGTCAGGGTTCGGCCCCGCGCGGTCGGCCACGGCAGCGTCGACCGGCCCGGCGGAGGCGCAGCTTTCTCCGCGTCGCTTCCGGGGCTGGCCGGTCGGGCGACTGCCCGACGAGGAGATCCTCCGCGAGCGGCGGTGATCAGAGCAGGCCGGACACGACGATGGCCACGAAGATCAGGATCACCGCCTCGCTGACCAACCACGAGTGGTCATTGGCCCAGTCGCGGATCTTCGGCAGCGCTGCCGTCGCCCGCTGACCGAACGCGAGCAGGGCGAGCAGTGGCAATGCCAGTAGCAGCAGCGTCAGACACAGGAACGGCAGCAGGTTCCACCACGGCTTGTCGTGGCCTGCCAGGCTCCCGGCGACTGCCAGCATGGTCGCCTCGTCGCTGGGCATGGCGATGAAGAGAAGGAAGCCCAGCCTGAAGGCGAAGCGCGGCTCGGCCTCCTGCAACCTGCTCATCCACTTCGGCGGCTGGCTTCGCCTGCGGCGGGCGAAGATCATCACCATCAACGCCAGCAGCACCAGCAGCACCACCCAGTCGATCACGCGACGCGTGCCGTCATGCTTGCGCTGCCCGTTCCCGGCGCCATGCACCGTGTGGAAGACGACGTACCACACGGTCAGCGCGACGAGGATGCCGAGCCCGGCGCCGACCAGGTAGGCGAGCGAGCTGCGTTTCGCGTTCCGGCTGGAGGCGAGGAAGATGGCGCTGATGATCTGCGGACCGGCGATCATCACGAAGGCGAGCGGCAGGACACTCAGCAGATTCACGGTCCCTCCCTGTCGCCCTGATTCTTTTCCGAACCGGTCCGCCAGGTCGGCGTTCTGGGTGATCCGGTCCGTCCGGCCCACAGTGAGTCCGCGCAATCCACGTGTGACACGGGACGGGCCATCGGCGGGATTCCGGGGTCAACGAGGGTCAGACCGGGCAGACGTGTTCTCGGGGCGTGACGCAGAAGCGCCGACCGGCGTTTCCGCTGGTCGGCGCTTCAGTAGCCCGGCGAAAGGCTATGTGCGATTGCGGCCTTGACGCTCTCCTCGATGATGGGCCGCATGAGCGTGACTGACCCGGACCCGGTCTGGATTGCCTTGCGCCTCGTGATCGTCGTCCTCAGCCTCGCCATGTTTGTGTTCGGCGTCCGCGTCGCCATGTCGCGACGGTTTCCCGTGGCTTGGGTGCGGGCTGTACGCATGCCAGCACGCCAGCGATCCCAGCCCGTCCGCATGGGCGGCGGCCAGGCGCTGCTCGGCGCGAGCTTGCTGATCCAGCAAGCGCCGTTCCTTATCCCTATGTCCTACCCGGTCGGAGCCGCACTGTTCGTGGTGGCACTGCTCCTTGCAGGGGCTGCGGCGGGGTGGTTCGTCCTGCGGCGGGACTAGCCACCAACTAGCTGCGCATGGTGATGTGCCGGGGCAGCCGTGCGACACCACCATGCGCGGCCAGCTCCGAGAGCGCCTTGGCGATCTCGCGGTCACGCCCGTCGATGGCGTGCAGGTGCCGAGCAGGTTGGGGCGTAGCGCCGTTCAGTCAAGGATGTGGTAGGCGACCCAGGCGACTTGCAGTGCGACGCATAGCGACCCGCCGAGAACTCCCAAGGTTGCCAGCGCACGGCAGAGAAGTGGCGTATCTGCGCGTAAGGCGAAATAGCCGAACACGACGCCGGCGACTCCCGGAAGGAGAACGCGGGTGTAATCCCACAACGGCACCCACAGCACACCTGCGGCGAGCGCCAAGAACGACAGTGCCATGCCTTCGCGATCACGTGCCATGCCTGCTTGATCGCGTGCCATGCCTACTTGGTCGCGCGTTAGCGTCGGCAGGTCGGCCACCAGGACGTCCAGTTCGCCGTAGGTCTTCGCGGCGTAGGCATGCGTTGACCGGTCCTCGAACTCCGCGAGGGTCAACCGCCCCTCGCTCGCAGCGACGCCGAGCCGGACCACGACCGCTTCTCGGTCGCGGTGTGACACCCGGATGTCGTTCACAAGCAGAGGGTAGCGACGGCAATGGTCACGAGAGGGACCGAAACCGAGTCTGATCGACCCGGCAGGCGAGGAAGCGGCGTGCAGCGAACGTGCAACATGTGGCGGTGATCACCGGCGAAGTGCGGTCAACCACGGGCAACGCCGATCGATACGGCAGGAGCCCGTACGCAGAAGCGCCGACCGGCGTTTCCGCTGGTCGGCGCTTCAGTAGCCCGGCGAAAGGCTATGTGGCCAGGGGCGGGGTCGAACCGCCGACCTTCCGATTTTCAGTCGGACGCTCGTACCAACTGAGCTACCTGGCCGTGTTGCTCGGTTCATGCTACCCGCACGGCGGGCTGTCCGCCGGGAGGGTCACACGCTCCGATACGCAGAACGCCGCGCATGGTGGGCGCGGCGTCAGCGCTGGCGGTCCTGACGGGACTTGAACCCGCGACCTCCGCCTTGACAGGGCGGCGAGCACTCCAACTGCTCCACAGGACCTAGCTTTGTTGCCTCCGGCCGAAGCCGGACCGTGCCCCCAACGGGATTCGAACCCGTGCTACCGCCTTGAAAGGGCGGCGTCCTGGGCCGCTAGACGATGAGGGCGGCCCCGCCATCATTGCACACTCGCAACTTCAAGCGGACTTGCTCCCATCCGGCCCCGCCGGAGGCTTGGATAGCTTACGTGATGGTCGGCCGCTCGACCAAACCGGTATGGCGCTGGCCACAACGAGCCACAAAACCGCAGGTCAGGGGCGGTCTAACGGAGCCGGGCGATGCCGAAGCGGCGCTTCAGGTCGGTGATCAGGTGCGGGCAGGCGGCCAGTGTCGCGGCCCGATCGCCGCCTCCGTCGTGCAGCAGCACGACCGATCCGGGCCGGGCCGCGGCGCGTACCCGCTTGGTGATCGTCGCGGTGGTGGGCTTGCCCCAGTCCTGCGGGTCGACGTTCCAGTGCAGCGACCGCATGCCCAACTGCTTGGCGACCGACACCACCTCGGGCGTCCACCGGCCGCCCGGCTGCCGGTAGAACGGCACCTTGGCCCCGGGCACCGCGGCCCGGATCGCCGCGTTGGTGCGGGCCAGGTCGCTGCGGATCTCGGCGACCGGCCGCCGGGCGAGGTCCAGGTCGTGGCGCCAGCTGTGGTTGCAGAGCTGGTGCCCCTCCCGCACGATCCGCCGCACCAGATCGGGGTGGCGGCGGGCCTGGGTGCCCACCACGCAGAACGTGGCGGTGACCCGCGCCGCGCGGAGCTGGTCGAGGATCTTCGGCGTCCAGACCGGGTCGGGCCCGTCGTCGAAGGTCAGCGCCACGGCCCGCACGCCGCTGCTGCGCTGCAGGCCCGGCGGCAGTTTGCTGGGCAGCGGCCGGACCAGGCGTTTGGGGGGCGGGGTGCTGCGGGTCGGGCGCGGGATGGCCGTCGGGGTCGGCTCCGGCGGCAGCGGCGCCGAGGCGACGGGGCTGGGGCCGGCCGCCTCCGGCGGGGACGCGGAGGTGTCGCCGCAGCCGCCGAGGACAAGGGCAAGGGCCAGACCGGATGCCAGTACGGCGCGTGGGCGCATCGTTCGCTCCCGAAGGGGGTCGGGGTCAGCGGACCCCCGACGCTAGTGGACGGCTTTCCGTCCCGGCACCCGGGTCAGCCAGCGGTGGACTGGCCCAGCGAGTCGCGTACGGCCAGCGCGAGCGAGACCGCCTCGCTGAGGTCGAGCGGCTGCACCACCCCGGCGGGCAGCGAGTCCGCCGGCCAGCCGGGCCCGGCGGCGAGCACCAGCAGCGGCCGGCGGGGCGCGGCGAGCAGGGCGGTGAGCTGGGCGGGATCGGCGGTGGCCGGGGCGTGCGACCAGACGACCACGGCGGCCGGCCCGGTCCGGTTGACCGCCTCGACCAGCGCCGCCATCGGCACCCGGGCACCGAGCATCCGGTAGCCCACCCCGGCCTCGGCGAGCGCGGCGGCGAGCGCCTCCAGCGGCAGGCTGTGCTGCTCCTCGTCGGCGCAGGAGAGCAGGACGCGCGGCGGCCCGGTGGGCGCGCCGGCCCGGGCGACCGCCGCGAACGCCTCCGACACGCACCGGGACACCAGGTGCTCGACCTCGATCAGGCCGGCGGTGGCGGCGTGCCGCTCCCCGATGCCGACGAGCACCGGGCGCAGCAGCCCGTCCCAGGTGGCGACCACCCCGTCCGCCTCGACGGCGTGCGCGATCGCCTCGCTGATCGCCACCGAGTCCAGCCGCATGGCGGCACGGGCCAGGCCCCGGGCGGCCGGCCCGGCCCGGCCGACCGGGATCGTCGGGCCGCCGCCGTCCCGAGCGCCGGCGGTACGCGCGGGCGGGCGGGCATCGGCGTCGGCGGCGGGTGCGGCCTCCGGCGTCCGACGGGCCCAGCGGGCCGCCTCGGCGGGGGTGACCCCCTGGGCGGTGAGCCGCCGCATGATCTCCAGGCGCGCGAGGTCGGCCGGCGTGTAGCGCCGGTGGTGTCCCGGTACGTGCTCGCTCGGGCCGAGCCCGTAGCGCTGGTGCCAGGTGCGCAGGGTGGTGACGGCGACCCCCAGCTGCCTGGCCACCGCCCCCGCGCTCAGCGCCTCATCGGCCACCCGACCGCTCCGACGCGTCGTCCGCCGGCAGCGCGGAGGGGCTCGTGGCCGTGTTCGGCGGGCCGACGGTCGGCCGCAGCAGCCGGTTCACCACCCCGCCGAGCCAGGGCGCGTACGCGCGGGGATCGGCGTCGAGGTCGGCGACCAGCTCGACGGGGTCGACCCAGCGCAGCTCGGCCACCTCGTCGGGGTCGGGCAGCAGCGGCGTGCCCGGCCGGAACCCGCCCCGCAGGACGTGGTCGTACTCGAACTCGACCCGGCCGGTGGCCGGGTCGTCGGCGTGGTAGACGTACACCCCGACCTCGGTCAGCTCGACCGGGTCGGCGCCGAGCTCCTCGCGCAGCCGGCGGTTGGCGGCCTCGACCAGCGACTCGCCGGGCGCGGGGTGACCGCAGCACGAGTTGGCCCAGCGCAGCGGGAAGCGGGTCTTCACCCCGGCCCGGCGCTGGAGCAGCACCCGGCCGTCGGGGTCGACGAGCAGCACCGAGAAGGCGCGGTGCAGCTGGCCCGGGGGCTGGTGGGCGGCGGACACGGTGGTCTCGCCCCGTGCGTGCCCGGCGTCGTCGACGAGCTCGACGAGGTGCTTCTCGCGGGTGGTCACGGCAGGTGCCTTTCGGGTGTGCGGGCGAGGGCCATCAGGATTCCCCGGTGATGCGGCCGGCGGCGAGCTTGCCGGAGATGAGCACCATCGGCACGCCGACGCCGGGCTGGGTGCCCGAGCCGACGAAGACCACGTTCGGCAGCGTCCGGTGCAGGTTCGACGGGCGGAAGGGGCCGGTCTGGAAGAAGCTGTGCGCGGCGGCGAACGGGGTGCCGGCGGCCATCCCCTGCTCGGCCCACTCGGCCGGGGTGACGGCCCGCAGCACCTCGACGCCCGCGCCGAAGCCGACGTAGCCGCGCTCCTCCAGGGTCCCGACGAGCTGGTCGGCGTAGCGGTCGGTGAGGTCGCCCCGCCAGTCGAACGGCGCCCGGTGGAGGTTGGGCACCGGCGCGAGCACGTAGTAGCTGTGCCGGCCGGCGGGCGCGACCGACGGGTCCGTCCGGCTCGGGTTGGTCACCAGCAGGGACGGGTCGCTCATCAGCTCGCCGCGCCGGATGACCTCATCGAAGGTGCCCTTCCAGGACCGTCCGAAGTGGATGTTGTGGTGGGCGATCCTCCCATATCCCTGCCGGGATCCCACGTGCAGGACCACGCAGGACGGCGAGTAGGTGAGCCTGCGGGGGCGGGTCGGCGGCAGCAGGTCGCGGTAGGCGACCGGCAGGTCGGGGTTGAGCACCACCACGTCGGCCGGGATCAGCTCCCCGTCGGCGGTCAGCACGCCGGTGGCCCGGCCGTTCGCGGTCTCCACCCGGGTCACCGTGGTGTCGTACCGGATCTGCACGCCGTGTTTCTCGGCGGCGCCGGCCATGCCGCGGGAGACCGCGTGGATGCCGCCGCGCGGGAAGTAGACCCCGGCCACCGAGTCGAGGTACGCGATGACCGCGTAGATGGCCAGGGCGTCGTGCGGGGCGAGGCCGGCGTACATCGCCTGGAAGGAGAAGATCCGCTGGGTGCGCGGGTCGCGGAAGAACTGGTTGATCTTCGTCTGGAGCCGGCGGAAGGCGCCGCCCGCCAGCAGCCTCAGGAGGTTGCCGGTGAGCAGGTCGGTGGGCGCGTCCAGGTTGCGCTCGATGAAGTCGGCGCGCTCCCACTGCCAGAGCTTCCGGGCGTAGTCGACGAAGCGCAGGTAGCCGTCGGCCTCGCGGGGGCCGCAGACCCGGGCGATCTCGGCGGCCATCCGGGCGGTGTCGGTGATGACGTCCAGCGTCGAACCGTCGGGGTAGTAGGCCCGGTAGGCCGGGTCGAGCGGGGTCAGGTCGAGCCAGTCGTCCAGTTCCTCGCCCACCGCGCCGAGCGCCTCGGCGATCAGGTCCGGCATGGTGAGCACGGTGGGGCCGGTGTCGAACTCGTAGCCGTCGACGCCGAGCCGGCCGGCCCGGCCGCCCGGCGCCGGCTCGCGCTCCAGCACGGTCACCTGTCGGCCGCTGCCCGCCAGGTGCAGCGCGCAGGCCAGCCCACCCAGGCCGGCGCCGACCACCACCACCCGGTCCGTACGCCCGTGCACGGTGCGCACGCGATCACCCCCCTGTGCGAAGCTGCCCATCATGCCCGCCGGTTGGTGGCGGCGGTGGCGAGACCGGTCAGCGCGGTGCGCGCCGTCTCGTCGATCGACGCGGCGTCGAGCGCGGCGAGCGCCTCGGCGACCCGGTCGGAGATCATGGTCTCGACCCGGTCCACCGCGCCCGTGTCGGCGACCACGTCGGCGAGTCGGGCGATCTCCTCGTCCGTCACCCCGTCGCCGACCCGGTCCAGCACGCGCCGCTGAGCCGGCGTGGCGAGCTGCCGGGCGAGCATGAGCAGCGCGGTCGGCTTGCCGGTGCGCAGGTCGTCGCCGGCCGGCTTGCCGGTGGCCGACGGGTCGCCGTAGACGCCGAGCAGGTCGTCGCAGAGCTGGAACGCCTCGCCGACCGCGAGCCCGTATCGGGTGTACGCGGCGGTCAGCGGGGCGTCGGTGTCGACGCCGGCCAGGCAGGCGCCGAAGAGCAGCGGCTTCTGCACCGTGTAGCTCGCGGTCTTGTAGCGGGCGACCCGCAGCGCGCGGTCGACCGACCAGTTCGCCGCGTCGCTCTCGCCGAGCACGTCCGGGTACTGCCCGGCGATCGTCTCCACCCGCATCTGGTCGTAGCAGCGGCGGACGTGGAGCAGTCGGGCCGGCGGCAGGGCGGCGTGCGCGAGGAGCCGGTCGGCCCACACCATGCAGAGGTCGCCGACCAGCACCGCGACCGCCTCGCCGAACCGACGCGGGTCGCCCCGGTGCCCGGCGGCGGCGTGCCGGGCGGCCTGCGCCACCTGCACGGTCGGCCGGCCGCGTCGAGTGGCGGAGGCGTCCATCACGTCGTCGTGCACGAGGGCGAAGGTGTGCAGCAGCTCCAGGGCGGCGAACGCCGGCAGCACGGCCGGCAGCGGCTCCGCGCTTCCCGCGCCGCGCCAGCCCCAGTAGGCGAACGTCGGCCGGACCCGCTTGCCGCCGGCCAGCACGCTGTCGCGCGCCGTCGCGGCGAAGCGGCCCATCGCCGCGTCGATCTCGGCCAGCGAGGCGACCTCGGCGGCCAGGAAGGCGGCCAGGGTGCGGTCCACCGCCGTGACCAGATCCCTGGTGTACGCGGCCAGGACCGCGCCGACGAGGTCGTCCCCGTCCTCCGGGCCTGCCGGCGTGACGTGGAGGGTGTTGCCGGCAACTGCGTCGTTGGCCATGCGGCCGAGGGTACCCTAGGGTTACGTCTTGCGTCGATTGGTGCGTCGATACTTGAGGAGGGCCGGTGGACACGGATCTCACCGCTGCCTATGACCGTTGCCGTGCGGTGCACAGACGCCACGGCCGCACCTACTATCTCGCCACCCGGCTGCTGCCCGCCTGGAAACGGCGGCACGTGCACGCCCTCTACGGGTTCACCCGCTACACCGACGAGATCGTCGACCGGACCGAGACGTTGTCCCCGGCCGAGCGCGCGGCGCGGCTCGACGACTGGGCCGGCCGCTTCGTCGCCGGGCTGCACGGCCAGCCGGTCGACGACCCGCTGCTCCCGGCCGTGCTGCACACCATCGCCGTCTTCGATCTCGACCGGGACGACTTCGTGTCGTTCCTCAAGAGCATGGCGATGGACCTGACGGTCACCTCGTACCGCACCTACGACCACCTGCTCGACTACATGGAGGGCTCGGCGGCCGTCATCGGCACGATGATGCTGCCGATCCTGGGCAGCTCCGACCCGGCCGCGGCGCGCGAGCCGGCGCGCCAGCTCGGCTTCGCCTTCCAGCTCACCAACTTCATCCGGGACATCGGCGAGGATCTCGAGCGCGGGCGGACGTACCTGCCCGACGACGACCTCGCCCTGTTCGGCGTCACCCGCGAGGAGTTGACCGAGGCCCGCGCCCGGGGGCGCGCCACGCCCCGGATCCGGGAGCTGATCGCGTACGAGGTGGGCCGCGCCCAAGCGCACTACGCCGCCGCGGCACCCGGGATCACGCTGCTCGCGCCCGCCTCGCAGGCGTGCATGCGCACCGCGTACGCGCTCTACGGCGGCATCCTCGACGAGGTGGCCGCGCAGGACTACGACGTCTTCGCCGGCCGGGCGCTGGTGCCGCGGCGCCGCCGGCTGGCGGTGGCCGCCCGCGCCCTGCTCACCCCGACCGGCACGCCCGTGGTGATCCCCGGGCCCGCCCTGGCGACCGCCCCGGTCCCCGTGCCCGCCCCGTGACGGCCGCGCTGCCCCGGGGGGTCAGAGGCAGGAGTGCAGGGCGTCCACCAGGGCGTCGACCCGGTCGTGGTCGGCCAGATGGGACGTGGCGTAGGCGAAGGTGTAGCCGCGCGCGGGGTCGGCCCAGGCGGAGCTGCCGCCGATCCCGCCCATGCCCCAACTACCGTCCTCCTCCCACTGCATGCCCAGCGTCCACCGGGTGCGCCGGCCCAGCAGCAGGTCGTCGCCGTCGTACTGGACCCGCGTCGCCTCGCCCACCAGCTCCGGGCTGAACAGGCGTACGCCGTGGAGGACGCCGCCGGCGAGCAGGCCAGTGTAGAGCCGGGCCAGAGCGCCCGCCGTCGAGTGCAGGTTGACCGCCGGCACCTCCGCGCCCCGCCAGAGCGGGCTGTTCACCACCGCCAGGTCCCGCCCGCCGGGCGGGTTGTCCAGCGCCCGCGCCCAGAGCGAGCCCGGCGCGCCGGCCACCCGGTCCGGCCACCCCGGGTCGCCGTACCGCAGCTCGGCGCAGCGTCGCCGGTCCGCCTCGCCGAGGCCGAAGCCGAGGTCCAGCCGCCACGGCCCGGCGATCTCCTCGGCCAGGAAGCGGCCCACCGACCGCCCGTCGACCCGCCGCACCAGCTCGCCCACCAGATGCCCGTACGTCCAGGCGTGCTCGCCCGCGACGGAACCCGGCGGCCACTCCGGCCCCGCGGCGGCGAGGTCGGCGCAGAGCAGGTCCCAGTCGGCGATCGCGGCGGCCGGCCGGGGCACCGGGAAGGTCGGTAGTCCGGCGGTGTGCGCGAGCACCTGCCGGACGGTGGCCGCGGTGCGGAAGCCGGGCCAGTGCGCGGCGACCGGGTCGTCCAGGCCGAGCCGGCCCCGGTCGACCAGCATCAGCAGGCAGAGCGCGGCGACGGGCTTGCCGACCGAGTAGACGTTCACCAGCGTCTCCGGCAGCCACGGCCGCCCCGGCGACCGTTCCCCGCCGACGATGTCGACGACCGGCTCCCCGTCGTACCAGATCGCCAGGCCGGCCCCGGTCTCCCGGCCGCTGGCGAGCAGGTCGGCGAAGCAGTCGTGGACGGCGGAGAAGCGGGCGCGCATCCGGCCACCGTAGGTGGCCGACCACCGCCCGGGCAGCGAATATCGCGCCGGCCGGGTGGTCGGAGACCGGGTGGTGCGGAATGCTGGCGGGATGGCGGAGCCGGAACTGGTGGACGTGGTCGTGGTCGGGCTCGGGGTCGGCGGCGAGGAGGTGGCCGGGCGGCTCGCCGAGGCCGGGCTGACCGTCGTCGGCGTCGAGCGTGACCTGGTCGGCGGGGAGTGCCCGTACTGGGGATGCATCCCGAGCAAGATGATGATCAGGGCGGCCAACGCGATCGCCGAGGCGCGCCGGGTCGACGGGCTCGCCGGCACCGCCCAGGTCCGGCCCGACTGGGCGCCCGTGGCGAAGCGGATCCGCGAGGAGGCCACCGACACCTGGGACGACACGGTCGCCGTGGAACGCTTCACCGGCAAGGGCGGCCGGTTCGTCCGGGGCAGCGCCCGCCTCGACGGCCCCGGCCGGGTCCGGGTCGGCGAGCGGGTCTTCCAGGCCCGGCACGGAATCGTGCTCGGCACCGGCACCAAGCCGTCCGTGCCGCCGGTCGACGGGCTGGCCGACACGCCGTACTGGACCAACCGCCAGGCGATCGAGGTCGAGGAGCTGCCGGAGTCGCTGCTGGTGCTGGGCGGCGGCGCGATCGGCCTGGAACTGGCCCAGGTGTTCGCCCGGTTCGGCGTCCGCGTCATCGTCGTCGAGGCGGCGGACCGCGTGCTCGCGGTCGAGGAGCCGGAGGCGTCCGAGGTGGCCGCCGCCGCGCTGCGCGCCGACGGGGTGGAGATCCACACCGGCGTACGGGCGGAGCGGGTCCGCCACGACGGGCGCGGCTTCACGCTGCGCGGGGCCGACGGGGCGGAGTTCACCGGGCAGCGGCTGCTGGTGGTGACCGGCCGTCGGGCCCACCTCGACGAGTTGGGCCTGGACACCGTCGGGGTGGACGCCGGCCAGCGGTACCTGGCCGTCGACGACCGGCTGCGCGTCACCGACGGGATGTGGGCGGTCGGCGACGTCACCGGGGAGGGCGCGTTCACCCACGTCGCCATGTACCAGGCGGGGATCGTCGTCGCCGACGTGCTCGACCACGTCCGGCGCGCGGACGGCGGGCCGGACGCCAGCGGCACCGCCCGCGTGACGGGCGGCGCGGCCGGCGTGGTCAGCGCGTCCGGCACCGCCGGGCCGGGCGCCTCCGCCGGCGCGGTGCCGCCCGCCGACTACCGCGCGCTGCCCCGGGTCACCTTCACCGACCCCGAGATCGGCGCGGTCGGCCTCACCGAACGGCAGGCCCGCGAGCGCGGGATCAACGTGCAGGTCGGCCTCGCCGAGCTGCCGTCGTCGGCGCGCGGCTGGATCCACAAGAGCGGCAACGAGGGCTTCGTCAAGCTGGTCGCCGACGCCGACCAGGGGGTGCTGGTCGGCGCGACGTCGGTCGGGCCGGCCGGCGGCGAGGTGCTCTCCGGCCTGGTGGTGGCGGTGCACGCGGCCGTGCCGCTGGCCCGGCTCCGGCACATGATCTACGCCTACCCGACGTTCCACCGTGCCATCGAGGACGCGCTGCGGCACCTGCGCTAGCCGGCCGCGCCGTGCCGCCAGCGCTAGACGGCCGCGCTGCGGCGCCTGCGCTAGACGGCCGCGCCGTGCCGCCCGGCACCGGCGGCGAACCGGGCCGCCCCGGCCGCCGCGTCGGCGGCGAGCGAGTCCATCCCGTACGCCAGCTCGGTCGCCAGCGCCGCCGGCTCCGGCTGGCCCGCGCCGGCCAGCACGGCGGCCCGGTCGTTACGCAGGCAGGTCTGCGGGTGCCGGGCGATCTCGGCCGCCAGCCGCTCGGCCGCCGCCCGCGCCTCACCCGGGGCGACCAGCCGGTTCACCAGCCCCATCGCGTACGCCTCCTCGGCCGGCACCGGCCGGCCGGTGAGGATCAGGTCCATCGCCCGGCTCTCGCCGATCAGCCGGGGCAGCCGGACCGTCCCCCCGTCGATCAGCGGCACCCCCCAGCGCCGGCAGAACACCCCGAGGACCGCGTCGGACTCGGCGACCCGCAGGTCGCACCAGAGCGCCAGCTCCAACCCGCCGGCCACGGCGTGACCGGAGATCGCGGCGATCACCGGCTTGCCGAGCGTCATCCGGGTCGGGCCCATCGGGCCGTCCCCCTCCGGCTCGACCCGGTTGCCGCTCGGGGTGCCGATCGCCTTCAGGTCGGCCCCCGCGCAGAACGTGCCGCCGGCGCCCCAGAGCACGGCCACCGCCGCGTCGGGGTCGGCCTCGAAGGCGCGGAACGCGTCGGCCAGGGCCCGGGCCGTCGGCCCGTCGACCGCGTTGCGGGCCGCCGGACGGTCCAGGATCACCGTGGTCACCGGCCCGTCGTGCTCGACGCGTACGCCCATCGGCACAGCATGCCCCGGTGGTGCCGGCGGCGCCAGGGGGCGTCAGCGCGCCTTCGTGGCGCGGGGGCGGACCAGGGTCGCGCCCAGCGCGGCGCCGACCACGCACGCCACACCGGCCGCCTGCGGCCAGGCCAGCAGCTCGCCCAGCAGGACCAGCCCGACCAGCGCGCCGATCGCCGGCTCCAGGCTGAGCAGGATCGCGAAGACCCGGGCCGGCATCCGGCGCAGCGCGGCCAGTTCGGCCGAGTACGGCAGCACCGACGACAGCAGTGCCACCGCGACGCCCAGCGCGAGGGTCCACGGATCGAGCAGCGCCGTGCCGCTGCCGGCGACCCCGAACGGCAGTACGGCGAGCGCGGCGACGGCCATCCCCAGCGCGAGACCCTGGCTGCCCGGCACGCGGGCGCTGACCGCCTTGCCGAGCAGTACGTACCCGGCCCAGCCGACCGCGATGGCGACGCACAGCAGCAGCCCCACCCGGTCCACCCCGGTCCCGCCGAGCCCGCTGATCAGCAGCACCCCGCCGCCCGCCAGGACCGCCCACGCCACGTCGGCGGGCCGGCGGCTGCCGGCGAGCGACACCAGCAGCGGTCCCGCGAAACCGATGGTGACCGCCACGCCGAGCGGCACCCGGTGCAGCGCCGCGTAGAAGGCGAGGTTCATCAGCGCCAGGGTGAGCCCGAACGCCCCGACCAGGCCGGCGGCGCGCCAGCCCAGCCGCAGCCCGGGCCGGGCCACGAGCAGCAGGATCAGCGCGGCGAAGCCGAGCCGCAGCGTGGTCGTACCGCCGGCGCTGGTGCTGCCGAAGAGTTGCTTGGCGACGGCCGCACCGACCTGCGTGGAGAGCATGCCCAGCAGCATCAGCAGCGGCGGCGGCACGGCCCGGGGTCGGCCGAGGGCGACGGTCAGCCGGGCCGCCGGGTGGCCGGCCGGCAGCGGGCGGGAGGCGAGTGCGTACACCCGGACCACACTGGTCGCGGACGGCGCGGCCCGCGACCGGATTTCCACGCCCGGCCGGCGGTCGGGCCCGGCCCTTGGCGGGCCGGCCCGGGCGGCGGGGCGGCGGGTCCGCGTGGCGCGGCGCTAGCATGCCGGGCGGCACGATCATGTGAGGTGCCCCGCGCGAGCGGGGAGAATCGGGAAGCCGGTGCGAATCCGGCACGGGCCCGCCGCGGTGACCGGGGAGCCACCGTCCACGCGCGAGAGCGCAGCCACTGGCCCGCCCGGGCCGGGAAGGCGGACGGCCAGGCGTCGATCCGGGAGTCCGAAGACCGGCCTCGCGGCCACGTGCCCACGCCCGGAGCGTGGGCCGAGCGCAGCGGGAGCCTGCCTTGGATCTCTACGACGTCATCCATCGCCGCCGGGACGTCCGCGGCCAGTTCACCGGGGCGCCGGTGCCCGACGGGACGCTCCACCGCGTCCTGACCGCGGCGCACGCCGCGCCGAGCGTCGGCTACTCCCAGCCCTGGGACTTCGTCCTCGTCCGCGACCCCGAGTTGCGGCGCCGGTTTCACGAGCACGTCCTGACCGAGCGGGACACCTTCGCCGCCACCCTGGACGGGGAGGCGGCCGAGCGGTTCGCCCGCATCAAGATCGACGGGGTGCTGGAGTCCACTCTGTCCGTGGTGGTCACCTACGACCCGGCCCGCGCTGGCCCCGCCGTGCTCGGGCGGCACGCCATCGCCGACACCGGGCTCTACTCGGCCTGCCTCGCCATCCAGAACCTCTGGCTGGCCGCCACCGCCGAGGGGCTCGGCGTCGGGTGGGTGTCGTTCTACCGGGAGCCCTGGCTGGCCGAGCTGCTCGGCATCCCCGACGGCGTACGGCCGGTGGCGTGGCTCTGCCTCGGGCCGGTCACCCACTTCGAGGCCGTGCCCGACCTGGCCCGGCACGGCTGGCGGCAGAAGCGCCCGCTGGCCGAGGCGATCCACCACGACCGCTGGACGCCGCCGGACCGCTGACCGCACCATCGCGGAGGGTGGGCCCCATCCGGCCGGGGCCCGCCCGGTTCCGGGTCGGCAGGGGCCTCGTCACGTACCGCTGCGGATCCGTCACCGGAGACCGGTTTGCGGTCGCTCCTGCCGGGAAGTCGGTCCGGGTGCGAGCACTCATGACGAAGATCGAGCAGGCCTCCGCGCTGGACCGGATCGGCGACCGGTTGCAGCGGGCCGTCCAGGCCACCCTCCGCCCAAGACGCGTCCGCGACCTGCTGCACGGTGTGTGGCTGGGGCACCCGCTGCACCCGGCGATGGTGCAGGTGCCGGTCGGCGCGTGGCTCAGCACGGCCGTGCTGGACCTGATGCCGGGGCAGCGCCGCGCCGCCACCGCGCTGTGCGCGGTCGGCACCGTCAGCGCCCTGCCGGCCGCGGTCGCCGGGCTCAACGACTGGGCGGCCCTCGCCCGAGACCAGCGCCGGATCGGCCTGGTGCACGCCGCCTCCAACAGCGTCGGCCTGGCGTTCTACGCCGGCTCCATGGCCGCCCGGATGACCGGCCGGCACAACCTCGGCCGTACGCTCGGCTTCCTCGGGCTCAGCGCCGCGAGCATGGGGGCGTACATCGGCGGGCACCTGGCGTACAAGCAGGGCGCGCAGGTCAACCAGAGCATTTCCGAGCTGCACCGGATGAGTGACGGCTGGCACTCGATCGCGGACATGTCCGCCCTGCCGCAGCGAAAGCTGATCACCCGGGAGATCGACGACGTCTCGGTGATCCTCTACCGGCACGGCGACGAGGTCACCGTGATGCTGGAGCGCTGCCCGCACCAGAGCGGCCCGCTCGGCGAGGGCGAGGTGCAGGAGATCGACGGGCACGCGTGCGTGGTCTGCCCGTGGCACGGCAGCACGTTCCGGCTCAACGGCGGCGAGGTCGTGCACGGGCCGTCCGGCAACGACCAGCAGGTCCTGCCCACCCGCATCGTCAACGGCATGCTGGAAACCCGCCTCCCCTGACCCCACCCACCCCACCCACCCGCCCTCCCACCCCTCATGCCGTTGATCATGAGGTTGTTGCGTCCTGATCGGCGTGTCGCTGCAACAACTTCTTGATCAACGAGGCGTTCGGGGGGTGGGTGGGGTGGGTTAGGGGCGGCGGTGGCGGCCGATTTGGGGTTCGCGGGTGGTGTCCGCGTGGGCCCGGGTCAGGGCGGCCACCGGGCGGGGGGTGGTGGCCGCGTCGCCGTGGCCGCCTGGAGTGGTGCTGCTGCGGGGAATCGCGGTTGTGCCGGTGTGGGTGGTTGCGCCGGCGTCCCGGGGATTCGCGTCCCGTCCGGTTCCGTCGGATGCTGTCCGGTTCCGTCCGGTTCCCTTGTGTCCCGTCGCGCGTCCGGTTCCGCCGCGGCTGCCTCCGTCCCGCCCGGTACCCGCGGCGCCTCGACGGCGTGTGGTGGCGGTGCGGGCCACGCCTGCCGGTACGCGGGCGGGGCGGCCGCGCAGGCCAAGGACCGCGCCGATCTGCGCGCCGACGATGCTCGCCACCGCCAGGACGGCGGAGACCGCGAGCGGCCGGTTCACGCGGTCGGGCTCGCCGGCCCGGGCCGCTCCGACCGTCAGCGTCGGGGCCTCGTCGCCGGGCGCGTCGGCCGGCGGCGGCGCCTGCGCCGGGGGCGTCGCCCGCTCCGGGGTGACCTGTTCCGGGGCGGGCTGTGGGGCCGGCCGCGCCGGCAGGGGTGTGGTGGGACGGGCGACGAGGCGGCCGGTGGCGTGCCGGCGGGCGCCCCGGTCCTCGGCCTCCTGCGGGAGCTTCAGCAACTGGCCCGGGTGGATCCGGTCCGGGTCGTCGATACGGTTCAGCGCGGCCAGTTCACGGTAGTCGTCGAAGTCGTCGAGGTAGCGTTCGGCGACCCTGCCCAGCTGGTCGCCCCGGGCCACCCGGTAGACCGCCGCCCCGTCGGCCGAGGCCCCCGGAACAGGCTGCGCCGCCGAGGCCGCCTGCGTCGCCGAGGCGGCCGGAGCAGCCTGTACTGCCGGAGCAGCCCGCGTGACCGGAGCAGCCTGCGCGGCCGGAGCAGCCCGCGTGACCGGAGCAGGCTGCGCGGCCTGAGTCGCCAGATCGACGTGGGTTGCGCGGGCGGGCGGCAGAGCCGGGCCAGCCTGGACGGCCGGAGCGGCGGAGGCCGGCCAGGTGGCCTGCGGCGGGACAGCCATCGGCGCGGTTGCGATCGGCGCTGCCGGCAGGGCGTACGGGCCGGCGACGGCCGTTGCCGCGCTTGCCGCCGGGCTGGCCGCGATGATCAGCGCGACCGACCCGACCAGGGCGGCGGCGGCCCGCTGCTGGCGGCTCATGCCCGGCAGCCGGGGTGCCGGCCGGCGCAGCGCCTGCGCGCAGAGTTCCACCAACACGGAGAAGGCGAACGTCGCCCACCCGAACCACCCGGCCAGCGCCAGTGCGCGCAGGAAGAGGCGCCCGTCGTCGCGGCTGGTCAGCGTCGCGCCGATCTCCCCGACGGTGGGCAGGTGGTCGGGCAGCGGGTTGCCGGCGAGGGCGAGCAGCGCCACCGGCGCGCCGACCAGCACCGCGCAGAGCACGACGAGCGCGCCGAACCCGGTCAGGATCCGTCCGGTCCGCCGTACGACGGAACGACCCGAAGCGGCCATGGCTGCCTTCCTTCCTACGGTGCTCCGGTGAGCGGCCGCGCGGTCGCCTCGCCGGAGACGGTGACGGTCTCGTCGAAGCCGAACAGGCCGAGCATGGATCTGTGGTGGGTGACGGTGACGCGTACGCGGACCCTGGTTTCCCCGTCGACGACCGGGAAGCTGACGGTGTGGCCGGCGGCGCCGGCGGCGACGAGGTAGTCGGCGACGGCCCGGCGGGCCTGCGGCCGGTTGATCCGGGTGGGCCCGCCCTCGATGGCGGTGGCCCGGTCGATGGCCTGACCGCCGGTCCGGGCGGCCTCGGCCGCGAGGTTGTCGGCCCGCTGCAACGTGCGCAGTTGGCCGGCGCCGTCGAAGGCCATGCCGATGACGGCGAGGATCCCGACCATCGCCACCGCGAGGAAGACGCTCACCCGTCCCTCGTCGCCGAGGGCGGCGGGAGCCGGCCGGACCCGACCGGCGGTCATCGCCGGCTCCGGTAGCGGTCCAGCGGCGAGGTGAGGCCGGCGGTCATCGCCGGCTCCGGTAGCGGTCCAGCGGCGAGGTGAAGCTCGCCGACACCCGCTTGCCGGCGGGCATCCCGGGCAGGACGGACAGGTGCAGGTCCCGGTAGGAGACGGTGCAGGCGATCCGCACGGTGACTGAGGCGTCCTGCCCGGCGGGGCTGCGGAATGCCGCGTCGAGGGTGGTGGGCCTGCCGCGTACCGCGCCGCTGAAGGTCACCTCCGGGCTGCCGGCGCAGGCCAGGCCCCGCCAGTCGAGCTGCCGGCGGGCCGCGTCCCGGGCCTCCGCGCGGGCGGTGCGGGCGTCCCGGGAGATCGACGCGGCGCGGGCGGCGTCGTGGGCGGCGGCGTCGATGGCCTCGGCCGCCACGGCGGTACGCCCCGTGACCCCGGCCAGCACG
Source organism: Micromonospora sp. NPDC002717 (assembly GCF_040295705.1). Classification (NCBI taxonomy): domain Bacteria; kingdom Bacillati; phylum Actinomycetota; class Actinomycetes; order Micromonosporales; family Micromonosporaceae; genus Micromonospora; species Micromonospora sp. NPDC002717. The sequence continues at coordinate 455,254 of NZ_JBEOVW010000001.1, read as the reverse complement.
ATCAGCGCGATGAAGGCCGGGGCGAGCACCGCCACCTCGATCGAGACCGAGCCCCGCTCGGCGGTACGGCTCACGGCGTGGTCCACCGTTCCACCGTCCCGTGGGCGGTCTGCCGCACCGGGAAGTCGACCCCCGGGACGACCGACAGGGAGCGACCGCGCACCGTGCAGGTCACCTCGGTCGTGGTGCTCTCGCAGCTCGGGGCGGGCTTGTCCCAGTCGACGAGCCAGCCGCCGGCGGCCCGCAGGAAGCGGGTGGCCCGGGCCTCGCCGGCCCCGGGCGGCGCCTGGTGCAGCCGTTGCGCGTTGACCGCGCTCTGTGCGGCGTTCAGCGCGGTGGAACGGGCGACGAACCAGGCCGCCGTCTGGATCGAGGCGAAGAGCAGCAGCAGGATCGCCGGCATGGCCACCGCCAGCTCGACCGGGTTGGCCCCCCGGTCGGTCCCGCCGGCTGCCAGGCGCCGGGCGACGGCCAGGCCGGGACGCCGGGCCACAGCCAGGCCGGGACGCCGGGCCACAGCCAGGCCGGGGCGGCGGGCGGTGGCCAGGGCGGGGCACCGGGCGACGGTGACCGCCCGGCGCCCCGGCGAGGAGTCTGCGCGGCTCACGGATCAGGGCTACTTCGGGTCCTGGTGCTTCGGGATGTTGTCCATCCAGTCGTTGGCCGCGCCGAGGGCGGCGGCGGTGACCGCCATCGCGACGGCGACCAGGCCGAAGATGATCACGGCGGTGGGTACGGGGCTGTCCCCCCGTTCGCCGTCGCGGCGCAGCTCGGCGAGCCGCGCCGCCAGCGCGACGTGCAGGTAGGTGATGACGGACATGACGGGCTCCTTCTCTCGGGGTCGGATCAGAGGCGGGCGATGAACGGGTAGACGGCGAAGCCGAGCAGGACGAAGACGAGCAGCGCCCCGGGGATGTCGAGGCGGCTGGTCACCCCCTCGGCCCGGGCCAGGTTGTCGGTGCGGATCTGGTCGCGCAGTGAGTCCGCGCGGCTGCGCAGGGTCTCGTGCACCTGCGCGCCCTCGCTGCCGGAGGAGCGCATGATCGCCCCGACGTCGCCCAGCTCCGGGATGCCGATGCGCTCGGCGAGGTCGCGCAGCTCGTCCCAGGGCGAGTGCATCTGCATCTGGGCGATCCGCAGCGCCTCCGAGATGCGGTCGAAGACCCAGCCGTCGCAGACCGCCGCCGCCCGTTCCAGCGACTGCACCGGCCCGTGGGCGGCGGCGAGCTGCAACGCGACCAGGTCCAGGTAGGTGCAGACGGCCTGGCGGAACTCGTCGCGGGCCCTGTCCGCCCGGTCCAGCACCGCCCGGTGCGCGACCAGGGCGCAGAGCAGCGCCAGCCCGAGGCTGCCGAGCACCGGCACGACCACCGGCAGCCGTACGCCGACGGCGAGGAGGGTGCCCCCGAGCAGCGTCGGCGCGGCGAGCCCGATCAGCGCGGAGAGCAGCATCGACAGGGCGTACTGCTCGGGGGTCCGGTCGATCAGGGCGAGCTGCCGGTGCGGTGGCCGTAGCCAGCGGCTCAGCCCGGTCAGCCACTCCAGCCGCCGGTCGGCGGGGGCGGTGAGCTGCCCGCCGCCGGGCGGCTGGTGCAGCCGGCGCAGCGCGGGCCCGAGCGCCGGGGTGGCCGGCACCAGCTCGCGGACCACCAGGAAGACGCCCAGCCCGACGGTCGCCCCGCCGCAGACGGCGAGCGCGAGCTGCCAGTTGAGGACCACCACACTCACGGGGCTGGCCTTTCGTTCCCGACTGCGGGGCTCGCAAGCTCACTCCTCGCGCTCACGCGAGCACCTCCTGCGGGTCGGGGGCGGGCAGGAAGCGCGCCGGCCGGCGCGGCTGGCTCATCGACCGCACCCAGGCCAGCAGGCCGACGAAGGCCGCGCCGAGGGCCGCCATCACGAGCTGCCCGAAGGGCGTGCCGTACGGGCTGACGTACTCGGTGTTGAGCAGCCCGTACGCGACGGTGGCGAGGGTCATCCCGGTGAGGAAGCGGACCGCGAACCGGGGCTGGGTGCGCTTCGCCTCGATCTCCCGGCGGGTGGCCACCTCGGCCGCCGCCGCCTGCGCAATCGAGCCGAGCACGTCGCCGAGGCGCTCGCCCCGGTCGGTCACGTGGAGGATCAGCGCCGCCACCACCTGGTCGCAGACCGGGTCCCCGATCTCGTCGGCGAAGGCGAGCAGCGCGGAGCGGGCCAGCCAGCCGGCCTGGAGGCGGGCGGCGAGCAGCCGTACCTCATCCTGGATCTCCTCGGGCGCGGTGGTGACCGTGCCGATGATCGTCTGCTGGAGACCCTGGCCGGTGGCCGAGACGTCCTTGAGTCGGCGGGTCCACTCACCGACCGCCTCGATCCGGGCGATGGCCCGCTGCTCGGCCTTGCCGACCGAGAACAGCCACGGGGTGCCGGGAACCGCCACCACGACCAGCAGGCCGACCACCGGCAGGCCGGTGACCAGGAAGGCCAGCGCGCCGGCGACCAGCGCGCCGACCAGCAGGGCCTGGTGCGCCCGCTGCTCGCGTGGGCTGGCGCCGGAGCCCTTCCACAGGCGCTCCAGCCCCCGGCCCGCGCCGGGCCCGCCGGGCGGCCGGCGGGTGCCGACGAGCGCGACGACCGCCAGCAGCAGCCCGGCGACGCAGGCGGCCCCGGAGACCACCGCGACGAGTTCGACGTTGCCCAGCACCGTGGGTCACCGCCGCCCGAGCCGGGTCTGTCGGGGCCGCCGCCAGGCACCCGTGCCGGCCTCGATCCACCGGCCGAGCAGCCGGGCGTCGTAGCCGACCCGGAGGAGTTGGGCGCGGATCCGCTCGGGCAGGTGCCGGGGCACCGCCCGCCCGTCCGGCCCGGGACCGAACACCTGCGTGGTGGTGATCCGGTTGCCGTCGCCCACGCCGATGACCTCCTCGACGTGCGAGACGAAGCGGTGCTTGCGCCCGCCGATCGCGGTCTCGTCCTCGACGGTGACGTAGACGATCAGGTCGAGCGCGTTGCCGGCCATCCGGCGGGCCTGGTCGACGGTCATCTCCCGGCCGTGCGCCAGCGCCAGCTCGATGATCCGCTCGCTCACCCCGGCGGGCGTACGCGCGTGGATGGTGCACATCGAGCCCCGGCTGGTCGTCATGGCCTGGAGCATCGGGACGATCTCCCGGGACCGGACCTCGCCGACGATGATCCGCAGCACGCCCATCCGCAGCGAGACGGGGATCAGGTCGGCGATGCTCACCTCGCCGGCCGGGCGGCCGTCCGGCCCGCGCTCGCCGTGCCCCTCCCGGGCCTCGAAGCTCATCACCGCCCGGTGCTTGAGCCGGCGGCGGGCCGGCAGCAGCTCCCGGCTCTCCTCCAGCAGCACGTACGGCTCGTCGGCCGGGATCTCGTCCATCAGCGCCCGGATGACCGTGGTCTTCCCGGCCCCGGCCAGGCCGGCCACCATGATGTTCAGCCCGGCCCGCATGGAGGCGCGCAGGAAGTCGCGCACCAGCGGGTCGATCATCTCGTCCAGGTCGCCCCGGCCGCCGGCGAGGTCGTCCAGGCTCACGTCCAGCGTGTTGTGCTTGCGGATCACCGCGTACGGGCGGTGGCTGACCAGGAACACCGCGGCCAGCCGGCTGCCGTCGGGCAGTTGCAGGTCGAGGGTGGGCTTGGAGGTCGACAGCGACCGCTCGGTGGCCCCGGCGCGGCGGGCCGCCGCCTGGAGGATCTCCACCAGCTCGTCGTCGCTGTCGGCGATCGGCTCGGCCCAGTCCACCCCGCCGCCGTGCCGGGTGACGCGCACCTGGTCGCAGCCGAGGATGTGCACCTCCTCGATGGTGTCGTCGACCAGCAGCGTCTGGAGGCGGCCGAGCCCGGCCAGCTCAGCGGTCACCTGGTCGAGCAGGAGCCGCTCCTCGCCGGCCGCCATCGGGGTGCCCGCGCGGCGCACGGCGTCGGCGTACTCGGCCACCACCGCGACCGCGAGCCGGGCGCGCTCGGTGTCCTCCTCGTCGACGGTGAACTCCCGGCCGCGCTGCCACCGGGTGAGCCGTTCGCTGAGTTCCCGGCGCAGCTCGCGGACCACGTGGAAGTCGACCCGGGCCCGGGGCGGCGGCTCCGGCGGCGGCCCGGCCAGCGGCACCGGGAGGGGCGCCGGCGGGTGGTGCCGCCCGTTGGGCGGGGGCAGCGGCGGCGCGGTGGAGGTGACGCCGGGCGGTGCGGCGGCAGTGGCACCGGGCGGGGTGGCGGTGCCGGGCGGCTGTCGGCGCGGATCGGTGGAGACCGGTTCAAACCGCATCCGGCACCCCCTGCGACACGGGCCAGGCCAGCCGGGCGCGCCGCCGCTCCAACAGCGCCCCGACCGGCACCTCCAGGCCCCCGGCCGCGCGCATCAGCGGCCGACCGGCCCGTACGGTGCCGCCCAGGCTGAGCACCTCGGCCGTACGCGGGTCGTCCGGCAGCCGGGCGACCACCGGCAGCCGCAGTGCCTTGCTCACCTCGCCGCTGCCGTGGCCGTCGCCGACCAGCAGCAGCCGCAGGCTGCCCGGCGGCACCCGGTGCTCGGCGAAGTCCCGCTCGACCGCCCTGACCATCGCGCGGGTGCCGGACAGGTCGGGCAGCCGGGCGCGGCTGACCAGCAGCACCACCGAGGCCGCGCGCAGGATCGGCCAGGGCGGACCGACGACGTGCAGCCGGCCGCAGTCGACGAGCACGTCGTACGGCGGGTCGCCGCGTTCCAGGCTGGCGAAGAAGTCGGCGAACCGCTGCCAGAGCGGGGTGACGCTGCCGGCCTGCGCGGGGTCGACGACGCCAGGCAGCAGCAGCCGTTCCCGCTTCGGCGCGTCCAGGTCGACCAGTTGCGACCAGAACGCGGTCTCCAGGTTGCCGTCGCGCAGCTCGCCGACCGCCAGCTCGCCGATGCCCCGGGGGCCGTCGAGCGCGCCGCCGAGGTAGCCGGCGAGGATGGACCCGCCGGCCGGGTCGCACTCGGCGAGCACCAGCCGCCGGTGCCAGGTCAGGGCGCAGGCCAGGGCGGAGGTGGTGACGCCCGGGGAGCCCTTCGCCGAGAGCAGCGCGATGATCGCCATGCTCAGGCCGCCTCGGTCAGCACGACGGCGACCCGTTCCTGCGCGGAGAGCGCCACCACGGCCGGCACGTCCCGCACGGCGAGCGCCAGGTAGACCACCACCTCGTCGTCATCGGCGGATGTCGCGGTGTCGATGACCGTCGCCTCGAACCGGGTGGCGGCGCCCGCCGGGCGGTCGTCGTTGCCGTCCGGTGTGCTGACCAGCAGAACCTTGTCGCCGGGGTGCAGCTCGCGGGCGGGCACCTCGGCGGGCCCGAGACCCAGCGCGAGCTGCTGCTGCCCGGGGCCGAGCAGCGGGTCGTCGGTGAGCTGGGCCATGGTCAGCAGGGTCCCGGGGGTCAGCGACACGGCGGCCCGCTTGCCGAGCACCTCGTCGAGCCGGCCGGCCGGGACCGGGGACAGGCCCTGGCCGCCGGTCACCTGCACCGGCACCAGGTCGTCGGCGCTGATCTGCCGGCCGACCTCGACCGGTCGGGCCACGGCGAGGTAGCTGCCGGTGGCGCGTACGGAGGTGACCGCGAACGCCGCCCCCAGGCCGCCGAGGGCGATCAGCAGCACGGCCAGGCCGAGCAGCCCGGGTCGCATCCGGCGCTGCCGCACCACCTTCGGCGGGGCGATCGGCGCGTCCACCGGTCCGGTCCCGTTCCGGGTCGCCACATTCATTCCGACACCACCTGTAGTTCGTTGATCCGGACCGGGACCGTCCCCGTGGTCCGGTTGACCGGGATGACGCCGCTCTGGCTGCCGCCTTCCCAGGTCACCGTCCAGTACGTCGTGGCCCGCACCCGGTAGTCGCCGGCCTTCGGGTAGCCGCTTCCGTAGCCGCAGTCGGGGGACCGGCGTCCGGCGAGCGGGCCGTCGGCCCGGTACGGGGTGCCGGCGCCGTAGCAGGTGACCGTGCGGCCGTTGCCCATGTCCCAGACGATCCGGCGGAACGTCGCCGTGATCTTCACGGTCAGGCCCCGGTCGGTCTCCGACGCCTCCCGGGTCGGCCCGAAGTACTTGGGATCGTCGTTGCTGCCCCACATCCAGACCGGCAGCCCGACCAGGCCGGGACCCTTGCTGCGGCGGGGAGCGACCGCGATCCGGGGCGCCGCGATGGTGATCTTGGCCAGCGCCCGTCGGGCGAGTTCCTCCGGGTCGGGTGGCGCGCCGAAGCCGGGCGGCGGGGCGTCGAGCAGGACTTCGGTCTGGGTGCCGACGTCACCGCCGTTGCAGGTGCGCGTGTACCACTGCTTGCCCTCGGGGGCCTCCTGCTGCGGCTCGGAGAGCTTGTAGTAGCAGCCGTCGCCGTTGTTGAACCAGCCGAGCACGTCGTCGTAGCACTTCACCGTGCGGCCGTTCCACTGGCACTTCCCGCCGCCACCCCCGCCGCCCGAGTCGCCGCCCCCGCCGGTGTCCCCGCCGCCGGGGCCGCCCGGGGTGCCGGGGTCGTCGTCCCAGACGCTGCAGTCGCTCTGCCCGGGCGGGCACTCCGCGCCGGGGTCCGCGCGCCCCGCGACGGGTGCGGACACGGCCGCCCCGAGCGCCAGCAGCAGCGCCAGGCCGGCACCGGCCAGCGCCCGGCGGGTCGCTCCGGCACGGGCCAGCGCCCGGCGGGTCGCCCCGGCCCCGGCGGTGCGGGTGCGGGTCGCCCCGGCCCCGCTCGGCGCGACGGCCGGGGCGCCCCCTCCTCCCCAGGTCAGCACGGCAGGTCCTCGTGGGCGGCACCGGCGCTGATCAGCCAGCGGCCGTCCGGGTACCGGGTGGCGGTCGCCGTGGCCAGGTGCCGGGTCCCCCCGGTGCCGGGGACGACCCGCTTGTCCCTGGCGTAGACCAGGCGGTAGCCGGTCGCGTCCAGGCAGTCCTGGATCTCCACGGTGGGCGGGCTCGAATCCAGGCTCACCGACGTCACGGTGGGGTCGGAGACCAACGTGCCGGTACGCATCGCGCCGTGCTCCTTCGCCTCGCGGATGGACAGCCGGACCCGGGTCAGCAGCGGGTCGGCGAGGAACCGCGACAGGTCCGGGTGGTGGGGGTCGCTGCGCCCGCTCGCCGTGCGGGACGCGGCGAGGTATCCGGCGTACGCGGCCAGGGCCGCCTTCCTGGCGGCCTGCTCGTCAACGCCCCGATGGGTCGGGGTCGGGGCGCCGTTGGCGGGAGCCGCCCGGGTGGTCGTCGCCGGGTCGGCGCCGCAGGCCGTGACCGCCGCGATCGCCGCGATGGCGAGCAGGCGGGCCGTCGACCGGCCGAGCTGCCGTCCGCGCACGTCGTGCCTCCTCGGTGGCCGTCCGGAGGTCGGTGCACCGGCCTCCGGGCATGCGGCGGCGTGGCCGAATGGGGCCATCCGGACCTGTCGGAAAGCGTCGTCGCATTCGCCGTTATGGATATCTACAAATGCAAGCCCTGGGTCGTCCTGTCGTTTCGTCGCGGGGTTGCGCCGCACCCAAGGGGCGAGCATAGGCTGACGTCCGCCGATGCGACAGAGGCAATTCAGATGACTACCATGAGTGATGACAGGTGGTGGCGAGGGGTGACTGCGGGCGGTGTGATCGAGTCGGGCTGCGGGGTTCCGCAGGGCGGCTGGAAAAGTCGACGCGGTGGGAGTCCGTCCGGTGAACGAGTGGGCATCGTGGTCGCCGGGGGCTGTCCCGGACGCGGCGTCTGGTCCGATCCGTCCCCCGCCCTGAGGTATCAAAATTCCATTCGTATGGGATTCCCGCTCATGTGGTCGCGCTATTTCCGCGCGCATTTCCGCGATTCCGGCGGGAGGGGCGCAGGCCGTCGCGCCCGTTACCGGCCGGCCGGGTCGTCACTACCCTCCGTGTCGTGCCCCGGCGTCCGGCGGGAGGGCCGTCCATGGCGCTGACCGAACCGCCGGTGCGGGCGGAGCCCGCCGGGCCGCCGCCGGTCGCCTCCCCCGCCGCGCGGGCGCTGGCCGTCCTCGCCCTCGGCCCGGTGCTCCGCCTCGCCGCGATCCGGTACGCCGTACCGCCGGGGGTGGCCACCAGGACCGGGTGCGACGCCTGCGGCGCTCCGATCGGGCTGGCCCGGCCGTGGCCGGCGCTGGGCCCGACGGCCCGGTGCGGGCGGTGCCGGACGCGCGTCGGCCCGCCGCCCGGCGCGGTCGAACTCGCCGTGGCGGCGGCGCTCGGGGTGCTGCTGCTGGTCGGTCCGCCCGCCGCGGTGCTGGCCGCCACCGCCTGGTGGCTGGGCTGGGCGATCCCCCTCGTCTTCGTCGACGCGGCCGTGCACCGGCTGCCGGACCGGCTCACCTGGCCCGCCGCGGCCGGCACCTGGCTGGTGCTCGGCGTGGCCGCGCTCGCCGGGGCGGGGCCGGCGCCCTGGCTGCGGGCCACCGTGGCCGGGGCGGGGCTGGCGCTGTTCTTCGCCACCACCACGCTGCTGTTCGGCCGGCGCGGGTTCGGCCTCGGCGATGCCAAGCTGGCGCTCGGCGTCGGCGCCCTGCTGGGCTGGTACGGCTGGGCCCTCCCGGTGGTCGGGCTGGTGCTCGCCCTGCTGCTCTCCGGGCTGGTCGGTGTCGCGCTCCTGGTCACCCGCCGCGTCGGCTGGCGCAGCCACCTCCCCTTCGGCCCCTTCCTCGCCCTCGGCGCCGTCGCCGCGCTCCTCCTGACCTGAGCCCGCCCGCCCCGTGGTCAGCGGCGAGCGGTCGGGGTGGGGTCCGGGACGGGGCGCTCGGCGTGGCGGGCGCGGCGTTGGAGCAGGCCGGCGGCGGGGCGGGCGAGCAGCGGCGTGAGCAGCGCGGTGACGAGGGCGCCGAGCAGGACGCCGACGACCACGTCGTGCGGGTAGTGCACGCCGACGAAGGTGCGGGAGAACGCGGCCAGCGCCGCCACCGGCACCGCGACCAGCCCGACCCGGCGGGACAGCAGCAGCGTCGCCACCGCCAGCCCGCCCGCGATCGTCGAGTGGTTGCTGGGGAAGGACCAGTCGCCCGTCGGCGGGCAGTGCCCCGCGATGATGGCCAGTTCGGTCGCCACCGCCCGGCAGGGGCGCTCCTGGTCCACCACCACCTTCAACGCCTCACTGCACCCGTACGCGAGCACCACCGCCACCGGCGTCACCAGGGCGTACGCGCGGGAGCGCGGGCCGCCGCCGAGGCGCGACACGGCCGCCACCAGCCACAGTGCCCCGAGCAGCAGGATCGCGGCCTCGGTGAAGTGCCCGGCGAACCACTGCACCGGTTGCGGGGTGTCGGCGGCGAAGTCGACGATGTCCCTGTACCACTCGGCGCTGATCTCCGGCACATCCGTCGTGCCCGCATCAACCATGACTCACCTCACCAATCGTTCATACCGCGTTTACCTCACGGACAACCCTGGAACACCTGGAAGCCGGACGCAGTGTGCGTTGGTCAGGCCGAGACCCTGACTTTCGTCTCAGCGATCTCTCAGCCCGGTCTGCCACGGTCGACCCGGTACGTCGGACTCCCTGGAGGCGCTGTGCACGACACCCCGACCGCCGATCGGCCGCCGACCGCGCCCGGGGCCGGGGACGACGAGGCCTGGCGGATCCGGCGTACGGAGGCGGACCTCGACCGACTCGCCGAGACGGAGTCGATCTTCGCGCTGGGCAACGGCTGGGTCGGCTGGCGCGGCAACCTGGACGAGGGCGCCCCGTACGGCATGCCCGGCAGCTACCTGAACGGCTTCCACGAGCGGCGCGAGCTGACCTACCCCGAGGACGGGTACGCCTTCCCGCAGCTCAGCGACACGGTGATCAGCGCGCCGAACGCCGCCCTGATCCGCCTCTGGGTCGACGGCGAGCCGCTGGACGTGCGCACCGGCACCCTGCGCACCCACGAGCGGGTGCTCGACCTGCGCGCCGGGGTGGTCGAGCGGCACACCGAGTGGGTCTCGCCGGCCGGGCACGGCGTACGCGTACGCAGCACCCGGCTCGTCTCGCTGCCCCGCCGCCCGGTGGCCGCCGTCCGGTGGAGCGTCGAGCCGCTGGGCGGGACGGTCGACGTGCGGGCCTGCGCCGATCTGCTCGCCAACGAGCGGGTGCCGGAGCGCTCCGACGACCCCCGCGCCGCCTCGGTGATCCATGACCCGCTGACCGCCGAGTACCGCCACTCCAACGGGCACGACGGCGTCCTCGTGCACCGCACCGAGCGCAGCGGGCAGCGGGTAGCCGTCGCCGTCGCGCACGAGGTGCGGGCCCCGGCCGGCTTCGCCCCCGCCGTCGACTGCGCGCCGGACCGGCTGCGCCTCACCCTGACCGGGACGCTGCGCGCCGGCGAGCGGCTGGAGCTGACGAAGTTCGCCGCGTACGAGTGCGCCACGGTGGACGCGACGCCGCCGCAGGGGCTGGCCCGCCTGGTCGCCGAGGAGGCCGGGGCAGCCCGCGCGGCAGGCTTCGACGCGCTGCTCGCCGCCCAGCGCGCGGCCCTGGACGCCGCCTGGCAGACGGCCGACGTGCTGCTCGACGGCGACGCCGAACTCCAGCAGGCCATCCGGTTCGCCGTGTTCCACCTCATCCAGGCGGGCCGGCCGGACGGCGACCGGACCATTCCCGCCAAGGGCCTGACCGGCAACGGCTACGACGGGCACGTGCTCTGGGACACCGAGGGCTACGTGCTGCCGGTGTTGACGTACCTCGCCCCGGAGGTGGCCCGGTCGGCGCTGCGCTGGCGGCACGCCCACCTGCCCGAGGCCCGCGAACGCGCGGCGGAGCTGCGGCTGGCCGGGGCGACCTTCCCGTGGCGCACCATCGGCGGCCGGGAGTGCTCCGGCTACTGGCCGGCCGGCACCGCCGGGCTGCACGTCAACGCCGACATCGCCGACGCGGTGCTGCGCTACGTCGCCGCCACCGGCGACCACGAATTCCTCGCCGGGGCCGGGCTGGAGCTGCTGGTCGAGACGGCCCGGCTGTGGCACGGCTTCGGCCACTGGTCCGACGCGGGCACCTTCCACCTGCGGGGGGTGACCGGCCCGGACGAGTACTCCGCCCTGATGGACGACAACCTCTTCACCAACCTGATGGCCCGCCGCAACCTGCGCGGCGCCGCCGACGCCGCCGAGCGGTACCCCGAGGCGGCGGCCCGGCTCCGCGTCGACCCGGCCGAGGTGGCCGGCTGGCGGGCCGCCGCCGACGCGGTCTTCGTCGCGTACGACGGCAAGCGCGGGGTGCACCAGCAGGCGGCCGGCTTCACCGCGCAGCCGGAGTGGGACTTCGCGAACGTCTCCGACGACGACTACCCGCTGCTGCTGCACTTCCCCTACCTGGAGCTGTACCGCAAGCAGGTGGTCAAGCAGGCCGACCTCGTGCTCGCCATGCAGCGGTGCCCGGGGGAGTTCACCGCCGACGAGAAGGCGCGCAACGTCGCCTACTACGAGGCGCGGACCGTCCGGGACTCGTCGCTGTCGGCCTCCCCGCAGGCGGTGCTCGCCGCCGAGGTCGGGCACCTCGACCTGGCGTACGACCTGTTCGCCGAGTCGGTGCTCCAGGACCTGGCGGACCTGGGCGACAAGACCGGCGACGGGCTGCACCTGGCGTCGCTGGCCGGGGCGTGGCTGGCGCTGGTGCAGGGCTTCGGCGGGCTGCGCGACGACCGGGGGGTGCTCTCCTTCGACCCCCGGCTGCCGGCACGGATCGACCGGCTCGGCTTCTGCCTGCGCTGGCACGGCCACCGGCTGCGGGTCACCCTGACCCGGGACGAGGCCCGCTACGAGCTGCCCGACGCCGACCCGGCGACCGGCATCGAGGTGTGGCACCACGGCGAGCAGTTCCGGGTCACCGGCGCCGGGCCCGTGGCACGGCCGATGCCTGTCGTTCCCGACCCCGGCCCCGAGCCGACGTCCCCGCCCGGCCGCCGCCCCACCCGCCGCTCCGCCGGCGACCGCTGACGCCGCGATATCCCGGGGCGGGCGCGGGCCGCGGTTGGCTAGGGTGGCGCGGTGCCCGACCTCCAGCGGCTCGCCGCCCACCACGCCGCCGCGCTGCTGCGCTTCGAACGCGAGAACCGGGAGTGGTTCGCCCGGTCGGTGCCGGACCGCGGCGACGCGTACTTCGCCGACTTCGACGCGCGGCACGCGGGGCTGCTCGCCGAGCAGGAGACCGGTGCGTGCCACTTCCACGTCCTGGTCGACGCCGACGGGGCGGTGCTGGGCCGGTTCAACCTGGTCGACGTCGCCGACGGCGAGGCCGAGCTGGGCTACCGGGTGGCCGAGCGGGCCGCCGGGCGCGGGGTGGCGACCGACGGCGTCCGCCGCGTGGCCGCGCTGGCCCGTGCGGCGTACGGGCTGTGCCGGCTGAGGGCCAGGACGACCCTGGACAACGCCGGCTCGCTCGCGGTGCTGCGGCGCACCGGCTTCACGCCGGTCGGCGAGATGTCACTCGATGGGCGTCCCGGCCTGCGGTTCGTCCGCGAGCTGACGGCCGACGACTGACGCGCCGGTCATCCGCTCCCGGACGGCCTCCAGCGCCTCGAAGGCGTACGCCCAGTTGTGGCACTTGAAGCTGCGCAGCCCCTCGATCGGGGTGCGGCAGTCGGCGCAGCGCACGCCGGCGATCGCGTCCGGGACCTCGGTGTTGACGTACCTGCGGTCGCCGAGGATGACCGTCGCGATCATCATCCGGTCATGCACGCCGGAGAGGGCGGAGGAGACGATGTCGTACCAGGTGACCCGCCGCCCGCACTTGGGGCAGTCCGGCTCGTCGCCGCTGACCCACAGCGGGGCGCCGATGCTGCGCAGCGGCATGCCGAGCAGCTTCTCGATGCGCCGCACGTCCGACTCCGGGGTCGTCCACCGGTGCGCGCCGGGCAGCGACGCGGGCGAGTCGTAGACGGCACGGAACAGGACCGGGTCGACCTCCACGGTCTCGCGCTGACGGGTCATCGGCGTGCCTCCTCACGGTCGGTGCCCCCACCGTCGTCGCAGGTGGGGGCAGGCTCAACCGGATCAACGACACGGCGGGCCGCCGGATCGCGTCGTGGCCGTCGACATCCGCCGGCCGGCTCAGCTCTCCGGCGGTGGCGGCAGTTCGGCGTGCCGCACCCGGTAGCCGCCCTCGGTCACCGGGGCGAAGGGAGCGGGCGCCATGCAGGTGCCCACGCTGCCCTCCCGCCACTGCCCGTCCGGGCCCTGGTCGGCGTTGACCACCGCCCAGGAGAAGCCGACGCGGTCGCGGCCCGGCCCGTCGTACACGCTGAAGCCCAGCCGCCGCCCGACGAGGTCGGCCACCGGCGCGTCGGCCTCGGTGACCACGGCGGTGAGGGTCGCGGTCCGCGCGGCCGTGACCAGGCAGTCGACCCGGGCCGCGAAGCGGACGGTGGAGCCGTCCGCCGCGACCCGGTGGGCGACGTGGACGGTCCCGGTCGCGTCGGTGGGCAGGCCCTGGGGCGCCCCCGGCAAAGGTCGGGTGTACGGGGTGGCGCGCGCGTCGAAGCTGAAGCTGCGCACGTCCTGGTCCGGCGCGAACGTCAGCCGGATCTCGCCGCTGCCGGTCACGCGCGCGGTCCCGGCGGGCTCCCGGTCCGCCGTCGCCGAGGCGGTGGCGCCCGACGCGCCGGCCAGGGCCACGCCGACCACGACGGCCGCCGCGCCCAGCCCACGGAGTGTCGTCCTCATCGATCCTCCCGAAAACGGTGGCGACCCCTCGTCGCCCTCGCCCTCCAGGCTTGCGGCCGGCCGCCGGCCACACCTCCCGCGACGGCGTGAGTCCCCTCCTTCCCACGGGGGACGCCCGCCGTCAGCGGTCGTTCAGCATGAGCAGCACCGTCTCGTGCTCGACGTCGACGAACGCCACCCGCCCGCGCGTGGCGGGCGGGGCCTCGTCGTACGACCGGCTGTGCAGCCAGCGGGCCCCGGCCGGGAGGTGCGGCCGGAGGTCGGGCCACACGTCGGCGGGCGTCCTGCCCTGGTCGTGCTGGGCCGGGTCGTCGGCCGCGACGGGCGCGAAGTCGTACTGCTCCGCCAGTTCTCGGGCGTCCTGCGGATGGAGCCTGACGACGGCCTGGTACGCCCAGTCCGTCGGACCCGGGACCCGGGAACACGGCTCGCCCAACGCGCGAGCCTGCCAGTGGATCTCGGGATAGTCCCCGAGACCCGGCAGATCCTCCGGCGGGTCCCAACGGTCCACCCGGACCTTGGCCTCCGCCTCGTCCACCGACTCCTGGCACCCCCGCGCCTCGCGTGCCGCCGCGCCGCCGCAGCCGGCGACCAGCCCGATCGCCGTGACGATGGTGGCGGCCCGTGCCAGCGTCCCCGTCCTCATGGCGAGGACAGTAGACGGTCGCCGCTCACCCCTCACCGGGCCGGCGCGGATCGGGACCTACGCCCAGATCGCCGTGCCGGTCAGCCTTCGTAGAGCGGGTAGTCCCTGGTGCTCGGCTTCGTGTCGTCCACACCGACAGCCCGCAGGTCGGCCGTGTCGAACGTCAGCTCCGCGCGGTCGCCGAGCATCACCGCGACGAGTGCGTCGAGCATCTCCAGGTGGGTCTCGCGCGACTCGGCGGTGAGGGCGTCGATGCGCTGGCTGGCCGCCATGATGCGCTCGCCCTCCGCCCCCGCCTCCTCGACCTTCCGGATCAGGAGGCCCGCCTCCAGGAAATCGGACCACGGAGTGCGCAGCGCGAAGAACGAGGCGGCCGTCGAGGAGAACAACATGAACAGCACCCGGTGGGTGAACGTGTCGACGCCGTCCCGGTGCAGCCGCAGCCCGAAGAGCTGCTGGAGCCCGTCGAGCATCGCCGCGTAGTGCGCCTTCAGCGCCGCGTTGTAGGCCGACGATTCGGCGTAGTAGCCACCGAACCTGTTGCCCTGTGCGGCAAGGTAGACGCGGACGAGGTCGCGCCGGTCGTACATGCAGCCCTCCTGCGGTGAATCCACAACGTTCGGTTCAGGCGTCGACGGCGGTGCCGGCCCGGCCGGTCAGAGCCTTCCAGGCGGTGTCGGCGAGTTCGCAGACGTCGGTGTCCGTCAGGGTGCCCTCGACCAGCCACCGGTAGACGAGCGGGCCGGCGAGGAGATCACGCGCGGTGGCCGGCGAGGTGTCGGACGGGAGGTCGCCACGGGCGATGCCGCGCTCGACGACGTCGGTGATGGTGTTGAGGCGGGGACGCAGGTACCGCTCCCGCAGTGGTGCGGCGAGGTCGTCGCGCCCGATGCTGTCGGCGAGTACGCCGAGGATGACCGGCGCCAGGCCGGCGAGCCGGTCGACGAGGCCGCGTGCCAGGTGGTGCAGGTCGGTGCGGGTGTCGCCGGTGTCCGGGGCGGGCGCGACGGGCACCGCTTCGGCCAGGGCGTCGACGACCAGACTGGCCTTGTCGGGCCAGCGGCGGTAGACGGTCGGCCTGGTCACGCCCGCCCGGGTGGCCACCTTCTCGATGGAGAGGGCGCGGTAGCCGCCGTCGCGGAGCAGGTCCAGGGTGGCGTGCAGGATCGCCGCGTCGGTCTCCGGCCTCCGGGGCCGACCTCGCTCGTTGGCCACGTCACATCCTCTATAATTTACGAACTGTATCGTAAATTATAGGCCCATGACTTCGCGGAAGGACGGAGCCCTCCCCGCGGCGGCCACCTGGGGGCTGCTGGCGGCCTGGGCGATCCACGACGCCGAGGAACTCGCCACGATGGGCGGCTGGCTCGACCGCGCCCGGCCACGGCTGCGGGCCCGCTTCCCGCAGGTGCCCGAGCGGGTGTGGGACCAGCTCCGGGTCAGCCCGGCGCAGGCACGCATCGCCATCGGCGCGATGGGCGTCGTGATGGCCGCCGCGGCGGCCCGGGGCGCTCGCACCGGCGGGCGCAGCGGCTTCTACCAGTCGGCCCTGGTCGGCTTCGGCCTGCACGCGGGCGGGCACGTCGCCCAGGCCGTGGTCACCCGCGGATACACCCCCGGCGTGGTGACCGCGCCGCTGGTCGTCGCCCCGTTCTCGCTGTGGGCCTGGCGGCGTCTGCGGGCGGCCGGCGTACCCCAGGCCGGTGGCGGTGCCGCAGCGAGCGCGGCCCTGCTGCTGCCGCTCGTCGCCGGCGCCTGTCACGCCGTGGCCCGCATCCTGGCACCGGAGCGGCCACGCTGACGGGCGTGCCGGCAGAATCGATCGACGGCGGCGGCACCGCCGCCAGCAGCCCGGCGACCCTGGCACCACGCCGGGCGGGGGCCGGCACCCGCATAGCCAAGATCAGCGCTAGCGATCCGGCAGGAACTGTGCCGCCCACATCGCCTTCGCCCGGACTCTCGGATCCGCGCTCAGCTGGGTGAGGATGCCCCGGGCTCGCACAGGGGCACCTTCGACGAGGTCCAGGATTTCGGCGGACAACCCGTCCTGGTCGTCCCCCAGGTCCCGAGCCGCCGCTTGAAGCAGCACCGGCAACGACTCCACCCCAGCGATGCGGGCCAACGCGGTGGCGATGGCGTCGCGAGCGAAGAAGTTGCCCTCGCCGAGGTAACGGTCGAGTTGGGCCTCCAGGGCAGGCAGCAGTGCCGCATCGCGGCTGGCCACGAGGTCGTCGACGATGTCGTACACCTCGGTGCCGTCGTCGTCCTCTTCCGGCTCATCGATTCGCTGGACGAGAGCATCCACGCTTGCCATGCAGGAAGCCTAGGGCCCTGGCGAACGCGGGAACCGACGTGACCGCCCGGCAAGCCGTTCCGGCCAAGACCTTGGGATCATTCGATGCCTCGCGCCCACCTACGATCTGACCCATGCGTCGCGTCGCGCCGGTATTGGCTCTCTTGCTCCTGGCCGCTTTGTCCGCTTGCACCTCCGAGCCGAAGGACGCCGGGCACACGACGTTGACCGTCCTGCTGGACCGCGACGTGACGGCAGCGCAAAAACGTGCGGTGGAGCAGCGGCTACGCGCGATGCCGAGCGTGGAGGGTGTCGCCTTCGAGACCCGCGAGCAGGCCTACGAGAAACTGCGGAAGGACTCGCCGGAACTGGTGGCGGACCTGGATCCGGAGAACCTGCCGGAGTCCCTCCACGCGACTGTCACGGACGCGTCGGTCGCCGAGGCAGTCGATCTGGTGATGGGTACGGTCGACGGCGTCGAGTGGGTCGGGCTCAGGATCGCCGATGCTGATCCCCTGCCGTCGCGGATCGGGGCGATCGTCCGGCTGGAACCGACGGCTACGGAAAAGCAGCGAGCCGCCGTAGAGGAGGCCGTCCGGGCGCTACCCGGCGCGGAGTCGGTCGAGTTCGAGGAGCGCGACGCCGCCTACGAGCGGCTACGCAAGCAGTGCCAAGGCAAGGGCGACCTTGCCGCGCAATTCGACTCGCAGGTGGCGCGCGCTTCGCTGCGGCTCCAGCTTCCCTTGAACGGCAAGGGTGGGACCGGGCTACCCGAGGTCGAACGCCTTGAAGGCGTCGAGGCGATTCGCTTGGTGCCCGTGGCGATGCTCTGAGTGGCGCCGCCGGAGCGGCCAACGGGGGTCTCTACGTCGTCCTCCTCCGCAGCTCGCAGCGACCGTCGGTGCAGGAGCGCTCCAGGCGCCCCGACGAAAGCGTCTGCATGAGGCCGACCGCCCAGCACATCGGACAGCCCCGGAGTGCGAGCAGGCCGACGGGGAAGAGCAGCAGGCTAACCGGGCCGACGACCGGCAGGAGTGCGATCGAGCCGATCAGCCCGCCGAACCCGACCACGCCACGGGCGAGGTGCCGCGCCAGCGATTGACTGGCGAACGAGGGACCATCAGCCATCGATCATCCCTCCCTGCAGGGCGCGGTGCACCGAGGCGCGGGCGCGGTGCAGCCGGGACTTCATCGCGGCCGTGCTGAGGCCGAGCGCGTCGGCGACGGCCCGGCCCGGGAAGCCTTGGATGTCCCGCATGATCAGCACATGACGCTGGTCGGCGGGCAACGCGGCGATCGCCTCGGCGACGCGGCCGGCTTCGAGACGTTGCAGCACCTCGTCCTCGGCCGACGCCGCGGCGATGTCGGCCACTGGCGCAGGGCGATGGCCGACGAGCCGCAGCCGGCGCAGGCATTCGTTGCGTACGATCCGAAACATCCACGATGCCAGCGCCCCGGAGGCACGCAGCGTGCCAATCTTGCGGTAGAGGATGATCAACGCCTCCTGCGCCGCATCCTCGGCATCTTCGGGCGTGGCGCACAGCGTGTGCGCGAACCGCCGCACGCCCGGGTACGAGCCGGAGACCAGCGCGGTGACCGACGCGATGTCCCCGCGCTGGGCGGCGATAACCAACTGCTCGCTCGGCCATGCGGTCTCAGCCACGGGAACGTCCCCTCCGTCGCAGCAGGAATACGGTGCACATGCAGACCACGAGGGCTCCGACCGCGATGGCACCCCACCATACGAGCTCCATGTCATCCTCCAGTTCTCCGCCGGCGCGTCTCGCCGGCACAGGTAAGAGGCGACGAGCCCGGCAGAGGATTCGGGTCCTGACCGACCAGTTGCAACGGCGCCCGCACTCGGCGAGAAAGCAGCCACTTGTACGAAGATTGTCCGGAATTCATCGGAGCCGGTCTCCTGCGGACGCCGGCTACCCGAGAGCCCGCCGGGTGGCCTCACTTATGGGTTGTCGCGGATGACCAGCAGCGGTAGAAGGCCAGCAGTCCACACAGACGTGCATGATTGACGGTGGCTGCCTTCGTTTTCGCACCACATCAGGTCCCGCACTTCAATTTCCCTTGCCAGCCAAAGGATGTCTCAGTGAGCGACACACCGCATCTCGGTCCAGTTCCCCAGCGCATTGCCGTATCCTCGCCGAGATCTTCTCTGAATACGCGGCCGGCGCCGTCACCGTGCCCCAGCCATGAATAGCCACCACGCCGGGCAAGCCCTCACCGAGCCATGATCACAATCCCCGGCTGGCGCACCAGGCGTATGTCAGCAGCTCCCCGTACTGACCGCTGCGTCGGGCGCGCTACGGGCGCGGCTGACTCAAGGGCCTAAGATCGTGCCCTTGGAGAGTCGCGGAGCCGTCAGCGTGGTGCCCTGCGGCGCGCTGAATTGCTCGACTCGGGTCGATGCAAGTTCCATTGCAGCGACATGCCGCCCGTGCGTGAGATCAGGGGGCGATGGCCACACAGTGGCGGGGAAGCAGAAGATCAAAACCATCTAGTACTTCGTTGAGTTACCGGAGGTCAGACAGCCATGCAGATCTACTACCTCGAAATCGTGACCAAGGAAGTCGACGTGGTGTGTGCCACCTACGCAGCAGCGAATGGGGTGCAGTTCGGCGAGCCGGATTCCGGGCTCGGCAACGCGCGGACGGCCGAAATGCCGGGAGGCGGGCTGGTGGGGGTGCGGGCGCCGTTGCGCGAGACCGAAGAGCCGGTGGTGCGGCCCTACTGGCTGGTAGATGACATCGAAGCGGCCGTCGCAGCGGTAGCGGAGGCCGGCGGCGAGATAGCCGTGGAGCCGCTGGAGATCCCCGGGCACGGCACCTTCGCCATCTACGTCCAAGGCGGCAACGACCACGGCTTCTGGCAGCTGTAGACCATCAGCCGAGACGCGCCTGTCGAGGATCACCTGAGACACGGCGCGGCCCGGTCCGCCGCATTACCGTTCGGGGCGCCCGGCCAGTCGGGCTAGCGTGACCAGGATC
Source organism: Micromonospora sp. NPDC002717 (assembly GCF_040295705.1). NCBI lineage: Bacteria > Bacillati > Actinomycetota > Actinomycetes > Micromonosporales > Micromonosporaceae > Micromonospora > Micromonospora sp. NPDC002717. The sequence continues at coordinate 435,690 of NZ_JBEOVW010000001.1, read as the reverse complement.
GGGGCCAGGCTTCCACGCGCGTGACTATTCGCTGGAGGCTTGCCTCGAAAGCAGCGTCGTCAAGATCGTCCTCTCGGCGACGGGACCACAACTCATTCAGTTCGTCTTCAATGGCACCCAGCTCGATGAGGCGATCGGCGGATGCAAGCGCCCTTCGGCGCAACTCGGCCGGGCTTCCGGAACTGGTGGTCATCTTGTCCGCGAGGACGGCGAGTGTGCAGCGCGCCTCAGCGGCGATGCCGCGCCCGGCGGCCTCCACGGCGTGCAGGGTCCCCTCCGGGCCCTGGACGATCTCGGTGAACAAGGCGAGTAGCCGCGAGTTGCGCACGAGTGGTCCGTCCGTCATCGTCCGGCCTTTCGCTGTTCCATCACTGCCGTCGCTTCAGCCGAGTCCAGGATTCAGGAAGCTACCCGCTTGGCAGCCGACCTGCTGCTGCACTTCGCTGCTGTACCGGCCCCGATCCTGGCAGCAGCGAAACCCGGTCAGGGCCGTTGACCTGCGGAAAGTGGGCCGCCAGGGACTCGAACCCTGAACCTATGGATTGCCGGCGAGCGGGTTGGATGGGCTGTCATTCGAGGTCATCCGGCCTGCTGGCGTGCGTCTCGGTTCGGTTTGGCTGACACGGTTGCTGTACTTCGCTGCTGTACTGCTGGCGTTAGATGAGGCGCTGGATGCGGACCTTGGGTTGCTCGTTCTTGAGGTGGCTTTCCTTGTGCTGGCGGACCTGCTCGTCCCAGACCTCCTGGTCGTAGTCGGGGTCGGGCGGGATCCACTTGTGGGAGCCGTCGCTGTAGTGGAACTTCTCGTCACCGGCCCGCAGGATGCTCATCGGGTCCAGCCGAGGAAGCGGTGGTGCAGGTGGCCGGCGGGAACGTGGGCCAGGTCCTGGGCGGCGTCGACGAGCTGCGCGGCTAGGTAGAGGGCGAGCGACACCGGGGCGCGATCGTACTCCGCTCGTAGCTCGCGCCGCCGGGTTTGACAGGGCCAGTCGGCACTACACCCGCCGCACGTCCAAGTCGGTATGACTGGGAGGTGAGTCGTCATCTCGGCGTCTCCCGTGCTGCCCGCCACTCCGATGCCGGGGCACCTTGCCGGTCGTGGTCTGACGGCCAGTGCCCTCTGTTGATCGGGATCCGATGCCTGGTGCGGCAGGGCAGCTCGCCTCCACATCGGCAGACCTTCCGCCCCCGCTGCCATGACCAGACCGGCCGGTGCCGCCTGGCGAGAGTGAGCGCGACGGCTACCAAGTACTCCTCGTACGAGACGCGAGGCACCAGGTCTCCCCTCGGGTGTCGGCCAATGCGGGCAGCACGTCGGGACTGGCGATCGTGCAACTCCACAGCTCACGTCACCGTAACGACGTAGGAACGTAGATACAATAAGATGTAGAGCTGTTGGGCACATAGCGTCACGTTCGTGATTGACCCCAGTGCGGATCGTGCCGTGTTCCGGCAGCTCGCAGACCTCCTGCGAGACCGGATCACGTCTGGCGACCTCGCGCCCGGGGCATCGCTGCCCAGCGAGCTGCGGCTGGCTCAGGAGTATGGGCTGAGCCGCACGAGCGTCCGACAGGCGGTAGCGCTACTCCGGTCGGAAGGGCTCGTGATCGTGGAACCACCGCGCGGCACGTTCGTCCGCGCCGTTGAGCCGACCGAGACGGTGACTCTCCTCAAGGGCGACACCGCCACCGCTCGGATGCCTACACCAGCCGAGCGACGCGAGCTGGAGATGGGCGAGGGCATCCCGGTCATCGTGATCTTCCGCGCCGACGGCTCCCGCGAGTTGTACTCCGCTGACCGCATCCGCGTAGGTCGCTGACCCGTCCCCACCGCCACCAGTGACCCCCGCTGGGGCCCCAACCTGTCGGATGCTGCCGGCCGGTGGCTGTCCTCGTCAACGAGCAGGTGCCGGCCGCCATCGCTTCGCGTTCGGGACCGGCCCGCATCGAGGCTCGTGCTGCCTTCCCGCTGCCTCGCTGCCTGACGCATTGCTACAAGCTCTGTGCCTGCGGTCCCGGCACGTCTGTCCTCATGTCTGACCTCGGCCCCGGAGTTCACCGTTAGCGCGAGTCGTCCTCCGCTGGCCTGGGCTGCTGTCCTCGGCAATCTCCTTCAGGCCGGCGCTCGCTACTGGGCGTGTCGCTGGCCCGGGAAAGAACTCGCTCCCACCACACTTGCCGTCATGACTGAGCCGAAGGCAGACATGCCGCGGGTGTATTTCACCGTGCCCGGTGTGGAAGACCTGACCAGCGTGATCATCATGTTGCGCACGGCCGGAGCCACGATTACGGACGAGTGGCGCGAGTTCATGGTGGAGGGCCCCTTGACCGCCCGACAAGCCGCCGCAGTATGGCAGCTCGCCGAGCATGTCGACAGCGGTAGCGAGTCCAATCGGCTCGGTGTGCGGGTGGATCCGTCGGGTGACCTGAAGGCGGCGCTGGACGTCATGTGTCCGGACGGGTGGACTATCGACGCCTTCGACTGGCCGGATGCGGCCTGGTCCGACACAGATCAGTGGTGGATGGAGCAACAGCAGCTCCAGCGCAGCCGCCGAGGATAGGTTGCAGACGCACCAGCCCGACGGCAGGCGCCTTGACACAGATCTATGGGAATGTCAGGACGACGATTGCTGACGGTTCGGTGCGCAGATTGCGACGCCGGACCCCCGGCCGGCCGAGGGCTGTAGCGGTGGACTGGCTTGCTGTACTTCCTTGCTGTACGACTGCCAGGTCGAAACGGGGCCCCGAGCCCGGCTGGGGCGGTGGTGACGCCTCGCTTACAAGCTCTGTGCATCGCGTCCGCACGCGTCCGCCAACGGCTGCACGCTCGGAGCTTCGTCCGTGCGAGCGCTTGGCAGCATGCCGCCGTCCGGCGGCGTTGCTGTCAACGTTGCTGTCGACAGCCGTTCCGCCGGCGACCCAGGTCGACCCCGCTGGCGGGATCCAGTCTCAAGCTATCGTCTACTGCCAGCCGGTCCCGGCCCGCGTCTACGAGCAGGTGTAGGCCATCGTCCAGTGATATTCGTGTCCGGTCTGCCTCAAGGCTTGCGCTGCCTTCCTGCTGCCTCGCTGCCTGGCACCTCGCTCTGTGCGTCCTGCCCGACGGGGACAGCTCGAAGCGCTATGGCCCGACAGCCCATCAAAGGCGATGATAGTTGCGATGGAACCTGAAACCGAGGCAGACCGCCCGCCCGCGATGTCACGCGAGACGAAGACACAGGCAAGTCCTGAGTCCGAGCGACATCGGGAGACTTCACTCAGTAGACAGCGACGAGTCCATCGGCCAGTGGACCAAAACCTCTGGGAGCTGATCAAGCGACCTGCACTTGACGCACTCCGCAAAATCGCCCAGTACGAAACCGTTGAAACAAGCGGCGAGGCCGACAGACGGGCCATGACAGCCCCAGACAGTTCTGGTCAAACGGTCTCCTTTGGAGGCCCGGGACGGGGCGCGGAAGACCTGGATGGGCTACAGGAGCTTGTGGAAGGGATCCACCAGCGACCTAACACAGCCTGGAAGTTTGCGCTACCGGGAACAGATATTGCCGACCGTTCAAGCTTAATGGTCCACGAGATCGCTATGGTTCCGCTCGTGCTCGCCCAGAGATGCGCAGTCCTCGGGGAGCAATCTATCAACGAGGAGACGTTGGCACGACTATATCGCGAGCATGAACCATACCTTATCGACCCCGACCCCCGAGTCGATGTAATAGTGCCCATCCTTGGCGCCATATTTGAGGAAGGCACCAAGTTCAAGGAGTACTCGGTAATCGAAATGTCGGGCAGCTTATACGATGCTTTTTCGGCCGTTCCCCACATCAAGGACCGCGACCGGTCGAGCCTGCAAAGAGCTACACATGCGGTAAAGCTAGAGAACGTCAAATGCATCCCCGGTGGATATGGGGAATACTTCGATATCTGCATGGACGAGGCGGGCGAAGATGCCCTAGCGCGATTCTTTCAAGGTATGGCAGTTGCGCTTCCGGGACGCACGACCTATGCGCAGGTTGGATACCTCGCAAGGGGATGGTCCGCCTTTGCGACTGCAGGACCCAGCGCACCATTTACTCACCTGCTTCGCGATTATGCACTACGTCTCGACCGAATTGATGACCGGGAACCGGTCCAAGTTTCGCCCGCCAAGGCGGAGGAGATCAGCTCGCTTGCGGAAGCACTTCTCAAGGCCCATCTCAGCGTTAGAGTCGCAGCGCGCCGGCTCGCAAATTCTTATGAACGCGACGATGATGAGGACCGAATTATAGACTTGTGCATTGCGCTGGAAGCGTTACTCGGGTCAGGTTCCGGCGAAACAGTGCACCGGCTTAGCCTTCGGGCGGCGGCCCTGCTCACACGAGCAGGATGGTCTGACAGCAAGGAAATATATTCAGCAACCAAGGATATGTACTCGTATCGGTCACGAGTCGTACATGGAACACCAGGGCCCCACAAGAAAGATCTACTGGACATCGGCGGCATGCCAATACACGCCTCTAGGTTCGCGCTTGCCGCTCTGTGTACTCTTCTGCGGCTTGCGCTGCAAAACGGCGGCTTCAATCCGGCCAAGCTCGATGACGACTACATCTTCTCGGCCTTCGACGTGGCGGCGGGCGGCTTCCAACAGAACGACCAAGAGGAATAGTTCGCTGGCGTGCCCTTACCGCGTCGGCGGCCAACGCATTACGGGTTGACGTCCGTGCGGTGGCTCGGCGCCTTGTCCTCCTACTCCCTTTTCTGGCCTCGTCCGGCGTAGTACGCTCCGGTTCGCTGGCTTGGCTGCTCATCGGGCCTCGCGCCAAACGGCCCTGCTGCCGGAGGCATGATTCCAGCAGCCAATACCCACGATCAGCGCCGAGATCCGACTCGTATCACTCGATCAGCAGTTTGCTGACAAGCTGGGTCTACCAGGGCGACGCCTACCAGGTCGTGCGCTGCGGCCTGACTGGCGGCAAGGGCGTCCCTGCCTCGGTAGGCCGGCACCCGGTCGTCTTCGCCACCTTCACCGCGCCGTCCTTCGGCGCGGTCCATCACCGGCACATCCCTCGCCACACCTGCGCTACCCGGCAGCGCTGCGACTGCCGTCCGGCTCCCTGCCGTGCTCGCCACACCGCCGGCACCTGCCAGCATGGGCAGCCACCGGCGTGCTTCGCCCGTCACGACGCCGACGATTCGCGGCTTGGGCAGCCGTTGTGCCTGGACTGTTACGGACCACGGCCACCAGGTCGTCTGGAACTACTTCTCTGGCGAGCTGTGGCGGCGCACGAAGCAGGCCATCGAACGGCACCTCGCCGGCCTTTGCCGCAGACGCGGCATCCCCTTCGTCCAGGTCGTCACCGACTCCGGCAGGGTGCGCCGGCTGCCGCCGGTTCGGGTGTCGCACGGGAAGGTCGCCGAGATGCAGCGCCGGGCAGCCGTTCACTTCCACGTCCTGCTGCGCCTCGACGGCGTCGCCCCCGACGACCTAGACGCGCTCGTGCCGCCGCCTGTGGGGATCACCGTCGGCGACCTGGAGGCAGCCGTACACGCCGCCGCACGCCAGATCACCGTCACCACGCCCCCGCACCCCGACCAGCAACGCGGCTGGGTGGTGGTGTGGGGCGAGCAGGTCGACGTCCGGCGTATTAACAGTGCCGGCGGCGAGCTGACCGACGGCAAGGTGGCCGCCTACCTCGCCAAATACGCCACCAAGGCGACCGAAGCCACCGGCCACCAATCGACCCGGCTCACCCCTGCCACGATCGACGACTACGCCGATCCGGAAGGCGACCATCTTGCCCGCCTCATTGACGCCTGCTGGCACCTCGGACGGCCCACCGGCACCGACACCGCCAGCGGCGCCGCAACGGCCGACGACCGTCAAGGCAGCCTTGACACCAAACCAAACGCCTACGCCGGGCTGCGCCGCTGGGCGCACATGCTCGGCTTCGGCGGTCACTTCCTCACCAAGGCTCGCCGCTACTCCGCCACCTTCGGCCTGCTCCGGGACACCCGCGCGACCTACCGCCAGGCTGAGGACGACGCCCCCACGGACACCGTGACGGTTGGCGTTCTGACCTACGCCGGCTCCGGGTGGCTCACCGAAGGCGATGCGCTCCTGGCCAACACCGCCGCCGCCCAACGCCGGCAGGCCAGACGCATCGGCCGGGAAGAACTCGCCCACGAAGCCTGGCTCGTCGGGGCCGCCGCATGAGCCAGAAACTCGCCCCGCGCTGGTACTCACCCGCCGAGGTCGCCGTTCTGCTCGGCTTCGGCATCTCCAAGGTCAAGATGAAAATCGCCACCGGCGAGCTGCGCTCCATCAAGGATGGCAAGTATCGCCGGATCCTCCCCGAATGGGTCGACGAGTACATCCGTGACCAGGTCGAGCGGCAGGAGGCGGCCTGATGTCCGGACGTGGTCGGGCCAACGGCGAAGGCTTGATCTTCCCGTACCGCAACGGCTTCGCCGCGTACGTCTGGGTCGAGAAGCCCGACGGCAAGCGGGGCCGGAAGTGGGTCTACGGCAAGACCCGCGAGGAGGTCCACGACAAGTGGATCAAGCTGCACGGACAGGCCAAGGCCGGCCCGGTGGCGACGCGCTCCCCGACCGTCGGGGAGTACGCCGGCTACTGGCTGCGCGAGATCGTCAAGCCGAACTTTGCCCCTGGCAGCTATGTCACCTACGAGGTGGTGGTCCGGCTCTACCTCGTGCCAGGGCTGGGCCGGAAGCGCCTCGACAAGCTTCGGGTCAGCGACGTCCAGACGTGGATCAACGAGGTCGGGCGGACCTGCCAGTGCTGCGCCCAGGGCAAGGACGAGCGGCGCAAGCCCGCCCAGCGTCGCTGTTGTGCCCTCGGCCACTGCTGCAAGGATCTGCCCTCGGCAACGAGCGTCACCCACCTGCGGACCGTGCTCCGGACGCTGCTGTCCAACGCGATCACCGAAGGGCTGATCACCCGCAACGTCGCGTCCCTGGTGAAGCTGCCACCGGTACGGAAGCGTAAGCGGAAGGCGTGGACGAGCGACGAGGCGCGGCGATGCCTGGAGTCGGCCCGCGCCGACGACGATCCGCTCTACGCCGCGTACGTCCTGGTCCTGGTGCTCGGTCTGCGTAAGGGCGAGATGTTGGTGCTCACCTGGGCCGGCGTCGACCTCGACGCGGGGGAGTTGACCATCGATCGGCAGCTCCAGCGGGTCGGTGCCGAACTGCTGCACCGGGAGACGAAGACGGCCGCCTCGGACGCCACCCTGCCGCTGCCGGACATCTGCACCGTAGCGCTCGACCGCCGCCGTGCCGCCCAGAACGCCGCCCGGGACGCCGCCGGCCTGGCCTGGCACCCCTCCGACCTGATCTTCACCACCCGCTACGGCCGGCCAGTCGAGCCGCGCAACGTCAACCGCTTCTGGGACCGGCGCTGCGACACTGCCGGGGTCCGGCGGATCACCGTCCGGGACGCCCGGCGGACCTGCGCCTCTCTCCTGGCCGACCTGGACGTGCACCCCCGGGTGGCGATGCAGATCCTTCGGCACGCCCAGTTCGCCATCACGATGGAGATCTAGACGGTGGTGTCGTCGGCGGCCACCCGCGACGCGCTCAAGCGGCTCGGCCAGGCGCTGGACCGGTGAAGCCGCTACTGCTGTACTTCGCTGCTGTACCGGCCCCAATCACGGCAACAGTGTCCCCGCTAAGGGCCGCTGACCAGCGGAGGAGTGGTCCGCCAGGGGCTCGAACCCTGAACCTATGGATTAAAAGCGCCCAGGAGCGGACAAATTCATGCTAAGCGTCGCGCGGTGTTGACGGTCCGGACTCCGCGTGCGTCGTCCGGCCGTGTTCGCGCTGGTCCGCCGCCCAACCTGCGTGTCGTGATGTTGCGTTTGGCGTCTAATGAGGACGCGAATCCGCGGACGGCGTGGTGAATCCGATTGATGCGGCGTCGTCCGAGCACCCGTAGAGCACCCACGAGCCGACGCGGTCCGGCATCCGTGATTCCATCTGGTGGGCCGCAAGCGCCTGGGTCAGCTACCTGTTCTGCCTGGTCGGCTCACCATTCCCGGTTGGCGATCAGTCGCTCGCTGTCGGCGTCGGTGAACCCGTAGCTCGTCGCGACGAACCGGAAGTCCTCTCCGATCGCTTCACGTGCGACCGTCTCGATCTCGCTGCCGGCCGCCTCAAACTCCGCCTCGAGCAGGTTGAACTCGTCGGTCGCGGCGTCGGTGAGCGTGTAGAGGGCTGCCAGGTCCTTCGGCTGCTCCGCCTCGATCTGCTCGCACAACCGCAGCAGGATCGCTCGGCCCTTGTCGACGACGTGGTCCGGGAAGTACCCGTCCTCGTACAGCTCGTACAGAAAGGCGTACTCCGCCACCTGCTGGTGCGCGATCGGCATGGTCATGCTCCCCTTCGCAGATCCACCGGTCGATCATGCGACACGCTGCCGATACTTTCGCCACCCGCCCCGACGCCCACTGGCACGACCTCCACGCCTAACCGCCGGCCGGGCCCGGCCGAAATCCCGGCACGGGCCGACCACAGCCATCCCACGGACACCGACATCACCCATGGCCTTCCCCCGCAGATACCCGCCAGACCTGATCGACACCGTCGTCCAGCGCGTCGCCGACGCCCGCGCCATCCGCGCCTACGGCGCCATCACCACCGTCGCCCGGCAACTGAACCTCGACCCCCGCCTCGTGCAGAAGTGGGTCACCAAAGCCACCACGCCACCCGCCGCCACACCCGCCGAGGCCGGTGACCCGCGGGAGGTATACCTGCCGGCGAGGCTGCTGCACTGCCGGTTCTGCCACCAGGACATGAACCCCGACCGAACCACCGGACCCCGCGCCTGGCTACCAGTGCCCGGCCGGGTGCCGACCCTGACCCCTCGCCGCTGTCGCCCTCGCCGACACCGTCGGTCGGGCGATCCTGCACCACGCGCCACGTCTCACACCCCGGACCGGTGCACCGACGCCTCCGCACCTGGTCGCCATCCACGCCGAACGGGTCCTCGCTCGCGTCACCGCCGGCGCCACCACCCGGGACCTCACCCTCACCTGGCGACCCGAACCCCTGCTCGCAGTCGACCAGCACGACGCCGAACGCGGACGGCGTCTCGCCGCCGCCCGCATGCACGCCGCCACCGACCCCCTGCGCGCCCGGCGGCTCCTGCGCGACACACTCGCCGGCGTCAACCCCGCCACCGCGCCCGCTCACCCGCTACACGCCGACGCCGCCACCCTCCTGGCCGAACTACTTCTACGCCTCGACCAGCCCACCGACGCCGTCCCCTGGGCCACCTACGCCCACCACAGCATGTGCCACCTCCACGGGCCAACCCAGCCGCGCGTCCTCGATGCCCTTCACCTCCTCGCCCTCGCCCACCGGCGGGCCGGACACCCCCAACGCGCCCACCACCTCTACCGGCAACTCGCCGAGCACCTCGCCGCCACCGAAGGCCCGCATGCCCACCGCACCCTCGCCACCCTCGCCAACACCGCCCTCGTCCTGCACGATCTCGGCCACTGCCACGCCGCCCGAGCCCTGCTCGCCGACACCATCACCACCCACCGCCGCCACCACCCCGGCCACCCCGCCACCGCCCGCATGACCCACCACCTGACCCGCATCTGGCGCGACTGCGCCGCCCAGGGCCACCACCACGATCAGGACACCTGACCCCGGCCACGGCGTGCCCGCGAAGATCCAGATACGCGAGCGAGCGCCCACGCCAGGCCCACACGCTTCGGGTAACCTGTGGGCCTGCGGGCCGTTAGCTCAATGGCAGAGCTGAGGACTTTTAATCCTTAGGTTCTGGGTTCGAGTCCCAGGCGGCCCACCTGTAGCGCATGACCTGGGAAAACGTAAACCGGATGGGCGGTACACGAACCGCCTTAGCGAGGCGCGCTGCGACCTGGGTAAACGTGTGTCCCGGTGGAGCTGTCGTGGGTCGTGCGGTGACGGCGGGCGGTTCGAGGGGCACGTTGATCGGGCGGATCGGCTACTGCTCGGGTGCACTGACGCGGGCGGGCGGCTCGTCGGTAAGCAGCTGGCACTTGACTGAGCCGGCACCGAGCCTCTTCTGCGGCAGAAGTGCGGGTCAAGGGATCGAAGCGACGGTGTGGTCGCCAGCTTGGTCGAGCGTTTTGGGCTCCTACCAGGCGGGTCAGCCTGATCGCGACGTCGTCTCCGTCGAGGCGTAGCCGACGATCACGCGAGAAGCCCAGAGTCGTGGCGGCCTGGGCCGATTTCGAGGAACAGCTCGTGACGATGAGGGTTCACGTGCCCGGACCGTCCGCGATCGTTCCGGCGCTGTTGATCACCTCGTCCACCCAGCCGTCGTAGCGCAACCGGATCAGCATGATGTGGACTCCGACGCCGAGTGGCCCGTTCTGAAATCCCTCGGTATTCAGCGTTGCTATCTACCGGTACCTAGCGGTACTGTCTACCGGTAGTAAGCGTCGCTCAGTAGTGAGGGAGATGGCATGGGCAGCCAGATGACAGAGATGCTGAAGGGCACTCTCGAAGGCATCGTGCTGGCGATCCTGGCCCGCAGATCGGCGTACGGCTACGAGATCACCGCGTGGCTGCGCGACCGCGGCTTCTCGGACATCGCGGAGGGCACCATCTACGCGCTGCTCGTCCGCGTTGAGCAGCGCGGGTTCGTGGACGTGGAGAAGGTTCCCTCCGAAAAAGGGCCCCCGCGAAAGGTGTATTCGCTCAACGCGAAGGGGCGAAACCAACTCGCCGAGTTCTGGAGGACGTGGAGCGTCCTCGCGGAACGCATCGAGCAACTCCACCACAACGACAACCAACACGGCGAAGGGGCATGAGCATGGCCGCGAAGTGGATCGAGACGCTCGTCGGGTCGCTCGAGCAGAAGAAGCAGTACAAGCGCCACATGGCCCGTATCGAGGCCCTGCCGGAGCCCTATCGCAGCGCGGCCAAGGCTCTCCAGCGGTACTTCATGTACCACGGCGGGGTCCTCGACGGCGACACGCTCATCATGATGCTCGGCGACTTCGTTGACCTCTGGGAGCGTGCGGTCGCCGACGGAACGCCGGTCCGCGCGATCGTCGGCGACGACCCGGTCGAGTTCGCCGAGACGTTCCTGCAGGCGTACTCCGGCAAGCAGTGGATTGACAAGGAACGCGAGCGCCTCCGGAAGGCGATCGACGCCGCCGCCGGCGACAACGGCGAGGAGAAGAGCGCATGACCACCAAGACGCGCGAACCCGCGATCAGGGTGAAGGCCATCACGAAGTCCTACAAGGACCTGCAGGTGCTGCGGGGCGTCGACTTCGACGTGGCAGCCGGGAGCATCTTCGCTCTGCTCGGCTCGAACGGCGCCGGAAAGACCACGCTGGTGCGGATCCTGTCGACGTTGCTGAAGGCGAACACCGGCACCGCGACCGTCCACGGCTTCGACGTCTCCTCGGCTCCGGGCGACGTACGCAAGTCGATCAGCCTGACCGGCCAGTTCGCCGCAGTCGACGAAGTGCTCACCGGCCGGGAAAATCTGGTCCTGGTCGCGAAGCTCCGCCACCTGAAGAACCCGGGTGCGATCGCCGACGACATGCTCGCCCGCTTCTCGCTCACTGATGCCGGCAACCGCCGGGCGGCGACCTACTCGGGCGGCATGCGCCGGCGGCTGGACATCGCGATGAGCCTTGTCGGCAACCCGCCGGTCGTGTTCCTCGACGAGCCGACCACCGGCCTCGACCCGCAGGCCCGCATCGAGGTCTGGCAGACGGTGAAGCAGCTCGCCAAGGATGGCACCACCATCCTGTTGACCACCCAGTACCTCGACGAGGCCGAGCAACTCGCCGACCGGATCGCGATCCTGCACAAGGGCACGATCATCCAGAACGGCACTCTCGCCGAGCTGAAGCAGCTCCTCCCGTCCGCCAAGGTCGAGTACGTCGAGAAGCAGCCGACCCTCGAGGACGTCTTCCTCGCCCTCGTTGGCGACACCAGTGACACCGCCGACAAGGCAGCCATGTCCGCAGGAGAGGAATCCCGATGACCGCCCACGTCCTCAGCGACACCGGAACCCTCACCGGCCGCTCCCTGCGTCACATCCTCCGCAGCCCGGACACCATCATCACCACCGCGGTTACCCCGGTCGCGCTGATGCTGCTCTTCGTGTACGTGCTGGGCGGAGCCATCAACACTGGATCCGCCGAGTCGTACATCAACTACATGCTCCCGGGCATCCTGCTCATCACGATCGCGTCCGGCATCGCCTACACGGCGTACCGCCTGTTCCTCGACATGCAGGGCGGCATCTTCGAGCGCTTCCAGTCGATGCCGATCCCACGACCCTCCGTGCTCTGGGCGCATGTCCTGACCTCACTCGTCGCCAATCTGGCCTCGCTCGTGATCGTCACAGGTGTCGCGCTGATCATGGGGTTCCGCACCGGCGCATCCGTAGCCGACTGGCTCGCCGTCGCCGGCATCCTGATCCTGTTCACCCTCGCCCTCACCTGGATCGCCGTGATAGCGGGCCTGTCCGCCAAGACCGTCGACGGCGCGAGCGCCTTCAGCTATCCGCTGATCTTCCTGCCCTTCATCAGCTCGGCGTTCGTCCCCACCGACTCGATGCCTGGCCCGGTCGCGTGGTTCGCCGAGAACCAGCCGGTGACATCCATCGTGAACACTCTCCGCGCGCTGTTCGCGCAGCAACCCGTCGGCAACGACATCTGGATCGCCCTCGCCTGGTGCGCCAGCCTGCTCGTAGCCGCCTACGCCGCCGCGACAGCGATCTACCGCAAGAAGATCAGCTAGCCGATCGCAAGAAGACAGCGCCGCACCCGCATGGATGCGGCGCTGTCTTCTGCGCAGGTCTGCCACCCTGTGCGCGGCACAGTCGATATGCGCAGCTCACCGAGGGTGCGCCGAGGTGCGGCCGCGGAGGCACCCGCCCCGGTCGGGGACGGGCGCTTCCGGGCGTACGCGATGGGCGGTCAGGCCCGCCCGGCGGTCCGGGCGACGAACGCGCGCCAGGCTGTGGGGGCGAAGGTCAGGGCCGGGCCGGTCGGGTCCTTCGAGTCGCGGACGGCGACCACACCGGGCACGTTGTCGGCCACCTCGACGCAGTTCCCGCCGCTCGAACCGCTACGGCTGGACTTGCGCCACCGGGCGCTACTGAGGTCCATGATGGCTCTCCACTTCCTTCATGAGGTCGATGGACTGCCGACGCGGGAGCGCTTCGTTTCGCACGCCCTCCCACTTCGCCAGAAGGCTAGCCACATCATCCTTGCTGTCGACCACGACTCCGCCAAGCTGGTTCTCCAGGTGTCCGACCCACCCGCCGTCGGCCGACCGAGCCAGCGCGAAGGGGCCGGACAGGCCGATGTGCAGGCCGGTTGCCGCCGGGACCACGTGCACGTGAACGTGGGGCAGCTCCGCCATCGCGACGAGGTGCGCGATCTGCTCTGCCATGATGCCGCTGAATCCGTCGCCCGTCCTGCGCAGCGCGGATTCGTCCAGGACCGCGACCAGTTGCGGTGGGTTCTCGCCGGTCAGAATCCTCTGCCGGTCCATGCGGGCGCTCACCTGCTGGTCGACCTCCGTCGCCGACATCAGGTCGTTGAGGCGCATGACGACGCGGGCGTAGTTCTCGGTCTGCAACAGGCCAGGGACCAGCAGCGGCTCGAACAGCCGGAGTTGCCTTGCCGCGCGTTCGGCGTCGAGCCAGGGGAGGAACCAGGAGGGCGCGCCGACGCTGGCGACGAGCCGTTCGAAGAGCCCGCCGGTCTTGAGCGCCCGGTCGGCGCCCTTGAGGAAGTCCATCGTCAGGGCGCGGGTGCCGCCCTCGACGGCGCTGACGTGGGACGCGCTGAACCCGGCACCCCGACCGAACGTCTCCTGCGTCATGCCGGCACCACCTCGGGCGCGGCGGATCTCGGCCACGACGAAGGCGGCGAGCGGACTCGGCACGTCGGCCATTCAGGGCCTCCCAGTTTGAAGATCGACTACCCACGGCGCCACCCGCCGGGCGCGGCCTCGGCCAGCCCCACCCGGACGCCCGCAGAGTCTTCCGAGCGTAGTCACCTCCACAGCAGAGTGTCACCAGCGGGGGCCGCTCGTGGAGCACTGGCCGGGGACGGTCCTCGCGGGGGCCGCCCCCGGGCGAGCATCCGTCGGCGGCCCCCGTCCGAGCACCGGACGGGCCAACGGACATGGCGACGGACGGGAGACAGGCGTGACGGGCGACGGGCCGCGCCGGGAGGGCGCGATCGTGACGGGCGAGGTCATCCGCGTGCCGGAGGACTCCTACCGGTTCGGCACCGGGATCCTCACGCTGTACGTCACCGAGATCCTCAGCCGAGGGCCGTTCCAGGGCGCGGAGTGGGTCGAGCTGCGCGGTCGGGAGCTGACCCCGGACGGCACGCTCCGGCCCCGCGAGCGGTACGCCTTCGTCCGGGTGGACCGGGCGACCGTCGTCACGGTGCCGGCGCGGTGACCCGCCGCCGCGACCACCTGCCGTCCCGGCCCACCTGGCGCTGCGCGGCCTGCGGGATCGCCTGGCCCTGCTCGGCGGCGAAGCTGCGGCTGCTCGGCGAGTACCGCACCGACCGGACCGCGCTGTTGGTCTATCTCGGCACCCTCCAGGCCGAGGCGGCCGGGCAGCTCGCGGAGCTGGACGGCGAGCGGCCGTGCACGGACCTGGCCGAGCGCTTCACCGGCTGGGCCCGCCCGCGCGGGTAGGCCGCCCCAGATCCCGCCCGGGCCGGTCTTCCCGTGGGCCGGCCCGGGCGGTCCCCTCGCCGTGCGGTGGACGCTCGCTTATCGGGTCGAGCGGTCCGGCCATGGCCGGGAGGGTCACGCCCCGGTTGACTGGCGGGGACGACGACGGGGGAGGAAGACCTGTGTCCGAGATGATCCGCACCGCCGCCCTGGCCGGGGCGACCCTGACCACCGGGCTGGTGGCGGGGCTGTTCTTCGCGTTCACCTGCGCGGTCATGCCGGGTCTCGGCGCGACCGACGACCGGACGCTGATCGGCACCATGCAGTCGATCAACCGGAAGATCCTCAACGGCTGGTTCCTGGGCGCGTTCCTCGGCGCGCTGCTGCTGCTCGCCCTGGCCGCCGCCCTGCACCTGACCCGGGGCGGCCCGGCCCTGCTCTGGACCGTCGCCGCGCTGGCCTGCTACCTGGTCACCTTCGTCGTCACCGTACGCCTCAACGTGCCGCTCAACGACCGGCTGGAGGCCGCCGGCCCGGTGGACCGGATCGGCGACCTGGCCGAGGTGCGGGCCTGGTTCGAGGCGGCCTGGGTGCGCTGGAACATGGTCCGCACGCTCTCCTCGGTGGCCGCGTTCGCGTGCCTGATCGGCGCCCTGCTGACCCGGCGCGGCTGACCGCCCCGCCGGCCCCGGTCGCGGCTGACCGCCCGCCGGCCGGCCCGCCGGCACCGCCCGTCACCGCCGGGAGGCCGGGAGACCGGGAGGCGGGAGGCCGGGAGGTCGACAGGCATGGGCGGGCCGGCGCGGGGGAACCGTGCCCGCATGAGGATCAGCAGCACCCCGGCCGTCGCGGCCTCCGGCGAGGAGACCGGCCCCGACGGCGTACGGGAGCCGGCCGGCGAGGTGCACGCCTGGCTGCCGGGCCAGAACCAGACCGTCTGCGGGCTCCCGCTCAGCCGGACCCGGCTGCGCCGCTTCCCCCACGTGCGGTTCGAGTACCGGTCGACGGACGTGCTCACCGGGGCGGACGCGGTCGGCCGGATCTGCCCGCGCTGCCTGGCCGCCTCCGACGGTCGCCGCCGGAACGAGAAGAAGAGCTGGGTGCGCCACTCGCCCCGCCCCTGACGGCCGCCCATGATGGCTGCCGGGCGCGGCGATTGGCGGGCGGCTGACCGGGTACGGGGTCGGGCATGCGGATCGTGGTGGTGGGCGCGACCGGCAACGCCGGCACCGCCCTGTTGCGCCGGCTGCGCCGGGAACGCGGAGTCGACCTCGTCGGGGTGGCGCGCCGGCTGCCGGGGCCGGACCCCGGCGAGCCGTACGACCAGGTGGAGTGGCACTCCTGCGACGTCGGGCTGCCGGGCGCGGCCGACCAGCTCGCGGAGGTCCTCGCCGGGGCCGACGCGGTGGTGCACCTGGCCTGGCAGATCCAGCCCAGCCACGACCAGCGGGTGCTGCGCCGGACCAACGTCGGCGGCAGCGCGGCGGTGGTCGACGCCGTGGTCCGCGCGAACGTGCCGGCCCTGGTGGTCGCCTCGTCGGTCGGCACGTACGCGCCCGGCCCGAAGGACCACCCGGTCTCCGAGCGCTGGCCGGCGACCGGGGTGCCCGGCTCGTCGTACAGCCGGGACAAGGCCGAGGTGGAGGCGTTGCTGGACCGGGCCGAGCGGGAGCACCCGGGGCTGCGCGTGGTGCGGATGCGGCCCGGTCTGAACTTCCAGCGGGCGGCGGCCACCGAGATCACCCGCTACTTCCTCGGCCCGTTCGCGCCGGTCCGGCTGCTCCGCTTCGGCCGCATCCCGCTGGTGCCGACGCACCGGCGGCTGCGGATGCAGGCGGTGCACACCGACGACGTCGCCGACGCGTACGCCCGGGCGGTCCTGGGCGACGCGCGCGGTCCGTTCAACGTCGCGGCGGACCCGGTGCTGACCCCGGAGCTGGTGGCCCGGCACTTCCACGGCTGGACGGTGCCCGTGGCCGCCCCGGTGCTGCGCGCCGCCGCCGCACTCACCTGGCGGGCGCGGCTGCAACCGATCGACGCCGGCTGGGTGGAGCTGGCCCTGAACGCGCCGCTGATGTCGAGCGAGCGTGCCGAGGCGGAGCTGGGCTGGCAGCCGCGGCACGACGCGGTCAGCGCGCTGAAGGAACTCTTCGCCGGGATGGCCGACGGCGCGCGTACCGCCAGCCCGGCGATGTCCGCCGCAGGTGGCCGCCCCGCCGCCCTGCTGCGGGGCCGCCCCGCCGGCCACGGCAACCCCTACTGACGCACGCCGCCCCGACCGGCCCCGAGTTCAGAGGCGGGCGCCCCGTCGGGGGCGGGTCACGCGCGGGAGAGGGCGAAGGCGGTCAGGAATCCGGCCACGGTGACGAGGCCGACCAGCAGGTGGGCGTCCTCGAACGCCTCCGGGACCATGGTGTCGGTGATCATCGCCAGGATGGCGCCGGCCGCCAGCGCGGTGATCGCCGCGAGCGCCGCCGGCGGGGCGTCGCCGAGCAGCGTGAAGCCCGCCACCGCCGCCACGCCGCTGACCAGGGCGATCGCCGACCAGAGCGCGAAGACGTACCGCCGGGAGCGGCCGGCCCGGCGCATGCCGGCCGCGCTGGACAGGCCCTCCGGCACGTTGCTGAGGAAGACCGCGACCACGGTGACCAGGCTGACCGGCCCGCCGGCCAGCAGGCTGGCCCCGATCACCACCGATTCGGGTACGCCGTCCAGCAGCGCGCCGACCGCGATTGCGGAACCCGAGCCGGGCCGCTCGCCCTCGGAGGGCTGCCGGTCGCCGGAGCGCTTGCGGTGCCGCGCGCCCCACCGGGCGAGCAGCAGGTTCGCCAGGGTGTAGGCGAGCGCGCCGCCGGCCGCGCCGAGCGTCGTGGGCAGCAGGCCGCCCTTCTCGTGCGCCTCCGCGATCAGCTCGAACGAGACGGCGGAGAGCAGCACCCCCGCCCCGAACGCCATGACCGACGCGATGACCCGCTGCGGCACCCGGGCGAACCAGCCCACGGCCGCCCCGAGCAACAGGGCGGACCCGGCCAGCAGCCCCCACCCACCCGCCTGCAACCACTCCGGCATTCCCGGGACCGTACCCCGTCGGCGCGCCCGCCAACCGGGGTCAGAAGTCGGCGAACAGGTACGGCAGGTGACGCGGGAAGAGGCGGCGCAGCTCCGCCGCCGCGTCCGCCGGCACCTCGCCCAGCCCCCGCAGGCCCACCTCCACCGGGTCGAGCACCCCGTACGCCAGGGCCGAGATCCCGGCGGCGGTCAGCGTGGCGGTGGGCGGCTCCCCGGCGGTGGCGGCGGCGCCGGTGACCAGTTCCAGCGCGCCGGTCGTGCCGTCCAGCAGGTACGAACCGGCCAGCCAGCGGTCACCGGTCAGCTCGACGCGCACCCGGCCCGGCCCCGTGGGCAGCCCGGCCAGCGCGTCCACCGACAGCAGCCGGGCCATCGGCGCCGACGAGCCCGGCCGGGCCACCCGCGCCTCGACGTGCACGGCCAGGTCGGTCAGCCACAGCTCCGGCGCCTCGTCGACGGGGAGCTGGACGCTCACCCGCTCCACCTGGTCGACGTGCTGGGCGAAGAACCGCAACAGCAGCGCGCGGGCCACCGGGTCGGTGACGAGCAGGTCGTCGGCGACCAGCGTGCCGCCGTGGTCGTCGATCCGGTAGGTCACCGCGCCCGTGACCGTCCCGCCGACCCGGGCGGTGAGCAGCCACCGCTCGTCGCGGTCGCGCAGCCCGACGTCCCGGTAGTCGGGGAAGATCGCGAAGCCGTGCCGCTCGCGCAGGCAGCGCTCGGTGAACTCGCGCCAGGTCGGGTAGCCCGCGCCGATCCGCTCCCAGCCCACCTCGCCCGGCAGGTCGGCGCGGAGCAGTTCGCCGAGGTCGGCCGGCGAGAAGGTGGCCGTGCGGGCCTTCGGCAGCCCGACGTAGCCGAACCGGGCGTAGAACGACGACCGGAACGGCCAGAGCGCGGTCAGCGCATGCCCCTCGTCGCGCATCTCGTCGAGCAACTGGTGCAGCAGGGCCCGGACGTGTCCCTGCCGGCGGGCCAGCGGGTGGGTGGTCACCCCGGCGACGCCGGCCATCGGCAGCACCGTGCCGCGCAGGTTCTGCCGCATGGGCACCGCCGAGGCGGCGGCCACCGTCGTGCCGTCGGCCTCCGCGACCAGCGTCCGGTTGCCCTCGTTGTAGGGCAGGTAGTCGCGGTACTCCTCCGTCCGGCCGGGGCGGGACGGCGACGTCTCGAACGCGTACGCCTGGAGCGGGAAGCTGGTGGTCAGGCGCTCTTCGGAGTGCACCCGGCGGATGGTCATCCGCCAATCCCATCCCGGCTTCCCGGCCGGCGCAACCGCAATTGCCGGAAGCGGTCGGCGCGCCGGCTGGTTCGCCCGGCGTCGCCTGACCGCCGCGGCGGTCAGGCGATCGGCAGGTGGCGCGGGTGCCGGCGGCGGCGCAGCCGGACGCTGAACACGGCCGCCACGGTGACGACCAGCAACCGCACGAAGAACGGCAGAGATTCCATCCCGGCAACATGGCGACACGACCCAGGTGGCGCAACTATCTGGCCGGCGGCACGGATCCCCGCGCACGGGGAACCGGGGCGCGTCAGACGGCGGTGACGTCGGAGACCACGACGGTGACGTTGTCCGGCGCGCCGGCCTGGTGGGCGAGCTTGACGAGCTGCTCGCCGCACTGCTGGCGGTCGGCGTACGTGCTCAGCGCCGCGGCGATCGTGGCGTCCTCGACGTAGTCGGACAGGCCGTCGCTGCACAGCAGCAGCCGGTCGCCGGCGGCCACGGTCAGTATCCCGATCGCGGGCGGCGTGTCCGCACCCTGCACCGCCCGGGTCACCAGCGACCGCTGCGGGTGGTGGCGCGCCTGCTCCGGCGAGAGCGCCCCCTGGTCCACCAGCGCCTGGACGAAGGTGTCGTCCCGGGTGAGCTGGGTGAGCTGGGCGTCGCGCAGCAGGTAGCAGCGGGAGTCGCCGACCTGGGCCAGCACCAGCACGTCCCCGGCGAGCAGGGCGGCGGTGAGCGTCGTACCCATGCCGTCACGGGCCGGGTCGACGGTGATGGCGGCATGGATGCGCCGGTTGGCGGTGCTCACCACGGCCCGCAGCGCGTCGGCGGCCTCGTCGGGGGTGGTCGGCGGGCTCAGCTCGTCGAGGATGCGGATGACGATCTCGCTCGCCACCTCGCCCGCGGGCAGGCCGCCCATGCCGTCCGCGACCGCGACGAGGCGGTCACCGGCGAGGGCGGAGTCCTCGTTGTTGGTGCGGACCAGGCCGATGTCGTTGAGGATGGCCGAGCGGAGGATCAGCGTCATGGGTCAAGCTTGCCAAGAACACCCTGCCGCCGTCTCTACGCACTACTGCGTAGGGTGTGGGAATGATGCCGGTGTCCATGGTCGGGCGCGCCGGTGAGCTGGCCGAGCTCGACCGGGCATGGTCCACCGTGGTCGATTCCCGGCGCTCCGCGCCGGCCGTCGCGGTGATCACCGGTGAGGCCGGGGTGGGCAAGTCGCTGCTGGTCGCGGCCGCCCTGGACGCCTTCGCCCCGCGCCCGGCGGTGGTGCTCTCCGGCGCGGCCCGGGTGCACAGCCCCGCCCCGTACGACTGGCTGGCCGCCGTTCTCACCGGTCGGGACACGAGCGGGCTCGACCTGCCGCCGGACGCGCTGGCCTGGCTGGCCCAGCAGCCCACCGCGCCGCGCGAGCGCTACGCGCCGGGCACCCTGCTCCGGCTCGCGGTGCGGGTCGTCCGGCTGCTGGTCGGCGCAGGCCCGGCCGTGCTGGTGGTGGAGGACCTGCACGCCCTCGACCCGGCCAGCCTGAACCTGGTCGGCGAGCTGGCCGCCGCCGTCGACCTGCCGGCGCTGCTGGTGGTGGCCACCCGGCCCGCCGCCGACGCGGTCGCGCCGGACCTCGCGGTCCGCGCGCTGGCCCGGCTCTGCGGCGTCCGGGGCGCCGTCCGTCAACACCTCGGACCGCTGCTCCCGGCCGAGGTCGCCGAGGTGCTGACCCAGGTGTACGCCGACCCGCGCCCGTCCGGTCGCCTGGCGCGCGCGGTCTGGCGGCGCACCGGCGGCAACCCGTACGCGCTGACCGAACTGCTCGCCGCGCACGCCGGCCAGGGGCCCGAGGCGTTGCTCCGCCCGCCGCCGTCGGCACCACCGGCCCCGTCGACGGCGGCGGCCCGGCCCACGGCGGCGGCTCGGCCCACGGCGGCGGCCCGGTCGGCACCAGCGCGGTCGGCACCAGCGCGGTCGGCGGCGGTGGCGCCCCGGCCGGCCGACCCGGTCGACGCCGAGCTGACCGGGCGGGAGATCGAGGTGCTGGGCTGCCTGGTCGCCGGGATGTCCAACAAGCAGGCCGCGCGGGCGCTCGGCATCTCGGTGCGGACGGTCACCGTGCACGTGTCCAACCTGCTGCGCAAGACCGGGTCGGCGTCGCGTACGGAGGCGGCGATCTGGGCGGTGCGGCGGCGGTTGCCGGCGCCGACGCCGGTCGACGGCTGAGCCGCCCCGCGCGACCGGACCGCCGGGCCGGCCGCCTCCACCGCGCGTGGCCGGACCGGTGCGCCGCCGCGCCCGACCCCACCGTCGGCAGGCCGCCCCGGCGTCGTCGGTGGTGCGGGGTCAGCGGCGGGGATAGCGGAGCAGGAGGCTGGCGGCGACCTCCTCGTCGCCGACGGCGGCGTACACGTGCGGCACGTCCGACGTCCAGCGCAGGTGCTCTCCGGCGGCGGCCGTCAGCGGCGCGTCCACCGGGCCGGCGCGCAGCACGCCCGCGAAGACGGTGATGTGCTCGGTGACGCCCGGCTGGTGCGCGGGGGAGAGCTGCTCCGGGCCGGGCGCGACCAGCATCCGGTACAGCTCGTAGGTGGCGTCGGTGTCCTCGAAGACCTCCAGCAGGATGGCGGTGACCGCCGCGCCGCGGACGGTCGGTCCGGCGGCCGGGCCCGAGAGCACGGCCGTCAGCGGCACGCCGAGCTGCGCCGTGATCGCGTAGAGCGTCTCCAGGGTCGGGTTGCGGGTGCCGTTCTCCAGCCCGGAGAGCGTCGCCTTTCCCACCCCGGCCAGCCGGGCGAGGGTCGACAGGGACATCCCCCGTTCCTCGCGCAGCGCGCGTACCCGGCGGCCGACGGCGTCGGCTCCGGGATCGGGGTGCGGTGGGCGGGCTGGTGACGGGTGCGGCACCCCGCTATCGTGCTACAGGTTCTTGTTCCGTAAACGGAACGATCGGGGTGGGGGATGGCGGGACGGACACAACCGTTGCTGGCGGGCGTGGTGACCGCGCTGGTGGGGTTCGCCAGCTCGTTCACCGTGGTGCTGGCCGGCCTGCGGGCCGTCGGCGCCACCGACGCGCAGGCCGCCTCCGGGCTGCTCGCGGTCTGCGTCGCGTCCGGGATCTCCGCCGTCTGGCTGGGCCTGCGGCACCGGATCCCGATGAGCGTCGCCTGGTCCACCCCGGGCGCCGCGCTGCTGGTCGCCACCGGCCCGGTGCCCGGCGGGTGGCCCGTCGCCGTCGGGGCGTTCCTCGTCTCGGGCGTGCTGATCGTGGCCGCCGGGCTGTTCCCGGCGCTCGGTCGGGCCGTCGCGGCGATCCCCCGGCCGATCGCGGGCGCCATGCTGGCCGGCGTCCTGCTGCCGCTGTGCACCGCCCCGGTCCGCGCGCTGGTCGAGGTGCCCCGGCTGGCCGCGCCCGTGGTGCTGGCCTGGCTGCTGCTGCACCGGTTCGCGCGCCGCTGGGCGGTGCCGGGCGCGCTGGTCGTGGCGGTGGCGGCGATCGCGCTGACCGCCCCGGTCGCCGGCCTCGGCGGCGCGCGGCTGCTGCCCGCCGTCGAGCTGACCGCGCCGGCCTGGAGCGTCCCCGCCCTGGTCGGCCTGGCGCTGCCGCTCTTCCTGGTCACCATGGCCGCGCAGAACGTGCCCGGGATGGCGGTGCTGGTCGGCTACGGCTACCGGCCGCCGTTCGGGGCCGCGCTGCGGGCGACCGGGCTGACCAGCCTGGCCGCCGCGCCGGCCGGCGGGCACGCGGTCAACCTCGCGGCCATCACCGCCGCGCTGGCCGCCGGCCCGGACGCCCACCCCGACCCGGACCGGCGCTGGATCGCCTCGGTCACCGCCGGCACGGGGCTGGCCCTGCTCGGCCTGGGCGCCGGGGCGGCCACCGCGTTGATCGCGCTCGCCCCGCCGGTGCTGATCGAGGCGGTCGCCGGGCTGGCGCTGCTCGGCGCGCTGGCCACCGCGCTCACCTCGGCGCTGGCCGAGCCGGCCGCCCGGGAGGCCGCGGTGGTCACGTTCGTGGTCACCGCCTCCGGGGTGACCCTGCTCGGCGTGGGTGGCGCCTTCTGGGGCCTGGCCGCCGGCGGGCTGATGCTCCTGCTCTTCCGCCGCCGCTCCGACGAGCCGGCCGCGTCGCGGCCCGCCCCGCCCGAGCCGGCCACCACGCCCGAGCCGGTGGCCGCGTCGCTCCGGCCGGCTCCGGTCGGGCCGGACTCCCCCGCCGGCGCCGCGTCGCCGCGCGGCGCCCGGGTCGGCGGCGACTGACCCTCCGCGCCCGGGGTCGGCGGCGACCGACCCTTTTGCGCCCGGGCCGGCGGCGACCGACCCTCCGCGCCCGGTCGGGCTGGATCGTCCACGACATCGGCTCGACGGCGTGTGGGCGTACCGGCCCGGGGCCGGCCGGTACGCCGGCGTCACTCCTCCGGGGGCAGGGCGCCGGCGGGGACGTCGAGGCGTACCCGGCCGTCGGCGACGGTGGCGATCTGCTCGGCGAGCACGTAGACCGCGCCGGTGCGCGCCAGGTCGGTGGAGACCTTCAGGTAGCCGCTGTGCAGCAGCCGGGCCGCCAGGTCGGCCGGCACGTCCGGCTCCTCGACCGCCGTCGACTCGATCAGCTCGTCCAGGCTGCTGCCCGGATCGGCGGTCGGCGCCTGCACGGTCACCGCGTTCGGGTCGCCCCGCTGCACGAGGTCGACCGTGCCGACCTCGGTGCCGTCGACGTCGACCACCCGCATGCCCGTGGTGACCCGGGAAACCATCGCCTGCTGCTCGGTGCCCTGATTCATTCTGGCGCGGTTCCCGGCCCCCGCTCCGGCTAAACCGCCCGTACCCGCCCGCCGGCCTTTCTCACAGCTCCGGCGACCACGCGCTCGGCGGCCGGGGGGAGAGCTCGCGCCAGCTGTCGGTGCCCTGGAGCAGCGCCCGGACCGTCTCCTCGGCCTCCTCGACGCTGTCGTACTCGTAGAACTGGGAGACGCCCTCGGAGCCGCCGGCGCGCTGCTCGACGTGCCACCGGTCGGCGTCCACCCGGAGGAAGACGTCCCGCCGTGCCAGCCGGCCCCATTTCCCGTTCCACCAGTGCTTCCGCTGCTCCATGGCGGGGACTCTATCGAACATGCGTACGAAAAAGTGCGGCCCCCGCGGGATTCCCGCAGGGGCCGATGTGCCTGTGCCGGATTCAGCGCGCAGTGGGCGGTTCCTGCCGGCGACCGAGCACGTCGTCGAGCGCGCCGCGCTGCTGACCTGGGGTGGTGTGGCCGGCGGCGACCAGGGCGTCCCGGATCTCGGTGAGCAGCCGGACCTCCTCGCTCGGCGCCTTCGGCGGCGGCTCCTCGCCCCGCTTGCGCCGCTCGGCCAGCTTGTTCATCGGGAACACCACGAGGAAGTAGAGGGCCGCCGCGGTGAGCGCGAAGGTGATGATCGCGTTGATGAAGCTGATCCAGTCGAACTCGACACCCCGGACATTCCACGTCGCGCCCTGAAGGCCGCCCTCACGACCCGTGACCACGAGCGTGATCAACGCGATCAGCGGCTTGAGGAACGAGTTGGTGAGCTGCGTGACCACCGCCGTGAACGCGGCGCCGATGACGACGCCGACCGCGAGGTCGACGACGTTTCCGCGCATGATGAAGTCTTTGAAGCCCTTGAGCATCCGTACTCCCGAGGTGTCCGGTCTTCCGTCCGGCACAACCTATGCCCCGGGTGGCGGCTCCAGAAAAGCGCCGGCCTCGATCGCCGCCCGGCCCGGGTCGCCGGCGCGGATCGCCTCGACCAGCCGGGAGTGGTCGACGTAGCGCTCCGGCTCCAGCGCGCCGCCCATCGACTGGGTGATCGTGCTGCGCAGCGCGGCGCCGACCGAGGCGTACAGCTCGGCGAGCATGCCGTTGTGCGCGGCCGCCACCACGGCGGTGTGCAGCGCGGCGTCGGCCTCCACGAACTCGTCGACCCGGCCGCCGAGCCAGGCCGCCTCGCGCACGGCGAGCGCGTCGTCGAGCGCGGCCAGATCCTCGGGCGTACGCCGCAGCGCGGCGAGCCGGGCCGCCTCCACCTCGAAGGCGCGCCGCACCTCGACGACCTCGGCCGCCCGGTCGACGGTGAGCCGGCGGGCCACCACCGGGGCCAGCTCGTCGGTCGACACCACGTACGTCCCGGAGCCCTGCCGGCACTCCAGCACCCCGGCGTGCACCAGCGCCCGCACGGCCTCGCGGACCGTGTTCCGCCCCACGCCGAGCGCCGCGACCAACTGCGGCTCGGTGGGGATCCGACCGCCCACCGGCCACTCGCCGCCGAGGATCCGCTCCCTGAGCTGCGCGATGGTCTGCCGAACGCGGTGCCCACGGGGCGGCGCGGTGGCGGAATCAACCGACGGTGGCACTGGTTACAACTCCTGCCCGGAATTCATCCCATGATTGTAGGTTCAACGGTATGACCCCGCCACCACCCACCGCCACCGCCGGCGTCTCCGCTGCCACCGCCGACCCGATCCCGGCCCCGGACGGCGTGCCGGTCGTCCCCGCCGTGGAGCGGGCGAAGCCGGGCCGGCCCGTGCACCCGGCCACCGGGGGCGTGCTGGTGCTGGTCGGGATGCTGCTGGTCGCGGTGAACCTGCGGGCCGCCGTGACCAGCCTCGGGGCGCTGCTCGACGAGGTGCGGGACGGCCTGGGGCTCTCCGGGACGATGGCCGGCCTCGTCACCACCCTGCCCACCATCGCCTTCGCGGGGCTCGGCGCGCTCACCCCGTGGCTGGTCCGCCGGTTCGCCCCGGCCCGGGTGCTGGTGGTCGCGATGCTCGCGCTCGCCGCCGGTCAGGTGCTGCGGGTGGTCACCGACTCCGCCCTGGTCTTCGTGCTCACCAGCGCGCTGGCACTGGCCGGCATCGCGGTGGCGAACATCCTGCTGCCGATGCTGGTCAAGCAGCACTTCCCGCACCGCACCGGGCTCGTCACCGGGGCGTACACGATGGCGCTCACCGCGGGCACGACGGTGGCCGCCGCGTCGGCGGTGCCGGTGGCGCACGCCTTCGGCTCCTGGCGGGTCGGGCTCGGGGTCTGGGCCGGGCTGGCCGCGGTGGCCGTGCTCCCGTGGGTGCCGCTGGCGTTGCGGGCGCGGGCCGCCGCGCGGCGGGCCACCCCGACGGAGGCCGTCGCGCCCCGCACCCGGATCCGGCCCGGCCGCACCCGGCTCGGCTGGGCGATGGCGGTCTACTTCGGAGCGCAGTCGCTCAGCGGGTACGCGATCATGGGCTGGCTGGCCCAGTTGTTCCGGGACGCCGGCTACCACCCGGAGACGGCCGGGCTGCTGCTCGCCGGGGTGACCGCGCTCGGCGTGCCCATCGCCCTGCTGATGCCGACGCTGGCCGGCCGGCTGCGGACGCTGCGCCCGCTGGTGCTCTCGCTGACCGCCGCGTCGACCCTGGCCTACCTGGGGCTCGCCCTGGCCCCGCACGGCGCGGCGCTGCTCTGGGTGGCCCTGCTGGCGATCGGGCAGGGCGCGTTCCCGTTGATCCTGACGGTGATCGGCCTGCGGGCCCGGACCGCCGAGGGAACCGTCGCGCTGTCGGCCTTCGCGCAGAGCACCGGCTATGTCATCGCCGCGCTGGGGCCGCTGCTGGTGGGCATCCTCTACGAGGCGACCGGCGGATGGACCGCCCCGATCGGGTTCCTGCTGGTGGCGCTGGCCGTGCAGACCGCCGCGGGCCTGGTGATCGCCCGTCCCCGGCACATCGAGGACGAGGCGTGAGGAACGGTCAGGAGGAGGCCGGCGTGGGGTCGCCCGCCACGGCCTGGTCGACCGTCGGGTAGGTGTGCAGCACCTCGACGAGGCCGCTCACCTCGAGGATGCGGAGCACCCCCCGCTGCGGGGCGGCCAGCCGCACCACGCCCCCGGCCTCGTCGCAGCTGTTCTTGGCGCGGACGAACACCGACAACCCGGTGGAGTCGCAGAACGAGACGTTCGCCAGGTCGAAGACGAGCCGGCTGCGGCCCTTGTCGAGCAGGTCGGTGATCTGGTCCTGCAACTGCGGTGCGGTCGCCATGTCCAACTCGCCCGCGACCGACACGACGACCACGTCGCCGCGCTGTTCCGTGTGCACCGTCAAGGACATTCGCCAGACCTCCCGTTATCGGGGAAACGGTATCCCACGATCGGGGTGGTACGCAGAACGGGAACCGGTATCCGGTGGCCACCGTCATTCGCTTGCCGTGCGGCAACTAGCGACCCGACCTCCGATGATAGAGTCCGCCGGTCCAGGTCGAAGGGGGTTTGCCATGGCGCTGAGCGCCGAGGAGAGCGGCCGGCTGGCGAGCCTGCTGACAGGTCATGCCGAGCGGATCACGCAGCGCTGGACGGAGATCGCCGCCGGGTCGCTGCGCGGGCGACTCAGCCAGGGAGAACTGCGCCGGCAGGTGCAGGAGCTGCACGGCAGCATGGTGACCGCCGCCGAGCACGGTGCCGTCGACCTCGACGCCGAGCAGGCCACCGAGCTGCGCGCCGTGCTCGCCGAGCTGTCGCGGGGCCGGGCCCGGCAGGGCTTCTCCGCCTCCGAGACCGCGATCAGCGTGTTCGCGCTCAAGGAGGCGCTGCTGGAGCTGATGGAGGCCGAGGGTGGCTCCGGGACGCTCCGCGACTACGTCGCCTTCTCCGGGCTGATCGACCAGATGGGCCTGTTCACCTTCGAGAGCTTCGTCCGCACCCGCGAGAGCCTCATCGCCGACCAGGCGGAACAGCTGCTCGAACTCTCCACCCCGGTGGTGAAGCTCTGGGAGGGCGTCGTCGCCGTGCCGCTGGTCGGCACCCTCGACTCGGCCCGCGCCCAGGTGGTGATGGAACGGCTGCTCCAGACCCTGGTCGACACCGGCTCGCCGTACGCGATCATCGACATCACCGGCGTACCGGCGGTGGACACCCAGGTCGCCCAGCACATCCTGAAGACCGTGGTGGCCGCCCGGCTGATGGGCGCGGACTGCATCATCTCCGGCATCCGGCCACAGATCGCGCAGACCATCGTGGCCCTGGGCATCGAGTTCGGCGACATCGCCACCAAGGCGAGCCTCGCCGACGCGCTGCGGCACGTGCTCCGGCTCACCGGGGTCGAGACCGGCCGCCGGCTGCCGCGCCGGGAGGCGTGATGGAGCGGGTGCCGATCCTCAAGATCGGTGAGATCCTGCTGGTCTCCATCCAGGTCGACATGTCCGACCAGACGGCGGTCCAGCTCCAGGAGGACCTCGCGGAGCGGATCGTGGCGACCGGCTGCCACGGCGTGATCATCGACATCACCGCCCTGGACATCGTGGACTCCTTCGTCGGGCGGATGCTGTCGACCATCGCCTCGATCTCCAAGGTGCTCGACGCCGAGACGGTGGTGGTCGGGATGCGGCCCGCCGTCGCCATCACCCTCGTCGAGCTGGGCCTGTCCCTCAACGGCATCCGGACGGCGCTCAACGTCGAACGGGGCATGGAGCTGATCGCGGTGGCGCGCGCGGACGAGCACGAGTTCGCGTTCGACGACGAACCGGACGCCGATACGACGGCCTCGTCATGACCGCGGGCGTCGACCTGGGCCAGCCGCAGGCGCAGGCGATCCGCAGCGACGAGGACGTGGTGCGCGTCCGGCAGCTGGTGCGTACGGTGGCGGTGGCGGTGGCGGTCAAGCTCTCGCTGGTCGACCAGACCAAGGTGGTCACCGCGGCGAGCGAGCTGGCCCGCAACACCCTGGTGTACGGCGGCGGCGGCACCGTCGAGGTGGGCACGGTGGACAACGGGACGCGGCGGGGCGTACGCATCGTCTTCGCCGACTGCGGTCCGGGCATCGCCGACCTCGACCTGGCACTGACCGACGGCTACACGACCGGGGGCGGGCTCGGCCTCGGGCTCAGCGGCGCGCGCCGGCTGGTCGACGAGTTCGACATCAAGACCGCGGTGGGTGAGGGCACCCGCGTCACGGTCACCAAGTGGTCCAGATGACCGGGGACGTGGTCCCCGACCGTGGCATCTGGTTCCGGGTGGAGACCGGCAGTGCCGCCAGCGCGGTGCGCCGGGCCGCCGAGCGGCTCGGCGACCAGCTCGCCCTGGGCGAGGCCCGCATCGCCGACCTGGCGATCGTCGCCGCCGAGCTGACCAGCAACCTGGTCAAGCACGCCGAGGACGGCACGCTGTTGCTGCGGCCCGTCCGGCACGAGCGGGAGGCCGGCGTGGAGCTGGTCGCGATCGACGCCGGGCCGGGGATGGCCGACCTGACCGTCTCCTCGCAGGACGGACACTCCACCACCGGTACGCTCGGCATCGGTCTCGGCGCGATCGTCCGGCAGGCCAGCTGGTTCGACGGCTACTCCCAACCGGGGCGGGGCACGGTCCTCGCCGTCCAGGTCTGGCCGGACCGCGCCGGTGGGCGGGAGCGGCCCTGGGTCGGCGCGCTCACCCGGCCGCTGACCGGGGAGTCGGTCAGCGGCGACGGGTACGCCTGGCGGATCGTGGAGGGCCGGCGGCAGGTGCTGGTCTGCGACGGCCTGGGGCACGGGCCGCTCGCCGCCGCCGCCACCGACGCCGCGCTCGACGCGTTCCGCCGGGCGCCGGCGGGGCCGCCGGCCGCAGTGGTCCAGCACCTGCACCGGGCGATGTCCCACACCCGGGGCGCGGCGCTGGCCGTCGCGGAGCCGGACCCGTCGGCCGGGGTGCTGCGCTACGCCGGACTGGGCAACATCTCCGCCGCGGTCATCGGCGCGGCCGGCAAGCGCCGGGGCCTGGTCTCGCTGCCCGGCATCGCCGGGCACCAGCGTCCCCCGGTCCGGGAGTACGACTACCCCTTCGAGGCCGGCGCACTGCTGGTGATGCACAGTGACGGCGTGGTCGACCGCTGGCAGCTCGCCGACTTCCCCGGTCTCGCCGACCGGTCGCCCGTCGTGGTGGCCGCGTCGCTGCTGCGGGACGCCGGCACCCGCCGCGACGACGCGTGCGTCCTGGTCGCCCGGGCGTGGTCGTGACCGGGCCGGCCGGGGCGGCGCCGCTGCTCCAGATGGTGCTGCGGGTCGAACACGACATCTTCGTGGTCCGGCAACGGGGCCGGGAGGTCGCCGCCGCGGTCGGGCTGGAGCACCAGGACCAGGTACGCATCGCCACGGCGCTCAGCGAGGTGGCCCGGGACCTGCTGCGCGCCGTCGGCGGGGCGGACGTGACATTCACCCTGGTCCACGACGTCGTTGGTGGTGGGCGGCACCTGCGGGTGGACCTCCTCCCGGTGAGCCCGCTGCCCGACGGGCGGTACGAGCCGCAGTCGGGTGCGGTGGCGCGGTTGGTGGACATGTTGGGCGTCGTGACCGGGGAGGGGGATACGGTCGTGAGGATGTCCCGACGTGTCCCGGTCACCGCCGAGGTGCTGACCCCGGAGCGTCTCGCCGAGCTGCGCGCCGAACTCGGCCGGAACGCCCCGGGCAGCGCCCTCGACGAGTTGGCCGCCCAGAACGCGCAACTGATCGCCGCCCTCGACGAGGTACGCAGCCAGCGCGACGAGCTGGCCGTGCTCAACGAGGAACTGGCCGAGACCAACCGCGGCGTGATGGCGCTCTACAACCAGCTCACCGAGGAGCTGGAGGAGACCAACCGCGGCGTGGTCGCGCTCTACGCCGAGCTGGACGAGAAGTCAGCCCAGTTGCGGGCGGCCAGCGAGTCGAAGAGCCGGTTCCTGGCGAACGTCAGCCACGAGCTGCGCGCCCCCGTCACCGCGATCATGGGACTCGGCCGGCTGCTGGACGACTCCGCCTCCGACCCGCTCACCGCCGAGCAGGCCCGCCAGGTCGGGCTCATCCGCTCCTCGGCGAGCGACCTGCTCACGCTGGTCAACGAGCTGCTCGACCTGGCCAAGGCCGAGTCCGGCCGGATCGAGCCCGACTGGGCCGAGGTGGACCTGCGGCCGCTCTTCGGTCAGCTGCGCGGCACGCTGCGGGCCCTGGCCACCCGGCCGGAGGTCGAACTGGTGGTGGAGGAGCCGCCGGTCCCGGCCACGCTGCGCACCGACGAGGTGCTGCTCGCCCAAGTGCTGCGTAACCTCCTGCACAACGGGCTCAAGTTCACCGAGCGCGGGGAGGTCCGGCTGCGGGCGGAGCGGCGGGGCGACCGTTGGCTGCTGTCCGCCTCGGACACCGGCCCGGGCATCGCGCCCGAGCAGCACGACCGGATCTTCGAGGAGTTCTACCAGGTGCCCGGCGCGACCCGGGTGGGCGGCACGGGCCTCGGCCTGCCGTACGCGCGGCGGCTGGTGACCCTGCTCGGCGGCACCCTGGAACTGGCGAGCGAGCCCGGGCGGGGCAGCACGTTCGTCGTCAGCCTGCCCGCCGGCGGAGCGTGACGGTGGAGGGCGGCCCGGCGACCGTGCTGGTGGTCGACGACAGTCGCACCAAGCGGTACCTGCTGGTCAGCTGGCTCTCCCGCGCGGGTTTCACCGTGCTGGAGGCGGAGACCGGCGGCGAGGCCCTGACCCGCGTCGGCGTGGACCCGATCGACCTCGTGGTGCTCGACGTGCGGCTGCCCGACCTGAGCGGGTTCGAGGTCTGCGAACGGATCAAGGCCGCGCACCCGGCGATGCCGGTGATCCACGTGTCCGCGCACGCGGTGGACGTCGTGGACCGGGCGCAGGGGCTGACCCGGGGCGCGGACGCGTACCTGGCCGAGCCCATCGAGCCGGAGGAACTGGTCGCCACCGCGCACGCGGTGCTGCGCTACTACCGGGCGCGGCAGCGGGCGGAGCTGCTCGCCGAACGGCTGCTCGGGCTCGCCGACACCACGGTGGCGATGCACTCCGCGCCCAACTTCGCGCGACTGCTGGAGGCGGCGGCGGCCGGGGCGGCCCAGATCTTCAAGAGCCCCGCCGCGGTGATCGCCGAGACGTTCGACGGCGACTGCGTCGCCGGGATCGCGGGCGGTCCCGGCGGCACGGCCACGATCGTCCCGTGGCTCGTGGACGACAGCGGCGTGCCGATCGGGACGACGGTCCGGGTGGACGACCCGGCCGGCTGGGGCCTGGTCGACTGGCCGGCGGGGGACACGGTCGCGGTGGCCGCGACCCGGCTCCGCGAGGACCGCCCGTCGCTTTACGTTGTCGTGCCCACCGCGACGCAGACCGCCCGCACCCCCGTGCTGGTGCAGCTCGCCCAGGCCGTCGCGTCGGCGGTGGAGGCGCAGCGCTCCTTCGACGAGGAGCACCGCATCGCGGTCACCCTCCAGCGCAGCCTGCTGCCGCGCCGGATTCCCGAGATCAACGGGCTCGACCTGGCCGTGCGCTACGAGCCGGCGAGCGCGCAGACCGAGGTGGGCGGCGACTTCTACGAGCTGGTGATGCTCGACGGCCACCTGCTGCTGGCGATCGGCGACGTGGCGGGCCACTCGTTGCACGCCGCGACCGTGATGGCCGAGCTGCGGCACGCGGTGCGGGCGTACGCGGTGGAGGGACACCAGCCGGGCGAGATCCTGGAGCGGGTCAACGAGCTGATGCGCACCCTGCTCCCCACGGAGCTGGCCACGATCTGCCTGCTGCTGCTGCACCCGCCCACCGGCCGGGTCCGGCTGGCCAGCGCCGGCCACCTGCCGCCGGTGCTCAGCCTGGACGGCAAGGTGGAGTTCGTGCAGCACTCGGCACCACTGCTCGGGGTGCGCGCCCAGCGACCGCCCGACCTGGAGTTCGTGCTGCCGGCCGGGGCGACGCTGGTGTTCTACACCGACGGCCTGATCGAGCGGCGGGACACCACGATCGACGACGGGCTGGCCGCCCTGGCCGCGGTCGCCGGGCGGATCGACGACGACCTGGACCGGTTCTGCGAGCGGCTCCTGGTCGAGCTGGCCCCGCCGGAGATCCAGGACGACGTCGCCGTGGTCGCCCTCCGCCGCCGCTGACGCGCGGGAAAGGCACCCTGTCGACGCCTGGCGCTGTGGAAGGGGCCCGTCCTGACGCTGGCAGGCGGGGCGGGCGTCAGCCGACCGAGCGGGCGTACGCGGCCGGCGAGACGCCGATGACGGCGGTGAACTCGCGGACCAGGTGGGCCTGGTCGCTGTAGCCGAGGTCCGCCGCGAGCGCCGCCCAGTCCGGCGGGCCGCCCGCGGCCTGCTCGACGGCCTCCTGGAGCCGGTACCGGCGGATCACCCACTTCGGGCCGACGCCGACGTGCGCGAGGAACAGGCGTTGCAGCCGGCGGACGGAGAGCCCGTGCCGCCGGGCGAAGTCGTCCACCCGCAGCACCGTCCGGTCGGCGCGGATCGCCTCGACCAGGCCGATCACCTCGTCGGTGACCGGGTCGGCCGCCGGCGCCCAGCCGAGCAGCAGGTCGTCCAGTGCCCGGCAGCGCTCGGTGTCCGTACCGTCGCAGCGGCCGGCGGACGGCGGCCCCTCGGCGGCCGACGCGGCGGCGACCAGGTCGGCGGCCGGCGGCCAGCGGTCGGCGAGCGACGGTACCGGCCACCGCCGCCCGGTCAGCTCGGCGACCGACCGCCCGCGCCAGAACGGCCGGAAGCCGCCCGGCCGGAACTGGACCCCGCTGACCCGGCCGACGCCGGACAGCGTGATCGAGAACAGTTTCCGCCCCACGCCGGCCACCTCGGCGGTCTCCGGGCCGTCGCCGTCGCGGCGGAACACCACGTTCACCGCCGGGTGCGGCACGACCTGCTGCGTGAGCGGCTCGCTCAGCTCCCAGTCGACGAGCCAGTAGTGCTCGACGTACGGCCGGAGCGCCACGGCGGGCAGGTGCCGGCGGAAGCGGACCTGGCGCAGCAGCCGGGCCGGGTCCAGGATGCCCCGGCTGTCCCCGCGCGGCTGCTGTCGCATTTCTTCAAGACCATCCTCATACGCTGGCCGTATGGCAACCCAGACTAGTGACCTGCTGGCGGTGGCCGCGCCGCCGACCGTGGCGGTGGTGCGTGGCATCGCCGACGATCAGCTCGACCTGCCGACGCCCTGCCGCGAGTACGCGGTGCGCGACCTGCTCGACCACCTGTTCCAGGTGGTGGTGAACTTCCAGGCCCTCGCGGCGAAGCGCCCCGTCGAATGGGCGGATCGGCCCGGCCAGCTCACGGATGGTTGGCGCGACCGGTTCGAGGCCGAGACGCGGCGGCTGGTCGACGCCTGGTCCGACCCGTCCTCGCTGGAGGGCGTCTCGCCGGGGATGGGCATGCCGCAGGCCACGGTCGGCGGCATGGTGCTGCTGGACCTGACGGTGCACGGCTGGGACCTCGCCGTCGCCACCGGCCAGCCGTACCGGCCCGCCCCGGAGGCGACGGCCGCGCTGCACGAGCTGGTGGCGCAGCTCGGGCCGCAGGCCCGGAAGATGGGCGTCTTCGCGGAACCGGTGTCGAGCGCCGCCGACCTGCCGGAGTTCGACCGGCTGCTCTGCCACACCGGCCGCGACCCCGGCTGGCCCCCGACCGCCTGAGCCTCGGCGGCCCGCGCGGCTCGCCGCCGCACGGGCCTCCCTGCCGCCCGGCCTGCTGTTCCTCGGTGCGCGGTGGCGGAGAAACTGTGGGGAACCTGAGCTGTGTAACGCCGGTGGCGACCTGGGCGCTGTTTGCTCTGGAGACCCGCCCGGACGGGTCCTGGCCTGGGCCGGAAGGTCCGTCGCGTGTGGCAGCGGGAGCTCAACAGATGCACAACCAGCCAGGCGGAGCGCCGCCGGTGTTCGTCGACCGGACCGGGCGTCGCCGCCGGCTCACGGTGATCGCCGGCACCGCGATGGGTCTGGGCCTGCTCACCAGCCTCGGCCTGATCGCCGCCGGCCTCTTCATGGACTCGTCGGTGTCGCTGCCCGGCTGGTCGGACAGCCGCCCGGCGGCACCGCTCGAAGCCGGGGTGGACGGCCGCGGCGAGCTGGGCGGCGCGTCGCCGACCGGCCCCCGTCCGTCCCCCCTGACCAGCACCTCGGCCCCGGCGCCCACCCGCACGGCCGGCACCGCCCCGGCCACCGGCGCTCCCACCGCCCGGCCGACCCGCTCCGAGCAGCCCGGCCAGGGCGACGAGCGGCGCACCGCGAAGCCCAGCCGGTCCCCGGGCAAGCCGAGCTAGCGGTGGCGCGGCACGTCGCCCGCCGTGACCCGCGGGCACACTGGATCCTGCTCCTGCTCGGGCTGGCGCTGCTGCTCGCGGCGCTCACCGTCGACGGCCTCGTGACTGGGCTGGCCGGCGGCTCCGGCGGGGCGCGGGCCGACACGTCCGCCGGGCCGGCGGTGCCGAAGGAGGTCGCCACCGGCGGGCCGGTGCTGCGGCTCGACCAGGATCGGCCGGTCAGCCGCGTCATGCCCGACCGGACGATCGCGCTGACCTTCGACGACGGGCCGGACCCGCGGTGGACGCCGCAGGTGCTCGACGCGCTGCGCCGGCACGGCGCGCGCGCCACCTTCTTCGTGGTCGGCGCCCGGGTCAACGAGCACCCCGAGTTGGTCCGCCGGATCCTCGCCGAGGGTCACGAGCTGGGCTCGCACAGCTTCACCCACGCCGACCTCGGCGCCGCCGCCGACTGGCGGCGGGACCTGGAACTCTCGCTCACCCGCAAGGCGGTCGCCGGGGCGGCCGGCCGCGAGGTCACCCTGCTCCGGCCGCCGTTCTCGTCGCACCCGTCGGCGCTGACCGGCCCCGAGTACGCCGCGCTGCGCGCCGCCGCCGGCATCGGCCACGTCGCCGTGCTCGCCGACCGGGACACCAGGGACTGGCAGCGGCCCGGCGTGCCGGCCATCGTCGAGGCCGCCACCCCGGAGCGGGGGCGCGGCGCGGTGGTGCTGATGCACGACGGCGGCGGCGACCGGGCCCAGACGGTGGCCGCCCTCGACCGGCTGTTGCCCGCGCTGACCCAGCAGGGCTACCGGTTCACCACGGTCTCGGAGGGGATCGACGCACCGGCCTCCATGGTGCCGGCGGGCGGGGGCAGCCGGCTCGCCGGCCACGCCCTCCGGTGGACCCAGGCCGGCGCCGGCTGGCTGGCCGGGGCGATGGACCTGCTGCTCGGGCTCGCGCTGGTGCTGGGCGTGGCCCGGCTGGTCGTGCAGGTGATCTGCGCCCAGGTGCACGTGCGGCGGGTCCGCCGACCGGGGCGGGCACGGCCGGCGATCACCGCGCCGGTGTCGGTGATCGTGCCCGCGTACAACGAGGCCGCGAACATCGCCGCGACCGTCCGGTCGCTGGTCGCCAGCGACTACCCGGCGCTGGAGGTGATCGTCGTGGACGACGGGTCCAGCGACGACACCGCCGGGATCGTCGAGCGGCTCGGGCTGCGCGGGGTGCGGGTCATCCGGCAGGCCAACGCCGGCAAGCCGGCGGCGCTGAACACGGGCATCCGGGTCGCCCGCGCCGACCTGTTGGTGCTGGTCGACGGCGACACCGTCTTCCAGCCGGACACCGTGCGCCGGCTGGTGCAGGGCTTCGCCGATCCGACGGTGGGCGCGATCTCCGGCAACACCAAGGTCGCCAACCGGCGCCGGCTGCTCGGCCGCTGGCAGCACCTGGAGTACGTGATCGGCTTCAACCTCGACCGCCGGATGTACGACGTGCTGGAGTGCATGCCGACCATCCCCGGCGCGATCGGGGCGTTCCGCCGTGAGGTGCTGTTCGCCGTCGGCGGGGTGCCCGCGGACACGCTCGCCGAGGACACCGACCTCACCATGAAGGTGCTGCGGGCCGGCTGGCGGGTGGTCTACGAGGAGGCCGCCATCGCCTGGACCGAGGCGCCCTCCTCGCTGCGGCAGCTCTGGCGGCAGCGCTACCGCTGGTGCTACGGCACCATGCAGGCGATGTGGAAGCACCGGCACGCGCTGCGCGAGCGGGGCGCCGGCGGCAAGCTCGGCCGGCGTGGCCTGCCGTACCTGACCGTGTTCCAGATCGTGCTGCCGCTGGCCGCCCCGGCGGTGGACGTCTACGCCGTCTACGGCCTGATGTTCCTGCCCTGGTCGACGCTGGTGCTGGCCTGGGCGGGGCTGCTGCTGCTCCAGGCGGCCACCGCCGCGTACGCGCTGCGGCTGGACCGGGAGCGCCCCGGCCCGCTGTGGAGCCTGCCGTTCCAGCAGTTGATCTACCGCCAGGTGATGTACCTGGTGGTGGTGCAGTCGGTGGTCACCGCGCTGATCGGCAACCGGCTGCGTTGGCAGCGGATGGCACGCACCGGCGAGGCGGCCGCCCTGATCCCCACTTCCCGCTGACCCGGCCGACCGGAACGGCGGGCGGAGACGTCGTACCCGGCGTGCCGGTCGCCAGGGCCGTCAGCGCGGACCGAACAGGCCGGCGGACCAGGAGAGGGCCAGCCCGAGCACCGCCGAACAGCAGCAGACCAGCAGTGCGGCGGCGACCACCGCGAGGATCACCCAGGTCGGCCCGCGCCGGGCCACGCCCGGCTCCGCTGCCGCGTCGCCCCGGTCGCCGTTCCCGTCCGGGGAGCCGGGCGGATCGTCCTCCGCCCGGCTCCCGTGCGTTCCGGTCACCCCGCCGTGGTTCAGGCGCGGCCGAGGCGGTCGAGGATCCAGGCGTTGATGAACGCCTCCTCGCGCCACGCGTCGTAGCGACCGCTCGGCCCGCCGTGGCCGGCGCCCATCTCGGTCTTGAGCAGGTAGTCGCCCTGCGGGGCGACCGCCCGCAGCCGGGCGATCCACTTCGCCGGCTCGTGGTAGAGCACGCGGGTGTCGTTGAGGCTGGTCACCGCCAGGATCGCCGGGTAGTCCACCGCCCGCACGTTCTCGTACGGGGTGTAGGACTTCATGTACGCGTACACCTCCGGGTCGTCGAGCGGGTTGCCCCACTCCTCCCACTCGGTGACGGTCAGCGGCAGCGACGGGTCCAGGATCGAGGTCAGCGCGTCCACGAAGGGCACCTGCGCGACGATCCCGGCGAACGCGTCCGGGGCGAGGTTGGCCACCGCGCCCATCAGCAGCCCGCCGGCCGAGGCGCCCCGGGCGACGAGCCGGTCGCTCGCCGTCCAGCCGGCCTTGACCAGGTGCCGGGCGCAGGCGACGAAGTCGGTGAACGTGTTCTTCTTGGTCAGCATCTTGCCCTGGTCGTACCAGCGGCGGCCCAGTTCGCCGCCGCCGCGGATGTGCGCCACGGCGAAGATGACGCCCCGGTCCAGCAGGGACAGCCGGGCGATGGAGAACCACGGGTCCATGCTCGCCTCGTACGAGCCGTAGCCGTAGATGACGCAGGGGGCGGAGCCGTCCTTCGGCGTGCCGGCCCGGCAGACCAGCGAGATCGGCACCCGCGTCCCGTCGTCGGCGAGCGCCCAGTCGCGGTGCTGCTCGTAGTCGGCCGGGTCGTACGCCCGACCGTCCGGCCCGGGCTTCACCGGCTTCTGCCGGCGCAGCACCATCTGCCGGGTGACCAGGTCGTAGTCGTAGACCGAGTCGGGGGTGACCAGCGAGGTGTAGCGCAGCCGGATCTGCCTGGTCTGGTATTCCGGGTTGCTGTCCAGGCCGACGCTGTAGAGCGGCTCCGGAAAGTCGATGTCGAAGGCGTCGCCGCCGCCGATCGGCAGCACCCGCAGCCCGGTCAGCCCGTTGCTGCGCAGCGAGACGACCAGGTGGTCGGCGAAGGCGTCCACCGCCTCCAGCCGGGTGCCGGGCGAGTGCTCGATCAGCGGAACCCAGTCGCCGGGCGTGTCCGCCGAGGTGTACGCCAGCGCGAAGTCCTCGGCGCCGTCGTTGTGCAGGATCAGGAAGCGGTGGCCGTGGTGCTCGACCGTGTATTCCACGCCCTGCCGCCGGGGGGCCACGGACGCGGGCGCGCCGGTCGGGTTGCCGGCCGGGATCACCAGCACCTCGCTGGTGATCTTGCTGTGGATGTCGACGAGGACGAACTTCTCGGAGCGGGTCAGCTCGACGCCGACCCAGAAGCGCTCGTCGTCCTCCTGGTGGACCACCACGTCCTCGCTCGACGGGGTGCCCAGGGTGTGCCGCCAGACCCGGTTGGGCCGCCACGCCTCGTCCACTGTCACGTAGAACAACACGGAGGCGTCGGCGGACCAGGCGGTGCCGTAGAAGGTGTCGGGCACCTCGTCGGGCAGCAACTCGCCGGTGGAGAGATCCTTGACCCGCAGCGTGAACCGCTCGTCGCCGGAGAAGTCCGTCGAGTATGCGAGCCACCGCCCGTCGGGGCTGACGTCGAACGCGCCGAGCGCGAAGAAGTCGTGCCCCTCGGCGAGCAGGTTGCCGTCGAGCAGCACCTCCTCGCCCTCCAGCGGCGCGCCGTCCGCGCTGACCGGCGGGTCGGTCTCGCCGTCCCGGACGGCCCGGCGGCACTGCACGCCGTACTGCTGCCCCTCGACCGTGCGGGTGTAGTACCAGTAGCCGCCCTTGCGGCTGGGCACCGACAGGTCGGTCTCCTGGGTGCGCCGGCGGGTCTCCTCGAACAGGTCGGCGCGCAACCCGTCGAGATGCGCCGTCCGGGCCTCCGTGTACGCGTTCTCGGTGGTCAGGTAGGCGATCGTCGCCGGATCGTCCTTGGTGGCCAGCCACGCGTACTCGTCGGTGACGGTGTCGCCGTGGTGGGTGCGCTCGCTGGGCACCCGCTTCGCCGTGGGCACGGGGGTCTCGGTGGTCACGGCGTCACGTTACCGGCGCGGGTCGCCCTCCGGGTGGCCTCGTCGGTCGACCCGCCGCCACATCTTTCGAACATGTGTACGATGACCGGCATGGCGGCAGCAGCGAGTTCCACCGACCGACCCGGAGCCCTCGACATCACCCGGCGGTTGACGGAGATCTGCGGCCCGCCGTTCGCCCGCCTCGCGGGCCCGGCCGACGAGGTGGCGGGGCGCCCGGCCCGCTGGGTGGCCGTGCCCGGCGGCCCGCACGCCGCCGCCCAGGTGTTGCGGCTGGCGGCCCGGCACGACCTGACCGTCGTGCCGCGCGGCGCCGGCACGAAGATCGACTGGGGCGCCGCCCCCGACCGGGTCGACATCATGCTCGACACCGGCCGGCTCGCCGGGATCGGGCACCAGCCGACCGGCGCGCCCACCGCCGAGGTCGGCGCGGGCACCCCGCTGCGCGCGGTGCAGGCCACGCTCGAACGCACCGGGCAGCGGCTCGCGGTCGACGCCCCCTCGCCCGGCGCGACCCTCGGCGGCGTGCTCGCCGCCGGCGAGGCGGGCCCGCTGCGGCACCGCCACGGCAGCCCGTGCGACCAGCTCCTCGGCGTGCGCTACCTCGACGCCGACGGCGAGCTGGTCAACGCCGGCGGCGGCGTCGACGGGCTGGAGCTGGCCCGGCTGCTCTGCGGCTCGCAGGGGGCGCTCGGCGTGCTGGTCTCCGCGACCCTGCGGGTGCAGGCCGTGCCGGCCGGCCGGATCTGGGTCACCCGGCCGGTCTGGACCCCGCTCGAGGTGCACGACCTCGTCCGCACGGTGCTCGCCGCGCGCCTCGACCCGGCCGCGGTCGAGCTGGACCTGCCGGCCGGCGCGGGACCCCGGCCGCGCCAGGACGGCCGGGCCGAGTCGATGGCGCGACACCCGTCCATGGCGGGGCGCGCCGCGCTCGGCCCGGCCGGCGCCGGCCGGCTCGCGGTGCTGCTGGAGGGCGGCCCGGCCGACGTCGCCGAGCGGGCCGACCGCCTGGTCACGCTCCTCGGCGGCAGGTCCGGGGTCAGCCACTCGGCGCCGGAGTGGTGGCGTCGCTACCCGTTCGGCCCGGGCGACACGGCGCTGCGGATCGAGGTGCCGATCGCCGACCTGCACGCCGCCGTCTACGCGCTGCGCGACGCCGCCGGCGCCCCCGTCCCGGTGCGCGGCTCCGCCGGCCTGGGCGTGGTGCACGCGGCCCTGCCCGGCGCCATGGCTCCCGACCGGGTGGCCTCGATCCTGGCCGCCGTCCGCGGGGTGCTCCTCGCCCGGCAGGGGCGGTGCGTGGTGCTCTCCGCGCCGCCGGCCGTCCGGCGGGCCGTCGACCTGTGGGGCGAGCTGGCCGGGCTGCCCCGGCTGCGCGCGGCCAAGGAGCACCTCGACCCGCACCACCGCCTCGCCCCGGGCCGCCTCCCCGGCGGCCTCTGACGAGGCCGCGTCGTCAGGCGGCGTCGTTGCGGAGCACCAGGATGGCGATGTCGTCGCGGGGCGCCTCGGCCGAGAAGCCGAGCGCGGTCGAACGGAGCCGGGCGGCCACCACGTCGGCCGAGTAGCCGGCGAGCGGGGCGGCGGCGTCGCGCAGCCGGTCGGTGCCGAACAGCTCCCGGCCCCGCCGCCGCTCCGTGACCCCATCGGTGTAGAAGACCAGCGAGTCGCCCGGCTCGAGCGGGATCTCCGCCGTCGGCGAGGTGATCGCGTCGAGCAGCCCGAGCGCCGTGCCGCCGGCGCCGACGAAGGCGGCCCCGCCACCGGAGCGCAGCAGCACCGGCCGGTCGTGGCCGGCGAGGTGCAACGACACGTCGAGCTGCGTGCCGTCGCCCGGCCCGACGGCCGCGAGGGCCAGCGTGCAGTACCGCCCGCCACCCCGCTCGACCAGCGTCTCGTTGACCCGGGCCAGGGCCTCCGGCAGCGGCTTGCCGTCGCCGACCAGCACCCGGATGACGTCGCGGACCAGCCCGGTCACCGTGGCCGCCTGAACCCCCTTGCCCGAGACGTCGCCGACCACCACCAGCCAGCGCCCGTCCGGCAGCGGCACCACGTCGTAGAAGTCGCCGCCGACGTCGGCGTCGTCGCCGGTCGGGACGTACTCGGCGGCGAAGCCGATGCCCTCGACCACGGGCAGCACCGGCGGCAGCAGCGACTGCTGGAGGGTCTGCGCGACCCGG
The DNA here is from genome assembly GCF_040295705.1 of Micromonospora sp. NPDC002717. NCBI lineage: Bacteria > Bacillati > Actinomycetota > Actinomycetes > Micromonosporales > Micromonosporaceae > Micromonospora > Micromonospora sp. NPDC002717. The sequence goes on along the minus strand of NZ_JBEOVW010000001.1, from coordinate 394,032 downwards.
CGGCGCTCGGCGTGGATCCGGGCGTTCTCGATCGCCAGCGCCGCCCGCCGCGCCACGTCCTCCAGCACGGCGACCTCGTCCGGGTCGTGCCGGTGCCGCTGGTGCCGGCCCACGGCCAGGGTGCCGAGGCGCTGCCCACGGGCGATCAGCGGCACCGCGAAGCCCTCCATCGGCGCGCCGAGCGGCATCTGCGTGCCGTTGCGGGACGCCTCCCGCAACCGGGCCTGGACCGACTCCGGGCCGGTCTCCTGGAGCACCTTGTGCAGGTGGGGCAGCACCGACTCGTCGGCATGACTGGCCGCCGCGAGGCGTAGCCGGCCCCACTCGTCGGTGGTGTGCACCGCGCACCACTGCCCGAGCCGGGGCACCACGAGCTGCGGGATGAGCGCCATCGTCAGCTCGACGTCCAGGGACTGCGCGAGCAGTTCGCTGGCCTCCGCGAGGAAGGTCAGCCAGGCCTGGCGGCGGACGTCCGCCCGGCGCAGCCGGTCGTTCTCCAGGTGCAGCGAGAGCCGCTCGGCCATCAGCACCGCCAGCGGCCGGGCGTACGCCGACGGCGCCGCGTCCAGCTCCAGCTCCCCGCTGTACGGCCGGTGCACCGCCAGCGGCACCCGGAGCAGCTCGTTGCCGGGCCGGGGCTGGCGGCCGTACCGGGCCAGTACCTGTGCGCCCTGTCCGTCCCCCCGGTCCAGCCGGACCACCCCGCCGGCCGCGCCGACCATCTCGGCGACCCGGGTGAGCAGGCCGGTCGCGAAGTCGGGCAGCGGGTCCTCGGCGTACGGGTCGGGGGTGGTCTGCATCAACTCGCTCATCGCCCCCGCGCTCGGCGCGGAGCTCTCCGCCGTCGCGGCGGCGCCACCCCCGGCGGCCGCGGCCCTCGGCGCCGTCTCCCGCCCGGCATGGGTCTCCCCGTCGCCGGCCGGGTCGGGCCGGTCCAGCCGGAACCAGACGCCCTTGCCGGTCGGCAGATAGGTGGTGCCCCAGCGGTTGGCGAAGTGGTCGACCAGCAGCAGGCCCCGGCCGCGCTCGGAGACCTCGTCGATGTCCGTGGCGTCGTTGCGGACTCCGACGGTCAGCTCGTCCACCGGGCCGGCGGCGAAGTCGGAGACGGTGACGGTGAGCCCGTCCGGGTCGGCGACGACCTCGATGTCCAGTTCGGTGCGGGCGTGCTCCACCGCGTTGGTGGAGAGTTCCGTGGTCAGCAGCAGCGCCTCGTTGACCAGTTCGTCCAGGTGTGCCTCGGTGAGCACCGAGCGCACCAGCGCCCGCGCCGCCGCGGGCGTACGCCGGTCGGCGGGGAGCCGGACGCGCCGGACGTGCTGGTCTCGGCCCCTGGTCTCCGCGGGCCCCGTCTCCGCTGACACCCCCGTATCCTCCACCGCCGTCCGCTCGGCTGCCAAGCCGGTGCCCGACGGGCGGCGCGGAGGGCGTCGGGTCGCGCGTGGCGGCCGGCGGCGGGACGGGCGGGAACGGGACGGTTGCCGCGTGTGGCGACCGGCCGTGCGGACGGGGCGAAACGGGACGGGCAGGATGATTGCCGCGCGTGGCGAGCGGTCGCGCAGACGTGGCGGGGGCGACGTCGCGGGCACAATGATGGGATGGCCTGCGTGCAGGAGTCGGTGGCCCCGAGCTGAGCGAGGAATGATGACCACGGCGAAACAGTCGGCGACCGCGGATCCGTCCGCGCCCGACCACGAGGCGCTCCTCGTCGAACTGACCGAGGCTTTGCGGCGGGTCGGCCGCGGCGACCTCAAGGTCCGGTTGCCCCGACGGGCGGGCCGGGCCGGCGAGGTCGCGGACGCCTTCAACGAGGTCGTCTCGCTCCAGGAGCGGCAGTACCTCGACCTGCGGCGGATCAGCCGGATCGTCGGCCGGGACGGCCGGCTCACCGAGCGCCTGGACGACGAGGGGCTGGACGGCTCCTGGGCGGAGGGCCAGCGGGCCGTCAACTCGTTGATCGATGACCTCGGCCGGCCCACCACCGAGATCGCCCGGGTCATCGTGGCGGTCGCCGAGGGCGACCTGTCCCAGCACATGGCGTTGGAGATCGACGGCCGGCCGCTGCGCGGGGAGTACCTGCGCATCGGGCGCACCGTGAACACGATGGTCGACCAGCTCTCGTCGTTCGCGGACGAGGTGACCCGGGTGGCCCGCGAGGTGGGCACCGAAGGCAAGCTGGGCGGCCAGGCCGACGTGCGCGGCGTCGCCGGCACCTGGAAGGACCTCACCGACTCGGTGAACACCATGGCGTCGAACCTGACCGGCCAGGTGCGGTCGATCTCCCAGGTGGCGACGGCGGTGGCCAAGGGCGACCTGTCGCAGAAGATCACGGTCGGGGCGCGCGGTGAGGTCGCCGAGCTGGCCGACACGATGAACTACCTGACCGACACCCTGCGGCTCTTCGCAGAGCAGGTGACCCGGGTGGCCCGCGAGGTGGGCACCGAAGGCAAGCTGGGCGGCCAGGCCGACGTGCCGAACGTGGCGGGCACCTGGAAGGACCTCACCGACAGCGTCAACTCGATGGCGTCGAACCTGACGTCGCAGGTGCGCAACATCGCCCAGGTCTCCACGGCGGTGGCGCGGGGCGACCTGTCGCAGAAGATCACCGTGGCGGCGCAGGGCGAGATCCTGGAGCTCAAGGACACCGTCAACACGATGGTGGACCAGCTCTCGTCGTTCGCCGACGAGGTGACCCGGGTCGCGCGGGAGGTGGGCATCGAGGGCAAGCTGGGCGGCCAGGCCCAGGTGCGCGGCGTCTCCGGCACCTGGCGCGACCTGACGGAGAACGTCAACCAGCTCGCCGGCAACCTGACCAGCCAGGTCCGCAACATCTCCCAGGTCTCCACCGCCGTCGCCAAGGGCGACCTCAGCCAGAAGATCACGGTCGACGCGCAGGGCGAGATCCTGGAGCTGAAGAACACCGTCAACACGATGGTGGACCAGCTCTCGTCGTTCGCCGACGAGGTGACCCGGGTGGCCCGCGAGGTGGGTACGGAGGGCAAGCTGGGCGGTCAGGCCCAGGTCAAGGGCGTCTCCGGTACGTGGCGGGACCTGACGGACAACGTGAACTCGATGGCGTCGAACCTGACGTCGCAGGTGCGCAACATCGCCTCGGTGACCACGGCGGTGGCGAAGGGCGACCTGTCCCAGAAGATCACCGTGGACGCCCGCGGCGAGATCCTGGCGCTGAAGTCGACGGTCAACACGATGGTGGACCAGCTCTCGTCGTTCGCGGACGAGGTGACCCGGGTGGCCCGCGAGGTGGGTACGGAGGGCAAGCTGGGCGGTCAGGCCCAGGTGCGCGGCGTCGCCGGCACCTGGCGGGACCTGACGGACAACGTGAACTCGATGGCGTCCAACCTGACCGCCCAGGTGCGCAACATCGCCCAGGTCTCCACCGCCGTCGCGAAGGGCGACCTGTCGCAGAAGATCACGGTCGACGCGCAGGGCGAGATCCTGGAGCTGAAGTCGACCGTGAACACGATGGTGGACCAGCTGTCGTCGTTCGCCGACGAGGTGACCCGGGTGGCCCGCGAGGTGGGTACGGAGGGCAAGCTGGGCGGTCAGGCCCAGGTCAAGGGCGTCTCCGGTACGTGGCGGGACCTGACGGACAACGTGAACTCGATGGCGTCGAACCTGACGTCGCAGGTGCGCAACATCGCCTCGGTGACCACGGCCGTCGCCAACGGCGACCTGTCGCAGAAGATCACGGTCGACGCGCAGGGCGAGATCCTGGAGCTGAAGAACACCGTCAACACGATGGTGGACCAGCTCTCGTCGTTCGCCGACGAGGTCACCCGCGTCGCCCGCGAGGTGGGCATCGAGGGCAAGCTGGGCGGCCAGGCGCAGGTGAAGGGCGTCTCCGGCACCTGGCGGGACCTCACCGAGAACGTCAACCAGCTCGCCTCGACCCTCACCACCCAGCTGCGCGCCATCGCGCAGGTCTCCACCTCGGTGACCCGGGGCGACCTGACCCAGCGGATCGCGGTCAAGGCGCAGGGCGAGGTCGCCGAGCTGAAGGACAACATCAACCAGATGATCGTCACCCTCCGGGAGACGACCAAGAAGAACGCCGAACAGGGCTGGCTCGACTCGAACCTGGCCCGCATCGGCGGACTGCTCCAGGGCCAGCGCGACCTCGGCGAGGTCTGCCGCATGATCATGATGGAGGTGACCCCGCTGGTCGACGCGCAGCTCGGCGCGTTCTTCCTGGCGGACACCTCCGAGGGCGTGATGCGGCTGCGGCTGACCGCCTCGTACGGCTACGTCGCCCGGGGGCACGACGTCACCTTCGGGCCCGGCGAGGGGCTGGTCGGCCAGACCGCCCTCTCCCGCCGGACGATCCGGATGGGCGGGACGCCGGACGGCAGGCTGATGCTCCGCTCCGGGCTCGCCGAGACCCCGCCGGCCGACCTGGTCGTGCTGCCCGTGCTCTTCGAGGGCGAGCTGCTCGGGGTGATCGAGTTCGCCAGCGTGACGCCCTTCTCCGAGCTGCACCTGTCCTTCCTGGAGCGGCTGGTGCTCACCACCGGCATCGCCGTCAACACCATCCAGGCCAACCGGCGTACGGAGGAACTGCTCGCGCAGTCCCAGCGGCTCGCCCACGAGTTGCAGGAGCAGTCGGCCGAACTTCAGCGCACCAACGCCGAGCTGGAGGACAAGGCGCAGCTGCTCTCCGAGCAGAAGGGCAACATCGAGACCAAGAACCGCGAGATCGAGCTGGCCCGGCTCGGCCTGGAGGAGAAGGCCCAGCAGCTCACCCGGGCGTCGGCGTACAAGTCGGAGTTCCTGGCCAACATGAGCCACGAGCTGCGTACGCCGCTGAACTCCCTGCTGCTGCTGGCCCGGCTGCTGGTCGAGAACTCGGAGCAGAACCTCACCCCGAAGCAGATCGAGTTCGCCCGGACCATCCACGGCGCCGGCTCCGACCTGCTGTCGCTGATCGACGACATCCTGGACCTGTCCAAGATCGAGGCGGGGCGGATGGACGTCGAGCCCACCGAGGTGCGGTTCGACGAGATCCGCAGCTACGTGGAGCAGGCGTTCGCGCCGCAGGCCGACGAGAAGGGCCTGGACTTCCAGGTGCGGATCAGCAAGGACCTGCCGCCGGCCCTGGTCACCGACGCCCAGCGGCTCCAGCAGATCCTGCGCAACCTGCTCTCCAACGCGGTCAAGTTCACCGACAACGGCGCGGTGACGCTGCGGATCGCGCCGGCGCCCGAGAACACGGCCTTCGACGTGCCGGCGTTGACCAACGCGCGGCAGGTCATCGCGTTCACGGTGGTCGACACCGGGATCGGCATCTCCGACGACAAGCTGTCGTTGATCTTCGAGGCGTTCCAGCAGGCCGACGGCACCACCAGCCGCCGCTACGGCGGTACGGGGCTGGGCCTGTCGATCAGCCGGGACCTGGCCCGGCTGTTGGGCGGCAGCATCGTCGTGTCGTCGGCGCCCGGGCAGGGCTCGACGTTCACCCTCTTCGTGCCGGACGTGCTCGCGCCGGACGCGGTGGTGGCGCCGCTGCCGCCGTCGCCGGCCCGGGCGGGGCTGCCGTCGTCGCTGCTGATGCCGCCGCCGGAGCTGCCCGAGCCGGCCTCCACGCCGGCCACCCGGCGACTCGAGGGGGCCACCGTGCTGATCGTCGACGACGACGTCCGGAACGTCTTCGCGCTGACCAGCGCGTTGGAACTGCACGGGCTCACCGTGTTGTACTCCGACAACGGGGCGGACGGCGTCCGCCTCCTGGCCGAGCATCCGGAAGTGGACATTGTCCTGATGGATGCGATGATGCCCGATCAGGACGGTTACGAGACGACCCGGCAGATCCGGCGCAACCACCGGTTCGCCGACCTCCCGATCGTCTTCCTGACCGCGAAGGCCATGCCCGGCGACCGTGAGTCGGCGCTGGCGGCCGGGGGAACCGACTACATCACCAAGCCCGTCGACCTGGACGAGTTGATCGAACTCATGTCGTCCTGGATCAGCGGCAGCCGAGCCGAGGAGAGTTCGTGACCCAGATGGCCAAAGCGCTCCTGGTGGACGACCGCCGGGAGAACCTGATGGCGCTGGAGGCGATCCTCCAGGGGCTGCCGGTCCAGTCCGTCGCCGTGGAGAGCGGCGAGGCGGCACTGAAGCAGCTGCTGGTCGACGACTTCGCGGTGATCCTGCTCGACGCCCAGATGCCGGACATGGACGGCTTCGAGACGGCGAGCCACATCAAGCGGCGTGAGCGTACGCGGCACGTGCCGATCATCTTCCTCACCGCCGCGGACCGGGACGCCCAGCTCGCGCTGCGCGGCTACGCGGTCGGCGCGGTCGACTACCTCACGAAGCCGTTCGACCCGTGGGTGTTGCGGGCCAAGGTGTCGGTCTTCGTGGAGCTGTGGGTGAAGACCCGGCAGCTCGCGGCCCAGTCGGATCTGGTGCGGGAGCGCGACGCGCAGTGGCGGGTGCTCACCGACGCGGTCGACGAGGCCACCGCGATGCTGCGGACGGAGGACCCGGACGCCCGCGACCGCGCCGTCGACCTTCTCGAACAGGCCCGCTGGGGCAACACCCCCTGACCCACCCGGCCCCCGCCCGGCTTCCCGCGTCGATCTTGCAATTTCCGCCCCGGCAAAGAGCGCAAAGGCGGACAAATTTCGGGCCGAAAAGTGCAAGATCGCGAGGGCTGGGGCCGGGACGTGCGGGGTGGGGGAGTGGGTCAGGCCGTGGTCTGGTCGTTGCGGATCATCAGGGCGCTGCGGAGGCCGGTGATGTCCAGGACGCGGAGCAGGAAGTCGCCGACGTTCGTCAGGACCAGGAGGCTCTGCGCGTGGCTGGCCTTCCGGCTGAGCACGACGAGGGTGCCCAGGCCCTGCGAGTCGCAGAAGGTGACGCCGCCGAGGTCGAGCACGATCCGCGGCGGCGGATCGGCGAGCACCTCGTTGACGACGGTCGACAGCTGGGCGGCCGTGAGCATGTCGATCTCACCGGCCAGGCGCAGCACAGCTTCGTCGCCCGTCCGGTGTAGCGTGATGGACAGTTCGGCACGATCCACCGGGTCAGCCTAGCGCGATCCCGGCGACCCGGCCTGTCGAGCCGGGGTGCCGCACCCATCGAGCGGGAGCACCGCCGACCCGGAGCCCCGGACGGGCGCGGCGGGACCGCTCGGGAGGCCGGAGCGGGTGAGCCTGGTAACCCCGGTGCGGGGTGCCTGCCGATTCGCCGCCCGGCGCTGACACAATGGCGGCATCGTGACCGATATGTTTCCCGCCGGATCCGGCCGTTACCCGGCCGACGCGCCGGCCTCCGAGGCCCTGTTCGACCGCGCCAAGGCCATCGTGCCCGGCGGGGTGAACTCCCCCGTGCGCGCCTTCCGTGCCGTCGGCGGCACACCGCGCTTCATGGTCCGGGGGGAGGGGCCCTGGCTCTACGACGCCGACGACCGGCGCTACGTCGACCTGGTCTCCTCCTGGGGCCCGCTGATCCTCGGCCACGCGCACCCCGAGGTGGTGGACGCGATCCGGGTCGCCGCCGCCAGGGGCACCAGCTTCGGCACCCCCACCCCGGGCGAGGTCGAGCTGGCCGCCGAGATCGTCGACCGCACCCCGGTCGAGCAGGTCCGGCTGGTCAACTCCGGCACCGAGGCCACCATGTCGGCGATCCGGCTGGCCCGGGGCTTCACCGGCCGCCCCCGGATCGTCAAGTTCTCCGGCTGCTACCACGGGCACTCCGACGCGCTGCTGGCCGCCGCCGGTTCGGGCGTGGCCACCCTCGGCCTGCCCGACTCGCCCGGCGTGACCGGTGCGGCGGCGGGCGACACGATCGTGCTGCCGTACAACGACGTCGCCGCCGTGGAGCAGGCGTTCGCCGCCGAGGGCCAGCACATCGCGGCGATCATCACCGAGGCCGCCGCCGGCAACATGGGCGTGGTCGCCCCGCGCGACGGCTTCAACCAGCAGCTCGCCCGGATCGCGCACGCGCACGGCGCGCTGCTCATCGTCGACGAGGTGATGACCGGGTTCCGGGTCTCCCGCGCCGGGTGGCACGGCCTCGACGCCTCCGACGCCGACCTGTGGACGTACGGCAAGGTCATGGGGGGTGGGCTGCCGGCCGCGGCGTTCGGCGGGCGCGCGGAGATCATGGAGCGACTGGCCCCCGCCGGGCCCGTCTACCAGGCCGGCACGCTCTCCGGTAACCCCCTCGCCTGCGCCGCCGGCCTGGCCACCCTGCGGCTGGCCGACGACGAGGTCTACCGCCGGCTCGACGAGACGGCCGCCGTCGTGAGCAAGCTCGCCGCCGACGCGCTCGCCGCCGCCGGGGTGCCGCACCGGCTGTCGTACGCGGGCAACATGTTCTCGATCTTCTTCACCGACGCCGACGTGGTCGACTACGACAGCGCCCGCACCCAGCAGGTGCCGGCCTTCAAGGCGTTCTTCCACGCGATGCTCGCCGGCGGCGTCTACCTGCCGCCGAGCGCGTTCGAGGCGTGGTTCGTGTCGGCGGCGCTGGACGACGCCGCTCTGGAGCAGATCGCCGCCGCCCTGCCGGTGGCGGCCAACGCGGCGGCAGCGGCGGGTCACGGGGGGTAGCGGTGAGCGCGAGGAGTGAGCCGGGTCTGCGAGCCCCGCAGTCGCGAACGAAGGGGACGCAGCGGTGAGCAAGACGGTGGTCCACGTGCTGCGGCACGGCGAGGTGCACAACCCGGAGGGCATCCTCTACGGCCGGCTGCCCGGCTTCCGGCTCTCCGAGCTCGGCGTGCAGATGGCCAAGGCCGCCGCGCAGGGGCTCGCCGAGCGGGAGGTCGTGCACGTGGTGGCCAGCCCGCTGGAGCGCGCCCAGCAGACGGCGGAGCCGATCGCCGCGCAGTTCGGGCTGCCGGTCGGCGTGGACGAGCGGCTCATCGAGAGCGCCAACTGGTTCGAGGGCAAGAAGGTCTCGCCCGGCGACGGCTCGTTCCGCGACCCGCGCAACTGGTGGGTGCTGCGGGACCCGGTCACCCCGTCCTGGGGCGAGGCCTACCGCGCGATCGCGGAGCGGATGTTCGCCGCCCTGCACGCCGCCCGGGTGGCCGCAGAGGGGCGCGAGGCCGTGCTCGTCTCGCACCAGCTCCCCATCTGGACGCTGCGCCGCCACGTCGAACGCAAGCGGCTCTGGCACGACCCGCGCCGGCGTCAGTGCGGGCTGGCCAGCCTCACCTCCTTCCACTTCGACGGCGCCAAGGTGGTCGGCATCGGTTACTCCGAGCCGGCCGCGCACCTGATCGCGATGTCGGCGACCGCCCGGACGGCCAAGGGGGCCTGATGAACGCCCGGAGGTGGACCGCGGGTCTGCTCGCCGCCGTCACGACGGTGGCGCTGGCCGGCTGCTCCTCGCAGAGCCGGGAGGACGCCTGCGGCACCAACTCCGACGGCGTCATCGAGTGCGCGCCCGACGAGCGCTCCGCGGCCCCGAAGATCTCCGGCGAGCTGCTCACCGGCGGCAGCCACGACGTGGCGAAGGACCGCGGCCAGGTCGTCGTGGTCAACTTCTGGGGCTCGTGGTGCAACCCGTGCCGGGCCGAGGCGGACGACCTGGAGAAGACCTACCAGGCCACCAAGGGCTCCGGGGTCACCTTCCTGGGCGTCAACATCCAGGACAGCCGGGACAAGGCCATCGCCTTCGAGGAGCGGTTCGGGGTGACCTACCCGAGCCTGTTCGATCCGCCCAGCCGGGTCGCGCTCGCCCTCGACATCCCGCCGAACACCATCCCGGCCACCATCGTGCTCGACCGGGACGGCCGGATCGCCGCCGTCATCCGCGCGGCGGTGAAGCAGGAGGGCCTCCAGCCCATCGTCGAGCGGATCGCGGCCGAGCAGGCCGCCCCCAACGGTTCCCGCTGATGGGCGAGACGTTCCGGGAACTCGCCCAGTCCGGTCCGCTGCTGCTCGCCATCGGCGCGGCCGCGCTCGCCGGCCTGGTCAGCTTCCTCTCCCCGTGCGTCCTCCCGCTGGTGCCGGGCTACCTGTCGTACGTCACCGGCCTCGCCGGGGCGGACCTGGAGGGCCGGCGGCCCGCGCCGTCGCCCACGGAGCCCACGGGTGGTGGCGGGGTGGCGGTGCGGGAGCGCACCGCGTCGGCCGCCGCCGCCGTGAAGGGCCGGGTGCTGGCCGGCACGCTGCTGTTCATCGCCGGCTTCACCGTCGTCTTCACCGCCACCGCGATCCTCTTCGCCGGCGTCGGCCGGGTCTTCTTCGAGTACGAGCGCACGCTGGAGATCGTCATCGGCGCGCTGATCGTCGTGCTCGGCCTGGGCTACGTCGGGGTGGTCCCCGGGCTGCAGCGGGAGTTCCGGATCCACCGGCTGCCCGCCGCCGGGCTGCTCGGCGCCCCGGTGTTCGGCGCGGTCTTCGCGCTCAGTTGGGTGCCCTGCGTCGGCCCGACGCTCGGCGCGGTGCTCGGCATGGCCGCCGTCGAGGGGCAGACCGACCGGGCCGTGGTGCTGGCCGTGGCGTACTGCCTGGGGCTGGGGATACCCTTCGTCGTCTTCGGGTTGGGCTTCCAGCGCCTGCTCGGGGTCTTCCGCGCCGTCCGGCGCCACAGCCGCTGGATCACCCGGGTCGGCGGCGCCCTGCTGATCCTGATCGGCCTCGCGCTGGTCACCGGCGGGTGGACGAATTTCGTGATCTGGTTGCAGACCACCGTCGGGGTGGGCGAGGTGAGCATCTGATGACCGTCGTGGACGAGCGGCCGGCGACGCCGGCCGAGGCGCCCCGGCGCCGCCCCAACCGGCTGCTGGCCCTGCTGCGCAACTCGTGGCGGCAGCTCACCAGCATGCGTACGGCGCTGGTGCTGCTGTTCCTGCTCGCGGTCGCCGCCATCCCCGGCTCGGTGCTGCCGCAGCGCGGGGTCAACCCGGAGGACGTGCGGGACTACTTCACCGAGCACCCCGACCTGGCCCCGGTGCTGGACCGGATCGGCGCCTTCGAGGCGTTCGGCTCGGTCTGGTTCTCCGCGATCTACCTGCTGCTGTTCACCTCGCTGATCGGCTGCATCACCCCCCGGCTGCGCGACCACGTCCGGGCGCTGCGGTCGAAGCCGCCGGCCGCCCCGAAGCGGCTGGACCGGCTGCCGCAGCACGCGGTGCTGCCCGCCCCCGAGGGCGGCGCGGCGGCGATCGCCGAGACGCTGCGCCGACGGCGCTGGCGGGTGGCGGTCCGCGGCGACGAGGTCTCCGCCGAGAAGGGCTACCTCAAGGAGACCGGCAACCTGCTCTTCCACACCTCGATGGTGGTCGTGCTGGTCGGCGTCGCGCTCGGCTCCTGGTACGGCTGGAACGGCAACAAGCTGCTGGTCGCGGGCAAGGACAACGCCTTCTGCAACACCCAGCAGCAGTACGCCGAGAGCAAGCTCGGCCCCCGGGTCGGCAGCGAGGACCTGCCGGACTTCTGCATCCAGCTCGACGACTTCGAGGCCCGGTTCCTGGAGTCCGGCCAGCCGGAGTTCTACTCGGCCAGGGTGACCGTGGACGAGGCCGGCGGTGCGCCGCGGCCTGCGGAGTTCTCGGTCAACTCCCCGCTGCGCCTCGACGGCGCGAACGTCTACCTGCTCGGCCACGGCTACGCCCCGGTGATCCGCTACACCGACCGGTTCGGCCGCAGCCAGACCAGCGCCGTGCCGTTCCTGACCACCGGCGACGTCGGGCTGACCAGCGAGGGGCTGGCGGCCTTCCCGGACGCCAACGTCGACCCGGCCACCGGCAACCGGGACCCGGACCTCCAGATGGCCTTCTCGGGTCTCTACCTGCCGACCGCACCGGCGTCGGCGCCGTTCGCGCGCTCCGAGTACCCGACCGAGCGCAACCCGGCGCTGAACCTCGTCGCCTACCGGGGCAACCTGGGGCTGGACGCGGGTATCCCCGGCTCGATCTACGAGCTGGACCAGCGGCAGGTGCGGGCCGGCAAGGTGAAGGAGGTCGGCACGAAGCTGCTCCGCAAGGGCGAGACCTGGACGCTGGACGACGGCAGCACGGTCGAGTTCCTGGACAGCCTGCCGTACATCACCCTGTCGGTCCGGTACGACCCGGGCTCCACGCTGCTGCTGGTCAGTTCCGGGGTGCTGCTGGTCGGGCTGATGGGCTCGCTGTTCGGCCGGCGCCGCCGGGTCTTCTTCCGGGTGCTGCCGACCGACCCCGCGGGTGGATCTCCGACGGGCGGTAGTAGTTTGGTCGAGGCCGGTGGCCTGCCGCGCACCGACCATCCAGGGTTCGCCGACGAGTTCGCGCAGCTCGTCGCCGCGGTCAGCGGTGACGGGGGGTCGGACGGGCGGGCCGGTGTCGATCGCGCCGGCGACGAGCGGGCCGGATCGCGAGAAGGAGCCGAGTGATGTCCGCACTCTCCGACCAGTTGGTGTCGTTCGCGATCCTGGCGTACCTGGTCGCGATGATCAGCCACGCCGTCGAGTACGCGCTCGGCAACGCCCGCGCCCACGTCGCGGCACCCGCCCGCGAACTGGTCGGGGCCGGCGTCGGCGCGGCCGGCGGCAGCGTCCCGCCCGAGCCGGTGGCGACCGGCCCGACCGCCGCCGAGCGCACCGCGCACCGGGCCCGCCTGGCCGGCCGGATCGCGGTGGGCGTCACCGCGCTCGGCGCGCTGCTGCACCTCGGGGCACTGGTCGCCCGCGGTGTCGCCGCCGACCGGATGCCCTGGGGCAACATGTACGAGTTCGTGCTCACGGTCTCGTGGATCGGCGCCGCCGCCTGGCTGGTGGTGCTCTGGAAGCTGCCGATGCTGCGTCGGCTGGGGCTGTTCCTGTCGCTGGTGATGGTGCTGCTGCTGGCGACCGCCGAGCTGGTGCTCTACGTGCCGATCGTGCCGCTGGTGCCGGCGCTCAACTCGTACTGGTTCGTCATCCACGTCTCGACGGTCATCTTCGCCTCCGGCATCCTCCTGCTCGGCGCGGTCCCCGCGGTGGCGTTCCTGATGCGCTCCGGCTACGAGCAGGGCAGGCGAAGCTTCCCGTACACCCTGGCGAAGCGGGTGCCGGCGGCGGCCGCCCTGGAGCGGCTGACCTTCGTGCTGCACGCCTTCGCGTTTCCGATCTTCACCTTCGCGGTGATCGCCGGGGCGATCTGGGCCGAGGCGGCCTGGGGCCGGCCGTGGGGCTGGGACCCGAAGGAGACCTGGTCGTTCATCTCCTGGGTGATCTACGCCGGCTACCTGCATGCCCGGGCCACCCCGAGCGTGAAGCGGAACGTGGCCACCTGGCTGGCCGTGGTCGGCTTTCTCACCATGCTGATGAACCTGTTCGGGGTGAACATCTTCTTCGAGGGCCTGCACTCCTACGGCGGCCTCGACTGATCGCCGGACCGGCTACCTGCCGGGGCAGCGGCGGGCGGCCCCGCGTGGCCGCCCGCCCCGGCCCGGTCACTTCGGCAGTTGCCCCGACCCGTCGACGATCGCGACCGTGAGCACCGCCGTCGAGTTGAGCACCTGACCGGCCTTCATCCCGTCCTGGTCGCGCACCAGCACGGATCGCTCGCCGAGGTAGGCGTGGCTCTGCCGGTCGAAGATCAGCTCGGCGCGAGTGCCCTGCACCTCGGTCAGGGCCAGGGCCACCCCGGCCCGCCCGGCCTCGTCGGTGACGTCGCCGACCACCCGGACACCGGGGATCTTCGCGACCGCCGTGAAGACCGCGGCGAGCGAGGCCGGCGAGAGGTACGCCTCGCGGATCAGGTCGCCGGCGGCGGTGAACGCCTGCTGGTCGCGCGGGTTCTGGTTGCCCGGACCGTCGGGATAGAGGTACGCCAGCATCGCGTCGGCGTCGGTCGGCAGGTTCGCGCGGTGGCCGGCGGTCGGCTGGCACTCCAGCTCGGTGGTCTTGCCGTACTCGCTGACGATGCTCTTCCCGTCCCGGCAGCCGGGCAGTGGAATGTCCACCCAGTTCCCGGCTCCGCCGCGGGGGCGCTCACGGACCACGCCGTCCCGGGTGCCATCGACCGAGAGCCAGACCCGGCGCTGCTTCGGGCCGTCTGTTCCCGGCCTGGGCCCGCCCTCGATCCGGCTCAGCCCCGCGGTGATCGACTCGACGTAGACGAACTGGTCGGCCCGGACGGCGACGGTGGGCTGGCGCTGGGCCTGGGCGGCGGCGTCGGCCAGGATCCGCTCGGCGGCGGACGCGGTGGACGCCGGGGGCTGGCCGCCCATCGGCACCACCTGGGTGACCAGCACGCCGGCGGTGAGCACCGTCGCCATTCCGCCTACCGCCGCCATCCGCCAGCCGAACCGGGGCGCCGCGAACCGGGGCGCCCGGAGGCGACCGGGCCGGCGGCTCGCCTCGCTGAGCACGCGGTGCCGCAGCCGGGCGGGCGGGGTCGCCGCGTCCGGGTCGAGCGTCGTTCCGAACTCGTCGAGCACCTTCAGGTCGTTCATCGGTCCACCTCGGAGAAGTCCGTCGGGTTGGTGTCGCCGAGCGCGTTCCGCAGCTTCCGGCGGGCGCGGTGCAGCCGGGAGCGCACCGTGCCGATCTTGATGTGCAGCGTGTCGGCGACCTCCTCGTAGCTGAGGTCGCTCCACGCGACGAGCAGCAGCACGTCGCGGTCGCCGGGGGAGAGCCGGCGCAGCGCGTCCGCCAGGGTGCGGCGGTTCGCCTGGGCGGTGACCGAGGCGGCCACCTGGTCGGCGAACCCCTCGGCCACGTCGCCGCCCCCGGCCCGCCCCATCGTCCGGTAGCGGGCCTCCTCGGCGCGTCGGTGCCGGGCGATCTCCCTGGTCAGGATGCCGAAGAACCAGGGGCGGGCGTCGGCGCGGGCGAGGTCGTACGTCCCCCGCCGCCGGAAGGCGGCGAGGAACGTCTCGGCGACCACGTCCTCCGCCCGTTCCGGACCGAGCCGGCGGTGGGCGTACCGGTAGAGCTGGGCGGCGTACCGGTCGTACAGCACCCCGAACTGTTCGGCGTCACTCCGGGACGCCGCGATGACCGTGGCGTCGCTGAGGCCGCCAGCGGCCACTACCGTCACCACGGCGGAGCTGTCTGTTGGAGCCGAATCACGTACTGGCCTCCCATCCACGAGCGAGCTGTCACCCTGTCTCTCCCGCAGCGCGGTTTCGAGTTCTCCGGGTGTCGCTGGGCCCGGGGGCCGGTCAGCCGCCGAACCAGCCCGGCACGTCGAGGCGGAACCAGTTGGCCGGCGCGACCGCACGCAGGTCGTCCTCCATGGCGGCGACCCGGTCTGGGCCCAGGGCGTCCGCCCAGCGTTGCCGGAGCTGGTCGAAGACGATCGCCGAGCGGCGTAGCCCGTCGAGACCGTGCGGGGTCATCCGAACCAGCTTCCGCCGGGCGTCGCGGGGGTCGTCGGCCCGTTCGAGGTAGCCGAGGGCGACCAGGCGGTCCACCGTCTTGCCGGCCGCCTGTTTGGAGATTCCCAACCGTTGGCCCAGCTCGGTCGCGGTGGTGCCGTCGGCGCCGACCGCCTGGAGGACGAAGCCGTGCAGCGGTCGCAGCTCCGGGTGCCCCTGCCGGGCCAGCTCCGCGTGCAGGTCGTCGATGAGCGTACGGAAGCCGGCCAGCAGCAGCAGGGGCAGCAGGAAGCCGGGTCGGTCGGGGTCAGTTGCCATGTTCGACAACCACGTTTACCATTTGGACAACCACGTTGACGATCGTACGTCACCGCCGGTGCCGCTCCGCCCTGCCGCGCCCGGCGACGCCTGTTGCTCCCGACGAAAGGTCACCCCGTGCCCGTCTTCACGCCCCACACCCCCGAGACCGCCCCCGCCGCCGCGCGCCCGACCATCGAGGCGGTACGCCACAAGCTCGGCCACCTGCCCGCCGCGGTCGGTCTCATGGCCGGGTCCCCGGAGCTGCTCAAGGGGTTCCTCACCGTCAACGGCATCTTCGAGGGCTGCGCGCTCGGCCCGGTCGAGCGGGAGGTGGTCGTGCTGACCGTCGCCACCCGCAACGAGTGCCACCTCTGCGTGGCCATGCACACCGCCACGCTGACCCGGCACGGCGCCGCGCCCGGGCTGATCGAGGCGCTGCGCGCCGGCGCGCCGCTGCCCGACGACCGGCTGGAGGCGCTGCGGCGCTTCACCCTCGCGGTGCTCGACCAGCGGGGCGCGGTGCCCGAGGAGGGGACCCGCGCCTTCCTGGCGGCCGGCTACCAGCCCCGACACGCCCTGGACGTGGTGCTCGGCGTGGGGACGTACACCATCTCCACCTTCGCCAACCGGCTCACCGGCGCGCCGCTCGACCCGCCCGTGGCCGCGTACGCCTGGCAGCCCGCCGGCTGACGAACGCCCGGTCAGCGTCCGGCGGCGACCCGGTTGTCCCCCGCCGGGTGGTCGGTGTGGCGGAACGCACACGGGGCGGTCGACATCACCCGACCCGGCTGGGGGAGCCGGGGTGCCGGTGCGGGAGACTGGCAGGCATGGCGGCTCGTGGCTTCCCGTACAACGATCTGAAGGACTTCCTCGCGGCGCTGGAGCGCGCGGGCGAGCTGCGGCGGGTGAGCGTCCCCGTCGATCCCACCCTGGAGATCAGCGAGATCGTCACCCGGACGGTCCGCGCGGACGGCCCCGCGTTGCTCTTCGAGCGGCCGACCCGGGGCGAGATGCCGGTGGCGATCAACCTCTTCGGCACCGAGAAGCGGATGGCGATGGCGCTCGGCGTCGAGCGGCTCGACGAGATCGGCGAGCGGATCGGCAACATGCTCATGCCGGAGTTGCCGATGGGCCTCTCCGGGATGATGGACGGCCTCGGCAAGGTCATGCAGCTCAAGTCGATGCCGCCGAAGAAGGTCAGGACCGCCCCCTGCCAGCAGGTGGTCTACCGTGGCGACGACGTCGACCTGAACCGGCTGCCGGGGCTGCAGGTCTGGCCGGGTGACGGCGGGATCTTCCACAACTTCGGGCTGACCCACACCAAGCACCCGGAGACCGGCAAGCGCAACCTGGGGTTGTACCGGTTGCAGCAGCACTCGCGGAACACCATCGGCATGCACTGGCAGATCCACAAGAACTCCACGGCGCACCACGCGGTCGCCGAGCGGCTCGGGCAGCGGCTGCCGGTGGCCATCGCCATCGGCGCCGATCCCGCGGTCGCCTACTCGGCCAGCGCGCCACTCCCCGCCGACATCGACGAGTACCTGTTCGCCGGGTTCCTGCGCGGCGAGCGGGTCGAGATGACGGACTGCCTGACGGTCCCGTTGCAGGTGCCGGCGCACGCGCAGGTCGTCCTGGAGGGCTACATCGAGCCGGGCGAGCGGCTCCCGGAGGGGCCGTTCGGCGACCACACCGGCTTCTACACGCCGGTGGAGCCCTTCCCGGTGATGCACATCGAGTGCATGACCATGCAGCGCGACCCGGTCTACCACTCGATCGTCACGTCGCAACCGCCGCAGGAGGACCACGGCCTCGGCAAGGCCACCGAGCGGATCTTCGCGCCGTTGCTGCGCTTCCTGATCCCGGACATCGTCGATTACGACCTGCCGGCCGCCGGGGTCTTTCACAACTGCGCGATCGTGTCGATCCGCAAGCGCTACCCGAAGCACGCCCAGAAGGTCATGAACGCGATCTGGGGTGCGCACATGATGTCGCTGACCAAGCTGATCGTGATCGTCGACGAGGACTGCGACGTGCACGACTACAACGAGGTCGCCTTCCGCGCCTTCGGCAACGTCGACTACGCCCGCGACCTGCTGCTCACCGAGGGCCCGGTGGACCACCTGGACCACGCGTCGTACCAGCAGTTCTGGGGTGGCAAGGCGGGCGTCGACGCGACCCGCAAGCTGCCCGGCGAGGGCTACACCCGGGGCTGGCCGGAGGAGATGACGATGGCCCCCGAGGTCGTCTCCCTGGTGGACAAGCGGTGGAAGGAGTACGGCATCTGATGGCCACCGCCGTCGCCGAGCCGGTGGAGCGTCCCGGCCGGGTCAAGTCCTTCCTCAAGCTCGTGGCGATCGAGCACTCCGTGTTCGCGCTGCCGTTCGCGTACCTGTCGGCGTTGACCGCCATGCAGGTTCACGGGGGGCGGGTGCGGTGGGGGGACCTGCTGCTGATCACCGTGGCGATGGTGGGCGCGCGCACGTTCGCCATGGCGGCCAACCGGATCCTGGACCGCCGGATCGACGCGCGGAACCCGCGTACCGCCTCCCGGGAGCTGGTCACCGGGGCGGTCAGCGTGCGGACGGCCTGGACCGGCGCGGCGGTCGCGCTCGTGGTCTTCCTCGCCGCCGCCGCCCTGCTCAACCCGCTCTGCCTGGTGCTCGCGCCGCTCGCTGTGGTGCCGCTGGTGGTCTACCCGTACGGCAAGCGGTTCACCAACTGGCCGCACGCCATCCTGGCGGTCGCCCAGGCGGTGGGCCCGGTCGGCGCGTGGCTGGGGGTCACCGGCACCCTCGACGGCTCGTGGCCCGCCTGGCTGCTCGGCGCGGCCGTCGGGCTCTGGATCGGCGGCTTCGACCTCATCTACGCCTGCCAGGACTCCGAGATCGATCGGGAGATCGGGGTGCACAGCGTGCCCGCCCGGTACGGCCGGCGCTTCGCCCTGCACGCCTCGACCGTGGCGCACGTGGTGACCTTCGCGCTCTTCATCTGGTTCGGCGCGCTGGTCGGCTTCGGCTGGCCCTGGTGGATCGGGCTGGCGCTGACCGCGCTCGCGTTCGGCTACCAGCACGTGGTCGTCACCCCGACCGACCTGAGCAAGGTCAACCGGGCCTTCTTCACCGCCAACGGCTTCGTCGGCATCGCGCTGTTCGTCTTCGCCCTGCTCGACCTGGTGATCCGCCTCGACCTGCGCCCCTGACCGCGCCGGCCGCAGCGCCCCCTCGGTGGGCGGGCTCGCCGGAGGGCCGGGGTGCGGGCGGCGAGGGTCAGCGGAGGGCGGCGGGCTCGGGGTGGGAGCCCGGGTAGCGATCACTCTCCAGCGTCCAGTCGACGGTCGCCCGGACGGCGTTCGCCACCCCGTCGAGGTGGTCGGTGACCGCCTCGACCAGCGCCGGCCCGAACGACGGCACCGCCGCCCGCAGCTCGACGAAGCGCCGCATCGACGCCCGCCAGCGCTCGGCGGTCAGCGCGACCGCGGTCTCCACCGGCACCCCGTGCTCGGCGGCGGTCGCCAGCACCAGGTTGTGCCCGCCCGAGGTGGCCCGGTCGCGCTCCAGCGAGGCCAGGTCGTTGTACCAGGAGACCAGGTCGTTCCCGGTGGCGGCGACCCGGCGCAGCAGCGGGTGGTGGTGCACCGCGTCGGGCAGCGGACGCCCGGTGACGAACTCCACCAGCGGGTACGACACGTACGTGGCGGAGGTGGCGCGTCGCAGCTCGACGTACTCGGCGACGCCGGGGTGGCGTCCGGCCGACTTGTTGACCGCCTCCCGCCACGTGCCGTCGAGGTGGTCGGCGACCGCCTCGGCGAAGCGCAGCCGCCAGCGGGCCGGCATTCGCCGGCGCGGCTCCCGCCACGCGCGCACCAGCAGCCGCCGCAGCGGCCCGGTGAGTCCGGCGTGCCGGATCCGGGGGCCCTCACGCAGAAGGGTCAGCGCGCCGGCGCGCAGCGCCCGGATCTCGTCCGGGCCGAGCCGGCCCGGCCCGTCGCACGCGTCGTCGACCAGGAAGAACCAGGTGAACAGCGCGGCCAGCACGCGCAGGTCGGGCTCCGTGGCGCCCGGGTAGAGGCGGCCGGCGTACCGGGCGACGCCGGCGCGGGCCAGCCGTTGCGGGGTCCCGTCGTCGGCCGGCAGGCCGAGGCCCGGCAGCAGGTCGTCGGTCAGCCAGCCCTGCACCCGGTCGGCGTGCGGCGAGAGCCGGGGCGGGATGGGGCACTCCGACCGCAGCGACCAGAGGATCTCGTCGGTCATCACCGATTCCTCCCGCGTGCGATCTGCGTCCGTGCGAATCGCCCCGGCAGCATGTCAGGTCGCCGGGATGCCCGCGATCCCGGCCGACATCGCGCTCGTCGGGGACAAACCGCCCCACAGGCGGGTATCCCGGGCGGGCGCCGGTCCGGGGGTGCGTGACGGCGCCGGCGAGCGACCAGGCAGGCTGGTGGCATGCGGGAACCATGGGTGGTCGGGGTCTCCGGGGCGTCCGGAACGCCGTACGCGGCGTCCGTCGTGCGGGCGCTGCTCGACGCCGGGGAGCCGGTGGACCTGATCGTCTCCCGGGCCGCCCGGCTGACGGTCCTGGACGAGACCGGCCGCCCGTTCCGGGACGCGCACTGGGCGGAGGACCTGGCCACCTGGCTGGGCCGGGACCTCGCGGGCGCCGACGTGCGGCACTGGCCCGCCGGCGACCTGGCGGCCGGCCCGAGCAGCGGCTCCTACCGGGTACGCGGGATGGCGGTGGTCCCGGCGAGTACGGCGGCCTGCGCCGGCATCGCCATCGGGCTCTCCAAGGACCTGCTCCAGCGCGCCGCCGAGGTGAACCTCAAGGAGCGCCGGCCGGTGGTGGTGGTGCCCCGGGAGACGCCGGTGACCCGCAGCCACCTGGAGCACCTGATCGCCCTGCACGACGCCGGGGCGGTGGTCCTGCCGGCCAGCCCCGGCTTCTACGGTGCGGGGGCGGCGGCCTCCGCCCAGCAGCTCGTCGACTTCGTCGCCGGCAAGGTGCTGGACGCCCTCGGCGTACCGCACGACCTGTTCCGCCGCTGGTCTGGTGAGTTGGGCGCGGCCCGGGACTGAGCCCGGCCGGGTTCACAGGGCCGCGGACCGGAGTCGGTGTCCGGTCCGCGCGGCGATCCGCACCGATCAGTACATTCCCGCGTTGGCCGGGCCTGGGCCGGTCGAGGCGGCCGGGCCCGCGTTGCGCGGCTTGCCGACGTCCTCCGCCTCGTCCAACATGCCCTCACCCTCAAGCAGGGCCCGCACCTCGGATTCCCGAAACCGGCGGTGCCCGCCTGGAGTCCGGATGCTGCCTATCCGGCCCGCCGCCGCCCATCGCGTCACAGTCTTCGGGTCAACCCGAAACAGTGCGGCAACTTCACCCGGTGTCAGCAGGCGATCTCCAGTGTCCACAGCCCCCTCCTCGCGTCGACGAAGCCCCCGGCTGAACACACTGCCCCCGGCCGGTGCGAGCCCAGAGCCGTCATGAGGGACGTATGGCAATTACAGCACCAGCGACCTGGCCTGTCCGCCAAACGCGAAAAACGCACTGAGTGGGAAGTTAGGAAATATTACCTGCGGACCACTCCCTTGACTGTGAGTTTGCGAACGACTACACCCTGTCATGTTCAACGCGCTCCGAGCGCCCGACGTTACGCCCGGACCGCTAGGGTCTACAGTCCGTGGACGCCATCGACCTGAGCCTCGTGGAACTGCTGCGCGGCAACGCCCGCCTGTCCTACGCCGAGCTGGCCCGGCAGGTGGGCCTCTCCGCGCCGGCCGTGCACGAACGGGTCGGCAAGCTGGAGACCGGCGGCGTGATCCGGGCGTACCGGGCGGAGGTGGAGCCCGAGTCGATCGGCCTCGCCGTCACCGCGCTCATCGGGATCATCCAGGACTCGGGCGCCGACACCGACGACGTGCTCGAGGCGTTCCGGCAGATGCCCGAGATCGAGTCCTGCTACTTCATGGCCGGCGTCGAGTCGTTCCTGCTCAAGGCCAGGGTCGGCACCATCGCGGAGCTGGAGCGGCTGATCGTGCGACTGAACCGTACCCCCGGCGTCGCCTCCACCCGGACCGGCATCGCCCTCTCCACCAAGTGGGAGAACCGCCCGCAGCCCCCGGTGACGCCCACCACCTGACCGGCGCGGCACGGGGCACGCCCGGCCCGCCGGGGCGTCCCGCCGGCCCTGGCGTCCCGCCGTCGGCGGCGATAGCGTGCGCCGATGACGAAGCCCGTCCCCGGGGCGGCCGTGGTCACCGGTGCCGCCGGCGGCCTCGGCCGGGCCATCGCCGCCGCCCTGCACGCCGACGGCTGGCCGGTGCTCCTCACCGACCTCGACGCCGGGGCGGTGGCCGACGCCGCCGCGCCGCTCGGCGGCTGGTCCCGCCCGCTGGACGTCCGCGACGAGGCCGCCTGCGCCGCCGTCGCCGCCGAGGCGGCCGGCCGGGGCGGGCTCGGCCTCTGGGTGAACAACGCCGGCATCCTCGTCACCGGCCCCTCCTGGGAGCACGACGCGGCGACCCGCCGCCGGGTGGTCGAGGTGAACACCCTCGGTGCGATGAACGGCACCCTCGCCGCGCTGGCCGTCATGCGGGCGCAGGGGCACGGGCACGTGGTCAACGTCGTCTCGCTGGCCGGGCTGGTGGCCGCCCCCGGCGAGACCGTCTACGCGGCCAGCAAGCACGCCCTGGTGGCCTTCAGCATCGGCACCCTCGCCGACCTGCGGCTGGCCGGGCACCGGGGCGTACACGTGTCGTGCCTCTGCCCGGACGGGATCTGGACGCCGATGCTGCACGACAGGCTCGACGACCCGGGCGCCGCGGTCTCCTTCACCGGGACGCTGCTGAACCCCGAGCGGGTGGCCCGCCGGGCGGCGCGCCTGGCCCGCCGGCCCCGCCCGGTGGTCAGCGTGCCGCGCTGGCGCGGCGCGCAGGTCCGGCTGCTCGACGCGCTGCCCGGCCCGGCCGTGCGGCTCGCCCCGCTGATCCTCGCGGCCGGCCGGGCGGGTCAGCGCCGCCAGCGTCGCCGGGCCGGAGCCGAGCCACGCTGAGCGGGCTTGCTAGGTTTCGGACGTGACTCATCTCGACCGGTGCGACGAGGCCAGCCGGCGCTGGGTGACCGATGCGATCGCCACCGTCGAGGCGGACGCCAACCGGTCCGCCGACACCCACCTGCTGCCGTTCCCGCTGCCCCGGGCGTGGGGGATCGACCTCTACCTGAAGGACGAGTCGGTGCACCCCACCGGCTCCCTCAAGCACCGGCTGGCCCGCTCGCTCTTCCTCTACGGGCTGTGCAACGGCTGGATCGGCCCGGGCACCACGATCGTCGAGGCGTCCTCCGGCTCGACGGCGGTCTCGGAGGCGTACTTCGCGCGGATGCTGGGGCTGCCGTTCATCGCGGTGATGCCGGCCTCCACCTCGCCGGAGAAGATCGCCCAGATCGAGTTCCAGGGCGGCCGCTGCCACCTCGTTGACGACCCGGCCAAGGTGGTCGTCGAGGCCCGTTGGCTGGCGGAGGACTCCGGCGGGCGCTTCATGGACCAGTTCACCTTCGCCGAGCGGGCCACCGACTGGCGGGGCAACAACAACATCGCCGAGTCGATCTACGCGCAGCTCGCCCTGGAGCGGCACCCCGTGCCGACGTGGATCGTGGTGGGCGCCGGCACCGGCGGCACCAGCGCCACCATCGGCCGGTACGCCCGCTACCGGCGGCTGCCCACCAAGCTCTGCGTGGTCGACCCGGAGAACTCCGCGTTCTATCCCGCCTGGCAGGCGGCCGACTGGTCGGTCCGCACCGGGCGCGGCTCGCGGATCGAGGGGATCGGCCGGCCGACCGTGGAGGCGTCGTTCCTGCCCTCGGTGGTGGACCGGATGGTCCAGGTGCCCGACGCCGCCTCGCTGGCCGCCATGCGGGCCGGCTCGGCCGTGCTCGGCCGCCGGGTGGGCGGTTCGACCGGCACGAACCTGTGGGGCGCCTTCGGGCTGATCGCGGAGATGCTCGCCGAGGGCCGCACCGGCTCGGTGGTCACCCTGATCTGCGACGCCGGCGACCGCTACGCCGACACCTACTACGCCGACGACTGGGTGGCCGCCCAGGGGCTCGACCTGGGCCCGCACCTGTCGACGATCGAGCGCTTCCTCGCCGACGGCGCCTGGCCGGCCTGACCCGCGGCGACACGTCCGGCTGGACGACTCCGGCACCGGGCCGGGCGGTCAGCGCGGGTCGACGCGCTCGGCCAACCCCGGGTAGCGCACCACGTAGCCGTCGGCGTCGAGGTCGATCTCGGCGGTGAACGTGTCACTGGTGAAGCGGACCCGGCCGGGGCCGAGCGGCGTGTAGACCTGCTCGGCGGGCACCACCATCAGGCTGGGCACCAGCACCCAGGCGACGGCGACCCGGTGCGGCGTGTCGGCCGGCGCGCGGGGCAACCCGAGACGGTGCACCGGCAGGGCGTTGAACAGCGGCGAACCGCCGAGGTCGACGTCCAGCGCCTCGGCCAGCCGGTCCGGGTCGTCCGTGCCGGGCAGCCCGGCGGGCGGATGGCCGGCGGCCCGCAGCGCCGCGTCCAGGTCGCCCTGCTCGCCGGTGGTCACCCGCCACCGGCCGCCGGCCCGTTCCAGGCGTACGCTCCGCAGCCACCCGGTGCCCTCCACCTCGACCTCGGCCCGGGCGGTCACCCACTCCGGGTCGGTGGTGAGCTGATAGCGGCAGGTGTAGGGGACCGGGTCGACGGCCGTGAGCGTGCCCCGAGCGGTCAACCCCCGGCCGTCGTCGAACAGCGCGTGCTCCGTGCCGGCGGTGTCCGTCCGGGTCCAGAAGAGCGACTTCGGCATGGTCGGCATGAGCCGGACGTTACGCGACGCGACCGACACCGGCAGCGGATGCGGAAACGCCGCCGTGGAGCGTGGGCTCCGCGACGGCGTTCCGGTCGGTGCTCGTGATCAGTGGGTACGCGCCGGCGGCCGCCCGCCGAAGCCCCGCCGCTCGTCGCGCGGCCGGTCGTCACGACCCCGGCCCTCGGGCCGGAAGCCGCCCCGGTCGCCGAAGCGTCGCTCGCCGCGCTCGCCGTAGCCGCGTCCCTCGGTCGGCCGGTCGCCGTAGCGCCGCTCGCCCTGCGGCCGGTCGCCGTAGCCCCGGCTGTCGGCCGGCCGGTCGCCGTAGCCGCGCCCCTCGGTGGGCCGGTCGCCGTAGCGGCGCTCGCCCTGGGTGCGGTCGCCGTAGCCGCGGCGGTCGCCCTGCGGCCGGTCGCCGAAGCCCCGGCTGTCGGTCGGCCGGTCGCCGTAGCGGCGCTCGCCGCGCCCGTCCCGGTCGCCGTAGCCGCGTCCCTCGGTCGGCCGGTCGCCGTAGCGCCGCTCGCCCCGGTCCGCGAAGCCCCGCTCGCCGTAGCCGCGTCCCTCGGTGGGCCGGTCGCCGTAGCGGCGCTCGCCCTGGATGCGGTCGCCGTAGCCGCGGCGGTCGCCCTGGGGCCGATCGCCGTAGCGGCGCTCGCCGCGGGCGTCGCGGTCGCCGAAGCGGCGCGGGCCGCCCGGCCGGTCGCCGTGCCGGCGCGGCTCCTCGGGCTCGTTGCGGACCGGGACGCCGCTCGGCTCGCGGGCGCCGGTCAGCTCGGCGAGCGCCGGGTCGCCGGCGCGCACCCGGGTCTCGGCCGGCGCCACGCCGGCCTTCTCCAGCATGGCGAGGGTCGTCCGGCGCTGCTTCGGTAGCACCAGCGTGGCGACCGCGCCCGACTCCCCGGCCCGAGCGGTACGCCCCGCGCGGTGCAGGTAGTCCTTCGGGTCCTTCGGCGGGTCGACGTGCAGCACCAGCGAGACGCCGTCCACGTGGATGCCCCGGGCCGCCACGTCCGTGGCGACCAGGACGTTCATCCGACCCTCACGGAACTCGGCCAGCGTGCGGGTACGCATCCGCTGCGTCTTGCCGCCGTGCAGGCCACCCGCGCGTACGCCCACGGCGGCGAGCTGCTCGACCAGCCGGTCCACGCCGAGCTGGGTGCGGGCGAAGACCATGGTCCGCCCGTCCCGGGCCGCGATGGACGCCGCCACCGGGAACTTGTCGTGCGGCGGGATCAGCAGCATGTGGTGGTCCATGGTGGACACCGATGCGGTGGACGGGGCGGTCGAGTGGGTCACCGGGTCGGTCATGAACCGCTTGACCAGCGCGTCGACGTCACCGTCCAGAGTGGCCGAGAAGAGCAGCCGCTGGGTGCCCGCCGGCGTCTTCGCCAGCAGCTCGGTGACCTCGGGCAGGAAGCCCATGTCGGCCATCTGGTCGGCCTCGTCGAGGACCGTGATCTCCACGTCGTCCAGGTGGCACACGCCCCGGGCGATCAGGTCGCCCAGCCGGCCCGGGGTGGCCACGACGATCTCCACGCCGCGCCGCAGGGCGTCGATCTGCCGGTCGTACGGCACGCCGCCGACGGCGGTCTTCAGGAACACGCCGACGGCCTTGCCGAGCGGCAGCAGCGCGTCGTTGACCTGCATGGCGAGCTCGCGGGTCGGCACCAGGACCAGGGCCCGCGGGTGCAGCGGCCGGGCCCGCTCGCCGTCGGCCACCCGGGCCAGCAGCGGCAGGCCGAAGGCCAGGGTCTTGCCGGAGCCGGTCTGGCCCCGACCGAGGACGTCCCGGCCGGCGAGCGCGTCCGGCATGGTGGCGCGCTGGATCTCGAACGGGGCGGTGATGCCCTGCCGGGCGAGCGCGCGGACCAGCGGCTGGGGCAGCCCCAGCGCGGCGAAGTCGGTGGCCTCGGCCGTCACCGGTGCGGCGGAGTCCTGCGGGGTGGCGTCCTGTTCGACGACGGACTGCGCGTCGGCGGTGTCGAGGGCGGGCGGAAACGTGCCGGGTTCAGCAAACGCGGTCAAGAAATGCCTTTCGAGCGGGGCGCATCTTCGCGTTGGCCTGCCGCAGCTGAACGCCGCCGAATCGCCCGCAAGATCGCCCATGGGCGCGCACGACGCGCGCCGGGTCAGTGATCTCCACCAGTGTACGGCGGAGCGGCGAGCCCGCCACCGCACCACGGATCGGTAGTGGGCGGGCTCACCATGGTCGTCGCCGGACGGCTCACTTGGTCAGGATGCCGCCCACCAGCCCGCCCACGGTGTCGGTGGCCAGCAGGACGACCAGCACGCTGATCGCCACGAGCAGACCCAGCGAGGCGGCCAGGACGATCATGACCCTGGCCGTGCTGGACCGCTCCTCGGTGGGGGTCTCCGTCCAGCCCTGGGCCAGGATGTGCCCGGTCAACGAGCCGGAGTTCTCCAGCGGGTTGGTCGGGAAGGAGACGGTGGCGAAGCCCGGACCTTCCGAGCCGGCGCCGTAGATCGTGCCCAGGTCGGTCCCGCCGTCGAAGCGCCCGGCGGTGGCGGCGTCGGGCCGCCCGCCCGGTGCCGCCGGGCCCCCGCCACGACCCGCGTCAGCGGGGCGATCGCTCAGCCGGCGCGCCTCCCCGGGGGGCGTGGCCGGCTCGGTGCCGCCCGGCCGACGGTCACCGGGGCTGGTCGGCGGCGGCCAGGTCGCCATCGCGGGAGCGGGTACGGGCACCGCGGAGACCGGTGGCGCGGACGCCGGCGGGGCGGACGTCGGCGGGGCGGAGACCTGCGGCGCGGCGAACGGCGGCGCGGACGCCGGCGGGGTGGAGAGCAGCGGCGGGGAGACCGACGGCGGGGAGACCGACGGCGTGGTGAACGACGGCGCGGGGGCCGGCGGGGCGGAGACAGCCGGGACGGGGGACGCCGGCGGGCTCGCGGGCGCTGCCGGCGGGGCCGGGACGGGCGCGGTGGCCGTGGCGGGCGGCGGCGGGAACGGCGGCGCCGGCATCGGGCCGGGCGGTGGCGGCGGGGCTGGCACCGGCGGCCCGGGCGGCGGCGTCGGCGGACCCGGCACGGGCGGCACCGGGCCCGGTGGAGTGGGCCCCGGCCGGGGCGGCGCCGGGACGGGGATCGGCGGGGTCGGGACCGGCGGGGTCGGGGCCGGGACCGGCGGGTTCGGGGACGGCGGGTTCGGGCCGGGCACCGGCGGCACGGGGGCCGGCGCCGGCTCGGGCTCCGGCACCGGCGGCTTGGGCGGCTGCGCCGGTTCCGGCGGCTGGGCGGGCTCCGGCGGCTCCGGGTTGACCGGTGCCGCCCGGTAGACCCTCGCCTCGCCCGTGCCCGACCGGATCGCCGAGGCCTCGTCGGCGGAGACCCGGCGCATCCCGGGCACGGCGGCGCTGGCCCGGGCCGCCGCGGCCCGCTGCTCGGGGACCGGCGCGCCGGCCGGAGCGGCCGCACCGGTGGCCCGGTAGGTGGTGCCGGCGGTCGGGCGGGCCGACGGTGCCGCGTCGCCCTCGCCGGGCGCGGCCGCGGTGGCCACGCTCACCCGGCCCCGGGCAGGCTGTCGGCGTACGTCGTCGGCGGGCGGCTCCGACGTGCCCGCGGAGCCGGTGCCCGACGCCGGGCTGCTGTCAGCCGAGGTCGCGATGGACCCGCCGGTGGGCGCCGGGGCCCCGCCGCGGCTCCGGTCGGGCGTGGATCCGTGGTCGACCGGCTCCGCCGGAACCTCTTGCTCGGCCATGCTCGCCCTCCGCGCCGCGCTCGCGCCCGGATCCGCGACGTCGGACCGGGCGTGCCTGACTGTCACCGTGCCATATTCCGGCCCGGCGGCACAGCCGGAGTGCGTTCCGGGCCCGTGGTCCGTGGCGACCGGCATCGGCGCGCCGGGCGGAGCCGGCGCGTCCCGGTCAGCTACCCGTGCTGGCCGAGGCGGTGGCAGACGTGCTGCGCTCCGGGTCGGTGCTGCTCGCCGCCGTGGTCGGCGCCACGCTGCCGGACGTGGCGCTCGGCTCCGACGAGGCCGAGCGGCTCGCCGCCGGCGACGACCCGGTCGGGGACGGCGACGGCGAGGTCGACGCGCTGGGCGACGTCGTGGGCGACGGCGAACCGGTGGGGGTCGCCGAGGGCGAGGTCGACGGGGACGGCGACGGGGAGGTGGGCTTCGGGGTCGGCTTGGGGCTCTCCGTCGGCTTCGGCGAGGGCGGCTTGCTCTGCGTCGGCGACGGGGTGCTCGTCGGCGCGGGCACCGCCCCGATCACCCGGGTGGCGGCGTAGAGCCGGGACCAGCGCACCGTGGAGATCTTGACGACGTCGCCGGTGGTCGGCGCGTGGATCATCTTGCCGCCGCCGACGTACATGCCCATGTGGTGGATCGTCGTCCAGCTCGTGCCGGAGGCGAAGAAGAGCAGGTCACCGGGGAGCAGCGCGCTGCGGGACACGGTGCGGGACCGGGTGGCGTAGTACTGGTCCCGGGAGACCCGGGGCAGCCCGTAGTAGCCCGCCGACCGATAGGCGGCGTAGATCAGGCCGGAGCAGTCGAACCGGTCCGGCCCCTCGGCGGCCCACAGGTAGGGGTCGCCGAGCTGCGCCTTGGCGTACGCCAGGGCCTTCAGGGCCGTGGGGTGGGCGGCCAGGCCGTTGGCCGTCTCGTTGCCGACGTAGCCGGCGCCGAGCTGCTGGTCGAGGGCCTCCTGCTGGCGCTCGAGCTCGATGAGCTGCGCGGCGTTGTCCCGGCGCAGCTTGGCCAGCTTCGCCTCGGCGTCGCGCAGGGCCTTCTCGCCGGCGGCGTATTCCGTCTGGGCGCCCTTGAGCCGGGACTCGGCCGAGATCAGTGCCTGGCCGGCCACCTGCTCGCCGGTGCGGGCCCGGGACAGCTCGCCCTCGGCGGCGGTGGTGCCGCCCTCGGCCTTCTCGCCGCGGATGATCCGGGAGAGCCGGCTCAGCTCGTGCAGGTCGTTGGCGAACTCGCCGGGCGGGAGGGCGGCGGCGGCCTTGAACGCGCCCGCGGCGGCGGCGTCGGCGCCCTCCTGGGCGCGGGCCAGCGCGTCCCGGGCGAGCGCGAGGTCGCGTTCGGCGGTGGCCCGCTGGCCCTCGGCCTCGGTGCGCTTCTGCAGCAGCACGAGCAGTTGGTCGCGGAGCTGCCCGACCTGGGCCTCGGCGGCGTAGATCTGGGTGGCGAGCGGGCCGTCGATCAGGTTGCCGGCCGGTGCGCCCGGCACCCCGCCGCCCGGCGTCCCGGTGACGGGCGCGCCGCCGGGGAGCTGGAGCTGACCGGTGACGGCCGGCCGGAGGCCGGTGTCGGGGACGCTGGTGGGCAGCGCCGGGTCGGCCTGGACCGGGTTGGCGAGGACCGTGGCGGCGACGGCTCCGAGCAGGGCGGACCAGAGCGCCGGACGCAGCACCGGCGAGATCACCGGGCTCCGTCGTCGCTGCCGTCGCCCGC
This sequence comes from Micromonospora sp. NPDC002717, assembly GCF_040295705.1. NCBI lineage: Bacteria > Bacillati > Actinomycetota > Actinomycetes > Micromonosporales > Micromonosporaceae > Micromonospora > Micromonospora sp. NPDC002717. The sequence continues at coordinate 364,228 of NZ_JBEOVW010000001.1, read as the reverse complement.
GCCCGCTGTCGACCATTCCGCTCCCCGTCCGGCGTGCTGTCGCCGCGCCAGGGTGGACGCGGCCGTGAGGACGCTACCAGTGTGTGGCGAACGTCCCATCCTGTCTTACCTCACCCACGCAGCCATGTCGATGCGTCGAGAGGTAACGGGAGGCTGAGAGTTCGGTGAATCGGCCCACGGGGGCCGACCGTGCTGCGGCGGCGCCGGCACGTGGACGTAGGCTCGATTCCTACCGCAGGTGGAAGGGACGTGGCTTTCGATGGACGCCGGACTCAAGCGTGAGCTCGAAGCGAAGGTGTACGCCGGCGAGCGGCTGACCCGCGAGGACGGCATCGCCCTCTACGACAGCGACGACCTGACGTGGCTGGGGCGGCTGGCCCACCACAGGCGTACGGAGCTCAACGGCGACCGGGTGATGTTCAACGTCAACCGGCACCTCAACCTGACCAACGTCTGCTCCGCCTCGTGCGCGTACTGCTCGTTCCAGCGCAAGCCGGGCGAGAAGGACGCCTACACGATGCGCATCGACGAGGCGGTCCGCAAGGCCAAGGAGATGGAGGACGAGCAGCTCACCGAGCTGCACATCGTCAACGGCCTGCACCCGACGCTGCCGTGGCGCTACTACCCGAAGGTGCTGAGCGAGCTGAAGGCGGCGCTGCCGAACGTCAAGCTCAAGGCGTTCACCGCGACCGAGGTGCAGTGGTTCGAGAAGATCAGCGGCCTGAGCGCCGACGAGATCCTCGACGAGCTGATGGCCGCCGGCCTGGAGTCGCTGACCGGCGGCGGAGCGGAGATCTTCGACTGGGAGGTCCGCCAGCACATCGTCGACCACGCCTGCCACTGGGAGGACTGGTCGCGGATCCACCGCCTGGCGCACAGCAAGGGCATGAAGACGCCGTCGACCATGCTCTACGGGCACATCGAGGAGCCCCGGCACCGGGTCGACCACGTGCTGCGGCTGCGCGAGTTGCAGGACGAGACCGGCGGTTTCATGGTCTTCATCCCGCTGCGCTACCAGCACGACTTCGTCGACTCGGCGGACGGCAAGATCCGTAACCGGATCCAGGAGCGTACGACGATGGCCTCGCCGGCCGAGTCGCTGAAGACCTTCGCGGTCTCCCGGCTGCTCTTCGACAACGTCCCGCACGTGAAGTGCTTCTGGGTGATGCACGGCCTGTCGGTGGCCCAGCTCTCGCTCAACTTCGGCGTGGACGACCTGGACGGCTCGGTCGTTGAATACAAGATCACCCACGACGCCGACTCGTACGGCACCCCGAACACGATGCACCGGGACGACCTGCTGCACCTGATCTGGGACGCCGGCTTCCGCCCCGTCGAGCGGAACACCCGCTACGAGGTGGTCCGCGAGTACGATGCCGCCCCGTCCCTGGCCGAGCGCCGCGCCGAGCCGCAGCAGGTCTGGGCCTGAGCCGGCACGTAGTCTCGTAGGCCATGACCGAGCAGCAGAGCGGGTTCCCCCGGCGCGACGCCGAGGGGCGCATCCTCACCCTGGGCGACCTGCTCGGGGTGAGCCTGGCCGGGCTGGTCATCGGCGTGCTGGCGGTGGTGCTGTTCGACTGGGCGTTCACGCTGATCGGAAGCGGCGACTTCGGCCGGGCCAACGGCTGGCTGGCGGTCATCCTGCCGGCCTGGCTGTTCTGGGACGACTTCCGGGCCTGGGAGTTCGGGGCGGCCCGGGTGGTGGCGGCGCTCGTGGCGGGTGCCGTGGGGCTGGTCGCCGGGCTGGTGGTGGCCGGCCTGGCCGCCGGGCTCGCCCCGCTGGTCTCCGGCGGGCTGGGCGCGGCGGCGTTCACCCTCGGGTACGCGGTGGTCTGGTTCCACGGCGTCCACTGGCTGGCCCGCCGGACGGGCTGAACCTTCCGCCGGGGCCACCCCGGCGGCGGAGAACGGAGTGCGGAACGTGAGCGCGGCGGTCAAGTACACGCTGGGCCGGATCGGGCTGTTCGTCGCCGTGCTGGCGGCCCTCTGGCTGGTCGACATGAACCTCTTCGTCAAGCTGATGCTGGCGCTGGCCTTCTCGGCCGCCGCCTCGTTCTTCCTGCTCAAGGGCTGGCGGGACGAGATGGCGGTGGAGATGGCCGACGCCGCCGAGCGGCGCCGCACCGAGAAGGAGCGCCTCCGCTCCGCCCTCGCCGGCGACGACCAGGACCCGGACGCCCCCGCCGCCGAGAAGTGACGAGGGGCTCGCGCCCCGGGGCGGACCCGGGTGACGCGAACCCCTCGACCGTGCTGTCGGACCGTCAGGTCACCAGTTGGTGGAGCCGGCGACCGTCGGCCACGGCATCCGCTCGGGCTTGATCAGGTAGACGACGCCGCCGGAGCCGCCGGAGACCCCGCCGCTGGCGTTGATCCGCTTGGTCCGCAGCCAGATCTGCTCGAACTGCTCGCGCGGGTAGACGTTGCGCACCGCCTCGTTGCTGGACGAGGCGGGGTCGTTCACGATCACGTCGCCCTCGGCGGTGAAGCCGACGATCACGAACAGGTGCCCCGAGGTGCCGTAGCCCGCGCCGTCCAGCTCACTGGCCAGGAAGGACTGGCTGGTCACCACCGGGATGCCGGCGGCGATGAAGCGCTCCACCTCGTCCAGCGAGTGCAGCCGGGTGACCCGCGCCTCCAGGCCGGGGAAGCTGGCCGCGTACGCGGTGTTGAACGGCCAGTTGCCGGCGCCGTCGTACTGGTAGTCGTAGACCATCCGGGCGGCGTGGTTGACCGTCGGGTCCGGGTAGGTCGGGTCGACCCAGGCGGTGTCCTCCTCGGACGCCTTCCGGCCCCAGTACTCGATCACCATCGTGGTGGAGGTGGGGGAGCACCAGGCCTGGCCGCCGCCGTCGTACTCGGGGTAGTGGCCGGTGTGGATGTTCTGCGAGTAGCGGGGGACGGCGAGTTCCCGGCCCCAGGCGATGCCGCCGGCGCTCGGCTCGACGGTGAACCGGTCGGGCACGTTCGAGCTCATCGCGCCCAGCGTGTGCACCACCGGCGCGGCCTGCTGCCCCGGCGCCCGGTAGAGGGTCAGCCGCAGCTGGTACGCCCGCAGCAGCACCCCGACGGAGGCGTCGTCGATGCTGAAGGTGTCGGTCCAGATGGTCGACCAGGGGTCGCCCTGCCGGTTGACGCTGGTCCGCTTGATGTCGGCGTCGCCGGAGGCCCACCGCCCCATCACGTACCACTTGGTCTGGACGCCGGTGTTGTAGGTGCCCTGCATCTCCACCTGGATCCAGGTGCCGGCCGGGGTTTCCGCGTTCCACGAGGCGATCAGCTCGGTGGCGTCGAACCCGACCTGGGTGACCGGGGAGGTCCAGGTCGCGTACTCCCAGCTCTTGGTGATGCCGGTGTGCGGGTCGGTGTAGTCGGTGGTGCCGAGCGGCGTGGCCAGCGTGACGCCCGGCCGGAGGCCGGGGACGGCCCGCGTGCCGGCGTGGCTGCCCCGACGCCAGTCGGGGTAGCGGGACCAGTCCTGGAAGGTGATCTGCTCGTCGTGGACCACCGGTCGGGTGGTCGCCGAGGCGGCGACGGGCGCGGCGACGGCGGGTGCCGCGGTGCCGAGAAGGGTGAGCGCGGTGGCGGCCGCGAGGGTGGCCGCGCGCAGGCGTGGTCTGGACATGGGTCCTCCGCAGAGACGGGCGGATCGTTGCCGGTCAGTGTCCCGCTCGGAAGGAACTTTCGCCAGAGGTCGACGGTTGGAAAATCCTTGCCGGTGTGAGGATCTGGATGGCATGCAACAAGGCAGCGATGAATGTTGATATGACCATGTGAGCGATGGTGGAGTGTCCTCCACCGAGCGGGATCTTCTCCCGCCCCCCGAGGAGGTTGTCCATGGCCTTCCGCAAGCCCGTCCTCCGCCGCCTGGCGCTCGCTGTCGCCGCCGGGTTCGGCCTGCTCACCGTCGCCGCCGCGCCGGCCACCGCCCGGCCCGAACCCGACCGCGCCGCCGACTCCCCGGCGGCGTCGTCCTACCGGGTGCTCGGTCCGCGTACGGTGGCCGACCGCACCGCGGTCGCCGGCACCGGCGCCGCCATCGACTACGTCGAGCACGGCGTGCTGAACGTCTCGGCCACCCCCGCCGAGGCGGCGGCGATCACCCGGCTCGGCTTCCGGCTGGAGGCGGTACCGGCCCCGTCGGCCGACGGCCACAGCCACGCCGAGGGGGACGTCGGCACGACCGCCTTCCCGCCCGCCGACTCCAACTACCACGACTACGCGGAACTGACCGCCGTGGTCAACCAGGTGGTCGCGGACCATCCCTCGATCGCCCGGAAGATCAGCATCGGTTCCTCGTACGAGGGTCGTGACCTGATGGCGGTGAAGATCTCCGACAACGTCGCCACCGACGAGGCCGAGCCGGAGATCCTGTTCAACTCGCAGCAGCACGCCCGCGAGCACCTGACCGTCGAGATGGCGATCTACCTGCTCAACCTCTTCACCGACAGCTACGGCACCGACTCCCGGATCACCAACATCGTGAACGGCCGGGAGATCTGGATCGTGCCGACGGTCAACCCGGACGGCAGCGAGTACGACATCGCCACCGGCTCCTACCGCTCCTGGCGCAAGAACCGGCAGCCGAACAGCGGCTCGTCGTACGTCGGCACCGACCTGAACCGCAACTGGTCCTACCAGTGGGGCTGCTGCGGCGGCTCGTCCGGCTCGACCTCGTCGGAGACCTACCGGGGCCCGTCGGCGTTCTCCGCCCCGGAGACCGCGGCGCTGCGCAACTTCGTCAACAGCCGGGTGGTCGGCGGCACGCAGCAGATCAAGGCCAACATCGACTTCCACACGTACTCGGAGCTGGTGCTCTGGCCGTTCGGCTACACGTACAACAACACCGCTCCCAGCATGAGCGCCGACCAGTACAGCACCTTCGCCGCCCTCGGTCAGCAGATGGCGAACACCAACGGCTACACCCCGCAGCAGTCCAGCGACCTCTACATCACCGACGGCGACAGCATCGACTGGATGTGGGGGCAGCACGGCATCTGGGCGTACACCTTCGAGATGTACCCGGGCTCGTCCCTCGGCGGCGGCTTCTACCCGCCCGACGAGGTGATCCCCGCCCAGACCTCGCGCAACCGGGAGGCGGTGCTGCTGCTCAGCGAGTACGCCGACTGCCCGTACCGGGTCATCGGCAAGGAGGCGCAGTACTGCGGCGGTGGCGGCGGCACCACGGTCTGGTCGGACACCTTCGAGACGGCCACCGGGTGGACCACCAACCCGAACGGCACCGACACCGCGACCGCCGGGGCGTGGGAGCGGGGCGCCGCCCAGGCGACCACCTCCAGCGGCGCCAAGCAGCTCACCCCGTACGGCGGGAGCAACGACCTGGTCACCGGCCGGCTGGCCGGCACCGGGGCGGGCGACTACGACATCGACGGCGGCGTGACCAGCGCCCGGTCGCCGGCCGTGACTCTGCCGTCGGAGGGCACGCTGACGCTCTCGCTGGCCTGGTACCTGGCGCACGGGTCGAACGCCTCGTCGGCCGACTACTTCCGGGTCAGCGTGGTGCACAACGGCGGCACCACGGTCCTGTTCACGCAGTCCGGCGCGGCCACCAACCGCAACGGCGCCTGGGCGGTGGCGAACGCCAACCTCACCCCGTACGCCGGCCAGTCCGTGCGGATCCTGGTCGAGGCGACGGACGCCTCGGGCGCGAGCCTGGTCGAGGCGGCTGTGGACAACGTCACCATCACGAGTTCCTGAGCCCGGTGGGGCCCCGTACCGCCCCCGGCGGGGCCCCACCACCACCCAGCCGGCGTCGATCCAGGGCATATCGCTGCTGTTGTAGATCAACAAGCGCCGATGCGACCTGGATCGACGAGGCACGTCCGGGGCGTGCGCTACGGTTCTACCGACCACTAGCAGCGAAGCCGGTGCGAAACCGGCGCTGTCCCGCAACTGTGATGCCCCACCACTCCCGGCCGAGGCCGGGCGCGGCGGGGACGAGCCAGGTCGCCTGCGTCAGTGGTCGCGACTCGCGCTCTCGAGGAAGGGCGCCTCGCGGACGGGCGCACTGGGTCCCTGTCGGCGAAGCACCACGCTCCTCGACCGACAGGAGGACAGATGCTCAGACGTACCCCCCGGTTCTTCGCCGCGACCCTCGCGGTGGCCGCGCTGGCCCTCGGGGCCTGCGCCGAGAAGACCACCGACACGCCCGCCGCCGGCGGCAGTTCCGCGGCGGCCGCCTACCCGGTCACCGTCGGCAAGCTCACCCTCGACAAGCGGCCCGAGAAGATCGTGTCGCTGTCGCCGTCGGCCACCGAGATGCTCTTCGCCATCGGCGCCGGCAAGCAGGTCACCGCCGTCGACGACAACTCGAACTACCCGCCGGACGCGCCGAAGACCGACCTCTCCGGCTTCTCCCCGAACGCCGAGGCGATCGCCGGCAAGAGCCCCGACCTGGTGGTGCTCTCGGACGACCGCAACAAGATCGTCGAGCAGCTCACGACGCTGAAGATCCCGGTCTACCTCACCCCGGCCGCGACCACGCTGGACGACTCGTACCGGCAGATCACCGAGCTGGGCGCGCTCACCGGCCACGCGACCGAGGCGGCCGACGTGACCAAGCGGATGAAGGACGACATCGCCAAGCTGGTCGCCGGCCTGCCGCAGCGCGCCGAGAAGCTGACCTACTACCACGAGCTCGGCCCGGAGTTGTACACCGCCACCAGCAAGACCTTCATCGGCTCGCTCTACGCCATGGCCGGCCTGGAGAACATCGCCGACCCGGCCGACGCCGACGGCAAGAACGGCGGCTACCCGCAGCTGTCGCAGGAGGTCATCGTCAAGGCGGACCCGGACTTCGTCTTCCTCGCCGACACCAAGTGCTGCCAGCAGAGCGCGGAGACGGTCAAGGCGCGCGCCGGCTGGGCGGGCATCACCGCGGTCAAGAACAACCAGGTCGTCGCGCTCGACGACGACATCGCGTCGCGCTGGGGTCCCCGCGTGGTGGACCTGCTCCGGGCCATCATCGACGCGGCCGCCAAGGTGCCCGCGTGAGCCGCGCCCGTCGATGACCAAGGCTCCCGACACGGCTCGACCCACCCGGCGGGCCGGGACGCTTCCCGCGTCCCGGCCCGCCGGGCTGCGGCCGCGCTGGCTCGTCGCCGGCGTCGCCGCCGTGCTGGTCGCCCTGGTCGCCGGGGTGTCGCTCGGCCCGGTCAGCCTGCCGCCGGGCAGCGTCGCGGCCGAGCTGCTCAACCTCGTCCCCGGGGTCCGCATCGACAGCGGGCTGACCGAGCGGGAGATTGCCATCGTCACCGAGCTGCGGCTGCCCCGGGTGGTGCTCGGCCTGCTGGTCGGCGGGCTGCTCGCCCTGGCCGGCGGCTGCTACCAGGGCGTGTTCCGCAACCCGCTGGCCGACCCGTACCTGCTCGGGGTGGCGGCCGGGGCCGGGCTGGCGGTCACCGCCGTGATCACCCTCGGGGTGGGGGCGGGCGGCGCGCTCACCGGGCTGCCGCTCACCATCCCGCTGGCCGCCTTCGTCGGCGCACTCGGCGCGGTGGCGATGACCTACCTGCTCGGGGCGTCCGGCGGGCGCGCCCGCTCCACGGCGACGCTGATCCTGGCCGGGGTGGCCGTCTCCGCGTTCCTCTCCGCCGGGCAGACCTACCTGCTGCAACGCAACTCCGACAGCATCCAGCAGGTCTACTCCTGGCTGCTTGGGCGGCTCGCCACCGCCGGCTGGCACGACGTCCGGCTGGTGCTGCCGTACTTCCTCCTCACCGCCCTGGTGGTGCTGCTGCACCGGCGGGAGTTGGACGTGCTCTCCGTCGGCGACGACGAGGCGACCGGCCTCGGGCTGCACCCGCAACGGTCCCGCTACCTGCTGATCGCCGCCGCCTCGCTCGGCACCGCCGCCGCGGTCTCCGCCTCCGGGCTGATCGGCTTCGTCGGGATCATCGTGCCGCACACCGTACGGCTCCTGGCCGGGTCGAGCTACCGGGTGATCCTGCCGCTCTCGCTGCTCTTCGGCGGCGCCTTCCTGGCGCTGACGGACGTGGTCGCGCGCACCGTCGCCGCCCCGGCGGAGGTGCCGATCGGCGTGGTCACCGCGCTGCTCGGCGGCCCGTTCTTCGTCCTGGTCCTGCGCACCTCCCGGCGGGTGCTCGGATGAGCGCGCGACGTGCGCCGGCGCCGCGGCCGGCGGACGGCGGGGCGCGCGTGTCCGCCCCACAGCCGGCGGACGACGGTGTGCCTGTGCCCGCCCCACAGCCGGCAGACGGCGGTGTGCCTGTGCCCGCCCCGCAGCCGGCGGACGGCGGTGACCGGACGACCGGGCCCGCCGTCCCCGCCGTCGAGGTCCGCGACCTGCACGTCCGCCTCGACGGCACGCCGATCCTCGGCGGCGTCGACCTGACCGTCGCCCCGGGCGAGTGGGTCACCGTGATCGGCCCGAACGGCGCCGGGAAGTCGACCCTGCTGCGCGCCGTCGGCGGCCTGCTGCCCGCGCCGGGCGCCATCTCCCTCTTCGGTACGCCGAGCGAGGCGCTGCGCCGCCGCGACCGGGCCCGGGTGGTGGCGACCGTGGCGCAGTCCCCGGTCGTGCCGGCCGGCATGTCGGTGCTCGACTACGTGCTGCTGGGCCGCACCCCGTACATCCCGCCGCTGGGCCGGGAGTCGGCCGCCGACCTGGCCGCCGCGTACGACGTGCTCGACGGGCTGGACCTGACCGGGTTCCAGGACCGGGAGCTGGCCACCCTCTCCGGCGGTGAGCGGCAGCGGGTCTTCCTGGCCCGGGCGCTGGCCCAGGGCGCGACCCTGCTGCTGCTGGACGAGCCGACCAGCGCCCTGGACATCGGCCACCAGCAGGAGGTGCTGGAGCTGGTCGACCGGCTCCGCCGCGAGCACGGCCTGACCGTGCTCGCCACCATGCACGACCTCTCGATAGCCGGCGAGTACGCCGACCGCATGGTGCTCCTCGCCGACGGCAGGGTGGTCGCCGCCGGCACCCCGCGCGAGGTGCTGACCGAGCAGCTCCTCGCCACCTGGTACCGCGCCACCGTCCGCGTCATCGACGGCGACCACGGCCCCCTGGTAGTCCCCGTCCGCCCCCACCCCTGACCCCTCCCGTCCTTCCCTCCCTTCCCCTCCCGGGCCCCTGCCGTTGATCAGGAAGTTGTTGTCGCCCCGACCGGCGTGTCGCCGCAACAACTTCATGATCAACCCGTGTGGGTGGGTGGGTGGGGTTAGGGGCGGGTGAGGATGTTGAAGAGGGCGCCGTGGGGGTCGCGGAGGGCGGCGAAGCGGCCCGCCGGGGCGTCCTGGGGCGGGACCAGGATCGTGCCGCCCAGCTCGGCGGCGCGGGCGGCGGCCGCGTCGGCGTCGGCCACCGCGAAGTACACCGACCAGTACGCGGGCGTGTCCGCCGGGAACCCGTCGCCCAGCGGCGGCACCATGCCGGCCACGATCCGGGCGCCGAGCCGCCAGCCGGTGTAGGTGACGGAGCCTGCCGGCTGGTCGTCCGGGTGCCAGCCGAAGACCAGCTCGTAGAAGACCTTGGCGCCGTCCGGGTCGGGGGTGACCAGTTCGGTCCAGGTCAGCGCGCCCGGGGTGTCGAACACCTCGGCCCCGGGCATCGCCATCGGCTGCCAGACGCTGAAGGCGGCCCCGGCCGGGTCGGTGAAGACCGCCATCCGCCCCCGGTCGAACACCTCGAACGGCGGCACCACCACCTGCCCGCCGGCCCGCTCGACCCGGCCGGCCACGAGGTCGGCGTCGTCCGTCGCCAGGTACGTCGACCAGATCGGCACCTGGTCGGGGATGGCCGGCGGTCCCGCGCCCGCCACCGCCCGTCCGCCGAGCAGGAAGACCGTGTAGCCGCCCGCCTCGGGCTCCGGGTCGATCCGGCCCGTCCACCCGAACAGCTCCGGGTAGAACCTCCGCGCGTCGGCGAGACCAGGGGTGGCGAGGTCGGCCCAGCAGGGCGTGCCCGGCGGGACGGTGCTCACGTCGACCCCTCTCGGCGGGGGGCGACCACGACGGCGCGCCCCTGCCGGCATCGTGGCACCGACCCGCCGCGCCAGGGGGCGGATCGGACGAAACGTCAGCTGAACCGTCGACCCTCGTCGCGCCGCTCCGTCGGATCGGCGCGCCTCCGGTCCACCACACGGTCGCGACCAGCGAGGTTCTCGCTCTCCAAAATTGTTTCCCGATGAGCCGCGCGACGGCATCCGCCCATGAATCCAGGGACAGAAATGTGTCGATGGCCGTGGTAACTTCGCCATGGCGCGGGAGGCCGCGCCGGAACCGAGTGAACGGGGTTGTCTGTCATGTCGAGAATCGGAAAGACCAGGGCCCTTCTGGCGACCGTCGGCAGCCTGGGGCTGGTGCTCGCCGCGCCGGCCGCACCGGCGTCCGCGAATGCGTCCGGCGCCGGCGCCACCGCCATCGGCGCCAACTATTCCACCCAGTGCGCGACCGGCCGGATCGAGTCGATCGCGGCCAATCTGCCGATCCGCTGGGAGCCCTTCACGGACTCGCCCGCCTTCACGACGGCCCAGAAGGGCTACCAGTACAACTGCATCCCGAACACCTACGCCTTGGGCGGCCGGTACACGGCATGTGGCGTCAGCAACGCCAACGGCTGGATCATCATCGACTTCCCTGACCGCGTCGGCTACACCTACATGACCTGTGTGAAGGACGTGTAGTTCGGCGATGGCGCCGGCCGGATCCTGCCGAAAGGCTAATCCGGCCGGCGCGACCATTCGACCGGGTTTCCTCGCGGTCGACCATCTCTCAGTTGTCGTCCACGTTTCCTGGGCCGTTTACGTCATTCCGCGGACGCGCCGGTGAATGCCGCGTGAAATTGTTCGTCACAATGGCGCGGGTAGCGGTCGGGCGTGCAGCACGGCGAGGCGCGAGACGTCCCGGGTGAGCACCACGTAGAGCCGGCCCAGGCCGCGTGGCCCGGTCGCCGCCGGCTCGACGACGGCCGAGCCGTCGAACGCCAGCGCCGCGCGCACCTCGGCCACCATCGTCAGCAGCACCACCCGGACCACGCGCATGCACATCGACAGCGGTTCGGGGGTGGCAGGCGTCACCGACCCCTGGTACGCCCACCTCTGAACCAATCCACCCCCGTGAAGCCGCCATCGGCTGAAACCGTCGCGGGCCGTCGTGCGCCTGTACGGTGTCGCCCGCTTCGACGGCGGGCGGGAGCGGAGTGGGCATGACAGGCCGGACAGCGCTCGCGGACGTCGCGGACGACGTCTTCGGGACGACGTACGAGCGGCACTTCCGCGGGATGGTGGCGTTCGCCTACCTGACCACGGGTAGCGCCGCCGCGGCGGAGGACATAGTGCAGGAGGCGTTCGTCGACCTGTACCGCCGCCGCGCCCAGGTACGGGAACCGGAGCGTTGGCTGCGGCGGGCGGTGGCCAGCCGCTGCACCTCCTGGGTACGACGGCGGATCCTCGAACGGCGGCACGCCTTCGCCGACCCGGCTCACCCGGTCACGGTGCCGCACGAGTCCGCGCCGGTACGCGCGGCGCTGCGCCGGATCCGGCCCCGGCAGCGCGCCGCGTTGTTCCTCCGCTACTACCTCGACCTGCCGGAGCGGGAGATCGCCGAGACGCTCGGCTGCCCCGCCGGCACCGTCAAGACCCTCCTGCACCGTGGACTCGCCGCCCTCAGGGAGCACCTCGATGACTGACCCGACGCAGCAGGTCCGTGACGCTTTCGACCGGGTGCTCGCCGACGAGCGGCTGCCGGTCACCCCGCTGGGTGAGATCGTCCAGCGGGCCGAGGGCCCCGCGCGACGCGGCTGGCCGGGCATCCTGGCCAGCGCGCTGGCCACCGCGTTCGTGCTGGTCGTCGGGGTCGGGTTGTGGCAGGTCGGGCCGCGACTGCTCGGCGACGCCGGGCCGGGCCGGCCGCTGACCGCGATGGCGGAGCCGGAGCGCGCCGACGTGCTGACCCAGTGTCGGGTGAACGGCCGGGGAGACCGGCTGGTCAACGCCGTCGAGTGGCCCGACGGACGCCGCGCCGCCATCGTCGTCAACGGCACCGGTCTCGCCTTCTGCCTCGCCCGTCCCGGCGGCGACCTCAGGTTTTCGAGCGGCAGCCGGATGGACCCGGGGCAGGACCCGCTGTACTGTCCGCCGCGCACCTGCGCCGTCGCCGGCGGGGTAACCGTGCTCACCCTGAGCGATCTCCCCCTGGGTTACGCGAGCGTGATGGACGGGCTCGCGCCCGAGGGCGCGACGCGCGTGCGGGTGCGGACCGACCGCGGGTACAGCGTCGAGGCACCGGTGGTCAACGGGACGTACATTGTCCGGGCCGACAGTTGGACCACCAGCGAGGTCGAGTTCACGGAGATCACCGTGCTCGGCGCCGACGGCGCGGTGCTGATGCGGGTGCCGGCGTACTGACGCCCGCCGACGGCCGGTCAGGCGAGCGGCGCGGGCAGCGGCGTGGCGTGCAGCACGGCGAGGCGGGAGACGGCCCGGGTGAGCACCACGTAGAGCCGGTGCAGGCCGCGCGGCTCGGCCGCCACGATCGCCGCCGGCTCGACGACGATGACGTGGTCGTACTCCAGGCCCTTGACCAGCGTCGCCGGCACCACCGTGACGCGCGCCGCGGCGGCCGGGTCGTCGACGGTTGCGGTCTCGACCCCGGCGGCGGCGAGGGCGGCCCGCAGCCCGTCGACCGCGTCGTCGGCGGCGATCACCGCGACCGAGCCGTCGAACGCCAGCGCCGCGCGCACCTCGGCCACCGTCGCGGCGGTCAGGTCGGTGACGGTACGCACGTCGAGCGCGCCGTCGCGGCGCAGCGACTCCGCCGGCGGCACGTCGACGGCGAGCGCCGGCAGCAGCCGGTTGGCGAACGCGACCACGGCGGCGGGCACCCGGAAGCCGACCGTCAGCGGGACCACCACCGCGTCCGGCTTGCCCAGGTGGCGCAGGGACTCCCGCCAGTCGGCGGCGGCCCACGGCGCGGTGCCCTGGGCCAGGTCGCCGAGGAGCGTGATGGACCCGTGCTCGCTGCGTCGGGCGATCACCCGGCACTGCATGGGCGACAGGTCCTGTGCCTCGTCGACCACCACGTGGCCGAAGCCGGCCGGCCGCTCGACCAGCCCGGCCGCCTCGTCGATCAACACCGCGTCCGCCGCCGTCCACTTCGTGGCCTTCGGGGTGCGCCCGAGCTTCGTCCCGGCTGCCGCGGCGCGGCGCGCCGGACGCGGGGCATCCGCCGCGCCGCCTGCCGCCACCGGGTCGGGCGTCCCGCGCAGCAGCGCCTGCTCGTCGGCGGTCAGCAACCCGTCGGCGCTGGCGGCCAGCAGTTCGGCGTCGGTGAGCAGCCGGTGCACCAGCCCTTCCGGGGTGAGCGCCGGCCAGACCGCGTCGAGGAAGGCGGCGACCGGCGCGCACCTGCCCATCCGGCGCAGCCAGGCGTCGCTCGGCGACTCGGCGCGCCGCGCCTCGGCCTGCCGCTGGAGCAGAGCCACCACCCGGGCCCGGACGCGTTCCCGCCCGGTGGCGTACGGCAACCGCTCCCGGCGGGTCTCCTCGACCAGCCGGTGCAGCGGGTCCAGCCCGATCCGCCACCGGTAGGAGCCGTCCGAGACCATGATCGGCTCGGTCGGCTCGCCGATGTGCGCGTCGATCGCCCGGCGCAGCACCTCGGCCATCCGCACGTCGTGCTTGACGGCCGCCACCGCCGGGTCGTCGACCGCCCGCACCGGCACCCGGGCGACCAGGTCCTCCACCGTGGCCTGCTCGACCTCGACCTCGCCGAGCGCCGGTAGCACCGCCGCGATGTACGACAGGAAGGCCCGGTTCGGCCCGACGATCAGCACACCCGCGCGGCGCAGCCGCTCCCGGTGCAGGTAGAGCAGGTAGGCGGCCCGGTGCAGGCCGACCGCCGTCTTTCCGGTGCCCGGCGCGCCCTGCACGCAGATCGAGTCGGCCAGGTCGGCCCGGACCAGCTCGTCCTGCTCCGGCTGGATGGTGGCGACGATGTCGCGCATCGGCCCGACGCGGGGCCGCTCGATCTCGGCGGTCAGGATCCGGCTGGCCGTGCCGAGTTCCTCGCCCCGGTCGAGGTGCTCGTCCTCGAAGCTGGTGAGCGTTCCGCTGCTGAACCCGAAGCGGCGTCGTACCGCCACGCCCTGCGGGTCGCGGGCGCTGGCCCGGTAGAACGACCGGGAGACGGGTGCCCGCCAGTCCAGCACCAGCGGCTCGCCCCGCTCGTCGGTGACGTGCCGCCGCCCCACGTGGTAGCGCCGGCCGGCGTGGTCGGGGTGCCCGGGACCCGCCCCGTCGTCGCTGCCACCGGGCGTGCCGGCGGTGGACGGGTCGGCGGTCCAGCCGTCGGCGGCCGGGCCGGCGGCGGGTGCGGCGTCGGTGGGCGGGCCGAAGTCGAGGCGGCCGAAGAAGAGGGGCGTGGTCGGGTCGTCGGCGAGTTCGGCGACCCGGCGGGCCAGGGTGCGCCCGAGCGTCTCGGCGGCGTAGGCGTCGCCGGCCACCTGGTCGCCGGTGGCGAAGAGGGCCTCGGCGCGTTCCCGCATCCGGGCCAGGGCGGCCCGGGAGGTGGCGAGGTGCTCGCGCTCGGCGGCGAGGTCGGTGTCGAGGTCGACTGCGGTCACGCTGAATCCCATCGAGGTCATCTGCTGATCGCTCGCGTGTCCGGCGGGCGGATGGCCGGCCCCCGGCGCGGGACGTCCGATGCGGTGCTCACCTCACCCTGGCCGTCAAGCGGCCTGCCAGCCTACGCGCACACCGGCTCCCGCTCCACCGAATTCACCGCCCTCCGGGCCCGGCGCCCACGCGCAGGCGTGCTGACCGGTCGTCGCCGCCGGCTCCGGCGCACCGTCCTGCCGTTGCCGGTGGTGGTCGACGACCGGCGGCCGGGATCATGGGGGGATGACCGAGCCGCCTGCCGAGCGACCCCGGGTGACCATCAGCGATCCGCAGGTGATGCGGGCGCTGGCCCACCCGGCCCGACTCGCGATCACGGAACACCTCAGCTCGATCGAGGCCGGCGCGACCGCCACGGAGTGCGCGGAGATCGTCGGCCTGTCGCCGAGCGCCACCAGCTACCACCTGCGGGAGCTGGCGAAGGCGGGCCTGGTGGAGCAGGCGCCGAACCGCGGCGACGCGCGGGAGCGAGTCTGGCGGGTGGTCAGCCCGAGCTGGACCGTCGACGCCGGGCGCGGGACGGCGCCGGAGGCCCGGGCAGCCGAGCGTGCGCTGGTGGAGGCGTGGCTGGCCCGCGACCTGGAGCGCAGCCGCGACTGGTTGCGGCGCGCGCCCGACGAGCCGGCCGAGTGGTACGAGGCGAGCCGGCTCGCCGACTCGCAACTGCTGCTCACCGCGGCGGAGCTGCGCGAGCTGAACGAGGCGGTGGACCGCCTGTTCGAGCCGTACCGCAAACGGTCGCGGGTGGACCCGCCGGCCGGGGCGCGCACCGTCTCGGTGCACTACAAGGCGTTGCCGGTCGACTGAAAGGGGATTGCACCCGGCAGATGTGAAGGATTATTTTCGAAATATGTCCTTCACATCTGCTCGGTCGCGCTGGCCGGACGTCTGGCTCGCCACCACCGCCCGGGGCGTGGCCACCTGCGGTGACTTCCTCGCCGCCAGCACGCTCACGTTGGCGTTGCAGTCGGCCGGGGCGGGCGGGCTCGCCGTGTCCGGCCTGCTGCTCGCCGCGACCCTGCCGCTGGTGGCGTTCGCACCGCTGACCGGTCGCCTCGCGGACCGGGTGGACAGCCGAATCCTGCTGGTGACCGCGGGGCTGGCCCAGGCCGGCATCTGCCTCACGCTCGCGTACGCCGGGCACCCGCTTCTGGTCATCGCGCTGGTGGCGCTGCTCGCCACCGGCCTCGCCGTCACCCAGCCGGTGCTCTCGGCGCTGGTGCCGGCGATGGTGCGGGCCGAGGACCTGCCCCGGGCCAGCGCGCTCAGCCAGTCGGCCGGCACCCTGGGCTCGCTCGCCGGTCCGGCGCTGGCCGGGCTGCTGGTGGGCGAGTTCGGCACGCGCCTGCCGCTGCTCGTGGGCGCCGGCAGCTATCTGGCGCTGGTGGCGGCCGGACTGCTGATCCGCACCCGCAGAGGAAGCCGTGGGCCGGCGGCGGCCGGCGACGCGGCGGTGCCCCCGGCCTGGCGGCTGCGACACGACCCGCTGCTGGTGGCGATGGTCGCCAGCGTCGCCGGGGTGTTCGGCGCCGTCGGGGCGATCAACGTGATCGAGGTGTTCTTCATCCGGGAGACGCTGGGCAGCTCGACCACGATGTACGGGCTGGTGACCGGCGCCTGGACGCTCGGCGTCCTGGCCGGCGCGTGGCTCTTCGCCCGGGTGGTCCGGCGGCTCGACCGCGACGCCAGGCTGGTCCGGGCCAGCCTGGCGCTGCTCGGTGGGTGCTGCGCGATGGTGCTGGCCTCGGCGGCCGTGCCGACGGCCCTGCTGCTGGTGCCGATCTGGTTGACCGGCGGCATCTTCAACGGCGGCAGCAACGTCTTCAACAACGTGCTGCTGGCCCGCCGGGTGCCGGAGGCGGCGCGGGGCCGCGCCTTCGCCTCCTTCGGCGCGGCGGTCCAGGGCGCCGCGATGGTCGGCTTCCTGGCCGGCGGCCTCCTGCTGGAGGCGGCCGATCCCCGGCCGCTGGTCGCCGGTTGCGGGCTGGCCGGCCTGCTGGCGGTCGCCGTCGTCTCGGTTCCCCTCCGCCGCGCGGCCCGCGCGGCCCCCGCGCGGACGCCCGCCGGTGCACCGTTCGCGGGCGCCGCCCCGACAGGAACCGGTTCGGGCGCCCCCGCCGCCGACGTCGCGGTGGATGCGGGGTTGGCCACTCCGACGCCGACCCGCTGAGCCCCGGGCGAATGGCGGGGATACGGTCGGGGCATGGCTGAGCACGTCGCGCGCCCCCGGGTCGGGCACATCCAGTTCCTGAACTGCCTGCCGATCTACTGGGGGCTGATGCGCTCCGGCGCCCTGATCGACGTCGACCTGCACAAGGACTCGCCGGACCGGCTGAGCGCGGCGCTGGTCGCCGGTGACCTGGACATCGGCCCGATCTCGCACGTGGAGTACCTGCGCCACGCCGACGAACTGCTGCTCCTGCCCGACCTGGCGGTCGGCAGCGACGGCCCGGTGCTGTCGGTCAACATCGTCTCCACCCGCCCGCTGGCCGAGCTCGACCACGGCAAGGTGGCGCTGGGCTCGACCTCGCGGACCGGGGTCCTCCTGGCCCAGCTCCTGCTCGGCGAGCGGTACGGGGTGAACCCCGAGTACTTCCGCTGCCCGCCGGACCTGACCCAGATGCTGCTGGAGGCCGACGCCGGGGTGCTGATCGGCGACGTGGCGCTGCGCGCGCTCTACGAGGCGCCGAAGCGCGGGCTGGAGGTCACCGACCTCGGGCAGGCGTGGCGGGAGTGGACCGGCCTGCCGATGGTCTTCGCCGTCTGGGCCGTACGCCGGGACTTCGCCGCCGCCCACCCGGGGCTGGTCAAGGAGGTCCACGACGCGTTCCTGCGCTCCCGGGACCTCTGCCTCTCCGAGCTGGACCAGGTCGCCGAGGCCGGCGCGCGCTGGGAGCCGTTCGACGCGGAGACCCTGGCGACGTACTTCCGGGCGCTGGACTTCTCACTCGGCGACCGCCAGGTGGCCGGCCTGCGCGAGTTCGCGCGCCGCGCCGCCGCCCTCGGCGCCGCCCCGTCCCTTCCCGACACGGGCCCCGACTTCTTCACGGGCTGACCCCGCCGGCCCGCGACCGCCCCGATCGGCGGCGAGGGTCAGACGGAGTCGCGGAGGAGGGCTTCCGTGATCTTCTGGCAGTTCTTCATGCCGTACTCGTAGCCCTTGCCGATCGGGTAGCGGACCATCACGCCCATCGTCCAGGTGTCGCCGATGGCCAGGCAGTTGATGTGCATCTCCTGCTCCCTGGTCCGGTCGATCCAACCGTTCTTGATGGCGATGGTCTTGCGCTCCGCGGCCGGGAACGCCTTGCGGATGCCGAAGTCGCCCGCACCCCGGACCAGCCGCATCTCCTTGATCAGCCAGGTGGTCCACTTCGGCCCGGCGGCCCGGCCGTCGGCGATGCAGGCCCCCATCCGGGCGGTGTCGCGGGGGGAGAGCGCCGTGCGGCTCCATCCGCCGTCGGCGGCAACCTTGCTGTCGGTCAGCTCGCACAGCGAGATCAGCCGCTTGATCGAGGCGGACCGGCCGACGGTGTTGTAGAACTGCTCGGCCCGGGTGTTGTCGCTGTCCCGGATGATCTTCGTGGCGTCGGCGAGCTTGGCGTCGCTCGGCGTCTGGCCGGCGTCGGCGGCGCGGCGCAGGTAGTCGGCCACGATCCAGGCCTTGATCAGCGAGGCGGTGGTGCTGGTCTCGTCCATGTTGTCCGAACCGATGATCTCGCCGGTCCGGCGGTCGAGGACGCTCCAGGAGTACCAGCCCTCGATGTCCAGGTCGAGGTCCTTCGCCTCGAACGGCAGCGGCTCCGGCGTCGCGCTGGGCGACGGCGACGCCGACGGCGACTGCCGCGAGCTGCGGTCGCCCGGCGTGGTCGCGCCGCGGTCGGTCGGCATGGCGGGGTCGCCCCACCGAGCGACGGCGGTGGACTCGAACGGCGAGCCCGGCAGCAGCCGCAGGGACACGAGCACCAGGCCGATCAGGACCACCGCGACGGCGATCAGCTTGACGGGGGAGGCGTCGCCGCGCCGGTCGTCCCGGCGCTGTCCGGCCATCAGAGCTTCCCGACCGGCTGCTGCGGCACCTTGAGGGCGGCGCCCGGCTGTGGGGTCACCAGTTGGCTGGCGACCGAGGCGCAGGTCTGCGCGCCGTAGTCCAGCCCGCTCTTCTGCGGGTAGCGCAGCATCACCGCCAGGCTCCACTTGTCGGTGACCGCGAGGCAGTTCACGTGCCAGTTGCCGTCGTAGTTCAGCGGGGTCCAGCCGTTCTTGATGCTGACCGGGCCCTGGCTGAGGATCGACTGGGGGAGCCCGTCGATGATGCCCCAGCGGCCGCCGCCCGACCGGGCCTTCTGGTCCTTGGCGGCGGTGGTGCCCTTGACCTTGCTCATCTCGTCCAGCAGGTAGT
Source organism: Micromonospora sp. NPDC002717 (assembly GCF_040295705.1). Taxonomy (NCBI): domain Bacteria; kingdom Bacillati; phylum Actinomycetota; class Actinomycetes; order Micromonosporales; family Micromonosporaceae; genus Micromonospora; species Micromonospora sp. NPDC002717. The sequence goes on along the minus strand of NZ_JBEOVW010000001.1, from coordinate 345,175 downwards.
TGGTCCACTTCGGGCCGGCGGCCGTGCCGTCACCGATGCAGTCGCCGAGCCGGACGGCGTCGCGGGGGGACATCCGGGTGAAGCTCCACCAGCCCACGTAGCCCGGCACGTTGCCCGGCTTGGTGTCGGTCAGCTCGCAGATGCTGGTCATCCGCTTGATCGTCTCGGCGCGACCCACCGCGCTGTAGAGGGCGTTGGCGGCGTCGTCGTCGCTGTTGCGGATGGCGGCGGAGATCTGCTTCTTCCGCTCGGCCGGCACGGGCTTGTCGCCGAGCTGGCGGAGGTAGTCGGCCGCGAACCAGGACTTGATCATCGACTCGGTGGAGCTGGTCGAGGTCATGTTCTTGGCACCGGAGATCTCGCCGGTCTCCCGGTCCATCAGGGCCCACGAGAAGAACTCGCCCTTGAAGTTCACCGACACCGGGCCGGCGGCCAGGGTCGGCGGCGGGGGCGGGGTGGGCGCCGGTGCCGCCACGCTTCCGCCGCCGCTTCCGCCGCTCGCGGCGTCGTCGCCGGCGAGTCGGGCGTACGCGGCAGGCACGAGCAGGCCGCCACCGAGGAGGACCGCCACGACGGCGAGCACCAGGGTCACGCGGGATCGCATGAGTGGGTGAGCTCCAGATGTCAGGGCCGGGGGGACCGGCTTGTTGTCCGGACGGATCGGCGGCTCGCCGAGGCCGGGGGATGTGGCCTTCGTGTTCCTGGGCGATAGTCGGCAGCCGATGGTGTGACCGGGGGGAAGTCTACGTGCGGATCGGCCGCACGCCAGAACATGACACCTGGCAACTTGCCATGAAGGCGGGATATCGGGCCGCTATGCGGCTATTGGGGGAATTCGTCTTCGCCGCGTGATCCAAGTCATAGCTTGCCGCTCGCTGGGAGTCGCCGTCGCGTCCCGAACTGTCCTCGGAAACCTGTTACACACCTCTGGTGCGGCGAGTTGCAAGCTGTAACACTTGACCCCATGTATGGCAACGACTTCTCCGCCGAGGACGCACCCGGCGGTGGCCTGCTCGGCGAGGTCGAGGCGGCGGAGGCGGCGCTGCGGGAGGCCGCCGAGCGGGGACGGCGCGCCGGTGCCCCCGGCCCCGACGAGGACCTCGCGGCGTACTTCGTCGAGGTCATCGACGCCGATCAGAAGATCGAGCCGCGCGACTGGATGCCCGAGGCGTACCGCAGGACGCTGATCCGGCAGATCGCCCAGCACGCGCACTCCGAGATCATCGGCATGCAGCCGGAGGGGAACTGGATCAGCCGGGCCCCCTCGCTCAAGCGCAAGGCGATCCTGCTGGCCAAGGTCCAGGACGAGGCCGGCCACGGCCTCTACCTCTACGCCGCCGCGGAGACCCTCGGGATCAGCCGGGACGAGCTGGTCGAGCTGCTCCTCAGCGGCCGGCAGAAGTACAGCTCGATCTTCAACTACCCGACACTGACCTGGGCGGACGTCGGCGCTATTGGCTGGCTGGTGGACGGCGCCGCGATCGTCAACCAGGTGCCGCTCTGCCGCTGCTCGTACGGGCCGTACGCCCGCGCGATGATCCGGGTCTGCAAGGAGGAGTCGTTCCACCAGCGGCAGGGCTACGAGATCCTGCACACCCTGGCGCACGGCACGCCCGCGCAGAAGGCGATGGCGCAGGACGCCGTCGACCGCTGGTGGTACCCGTCGCTGGCGATGTTCGGCCCGCCGGACACCGACTCCACCCATTCGGCCCAGTCCATGGCCTGGAAGATCAAGCGGTTCTCCAACGACGAGCTGCGCCAGCGCTTCGTGGACATGTGCGTGCAGCAGGCCGAGATCCTCGGCCTGACCATCCCCGACCCGGGCCTGCGCTGGAACGAGTCCCGGCAGTCGTACGACTTCACCCAGCCGGACTACGACGAGCTGATGCGGGTGATCAAGGGGGACGGGCCGTGCAACCGGCAGCGGGCGGAGCACCGCCGCCGCGCCCACACCGACGGAGCCTGGGTGCGTGAGGCCGCCGCGGCGTACGCCGCCAAGCGGGCGGAGAAGAAGGAGAAGGTGGCGGCGTGAGCGAGCGTAGCGAGCGAACGGATCAGCGCGGCGTGAGCGATCCGTCGCCGTTGTGGGAGGTCTTCGTGCGGGCGCGGCGCGGGTTGTCGCACACCCACGTCGGCAGCCTGCACGCCCCCGACGCCGAGCTGGCCCTGCGCAACGCGCGGGACCTCTACACCCGCCGCCAGGAGGGCGTCTCCATCTGGGTGGTGCCGGCGGGCGCGATCACCGCGTCCAGCCCCGACGAGAAGGACGCCTTCTTCGACCCGGCGGCCGACAAGGTCTACCGCCACCCCACGTTCTACGAGGTGCCGGACGGGGTGGCCCACCTGTGAGCGAGCGCAGCGAGCGAACCATTCGGCTCAGCACCGGGGCGCGTCGCGCCGCCGCCGAGCGGAGCGAGGTGGCGGCGTGACCGGCCCCTTCGACTTCACCCTCGCCCTCGGCGACGACGCGCTGATCGCGGCGCAGCGGCTGGCCGAGTGGACCACCCGGGCGCCGGAGATGGAGGAGGACATCGCGCTGGCGAACATCGCCCTCGACCAGCTCGGCGCGGCCCGGCTCCTGCTGTCGTACGCGGGCGAGCTGGAGGGCGCCGGCCGCGACGAGGACGCGCTGGCCTTCCTCCGCGACGACCGGGAGTTCCGCAACTGCCTCCTCGTGGAGCTGCCGAACGGCGACTTCGCGGTCACCATGGCGAAGCTGCTCTTCCTCTCGGCGTACCAGCTCCCGCTCTACACCGCGCTGGCGGGCTGCGCCGACGAGCGGCTGGCCGCGATCGGGGCCAAGGCCCGCAAGGAGTCGGCCTACCACCTCGACCACGCCTCCCTGTGGGTGCGGCGGCTGGGTGACGGCACCGAGGAGTCGCACCGGCGCATGCAGGCGGCCGTCGAGCAAATCTGGCCGTACGCGCACGAGCTGTTCGCGGCGGACCCGGCGGCGCCGGTCGACCCGGCCACCCTGCGGGCCGACTTCGACGCCACCGTCACCGCGGTGCTCGACGAGGCCACGCTGACCCGGCCGGAGGGCGGCTGGGCGCCGGCCGGCGGGCGGGACGGGGTGCACACCGAGCACCTGTCCTACCTGCTCGCCGAGATGCAGGTGCTACACCGCGCCCACCCCGGGGCGCACTGGTGAGCGACCCCAGGGCAGCCGTCGCGGCGGTGGTGGACCCGGAGATCCGGGTCGTCACCATCGCCGACCTCGGCATCCTGCGGGCGGTCGACGAGGACCCGGCGACCGGCCGGGTCGTCGTGACCATCACCCCCACCTACACGGGCTGCCCGGCGATGGACGTGATCCGCGCCGACATCCGCCGGGCCCTGGCCGCCGCCGGCCATCCCGACGCCGAGGTGCGCACCGTCTACAGCCCGGCGTGGAGCACCGACTGGATCTCCGCCGCCGGCCGGGCCAAGCTCGCCGCCGCCGGCATCGCCCCGCCGGCCCCCGTCGGCACCGGCGGCGTGGTGCCGCTGACCCTCGCCGTCCGCTGCCCGCGCTGCGGCTCGCCGGAGACCGAGCAGGTCAGCCGCTTCGGCTCCACCGCGTGCAAGGCGCTCTGGCGCTGCCGTTCGTGCCGTGAACCCTTCGACCACCTGAAGGCGCTGTGACTGTCACCATCACCCGCCCGGTCCGCCGCCGGCCGGTCTTCCACCCGCTCTCCGTCGCCGCCGTCGACCGGCTCACCGACGACGCCGTGGCGATCACCTTCGCGGTGCCGCCGGAGCTGCGGGAGACCTTCGCGTTCTCCGCCGGTCAGCACCTCACCGTCCGGCGCGTTACCGAAGCGGGGGAGGACGTGCGGCGGTCGTACTCCATCTGCTCCACTCCGGAGGACCTGGCGCGGCACGGCCGGCTGCGGATCGGCGTGCGGGAGATCCCGGGCGGGGCGTTCTCGGCGTACGCCTGCGGCGCCCTGCGGGGCGGCGACACGGTCGAGGTGCTGCCGCCGCTCGGGAACTTCACCACGGCCTTCGCGCCGGACCGGGCCCGCCACTACGGCGCGGTGGTCGCCGGCTCGGGGATCACCCCGGTGCTCGCGCTGGTCGCGACGGCGCTCGCCGTCGAGCCGGCCAGCACCTTCACCCTGGTGTACGGCAACCGCACGGCCAACACGGTGATGTTCGCCGAGGAACTCGCCGACCTGAAGGACCGCTATCCGACCCGCCTGCACCTGGTGCACGTGCTCTCCCGCGAGCAGGGCGAGTCCCCGCTGCTCTCCGGCCGGATCGACGCCGACCGGCTGGGCCGGCTGCTGGCCACGATCGTCCCCGGCGACGCCATCGAGGAGTGGTTCCTCTGCGGCCCGTACGGCATGGTGGTGGACGCCCGGGAGGTGCTCACCGGGCGCGGGGTGCCGGAGCCGGCGGTCCACACGGAGCTGTTCCACGTCGACGAGGCCCCGGCCCCGCCGCGACGCCCGGCCGACGAGCCGGGGGCCGGCGCCGAGGTGACGATCGTGCTGGACGGCCGCTCGTCGAGCTTCACGATGGGCCGCGACGAGCGGGTGCTGGACGCGGCGCTGAAGGTCCGCGGCGAGCTGCCGTACGCCTGCAAGGGCGGGGTCTGCTCGACCTGCAAGGCCAAGGTCGTCGACGGTGCGGTCACGATGGCCCGCAACTACGCTCTGGAGCCGGACGAGGTGGCCGCCGGCTACGTCCTCACGTGCCAGTCCAGCCCGACCACCGACAGGCTCACGGTCGACTACGACGCCTGAGGTAGCTGGCTGCTCACCGGTGACGTCGACCGAGTCCCTACCGCGCGCTTGTACGGGTCGACGACTTCCCCGGGATGTAGTGCTGGAGCGGCGAGTTCGCGCAGTGCTGCTCTCGTGAGCGAGCCACTCGACCAGTTCGCCGACAAGGGCCGGCACCTCGTCGGCATCGGGTCCCGTGTAGGCCCGACGGCCGGTGTGCGCCTCGTCGGCGTAGATGCCCCTCGCGTCCTCTTTTCGGCGTTGGTCACACGGTCGGATGCCGCCGACCGGAGCCGTGCGGAGCGACGTAGGCTCGGAGGCGTGACGGTGAGCCGGGAGATCGACGACATCCTGCAGCGCGGCGCGGACGGCGGGCGGATCACGCCCGAGGAGGCCCTGCTGCTCTACACCGAGGCGCCCTTCCACGCGCTGGGCGAGGCGGCCGACGCCGTACGCCGGCGGCGCTATCCGGACAACATCGTCACGTACCTGATCGACCGCAACATCAACTACACCAACGTCTGCGTGACGGCGTGCAAGTTCTGCGCGTTCTTCCGGGCCCCCAAGCACAAGGAGGGCTGGACCCACCCGACCGAGGAGATCCTGCGCCGCTGCGGCGAGGCGGTCGAGCTGGGCGCGACCCAGGTCATGCTCCAGGGCGGGCACCACCCGGACTACGGCGTGGAGTACTACGAGGAGCTGTTCTCCTCGGTCAAGAAGGCGTACCCGCAGCTCGCCATCCACTCCATCGGCCCGAGCGAGATCCTGCACATGGCCAAGGTCTCCGGCGTCAGCCTGGACGAGGCCATCGCGCGGATCAAGGCGGCCGGGCTGGACTCGATCGCCGGTGCCGGTGCGGAGATGCTGCCCGCGCGTCCCCGCACGGCGATCGCGCCGCTGAAGGAGTCGGGCGAGCGCTGGCTGGAGGTCATGGAGCTGGCGCACCGCCAGGGCGTCGAGTCGACCGCCACGATGATGATGGGCACCGGCGAGACCGCCGCCGAGCGGATCGAGCACCTGCGGATGATCCGCGACGTGCAGGACCGCACCCGGGGCTTCCGGGCGTTCATCCCGTGGACGTACCAGCCGGAGAACAACCACCTCAAGGGCCGCACCCAGGCCACCACGCTGGAATACCTGCGGCTGGTCGCGGTGGCCCGGCTCTTCTTCGAGACGGTGCCGCACCTGCAGGCGTCCTGGCTCACCACCGGCAAGGACGTCGGGCAGCTCGCCCTGCACATGGGCGTGGACGACCTCGGCTCGATCATGCTGGAGGAGAACGTCATCTCCTCCGCCGGCGCGCGGCACCGCTCCAACCTGCACGAGCTGATCGGCATGATCCGCTCGGCGGACCGGATCCCCGCCCAGCGGGACACCCTCTACAACCGCTTGGCCGTGCACCGGACCCCGGCCGACGACCCGACCGACGAGCGGGTCGTGTCGCACTTCTCCTCGATCGCGCTGCCGGGCGGCGGCGCCGGGAAGGCCCTGCCGCTGGTCGACGCCCGCTGAGTCACCGCCGCACCACCCGACACCCCACCGTCGACGGACGGTGGGGTGTCTGCCGTTCGTCGACCGGTCGGTGAACACGGAGTTGACTGAGCGTGACCGGCTGCGGTGTCGCCGGCCAGCCGATCAGGTGAGTGGTCGGCAGCCGTTGATATCGATTCGATTGCCGTTCCAGCCCGCCGACCGGTGCCCGGGAGGCAGCAAGACATATCAATCCGGGCAATCCTTAAGCGATTCTTAGCCGCACTGTTCAACGCGGCCGACGGCGGGGTGGCAAGGGTGATCGCGGACCGCTAACGTCCCCGGCCGTACCGTTCCTGCACCCCACGGGGGGAACTTTCCAATGATCTTCCGTAACCGTGCGCTGGCCGTCGCCGGCGCCGGCGCCGCCGGGATCCTGGCCGCGGGCCTCTTCGCCGCCCCGGCCCTGGCCGACACCTCGGCCGACCTGGCCATCGAGGCCACCGGCACGACCATCGCGGTCGGCGCGCCCGGCAAGATTTCGACCGTCTCCCTGCTCAACAAGAGCAAGGTGGACGCGACGGCCGTCCTCGTCGGCCTCGACATCAGCAAGCTGGACACCACCAAGGTCGACATCGACGAGAGCGGCTGCAGCCCCCGCGAGGACGGCCTGATCCTGTGCGGCATCGAGGGCGGCGTCCTGCCCGCCGGCCGCGACATCGACTGGGGCTTCCCGCTGACCCGCAAGGGCGAGGCGACGGGTGACGCCGGCCAGATCAGCGCCATCATCCTGCACGAGGGCACCGACCCCGACGAGTCCAACAACGAGGTGACCGTCAAGGTCAAGGTCGAGGGCACCGGCCCGGACCTGACCGTGGTGGCGGGCGACGTGACCAAGGCCGTCACGGTCGAGGGCGACAAGATCAAGGTTGGCGGCGACCTGCGCGCCGGCGACACCGCGCAGCTCATCTACTCTGCCTTCAACCAGGGCGACGCCACCGCCGCCGGGCTGAAGATCAGCGTCAAGCTGCCCAAGGGCGTGACCTTCGCCGAGGCCGAGGACGGCTGCGAGTACAACTCCGGCAAGACCTCGCTCGTCTGCACCTACCGCGACGCCGACCTGATCCCGGTCTCGCAGGACAAGGACGGCGACGACCTGATCTCGGGCGGCCGCTTCTACCACCTGCTCTCGGTCGGCAAGGACGTCAAGGCCGGCAGCCTGACCGGTGGTCAGGTCACCGTCGAGGCGCTCGGCAGCCAGGCGACCACCGTCCGCGCCGCGGGCAAGAGCGCGCTCCCGGCCAACGCCGAAGAGGTGGCGGCCACCGAGGTCGACGCCACCGACAACACCGACGCGTACGCTGTCGTCGTGACCGCCAAGGGCGGCGCGGGCGGCGGCGGCGAGGAGCCGGGTCTGCCGCTGACCGGTCCGCAGACCGGCCTGATCGGCGGGATCGGTGGCGCGGTGCTGGTCGCGGGCGCGGCGATGTTCGTGATCGCGCGGCGGCGTCGGGTCGTCCTGGTGACCCCGGGCGACGAGAAGCCGACGGCCTGACGGTCGTCCTCCATCGACCCGCGAGGGTCGTTCACATAACGCACGGCAGTGGGGGCGGGATGGGTGACCATCCCGCCCCCACTGTCCGTTCCGCGCGCCCGGGCGCGGGCAGGGTCCGCCGACCGGGCACTCCTGGAGGGACGCTCGGCTTTCGCGCGGGGCTGGGGCGCGTCCGGGCCGGCGCACGGCATCACCGGCCGCTAGTGTGCGGTTCGGCCCAGCAGCCACACCTCACGGGGGACTTGAGATGAAACTGCCCAACCGACCGCTGGCGCGGCTCGGCGCTGCCGCGCTGCTCGCCTCCGGCGCGTTCACCGCCATCGGCACGCCGGCCCACGCCGCCGGCAGCGCCGCCGACCTCTCCGTCACCGCCGTCGTCGGCACCAAGGTGGCCGAGGGGACCCGGATCAAGACGGCGTACGCCAAGGTCACGAACAACGGCCCCGGCACGCCGTCCTCGCTCGTCGTCAAGGCCGACACCTCCAAGGTGGACCACTACGGCGAGGTGGCATTCTTCCCGGCCGCCGAGGGCTGTTCCGGCGAGGGCTCGGAGAAGCCGGTGCTGTGGACCTGCGTCGTGCCCGAGGAGCAGATTCCCGGGCCCGGGGAGACCGTCGAACTGCCGATTGTCATGATCAAGCGGGTCCCCGACGTGGACGAGCCGTACTCCGCCCCGGTCACGCTGACCGTCGAATCGCCGGACGACACCAACCCCGACAACAACTCCGCGACCGCACAGATCGAGATCAGCAAGGAGAGCGGCGTCGACCTCGGCGTCGTGGTGCCCGACGTCAAGGAGCAGATCGCCTTCGACGACGTGCTGAAGGAGGACCCGCCGACCGGGCCGCTGAACCCCGGCGACGCGACCACGGTCCTCGCGTTCGTCGAGAACCAGGGCGACCGGATCGCCGACGGCCTCGACCTCAAGATCGCTCTGCCCAAGGGCGTGACCTTCGACGACAGCATCCAGCTCAAGGAGTGCGAGTACGCCGCCGACCTGCGGTCCGCCGACTGCCGGGCCGGGCTGCTCCAGCTGGCCCCGCGCGAGGGCGTCTTCGGCGCCTTCCCGGTGAAGGTCGCCGCCGGCGTCGAGGCACCGGCCAGCCTGGCCGGCGGCGAGGTCACGGTCAGCGCGCGCGGTGAGCTTCCGGCGACCGAGGCGAACCTGGCCCGCAAGCGCTCGGCCCTGCCGTCGTTCCTGCACCGGCCGGCCGGCTCCCGCGCCGCGCAGGCCGGAGACGTCGACCCGACCGACAACCGTGACGACTTCGCCGTCGTGGTGACCGCCGCCGGAACCGGTGGCGGCGAGGGTGGCGGCGACGACGAGGGTCCGCTGCCGGTGACCGGCGCGCAGACCGGCCTCATCGTCGGCGTCGGCGGCGCGGTGCTGGTCGCCGGCGCGGCGATGTTCCTGGTGGCGCGGCGGCGTCGGGTCGTCCTGGTGACCCCGGGCGACGAGAAGCCGACGGCCTGACGGCCGGCCCGTCGGCCCGCACCGGCCGGACGCACGACCCTGGAGACGGGGCGGGACGGGTGACCGTCCCGCCCCGTCCGTCCGTTCGACCGAACCGGACGGACGGATGAAAGATGATCCGCCCTGCTGGCGCACCACGTCATGCTTCGATACGGTCCGCTCGGTTCCGCAACCATCCGTTTCTTCCCTAACCCCCGGGGGACCGATGACCCTGTTCCACCGCTCGGCCCTGGCCCGCGCCGGCGCCGTGGCGCTCCTCGCGGCGGGCGGCCTGACCACCGTCGCCGTTCCGGCGTACGCCGCCGACCAGGCTGACCTCGCCCTGACGCCGACCAGCTACCAGTTGGCCAAGGGCGTCAAGGCCGCGAAGGCCAAGCCGTTCAAGTTCACCGTCCAGAACCTCACCGACGGCGTCGACGCCAAGGCCGTCACGGTGGAAGTCGACCCCAGCGGCCTCAAGGCCAAGCGGGTCGGCTACGTCGTGCCGGACGGCTGCGAGGTGACCGGCAAGACCTTCACCTGCCTCCTCGGCGACCTGCGGGGCGGCACCAGCGAGGACTTCGGCATCCCGTTGTTCAGCACCGGCGGCAGGGGCGACGGCGGCGTGCTGAAGGTGACGGTCAGCTCGGCCACCGGCGACCCCGACCTGGAGAACAACAAGGACATCGAAGTGCCGGTGACCGTGACGAAGCCGGGCTACGACCTCACCGCCTGGGTGCAGGACGTCCAGGCCAACGTCGTGGTCAACGGGGCGGTGGCCGACGAGCCCGACCTGAAGCCCGTACGCCGGGGCGAGACGGTCCCGCTGGACTGGGCGGTCTACAACGACGGCAGCCGGCCCGCGACCGGTCTCTTCTACGGCCTCATGCTCCCGTCGGGTGTGAGCTTCGTGACGCTGCCGGAGAGCTGCGTCGAGGACGAGTTCCTCGGCAGGGCGCGGGCGCTGTGCGAGGACGCCGGTGCGACCATCCGCCGGGGGCAGTACTACACCGCCGACGTGACGGTGAAGGTCGGCGACGACGTCACCGAGCCGGTGCTCCGGGAGGGCGACCTCTTCGCGTACGGGCTGGAGGCAGTCGAGGGCGAGCCGGAGGCGGAGGCGCAGGTCGCCAGCCCGGAGCAGCGGAAGACCTTCACCGAGGCCGAGCCGATGGACAACCACGCGACCTTCGAGGCGTTCGTGGACCTGTCGGCGCAGCCGACGCCGAACCCGACCCCGACGCCGACCCCGAGCGGCGAGCCGACCCCGACCACGACCCCGGGCGGCGGCACGGGTGGCGGCGACGGTGACGGCGGCGGGCTGCCGGTGACCGGCGTGCAGGCCGGCCTGATCGGCGGCATCGGCGCCGCCGTGCTGCTGGCCGGCGGCGCGCTGCTGCTGATCTCCCGGCGGCGCGACGTCGTCCTGGTCAACCCCGGCGACGAGAAGTCCACCGACTGACGTACGCCGCGCAGGGGCGGGGTGGGCGGCCTCCCCGCCCCTGTCGCGTACCCGCCGGGCGGCCGACCCGCCGGGCGTCGGCCGGAGTCGGGCTGGCAGAGTGGAGGGGTGAGCCGTACCCCGCCGGGCCAGCGCGCCGGCCTGGACAAGCAGCCGCACGAGGTCGCCGCGATGTTCGACGGCGTGGCGGCTCGTTACGACCTGACCAACACGGTGATGACGGCCGGCCGGGACCGGGCGTGGCGCCGGGCCACCCGGGAGGCGCTCGGGTTGCGCCCGGGCGAGCGGGTGCTCGACGTGGGCGCGGGCACCGGTGTCTCCACCGAGGAACTGGCCCGTTCCGGGGCGTACGCGGTCGGCGCCGACCTGTCGCTGGGCATGCTGCACGCCGGCAAGCGCACCCGTCCGGCGGTGCCGCTGCTGGCCGGCGACGCGCTGCGGCTGCCCTTCGCCGACGGCGTCTTCGACGCGGTGACCATCTCGTTCGCGCTGCGCAACGTCGTCGACACCGAGGCCGCGCTGCGGGAGTTCGCCCGGGTCACCCGGCCCGGTGGCCGGCTCGTGATCTGTGAGTTGAGCCACCCCACCAACGCCGTCTTCCGCACCGCCTACCTGTCGTACCTCATGCGGTGGCTGCCGGCGGCGGCGCGGGTGGTCTCCAGCAACCCCGACGCGTACGTCTACCTGATCGAGTCGATCCGGGCGTGGCCGGACCAGGCCGCGCTGGCGCAGCGGATCCAGGCGGCGGGCTGGGGCTCGGTGGCCTGGCGGAACCTGACCGGCGGCCTGGCGGCGCTGCACCGGGCGGTCCGCGACTAGGCGGGGCACGGCGCCGGCCGGCTCCCGCGTCATGAGCGGCGGCGCCGCGCCGGACGGCCCGCTTCCGGGCGGCGGCCGGTGCCGACGGGAGGCCGATCGGCGCGCCGCACCCGCTGAGAAAGCGGCTGTTTCGTGAATATCCGTTTTTAGTCCACTTTGCGCCGTTAAGCTCGCCCCCATGACGGGACCAGAGCAGCCGGCCGGTGTGGAGGCCACCGACGACGACGCCGCAGAACTCATCGCGCAGCTCAGGGAGTTGGCCGGCGCGGATCCCGCCGACGTCCGGCAGGTGGTGGCCGAGGTGCTGGCCGCGCTGGACCGCGCCGCCGGCGGCGCGCTGCGCGAGCACCTGCCCGAGACGATCCGGCTCGACGCCGGCCTGGGCGCGGCCGCTCCGGCCCGGCACTGACGCCCGGCGCCGACCCCCGCCGGCATCCGGTCCCGACCCCGACCGACGCCCGGTCCCGACCCCGACGGGTGGGTTTCCGGCAAGTTAGGTACCCCTGATCAGGCGTGGTTATGACGCCGGTCATAGACTCCCCCCGTCTGGCTTGTGAAGGATTTCACGAGCATGCGGGAGGAGGCGCGAGATGACCGCGGTGGAGCATGACGCCGACGTGATCGTCGTGGGCGCCGGTCCCGGTGGGTCGGCTACCGCGTACCACCTGGCTCGGCACGGCGTACGGGTGCTGCTGCTGGAGAAGACGGAGTTCCCCCGGGAGAAGGTCTGCGGCGACGGGTTGACCCCGCGTGCCGTGCGGCAGCTGATCCGGATGGGCGTGGACACCTCGCCCGAGGCGGGCTGGCTGCAGAACAAGGGCCTGCGGGTGATCGGCGGCGGCGTCCGGCTGGAGCTGGACTGGCCCGACCTGGCGAGCTTCCCCAACTACGGCCTGGTGCGCACCCGGCTGGACTTCGACGACCTGCTCGCCCAGCGGGCCGTCGCCGCCGGCGCCAAGCTGCGCACCAGCGTGAACGTCACCGGCCCGGTGCTCGACCCGGACGGCCGGGTCGTCGGCGTCGAGGCGGAGGTCGGCCCGGAGAAGGAGCCCGCCACCTTCCACGCCCCGCTGGTGGTCGCGGCCGACGGGGTCTCCGGCCGCTTCCCGCTCGCCCTCGGGCTGGCCAAGCGGGAGGACCGGCCGATCGGGGTCGCCGTCCGGCGCTACTACCGCTCGCCCGCCAAGCACGACGACAACTACCTGGAGTCCTGGCTGGAACTGCGCAGCAAGGACAGTGGCGACAACCTGCTGCCCGGGTACGGCTGGATCTTCGGGCTCGGCGACGGCCGGGTCAACGTCGGCCTCGGCGTGCTCAACTCCTCCTCCGCGTTCGGCAAGACGAACTACCGCCGGCTGCTCACCGACTGGCTGGCCAACACCCCGGCGGACTGGGGCATGACCGACGAGGCCAACGCGGAGGGGCCGATCCTCGGCGCCGCGCTGCCCATGGGCTTCAACCGGGTGCCGCACTACACCCGCGGCGTGATGCTGGTCGGCGACTCCGGCGGCATGGTCAACCCGTTCAACGGCGAGGGCATCGCGTACGCGATGGAGTCCGGTGAGATGGCCGCAGAGATCGCCGTGCAGGCCCTCGCGCGCCCGGCCGGCGCCGAGCGCGAGCGCGCCCTGACGGCCTACCCGGCGGAGCTGAAGGCCCGCTTCGGCGGCTACTACCGGCTCGGCGGTGTCTTCGTGAAGCTCATCGGCCGTCCCGAGATCATGCGGATGGCCACGAAGCACGGCATGCCGCACCCGATGTTGATGCGCTTCGTGCTCAAGCTGCTGGCCAACCTGACCGACCCCCGTGGCGGGGACGCGATGGACCGGGTCATCAACGCGATGACGAAGGTGGCACCAGCCGTGTAGCGCGAGGAGTGAGCTTGCGAGCCCGCAGTCGCAAACGAAGGCGGGCTCGTGTGACGGCCGGGCCCGCGGCCGGCGACGACCGCGGCGCGGACAGAGATCGACCCCCCGGCGACAGCCGTCGCGGGGGACGTGAATAGTGTGATTTTCGTCAAGGACCAGGGGCAGGGAAGGACGAGCAGGAGAAAACGATGTCGCTCTCGCCTTACGCACCGATCATCGGGCTGTTCGCCCTCGCCGCGGGGTTCGCGCTGTTCTCCGTGGGCGCCGCCCGCTTCGCCGGTCCCCGGCGTTACAACAAGGCCAAGCTCGAGGCGTACGAGTGCGGCATCGAGCCCAGCCCGCAGCCGGTCGGCGGCGGCCGGTTCCCGATCAAGTTCTATCTGACGGCGATGCTCTTCATCGTCTTCGACATCGAGATCATCTTCCTCTTCCCCTGGGCGGTCTCGTTCGACGCCCTGCCGATCTTCGGCTTCGTGGAGATGGTCCTGTTCATCGTCGCGGTCTTCGTCGCGTACGCCTACGTGTGGCGGCGTGGCGGCCTGGACTGGGACTGAGGGAGGAACCTCAGATGGGTATCGAGGAGAAGCTCCCCGCCGGTGTCCTGCTCACCTCGGTGGAGAAGCTGGTCAACTGGTCGCGGAAGTCGTCGGTCTGGGGCGCCACCTTCGGCCTGGCCTGCTGCGCGATCGAGATGATGGCCGCCGGTGGCCCGCACTACGACATGGGTCGCTGGGGCATGGAGGTCTTCCGGGCCTCGCCCCGTCAGGCCGACCTGATGATCGTGGCCGGCCGGGTGAGCCAGAAGATGGCCCCGGTGCTGCGCCAGATCTACGACCAGATGGCGGAGCCCCGCTGGGTCATCTCGATGGGCGTCTGCGCCAGCAGCGGCGGCATGTTCAACAACTACGCCATCGTGCAGGGCGTCGACCACGTCGTCCCGGTGGACATGTACCTCCCCGGCTGCCCGCCCCGGCCCGAGATGCTCATCGACGCGGTCCTCAAGCTGCGCGAAAAGATCATGCACGAGCCGCTCGGCCCGAACGGCCGCAAGATGCTCGAGGCGCGCAAGGAGCGCGGTGACGTCCCGGTCGTCCCGTACGGCTCGATGCCGTCGTCGTACCGCAGCGACAAGGCCCGGCGGGCCGAGTGGACCAAGGCGGTCCGCGAGGGCCGCGAGGAGCAGCTGCGGATCGAGAACTGGATGAAGGCCCAGAACCACCTGCAGCACGGGGGCGTCAAGTGACCGCACCTAACCACAAGGCGAACGACGGCGGCGTGCCGGTGCCGGTGACGCCGGCCGGCGCCACCAGCGGGGCCCCGGCCGAGCACCCGCCGGCCAGCCCGGCGGGCCGGGGCATGTTCGGCAACCAGGGCTCCGGCGACGTCTCCGGCTTCGGCGGCCTGGTCCGGCAGCGCCGGACCATCGAGGACGCCCCCCGGCCGTACGGGAGCTACTTCGACGAGGTCCGCGACGCGCTGGAGGAGGCGTACCCGGCCTTCGGCGACGCCATCGAGAAGGTCGTGGTCGACCGGGGCGAGCTGACCCTGCACGTACGCCCCGAGCGGATCGCCGAGGTCTGCCAGGTGATGCGGGACGACCTCGCGCTCCGCTTCGAGCTGTGCTCCTCGGTCTCCGGTGTGGACTACCTGGGCGCCGACTCCCGCCGGCTGCACGTCGTCTACCAGCTCACCTCGATGACCTACCGCCGCCGCGTGCGGCTGGAGGCCGCGGTCTCCGCCGAGGATCCGCACCTGCCGAGCGTCACCTCGGTCTACCCGACGGCGGACTGGCAGGAGCGCGAGACGTACGACATGTTCGGCGTCGTCTTCGACGGCCACCCCAGCCTGACCCGGATCCTCATGCCGGACGACTGGGAGGGCTTCCCGCAGCGCAAGGACTACCCGCTCGGCGGTGTGCCCGTCGAGTACAAGGGCGCTGAAATTCCACCGCCGGACCAGCGGAGGTCGTACCAGTGACCACGTCGAACTACGCCACCGAGCGCGACACCACCGAGGGCAAGGTCTTCACCGTCACCGGTGGCGACTGGGACAGCGTCGTGTCGGGCACCGACCCCATCAACGACGAGCGGATCGTCGTCAACATGGGCCCGCAGCACCCGTCGACGCACGGCGTGCTCCGGCTGATCCTGGAGCTGGAGGGCGAGACGGTCCGCGAGGCCCGCTCGGTCGTCGGCTACCTGCACACCGGCATCGAGAAGAACCTCGAATACCGCAACTGGGTCCAGGGCAGCACCTTCGTGACCCGGATGGACTACCTCTCCCCGCTGTTCAACGAGACGGCGTACGCGCTGGCGGTGGAGAAGCTGCTCGGGATCGAGGAGCAGGTCACCGAGCGGGCGACCACCATCCGCGTGCTGATGATGGAGCTGAACCGGATCTCCTCGCACCTGGTCTGGCTGGCCACCACCGCCATGGAGCTGGGCGCGATCAACATGATGCTCTACGGCTTCCGCGAGCGTGAGTACATCCTGGAGATCTTCGAGATCGTCACCGGGCTGCGGATGAACCACGCGTACGTCCGGCCGGGCGGCGTGGCCCAGGACGTGCCGGACGAGGCGATCGTGAAGATCCGCGAGTTCCTGAAGCTGCTGCCGAAGCGGCTCAAGGAGTACGAGGACCTCCTCTCCGGGCAGCCGATCTGGCTCGAGCGGACGAAGAACGTCGCGGTGCTCGACGTGACCGGCTGCCTCGCGCTCGGCGTGACCGGCCCGGTGCTGCGCTCCGCCGGCCTCGCCTGGGACCTGCGCAAGACGATGCCGTACTGCGGCTACGAGACGTACGAGTTCGACGTGCCGACGCACACCGACGGCGACGTGTGGGGCCGCTACCTGGTCCGGCTCGCCGAGATCCGGGAGTCGCTCAAGCTCGTCGAGCAGGCGCTGGACCGGCTCAGGCCGGGCCCGGTGATGGTGGCCGACAAGAAGATCGCCTGGCCGGCGCAGCTCGCCATCGGCGTCGACGGCATGGGCAACTCGCTGGAGCACGTCGCGAAGATCATGGGTCAGTCGATGGAGTCGCTGATCCATCACTTCAAGCTCGTCACCGAGGGTTTCCGGGTGCCGCCGGGCCAGGTCTACGTCGGCATCGAGTCGCCGCGCGGCGAGTTGGGCGTGCACGCCGTCTCCGACGGTGGCACCCGGCCGTACCGGGTGCACTACCGCGAACCGAGCTTCGTCAACCTCCAGGCCCTCCCGGCGATGGCCGAGGGCGGCCTGATCGCCGACGTGATCGCCGGCGGCGCCTCGCTGGACCCCGTGATGGGTGGTTGTGACCGATGAGTGCTTTCACCGAAGAGACCCGCGAACGGGCCCGGGAGATCATCGCCCGGTACCCGGCCGACCGGTCCCGGTCGGCGCTGCTGCCGCTGCTGCACCTGGTGCAGGCCGAGGAGGGTTACGTCTCGCCGGCCGGCGTGGAGTTCTGCGCCGAGGTGCTGGGCCTGAACAAGGCCCAGGTCGGCGCGGTGGCCACCTTCTACACCATGTACAAGCGCCGGCCGACCGGTGACTACCTGGTGAGCGTGTGCACCAACACGATGTGCAACGTGCTCGGCGGCCAGGAGGTCTACGACACCCTCGCCGAGCACCTCGGCGTGGGGCACGACGAGACCACCACCGACGGGAAGATCACCCTGGAGCACGCCGAGTGCCTGGCGGCCTGCGACTACGGGCCGGTGATGACCGTCAACTACGACTTCTTCGACGGAGTGGACCCGCAGACCGCGCTCGGCGTGGTCGACGAGCTGCGCGCCGGGGGCCGGCCGATGCCGACCCGGGGCGCCCGGCTCTGCACGCTCAAGGAGATGGCGGTGCAGCTCGCCGGCTTCGCCGACGAGCGCGAGGGCGCGGTGGCCGACGGCGGGCCGGGAGAGCCCACCCTGCGCGGGCTGCGGCTGGCGCAGCAGCACGGCATCTCGGTGCCGGGCTTCGACCCGAACACCCCGATCCGCAGCAAGGCCGAGGCCGACAAGGCCGCCGCCGAGGCGAAGGCCAGGAGCGAGGCCGCCGCGAAGCCGGCTCCCGCCCCGGCCGCGAGTGGCAACGGCGCCGGGCCCGCCGGCAGGGCGGGCAACGCGGGCGCCGGCGAGCCGGCCCCGGCGGCCGAGGCAGCCGGCAGCACCACCCGGGACGTGAAGGCGCCGGACGACAAGTCGCCCGAGGTGCGGGCCGCCGAGACCCGCCAGCCGGACGCGCGGACGGCCGTGCCGGACGCCCCCGGCACGAAGGTCCCCGCCGACAGCGTGCCGCCGGCGCCCCGCGACGCCCAGGCGGCGGAGGCCGCCGGAGCAGCGGCCAACGCGCCGGCCGGCGACGGCAAGCCCGCCGGCGACGAGGCCGGGGCGCAGGAGCGCAACCTCAAGGAAGCCGAGGCGGGGGCCGGCGCCGGTGGCGCGGGCTCCGCCCGCGCGAGCGAGACGGGGGTCCAGAAGTGACCACTCCCCGGCCGGAGACCCTGGCCAAGCTGACGCCGGTGCTCACCAAGCGCTGGCTGTCGCCGGACGCGTGGCGGATCGGCACCTACGAGAAGCTCGACGGCTACGCGGCCCTGCGCAAGGCGCTCAAGGCCCACCCGGACGACCTCATCCAGCTGGTCAAGGACTCCGGGCTGCGCGGTCGCGGCGGCGCCGGCTTCCCGACCGGTCTCAAGTGGGGGTTCATCCCGCAGGGCGACGGCAAGCCGCACTACCTCGTGGTCAACGCCGACGAGGGCGAGCCGGGCACCTGCAAGGACCTGCCGCTGATGACGCACGACCCGCACTCGCTCGTCGAGGGCGTGATCATCGCGTCGTACGCGATCCGGGCCAACCGCGCCTACATCTACATCCGGGGCGAGGCGGTGCACGCCGCGCGCCGGCTGCGCAACGCCGTGCAGGAGGCGTACGCCCGGGGCTACCTCGGCCGGAACATCCAGGGCAGCGGCTTCGACCTGGACCTGGTGGTGCACTCGGGCGCCGGGGCGTACATCTGCGGCGAGGAGACCGCGCTGCTGGACTCGCTGGAGGGCTTCCGGGGCCAGCCCCGGCTGCGCCCGCCGTTCCCGGCGACCCACGGCCTGTACGCGAGCCCGACCGTCGTCAACAACGTCGGCACCATCGCGAGCGTGCCGTACATCGTGCTGGGCGGCGCGGACTGGTGGAAGACCATGGGCACGGAGAAGTCCTCCGGTCCGATGATCTACTCGCTCTCCGGCCGGGTCGCCAACCCCGGCCAGTTCGAGTGCACCATGGGCGTCACCCTGCGGGAGCTGATCGAGCTGGCCGGCGGCATGCAGCCCGGCCACAACCTGAGGTTCTGGACGCCGGGCGGCTCGTCGACGCCGCTGCTCACCGCCGAGCACCTGGACGTGCCGCTGGACTTCGAGGGGGTGGCGGCGGCCGGTTCGATCCTCGGCACCACGGCCACCCAGATCTTCTCCGACCAGGACTGCCCGGTCTACGCGACCTACCGGTGGCTGGAGTTCTACCACCACGAGTCGTGCGGCAAGTGCACCCCGTGCCGCGAGGGCAACTACTGGATGGTCCGGGTCTACCGGCGGATCCTCGCCGGCCAGGGCACCCACGAGGACCTGGACACCCTGCTCGACACCTGCGACAACATCCTCGGCCGCTCGTTCTGCGGCCTGGGTGACGGTGCGACCAGCTCGGTGACCTCGTCGCTGAAGTACTTCAAGCAGGACTACCTCGACTACATCGAGGGACGTACCGCGCCGAAGCTGTCGGACAAGCAGCTGGTGGGAGCGCACTAATGACTGACGTCGTCAAGCAGACCGAGACCGTCACCCTCACCATCGACGGCGTCGAGGTCACCGCCCCGAAGGGGGCGCTGCTGATCCGGGTCGCCGAGCAGTTGGGCACCGAGATCCCCCGGTTCTGCGACCACCCGCTGCTGGCCCCGGCCGGCGCGTGCCGGCAGTGCCTGGTCGAGGTGGAGGGGCAGCGCAAGCCGGTCGCCTCCTGCACCCAGACCGTCGCCGACGGCATGGTGGTACGCACGCAGCTCACCTCCCCGGTCGCCAAGAAGGCGCAGGAGGGGGTCATGGAGCTGCTGCTGCTCAACCACCCGCTCGACTGCCCCATGTGCGACAAGGGCGGCGAGTGCCCGCTGCAGAACCAGGCGATGTCGACCGGTCGCGCCGACTCGCGGTTCCACGAGCACAAGCGGGAGTACCCGAAGCCGCTGCCGATCAGCACCCAGGTGCTGCTCGACCGCGAGCGCTGCGTGCTCTGCCAGCGCTGCACCCGGTTCTCCGAGGAGATCGCCGGCGACAAGTTCATCGATCTGATGGGCCGGTCGTCCGCCGAGGAGATCAACATCTACCGGGACGAGGAGTACGGCGAGGAGGGCGACGCGGGTGACGTGCCGTTCAACTCGTACTTCTCCGGGAACACGGTGCAGATCTGCCCGGTCGGTGCGCTGACCGGCACGCAGTACCGGTTCCGCGCCCGCCCGTTCGACCTGGTCTCCACGCCGAGCGTGTGCGAGCACTGCTCGGCCGGGTGCGCCCAGCGCACCGACTGGCGGCGGGGCAAGGTGCTGCGCCGGCTGGCCGGCGACGACCCGCAGGTCAACGAGGAGTGGAACTGCGACAAGGGGCGGTGGGGCTTCCAGTACACCCGCGCCTTCGACCGGCTCACCACCCCGCTGGTCCGCGACGAGCGCACCGGCGAGCTGCGCGAGGCGTCGTGGAGCGAGGCGCTGGCCGTCGCCGCCGAGGGGCTGCGCGCGGCGCGGGACGGCCAGGGCACGGCGGTGCTGACCGGCGGCCGGCTGACCGTCGAGGACGCCTACGCGTACGCGAAGTTCGCCCGGGTCGCCCTGAACACCAACGACATCGACTTCCGGGCCCGGCCGGTCTCCCGCGAGGAGACCGACTTCCTGGCCAGCTCGGTCGCCGGGGTCACGGACGTCACGTACGCCGACGTGGAGAACGCGCCGGCCGTGGTGCTGGTCGGGCTGGAGCCGGAGGAGGAGTGCCCGATCCTCTTCCTGCGGCTGCGCAAGGCGTACCTCAAGAAGAAGCTGACGGTGTACGCGATCGCGCCGTTCGCCACCCGCGGCCTGGAGAAGCTCGGCGCCAAGCTGGCCCGGGTGGTGCCGGGCGAGGAGGCGACCGTGCTCGCCGAGCACGCCACGGTCGCCGAGGCGCTGAGCGCCGAGGGCGCGATCCTGATCGTCGGCGAGCGGCTGGCGAGTGTGCCGGGCGGCCTCTCCGCGGCGGCGGACGTCGCCCGGCGTACCGGCGCGAAGCTGGCCTGGGTGCCGCGGCGCGCGGGTGACCGCGGCGCGGTCGACGCGGGCTGCCTGCCCAACATGCTTCCCGGCGGCCGCCTGGTCACCGAGCCCGCCGCCCGGGCCGAGCTGGGCGAGGCGTGGGACATCGCGGCCGGGGTGATCCCGAGCCAGGCCGGCCGGGACACCGACGGCATCCTCGCCGCCGCCGCCGGCGGCCAGCTCGGCGCGCTGGTGGTGGCCGGGGTCGACCCGGCCGACCTGGCCGACCCGCGGCTGGCCGAGGCGGCCCTCGACGCGGTGCCGTTCCTGGTCAGCCTGGAGCAGCGGATGAGCGCGGTGGCCCGCCGGGCCGACGTGGTCTTCCCGGTGGCCCCGGTGGCCGAGAAGGCCGGCAGCTTCCTGGACTGGGAGGGCCGGCTGCGCACCTTCGAGGCGGTGCTGCGGACCGCCGCGATGACCGACGGCCGGGTGCTGGACGCGCTCGCCGCGCAGCTCGACGTGCAGCTCGGCACCGGCGACGTGCTCAGCGTCCGCCGCGAGCTGGGCGCGCTGCCGCGTACCCGCACCGACCGGCCCGCCGCCCCGGCGGTGGAGCCGGCCGCGGTGCCGCAGCCGGGCGCCGGCGAGGCTGTGCTGGCGACCTGGCACCAGCTGGTCGACCTGGGCAGCCTCACCGACGGCGACGAGCACCTCGCGGGCACCGCCCGCCCGCCGGTGGTCCGGCTGGGCAAGGGCACCGCGGAGGCGCTCGGCGTCGCCGACGGCGACCCGGTGACGGTGGGCACCGACCGGGGGGCGCTGACCCTGCCGGCGGCGATCACCGAGATGCCGGACGGCGTCGTCTGGCTGCCGACCAACTCGCCCGGCTCGACCGTGCGGCGCAGCCTCGGCGCGACGTCCGGCGCGGTCGTCCGGATCTCCGCTCCCGCCCGGACCGGGGCGGCGCCGGAGGCCGGAGAGGTCGCCGCGGACGCGGCCGGCCGTCCGGGCCCGCTCCTCAACGCAGGGGGTGCAATCCAGTGAACGCGGTCTACCTGGCCCAGGATCCGACGCTGGCCGACTTCGGCCGGGACCCCTGGTGGCTGGTCCTCGGCAAGATCGTCTTCGCCTTCGTATTCGGTCTGCTCGCCACCCTGCTCGGCGTCTGGTTCGAGCGGCGGGTCGTGGGTCGCATGGCCGTGCGGCCCGGCCCCAACCAGGTCGGCCCGTTCGGCCTGCTGCAGACCCTCGCCGACGGCCTGAAGATGGCCTTCAAGGAGGACATCCTGCCGAAGGCGGCCGACAAGGTCGTCTACTTCTTCGCCCCGACCATCTCGGTGATCTGCGCGGTCACCGCGCTGTCGGTGGTGCCGTTCGGTCCGATGGTGAGCATCTTCGGCCACTGGACGCCACTGCAGGTCACCGACGTGCCGGTGGCGGTGCTGGTGCTGCTGGTCTGCTCGTCGATGGGCATCTACGGCATCGTGCTCGGCGGCTGGGCCTCCGGCTCGACCTACCCGCTGCTCGGCGGCCTGCGCTCCACCGCCCAGATGATCTCGTACGAGGTCGCGATGGGCCTGAGCATCGTGGCGGTCTTCATGACCGCCGGCACGATGTCCACCAGCGGGATCGTCGCCGCCCAGGCGGACGGCACCCGGCTGAGCATCGCGGGCGTCGAGGTCCCGGCCCCCGGCTGGTACGCGATCCTGCTGCTGCCCAGCTTCGTCATCTTCTTCATCGCCACGGTCGGCGAGACCAACCGCGCGCCGTTCGACCTGCCCGAGGCGGAGTCCGAGCTGGTCGCGGGCTTCATGACGGAATACAGCTCGCTGAAGTTCGCGCTCTTCATGCTCAGCGAGTACGTCTCGATGGTCACCATGTCCGCGGTCACCACGACGCTCTTCCTGGGCGGCTGGCGGGCCCCGGCGCCGATCACCACCATCTGGGCCGGCGCGAACTCCGGCTGGTGGCCGATGCTCTGGTTCTTCGCCAAGGTCGTCCTGCTGGTCTTCGTCTTCGTCTGGCTGCGGGGCACGCTGCCCCGGCTGCGCTACGACCAGTTCATGCGCTTCGGCTGGAAGGTGCTGCTCCCGATCAACCTGGCCTGGATCCTGGTCCTGGCCGGCCTGCGCTCGATCGAGGACTGGGACTCGCGCAGCAAGCTGATCGCGGTCGGCATCCCCGCCGGCATCCTGCTGCTCGCCACGCTGCTGTGGCCGAGCCGGAAGCCGCAGCCGAAGCCCACCGTCCAGGAACAGGTCGACAACCGGCCGCACGGGAGCTTCCCGCTGCCCCCGATGGACCTGCAGGTACCACCGAGCCCGCGCACCAGGCGCGTGGTCGCCGAGCGGGAGCCGGCCAACATCGCCGCCGGCTCGGACTCCAGGGAGGTGTGACGTGGGCGCGATCACCGGAACGTTCAAGGGCTTCGGTGTCACCTTCTCGCACATGTTCAAGAAGGTCGTCACCACCGACTACCCGTTCAAGCCGCCGGTGTCGGCGCCGCGCTACCACGGGCGGCACATCCTCAACCGGCACCCGGACGGGCTGGAGAAGTGCATCGGCTGCGAGCTGTGCGCCTGGGCCTGCCCGGCCGACGCGATCTACGTCGAGGGCGGCGACAACACCGACGAGCAGCGCTTCTCGCCGGGTGAGCGGTACGCCAGCATCTACCAGATCAACTACGCCCGCTGCATCTTCTGCGGGCTCTGCATCGAGGCCTGCCCGACCCGCTCGCTGACGATGAGCAACGAGTACGAGCTGGCCCGGGACAGCCGGCAGGATCTGATCTTCACGAAGGAGCAGTTGCTCGCGCCGCTGCTGCCGGGCATGGAGCAGCCGCCGCACCCGATGCGGCTGGGCGACAGCGAGAAGGACTACTACGTGGGCGCGCTGACCAACCCGGGCACCTCGGCCGGCGCGGAGCACTCGGCCAACAACCCGGGCCGGTACCAGGTGGAGGAGCACCCCGGTGTGACCTTCCCCGGCGCCGAGCAGCACGCCCAGCGGGCGGCGGCCGCCAAGGGGGACGGAGCATGACCACGCAGACGGTGCTCGCCGCGGCGGGCGAGGTCTCCGGTGGGGAGCAGGTGACGTTCTGGATCCTGGCCCCGCTGGCGCTGATCGGCGCGATCGGGATGGTCGCGGCGCGCAACGCCGTGCACTCGGCGCTCTGGCTGGTGCTGACCATGCTCTGCCTGGGCGTGTTCTACGTGCTCCAGGCCGGGCCGTTCATCGGCATGGTGCAGATCATCGTCTACACCGGCGCGATCATGATGCTCTTCCTGTTCGTGCTGATGCTGGTGGGCCGGGACGCCTCGGACTCGCTGATCGAGACGCTCCGCGGCCAGCGGGTCGCGGCGGTGGTGCTCGGGCTCGGCTTCGCCGGCCTCGTCGGCGGCGGCCTCTGGCGCGCGCTGGAGGGCACCACGGCCGTCGGCCTGGAGCAGGCCAACGCCGAGGGCAACGTGCAGGGCATCGCCCGGCTGCTCTTCACCAAGTACGTCTTCGCGTTCGAGCTCACCTCGGCGCTGCTCATCACCGCCGCGGTCGGCGCGATGGTGCTGGCGCACATCGAGCGGCGCAAGCAGGACAAGCTGGACCAGCCGACGACCATGCGGGCGCGCTTCGCCCCGGGCAACTACCCGGGCCCGAAGCCCGGCCCGGGCGTCTACGCGACCTCGTCCTCGGTGGCCACCCCGGCCCGCCTGCCCGACGGCCGGCTGACCGAGGTGAGCACCCCCGACATCCTGCCGGTGCGCGAGCTCACCGACCGGGAGACCTCGCTGAAGGGGACCGAGAAATGACGCCCGACTACTACCTGGTGCTGGCCGCGGTGCTGTTCACCATCGGCGCGGCCGGTGTGCTGATCCGGCGCAACGCGATCGTGCTGTTCATGTGCATCGAGCTGATGCTCAACGCGGCCAACCTGATGCTGGTCACCTTCAGCCGGATCAACGGTGACCTCAACGGCCAGATCATGGCGTTCTTCGTGATGGTGGTCGCGGCGGCCGAGGTCGTGGTCGGGCTCGCGATCATCATGGCGATCTTCCGGACCCGGCGCTCCGCGAGCGTCGACGACGCCAACCTGCTGAAGTACTGAGGGGTCCTGCGGTGGGAACGATTCTGACGAACGCCCCGGCTGAGCCGGCGGGCACCGTCGCGTACGCGACGGCGGACGGGCTGCTGGGCAGCGTCTGGCTGCTGGTGGCGATCCCGCTGGTCAGCGCGGCGATCCTGCTGCTGCTCGGCCGGCGGGCGGACCGCTGGGGGCACTGGCTCGGGGTGGCCGCCATCGGCGCCGCGTTCGTGCTGGGCCTGACCTACTTCTTCCAGCTGCGTGGCCTGGAGAACAAGTCGGTCGAGCTGAGCCTGTGGGACTTCATCACGGTCGGCGACCTGCGGGTGGACTTCGGCCTGCTCTTCGACCCGCTGGCCGCCGTCTTCGTGCTGCTGATCACCGGGGTGGGTTTCCTGATCCACCTCTACGCGGTCGAGTACATGGCGCACGACGCGGGGCGCCGGCGGTTCTTCGGGTACTTCAACCTGTTCGTCGCCGCCATGCTCCTGCTGGTGCTCGGCAACAACTACGTGATGCTCTACTTCGGCTGGGAGGGCGTCGGTCTGGCGTCGTACCTGCTGATCTCCTTCTGGTACGAGCGGCCGAGCGCCGCCACGGCCGGCAAGAAGGCGTTCCTGATGAACCGGGTCGGCGACGCCGGCCTGGCGATCGGCATCTTCATCATGTTCGCCACCCTCGGCACCACCCAGTACGACGAGGTCTTCAACGGCGTCGGCTCGCTGACCGCGACCACGGTGCTGGTGCTCGGCCTGCTGCTGCTGCTCGGCGCGACCGGCAAGTCCGGCCAGTTCCCGCTCCAGGCGTGGCTGCCGGACGCGATGGAGGGCCCGACCCCGGTGTCGGCGCTCATCCACGCCGCCACCATGGTCACGGCGGGCGTCTACCTGATCGCCCGCTCCAACCCGATCTTCTCGGCCAACTCCACCCTCCAGCTCGTGGTGGTGAGCGTCGGCGCGCTGACCCTGCTGATCGGCTGCGTCATCGGCGCGGCCAAGGACGACATCAAGCGGGTGCTGGCCTGGTCGACGGTGAGCCAGATCGGCTACATGTTCGTCGGTGTCGGCCTCGGCGGGGGCGCGTACGCGCTGGCCATCATCCACCTGCTGGCGCACGGCTTCTTCAAGGCCAACATGTTCCTCGGCGCCGGCTCGGTCATGCACGGCATGAACGACCAGGTCGACATTCGCCGCTTCGGTGGCCTCTCGAAGCACATGAAGGTCACCTGGCTGACGTTCATGATGGGCTGGCTCGCCATCATCGGCATCCCGCCGCTGTCCGGCTACTTCTCCAAGGAGCCGATCATCGTGGCCGCGTTCGAGCGGGAGGACTGGACCGCCTGGCTCTTCGGCGGCGCGGCCCTGCTCGGCGCCGGGCTCACCGCGTTCTACATGACCCGGCTCTTCGTGCTCACCTTCCACGGCCCGAAGCGCTGGACGGAGGACATCGAGCACCCGCACGAGTCGCCGAAGCTGATGACCGTCCCGCTGGTCCTGCTGGCGATCGGCTCCGTCGGGGCCGGCTACCTGCTCTCCACCTCGGTGCCGGACTGGCTGACCGCCACCGCCGGGCTGGGCGGCCAGGAGGCCGAGCACCACCCGGTGCTCTCGCACGCCGTGGTCACGATCCTGTCGATCCTGGTCACCGTGCTCGGTGCCGGGCTCGCCTGGTTCCTGTTCCGGGGCGGCACGGCCACCGCGCCGCAGCCGGCCGGGGTGCTGGTCACCGCCGCCCGGCGCAACCTCTACACCGACGCGTTCAACGAGGCGGTCTTCGAGAAGCCGGGCATCTTCCTCACCCGGGCGCTGGTCTACCTGGACAACCGGGGCGTCGACGGGCTGGTCAACGGCCTCGCGGCGGGGATCGGTGGCGGCTCGGGCCGGCTCCGGCGGCTCCAGACGGGCTTCGTCCGGTCGTACGCCACCTCGATCCTGGCCGGCGCGCTGCTGGTGGTGGCGGCGTTCCTGGCCGTCGAGGCGGGGTGGCTGGCGTGATCGACCTCTTCCAGGCGGCCGTCGTCGGCGGACCGCGCAGTGACGACGGAGGTAAGGCCGCATAATGTCCGACTTCCCGTTCCTCTCGGTGCTCACCGTGGCACCGCTGGTCGGTGCCCTGGTGGTGGCCTTCCTGCCGCGCAGCCGGCCGGAACTGGCCAAGCAGGTGGCGCTCGGCTGGTCGCTGCTGGTGCTGGCGCTGTCGGTGGTCATGTGGGTGACCTTCCAGGTCGGTGGTGACCGCTTCCAGTTCCGCGAGTCGTACCCGTGGATCCCGAACTGGGGCGTCAGCTTCACCTTCGCCGCCGACGGCATCGCGCTGGTCATGCTGATGCTGATCGCGGTGCTGGTGCCGCTGGTGATCCTGGCGTCCTGGCACGACGCCGAGTCGTCGAAGCGGTCGGTGCCGGTCTACTTCGCGCTGCTGCTCGTCCTCGAGTGCACGATGATCGGCGTCTTCGCCGCCGCCGACGTCTTCCTGTTCTACGTGTTCTTCGAGGTCATGCTGGTGCCGATGTACTTCCTCATCGGCAGCTACGGCGGCCACCAGCGGCAGTACGCGGCGGTGAAGTTCTTCCTCTACTCGCTCGTCGGCGGCCTGTTCATGCTCGCCGCGGTGATCGGCCTCTGGGTGGTCGGCGGAAAGACCTTCGACTGGCAGGCGCTGTCCCAGGTGGACATCTCCACCGGCACGGAGCGCTGGCTGTTCCTCGGCTTCTTCCTCGCGTTCGCGATCAAGGCGCCGTTCTTCCCGTTCCACACCTGGCTGCCGGACGCCGGTGGCGCGGCCCCGGCCGGCGCGGCGGCGCTGCTCGTCGGCGTGCTCGACAAGGTCGGCACGTTCGGCATCCTGCGCTACTGCCTGCCGCTGTTCCCGGACGCGGCCAAGTGGTTCGCCCCGTGGGCGCTGGCGCTGGGCCTGATCGGCATCATCTACGCCGCGCTGCTGGCGGTGGGCCAGAACGACCTCAAGCGGCTGGTGTCGTACACGTCGATCGCGCACTTCGGCTTCATCGGGGTGGGCATCTTCGCCTTCACCACCCAGGCGGGCACCGGCGCGGTGCTCTACATGCTCAACCACGGCCTCGCCACCGGCCTGCTCTTCCTGGTGGTGGGCATGCTCATCGCCCGGCGCGGCTCGGCGCTGATCAGCGACTTCGGTGGTGCCGGCAAACTGGTGCCGCTCCTGGCCGGGGTGCTCTTCTTCGCCGGTCTGGCCTCGCTCGCGCTGCCCGGCACCGCGCCGTTCGTCTCCGAGTTCCTGGTGCTGATCGGCACGTTCACGGTGAACAAGCCGGTCGCGGTGATCGCTACGCTCGGCATCATCCTGGCCGCCGCGTACGTGCTGTGGATGGTGCAGCGCACCACGCAGGGCACGCTCAATCCGGCGCTGACCGAGGTCGACGGCATGCGGCGGGACCTCAACCTGCGCGAGAAGTTCGTGGTCGCCCCGCTGATCGTGCTGATCGTGCTGCTCGGCTTCTACCCGAAGCCGGTGACCGACGTGATCAACCCGGCCGTGCAGGCGACCATGCAGGACATCGGCAGGACCGACCCCGCCCCGACCTCGGGCGGCACCGTCCAGGAGGCGGCAAAGTGAATGAGCTGAAACTGCCGTCGATCGACTACGCGGCGCTCGCGCCGACCCTGATCATGCTGGGCGCCGCGCTGCTCGGCGTGCTGGTCGAGGCGTTCGTGCCCCGCCGGCTCCGGCACGTGGTGCAGCTCTCGTTGGCCCTGCTGGCGGTGCTCGCCGCGCTGACGATGGTGGTGCTGGCGGCGGACGAGCGGTCGATCACCATCGGCGGGGCGATCGCGGTCGACGGGCCGACGCTCTTCCTCCAGGGCGCGATCCTGGTCCTCGCCGCGATGGCGCTGCTGCTCATCGGCGAGCGCTCGGTGGAGCGGGGCGGGGCGTTCGTCGCCCAGGCCGCGGTCACCGCCGAGTCGGCCGACGACCGGCGGCAGGCCGAGGGCAAGAACGGCCTCACCGAGGTCTACCCGCTGACCACGTTCGCGATCGGCGGCATGCTGATCTTCGTGGCGGCGAACGACCTGCTGACCATGTTCATCGCGCTCGAGGTCTTCTCGCTGCCGCTGTACCTGCTCTGCGCGCTGGCCCGCCGCCGGCGGCTGCTGAGCCAGGAGGCCGCGCTGAAGTACTTCATGCTCGGCGCGTACGCCTCGGCCTTCTTCCTGTTCGGCGTGGCCCTGGTGTACGGCTTCACCGCGGGCGTCCCGGGCCGGCAGGCGGGCGTCGACTTCGCCACCGTCCACGCGGCCGTGGCGGACTCCCCGGCCAGCCCGGTGCTGCTCTTCGCCGGCATGGCGATGCTCGCCATCGGCCTGCTCTTCAAGGCCGCTGCCGCCCCGTTCCACGTCTGGACGCCGGACGTCTACCAGGGCGCGCCGACCCCCATCACCGGTTTCATGGCCGCCTGCACCAAGGTCGCCGCGTTCGGCGCCCTGCTGCGGGTTTTCCACGTCGCCTTCGACGGGGCGCGGTGGCAGTTCACCCCGGTCCTCGGCGCGGTGGCGGTGCTGACCATGCTGGTCGGCGCGGTGCTGGCGGTCACCCAGACCGACATCAAGCGGCTGCTGGCGTACTCCTCGATCGCCAACGCCGGCTACCTGCTGGTGGGCGTGCTGGCACCGAGCGCCGACGGGGTCTCGGGGACGATGTTCTACCTGGTCGCGTACGGCTTCTCGGTGCTCGCCGCGTTCGCCGTGGTGACCCTGGTGCGCGACGCCGACGGGGAGGCCACCCACCTGTCCCGCTGGGCCGGGCTGGGGCGGCGTTCGCCGTTCTACGCCGGCGTCTTCACCTTCATCCTGCTCGCCTTCGCCGGCATCCCGCTGACCAGCGGCTTCACGAGCAAGTTCGCGGTCTTCGGGCCGGCGCTCGACGGCGGGCAGGCGTGGCTGGTGATCGCCGGCGTGCTGACCAGCATGGTGCTGGCCTTCCCGTACCTGCGGGTCGTGGTGATGATGTGGCTCTCCGAGCCGGGCGAGTCGACGCCGACCGTCGCCGTGCCGGGCGGGCTGACCTCGGCCGCGCTGATGATCGGCGTGATCGCCACCCTGGTCCTCGGCGTCGCCCCGGCGCCGCTGCTCGACCTGGCCACCGGTGCCGCCGAATTTGTCAGATGACCGACGCTCGGGCCTGCGGGGGCCGGTACGCCACGGCGTGCCGGCCCCCGCGCCGTATCCCCCGTCCCGGGCAGGTCGGAGGGGTGTGGCATGGTTGAAGGCGTGGTGAATCCGGCTGGCGAGCGTTCAAGTGCCATCGGGTCCGGCGGCCGTCGGACCAGGGTGAGCACGAGTCAGTTCGGCGCGCTCGGCCTCTATCTCGCCGATCCCCGCGTCGAGGCGTCCGTGCTGGGCCTGCTGGAGGGTGTCGAGGTCGAGTTGCGGGCCAGTGTGGCCAGTGCCGACCCGTTCGTCACCGAGGCCGCCCGGCACCTCGTGGAGGCCGGCGGCAAGCGGTTCCGGCCGCTGCTGGTGGCGTTGGGCGCGCAGTTCGGCGACCCGACCAGCGCCCAGGTCGTGCCGGCCGCGGTGGTGATGGAGCTCACCCACCTGGCGACGCTCTACCACGACGACGTGATGGACGAGGCCGCCGTGCGCCGGGGGGCGCCCAGCGCCAACTCCCGGTGGACCAACTCGGTCGCCATCCTCGTCGGCGACTACCTCTTCGCCCGCGCCGCCGACATCGCGGCCGACCTGGGGATCGAGGCCGTACGCCTCCAGGCGCGCACCTTCGCCCGGCTGGTGCACGGCCAGATCGCCGAGACCGTCGGCCCCCGCCCCGGCGACGACCCGGTGGCCCACTACCTGGACGTGATCGCGGGGAAGACCGGCTCGCTGATCGCCACCTCGGCCCGCTTCGGCGGCATGTTCGGCGGCGCCGCCCCGGAGCACATCGAGGCGCTGGCCGGCTACGGCGAGACCATCGGGGTGGCGTTCCAGCTCTCCGACGACCTGCTCGACATCGCCTCGGAGTCGGTGGAGTCGGGCAAGACCCCCGGCACCGACCTGCGTGAGGGCGTGCCGACCCTGCCGGTGCTCTACGCGCTCGCCTCGGACGACGCCGACGCCGCCTCGGTGCGGCTGCGGGAGATCCTGGCCACCGGCCCGCTGACCGACGACGACCTGCACGCCGAGGCGCTCGGCCTGCTCCGCGAGAGCCCGGCGCTCAAGCGGGCCCGGGAGACGGTCCGCAGCTACGCCGAGGAGGCCCGGGAGCAGCTCGCGCCGCTCCCGGAGAGCCCGGCCCGCCGTGCCCTGGAATCCCTCTGCGACTACATCGCCGACCGCACGAGCTGACGCCCGTCCCGGGCAGCCCCGGGGCGGGGCGGCCCGGGGCCGCCGGTCAGTCGTGCTCGTAGGACTGGACCTGGATTCCCGCTCGACGGACGATCACGTCGGCGTGGTCGCCGAACGTCTCCAGGAGCACGTCGTCGAAGCCGCCCGCCTCGAGGGCCTCGGCGAAGGCGTACGCGCGCAGGTAGCGGGCCTCGTCGTGCCCTCGGTACGTGTCCCGACTCGAGGACGCCCAACCGCCCAGGCTGGGGTGCCGGTCGGCGTACTCGCCCACGCAGAGGTCGTCCGGGTCGGCCTGCGGCCCGTCGGCGGTGGTGCGTACCCACACGTCCTGGACGCCGAAGACGCACGGCTCCCCGTCGTTGAAGTAGGGCGTGAACTGCCGCCAGCCGAACTCCGTGACGGCCTCGTCGTCGAGCAGGGCGCGCAGGAGCGGTCGCAGCTCCTCCAGGGGCCGCTGCGGGACCCGGTGGCCCTGGGTGATCTCACCCTCGACCGGGATGCCGAGGAAACTGACGTGACTCACTGGTCGCCTCCGAGCAGGGTGGAGAGGGGCAGGTCCTTGCGCCGGGCGCCGGACATCCAGGGGCGGATCGGCATCCCGTCGAGGTAGTCGGCGGGGCTGGGCAGCCAGCCCAGGTCCTCCAGCACGTGCCGTTCGGCGATCAGCCGGACCGGGACGCGCTTGCGGCCGACCTGGAGGGTGTCGCCGAAGATCCGCTGGCAGAGGTAGATGCCGGCGGTGTGGTGGTACATCGCGCGGTGCCGGACGTCCCCGATGATCTGTTTGGAGGAGTCGATGAACTCCTCGATCGGCAGGTAGTCCTCCGGGGTGCCGCCCCACTTGCGCGCCGCCGACTGCGCGTGGTGCCACGAATTCATGATCGACAAACTAGCCGTCGGCACCGACAGGATCGGCCCGGCCCGCTCAGTGGCGGGTGAGCAGCCGGCTGCCGGTGAGCATCAGGGCGGCGGCGGCCAGCATGGCCGCCCCGGCGGTGAGCCACATCGCGGGGTAGCCGGCGTGGGCGGCGACCGTGCCGAGGCCCAGCGGGCCGAGGCACCCGCCCGCGTACACCCCGGTCTGGGTGATCGAGGTGGCGGCGGCCGGGGCCTGCGGGTGCAGCCGGACCACCGCGAACGTCATCAGCCCCGGCCACGCCCAGCCCAGGCCGAAGCCGAGCACCACGCCGAGGACCAGCGGTGCCGGGCCGGCGAC
Organism: Micromonospora sp. NPDC002717; assembly: GCF_040295705.1. Lineage (NCBI taxonomy): Bacteria > Bacillati > Actinomycetota > Actinomycetes > Micromonosporales > Micromonosporaceae > Micromonospora > Micromonospora sp. NPDC002717. Next base: position 312,993 of record NZ_JBEOVW010000001.1, on the reverse strand, counting down.
GGCGAGCAGGCCCAGCCCGGCCGCGCCGACCACGAGCATGCCGGCGATGACGGCCACGTGCCCGGTGGGGCGCCGGTCCGCCAGCCAGCCCGCGCAGACCCGCGCGGTGACGCAGACCGCGCTGCCGAGGGTCAGGGTCAGCCCGGCCAGTCCGGGGGTGAGCCCCCGGTCGACGGCGGAGTCCACCACGAAGGTGCCCAGCGCGTTCGCGGCCGCCGCGGCGAGCATCGCGGCGGCCCCGACCACCAGCAGGGCCGCCGTGGCGCGGCCGGCGCGGGCGGGTGCGGCCGTCCGGCCCGGGCGGGGCTCCCGCGCGGGTACGGCGGGCAGCGCCGCCAGGGCCGCCCCGGCGGCCACCACGAACGCCCACCGCCAGCCGGCGGTCAGCGCGACCGTCGGCACCGCCGCGCCGGCCAGCAGGGTGGAGACGGGGATGGCGGCCTGCTTCACCCCGAACGACAGCCCCTGCCGCCGCGCCGGCACGTGCCGGGCCAGCGCGGCGTTGCTGGCGAGCTGGCCGAGGGCGTTGGCGGCGGCGCTGAGCGCCAGCAACCCCACCAGCACGGCGTACGACCGGGCGAGGGCGGCGACGGCGAGCATCGCCCCGGCGGAGAGCAGGATGGCGCAGCGGGCCACCACGGCCGGCCCGTACCGGTCGACGAGCCTCCCGGAGGGCACCGACGCCAGCGCGCCGACCCCGAAGTAGACGGAGACGGCCAGGCCCAGCCCGGCGGGGGAGAAGCCGAGGTCGTCGCCCAGCTGCACGGCGAGCCCGCCGACCAGGAAGACCGGCAGCACGGAGGCGATGGTGACGGCGACGGCACCGGCGGCGGCCCGGGCGGGGCGGGGCGGCGCGGCGTCCGGGGCGGGGTGGAGCGCGGGGCGGGTCATGGTGCGGCAAACCTACGCGAGGTCGCCTCGGGTCACGCATAGTGCCGGTGCGGGTACGCGCTGTCCGCCACGATCTGGCATCCTCCACCCGAACAGGCATTTCGCACCGGGCCTGTATTTCATATGGTGTAAGTCCCCGGCGGCGGAGGTGGTTGTGCGCGACCCCTTGGCGGAACCTTCGGATCTCATCCGGAGCGTGTCCCGCGCGCTACGAGTGCTCGAGTCGGTCGGTCGCGCCCCGAAGGGGCTGACCGTCAAGCAGATCGCCCGGCGGTGTGAGCTGACCGTGGCGACGACCTACCACCTGGTCCGCACCCTGGCCTACGAGGGCTACGTGATCCGGCGCGAGGACGGCACGTACATCGTGGGCCTGGAGGTGGCCGACCGTTACCGCGAGCTGGTGACGGCGTTCCGGGGGCCGCCGGCGGTCGGAGAGAGCCTGCGCCGGGCCGCCGTGGACACGGGCTACAGTCACTACCTGGGCCGGTTCGTGGGCGGTCAGGTGGCCGTCACGGCCGTCGCCGAGGGCCCCCGCTCGCCCTACCTGGAGGACCTGGTGCCCGGGTTCGACGAGGGGGCGCACGCGACCGCCCTGGGCAAGGCCCTGCTCGCCACGCTGACCGCCGAGCAGCGCTTCCGCTACCTGCGCGAGTACGGCATGCGCCCGTTCACCTCCGCCACCCTGACCAGCACGGAGGCGTTCGAGGCCGACCTGGCCGCCGGCGACCGGCGCGGCATGCAGCTGGAGCTGGGGCAGTTCCGGCAGGGGGTGGCGTGCGCCGCGGTGCTGGTCAGCCCCGACAAGGACATGGAGCGCCGGGTGGTGCTGGCCTGTGCCCTGCCGGCCAGCGAGATGATGACCTCCGCCCGGGTGGTCCGGGCGAAGCTGCTCACCGCCGCCCGGGCCATCGCCGACGGCCTGGCGTCGGAGAGCTGACCCGGCCGACGGGCACCGCCGCACCGGCCGTGCCCGGCCCGGTTCCGCCGCGCCGGCCGTTCGCGGCCCGGTTCCGCCGCGCCGGCCCTTCGCGGCCCGGTTCCGCTGGCCCGACCCGGCCCGGCTCCGCCGCGACGGGCGCGCCGTGCCCGGAAACGGCCGAGGGCCCTCACCCCGGCTGGGAGAGGGCCCTCGGTGGCGGTCCAGCGCCGGACCGCCCGAGGAGGAGTCAGCTGCCGACCGGCCCGCCGTCGAGACGCCAGGTCACCACCACGCCGGGCTTGGCGTAGTCGCCGTCCGGCCAGTTCGAGGCCGGCTTCTCGACCGACGCGCCGCTGATCTCACCCGGGTGCTGTACGGCCACGAAGACCGAGCGGTTGTCCCCCGTGATGAACGGGCCGCAGGCCTCCGCGCCCACCGGCACGGTCAGGAACTGCTTCAGGTGGCCCCGCTCCGGTCCCTCGACGGCGGTCGCGAAGAGGCCGTCGTTGCTGCCCAGCGCGTTGCCGTCGGTGGAGATCCAGAGGTTCCCGGTGGCGTCGAACGCCACGTTGTCCGGGCAGGAGATCGGAGAGACCGCCGCCTTGTCGTACCCGCCGAAGTACGTCGACGGGTCGGCCGGGTCGCCGCAGACGATCGGCAGCGACCAGGCGAACGTCTCGGCGGAGTTGTCGCCACGGTCCTCGACCAGCTCCAGCACCTGACCGTGCTTGTTCAGGTTGCGCGGGTTGGCCTCGTCGGCGGCCGGCTTGCCGGCCTTGCCCCGGTCGGTGTTGTTGGTCAGCGCCACGTACACCTTGCCGGTGAGCAGGCTCGGCTCGACGTCCTCCGGGCGGTCCATCTTGGTCGCCCCGACCTTGTCGCCGGCGAGCCGGGTGAAGGTCAGCACGTCGGCGGCGGTCATCCCGTCGACGTACGAGCGGTTGCCGCTGACCAGCTTGATCCAGCGGCCCCGGCCGTTGAACGCGCCGTCGGCGGGGAGCTTGCCGGAACCGTCGATCTCGCCGGCGCTGGTCTGCTCCAGCTGGGCGACGTAGAGGGTGCCCGACTCCAGCAGGGTCAGGTTGTGCCTGCGGGCGACCCAGGAGTTGCCCTTCATGAACTTCTTGTCGGAGACGAACTTGTAGAGGTAGTCGAACCGCTCGTCGTCGCCCATGTACGCGACCACATGCCCGCTGGCGGCGACGATGACGTTCGCGCCCTCGTGCTTGAACCGGCCCAGCGCGGTGTGCTTGCGCGGGCGGCTCTCCGGGTCGAACGGGTCGATCTCCACGATCCAGCCGTGCCGGTTGGCCTCGTTCGGGTGCTTGGCCAGGTCGAACCGCTCGTCGGCGCGCTCCCACTTGCGGCTGCCGCTCGGGTAGCGGGCGGTGGTGGTGATGCCGTAGCGGGCCAGCTTCGGCTTGTCCGCCTCCGGCGCGCCGTCGCCGCCGACGAAGTACTGGTTGAAGTTCTCCTCGCCGGAGAGCACCGTGCCCCACGGGGTCACCCCGCCGGCGCAGTTGTTGAGGGTGCCGACGACCGTGCGGCCCTTCGGGTCGGCGGCGGTCCTCAGGGCGGCCGAACCGGCGGCCGGCCCGGTCAGCTCGAACTTCGTGGCCAGCGCCGTGATCCGCCGGTTGTACGGCCGGCGGCCCTTGGTGACCGGCTGCCACTGCCCGGTGCCCTCGACCCGCTCCAGCTCCACCACGGACATGCCGTGCGCGGCCATCGCGACCCGGAGCTGCTCCACGGTCAGCGCGTCCTGGCTCTTGAAGCCGGGGAACATCAGGTCCTCGTTGGTGTACTCGTGGTTGACCACGAGCAGCGCCCGCTGCCCGCGCCCGTCCAGCGGCAGCACCCCGACGAAGTCGTTGTTGTAGCCGAACTGCTTGGCCTGCGCGGCGGCGGTCTGGCCGTGCAGGTCGAACTCGGGCGCGCCCGGGACGACCGGGTCGCCCCAGCGGATGACGACGGCGTGGTCGTACCCGTTGGGGACGACGAAGGTGTCCAGGGTGTTCGGCGGGACCGGCTTGAAGGTCAGCGCGCCGCTGCCGACGCCGCCGGAGGGGCGGCCGAAGCCGGCGCCCTCGGGCACCACGGGGGCAGCCGCGGCGGGGGCGGCCGTGGCGGGGGCGGCGCCGGCCAGCGCGCCGGCCGCCGCGCCGCCGAAGCCGAGGACCAGCGCGCCGACCGCGCCGGCCCGGACCACGCCGCGCCGGGAGACCTCCGCGCCCACCACGTCGCCGAAGTACGCGTTGTCGGAGGTGTTCGGCACCGGGTGGTCGCAGGCGTTGCCGCACCGGTACAGACAGGTCATGGCGTCGCGGCTGCCGTGGCGGGTGGCGCCCAGCAACGGGAGCAGCCGGGGACGGTCGCTCATGGAAGGAGCCTCCTGGAGGGGGTCGGTGCACGCCGGACAGCCGCTGGCGTGCGTACCCGCCGGACGGTAGGAGGACCCGGTGAGCGGGCGTCGGCGGCGGCGTGAACCGGGCGTGAACACCTCCGCCGGGGCTGCCACGATGACCTGCGGCTGAACCGATCCGGGTGACGGCGCGTATTCCCGTGCGAACGCCACTGTCGGAGTCGCGCCGAGAGCGAGGAGACCGCCATCAGCGACCACGACGCCCAACTGCTCCGCGCGCTGCACGACGAGCACGCGGAGGCGCTCTACGCGCACGCCCTGCGCCTCGTCAACGGTGACCGGCAGCGGGCCGAGGACCTGGTGCAGGAGACGCTGCTGCGGGCCTGGCGGCACCCGGAGTCGCTCGACCCGGAGCGCGGCTCGGTCCGGGCCTGGCTCTTCACCACCGCCCGCAACCTGGCCATCGACGCCTGGCGGCGCCGCTCCACCCGGGTCGGCGAGGTCTTCACCGACGAGCTGCCCGAACCCCCGGAGACGGTGGACGAGGCGGAACGCGCGGTGGAGGCGTGGACCGTCGCCGAGGCGCTGAACCGGCTCAGCCCCACCCACCGGGAGGTGCTGGTGGAGTGCTTCTACCAGGGGCGGTCGGTGGCCGAGGCGGCCTCCCGGCTGGGCGTGCCGCCGGGCACCGTGAAGTCCCGGACGCACTACGCCCTGCGCTCACTACGGTTGGTCCTTGCCGAGATGGGGGTGACCGCATGACCCGGTGCGACTTCGCGCACGACGACGGCGCGTACGTGCTGGGTGCGTTGGCCCCCGCCGAACGGGCGGCCTACGAGCGGCACCTCGCCGGCTGTGCCGCGTGCCGCGAGGCGGCCGCCGAGATCGCCGTTCTGCCCGGCCTGCTGGGCCGGCTCGATCCGGCCGGGCTGGAGCAGTTCCTGCCGTCGCCGGAGAACCCCCGGGTGTCCGAGCTGCTCACCGCCGCAGGCGACCGCCGGCGCCGCGAGCGGTCGGCCGCCCGCCGCCGGTACGCCCTCACCGCCCTCGCCGCCGCCGCGCTGGCCCTGGTCGTCGGCGTCGGCACCGCCGTGGTGCTGCCCCGCGAGGCGGCCACCCCGCCGCCCGGCGACGTGCGGATGGTCACCATGCAGCCGGTGGCCGGCACCGTGCCGGTGTACGCCGAGATCGCCCTGACCAGCACCGGCTGGGGCACCGAGGTGCGGATGCGCTGCGGATACGTCGCCAGGACGGGCTACGCCAAGGCGTACACCTTCCGGCTGGTGGCGCACGGCCCGGACGGCGCGACGGAGCAGGTCGGTTCCTGGCTCGCCGCCCCCGGCGACGACCTGCGGATCACCGGCGCAACCCGCTTCACCGACGCCGAACTGGTCCGGCTGGAGCTGCTCCGCGCCGACGGCACCCCCGTCCTCGCCTACGACGTCCGCTGACCCGCCCCGCGCCCCGCCCCCGCGCCGTCGATCTCGCACTTTGTGCCCAATAGATGCGAGGCGTGTCCCTTGTGTCGGGGCGGGAAGTGCAAGATCGCGAGGGGTGAGGGGCGGGGGTGGGGTCAGCGGGTCGTGGCGGGGGTGGGGGCGGCGTGGCGGGCGGCGACGGTGGCGGCGCGGGTGCGGCGGGAGTGGCGGAGGGCGTCGACGGTGAAGACGATCAGCGCGGCCCAGACCAGGGCGAAGCCGGCCAGCCGGGCCGGCGGCATCGGCTCGTGGAAGATCAGCACGCCGCAGCCGAGCTGGAGGATCGGGGCGAGGTACTGGAGCATGCCGAGGCCGGTGAGCGGGAGCCGGTTCGCCGCCCCGGCGAAGAGCAGCAGCGGGATCGCGGTCGCCGCGCCGGCCGCCACCAGCAGCACGGTGTGCCCGACCGAGACGTGCCCGAAGGTGGCGTCGCCGCCGGCGGTGAGCCAGCCCAGGTACGCCAGCGCGGGCAGCGCCAGCACCGCCGACTCGACGAAGAGCCCTTCCGCGGCGGGCAGCCCGAGTCGCTTCTTGACCAGGCCGTAGCCGGCGAAGCTGAGCGCCAGGACCAGCGCCAGGTAGGGCGGCCGGCCGTAGTCGACGGTCAGCACCGCCACGGCCAGCCCGCCGATGCCGAGCGCCAGCCACTGCGCGGGACGCAGCCGCTCGCGCAGCACGGTGACGCCCAGCAGCACCACCACCAGCGGGTTGATGAAGTAGCCGAGGGCGGTCTCCACCACCCGGTCCGAGTTGACGCCGTAGATGTAGGTGCCCCAGTTGACCGCGATCAGCGCGGCGGCCGCGGCGACGCCGGCCAGCGCGCGGGGTCGGCGCAGCAGCGCCCGCAGGAAGCCGACGTTGCGCATCGCGGCCAGCAGCAGGGCGACGAACGCCACCGACCAGACGATCCGGTGGGCCAGGATCTCCATCGGCCCGGCCGGGCGCAGCAGCTTCATGTAGAGCGGGAAGAAGCCCCAGAGCAGGTACGCGCCGAAACCGTAGAGGTAGCCGAGGCGAAGTGGCGTCACGCCTCCACCGTAAGGGGCGGCTGGCCGCCTGGTTCCTTGCCGGTGGCCGGTCCCATCGGCTGGTCCCGCTGGTCGAGCTGCATCCAGCGGTGCGGATCGGCCACCGGGGCGAAGCCCACCTTCGCGTACACCTCGTGGGCGTCGAAGGTGGCCAGCAGGATCCGGCGTACGCCCAGGCCGGCGAGGTGGTCGCGGACCGCGCCGGCCAGCCAGGTGCCCAGCCCCCGGCCGCGCTCGCCCGGGTCGACGTAGACGTCGCAGAGCCAGGCGAAGGTGGCCCCGTCGGTGACCGCGCGGGCGACGGCGACCTGCCGCCCGTCGCCGGGGCGGTAGACGCCGAACGCCACCGACCCGGCGAACGCGCGCGCCACCGTCTCCCGGTCCCGCCCGATCGCCCAGTACGCGTCGGTGGAGAGCCAGTGGTGCACGCGGTCCAGGTCGATCCGGTCCGGGTCGGTGCTCAGCAGGTAGCCGTCGTGGCGGGTCAGGGTGGTCACCCTGGTGACACTAGCCCGGCGACTCGGCCCGCTGAGCGGCCAGTTCCCGGCATCTGGCCGGCCGCCCCGCGGCGGTGCGGCTCAGTCCCGATCGAGGACGGCGCCGAGGATCCAGGTGACGATCCCGACGAAGAGCGCGCCGAGCACTGCCTCCGGCCAGAAGCTGTCGACGTGGAAGGGCAGCCCGGCCTGGTCGGCGATCCAGCTCGTGAGCAGGAACAGCAGCCCGTTGACCACCAACGCGATCAGCCCGAGGGTCAGCAGGTAGAAGCCGCAACCGACGGTCTTGATGACCGGCTGGAGCACCGCGTTGACCACGCCGAAGATCGCCGCGACGAGGACGAGCGTGGTGACCGCGTCGGTGGCGGACTCCGATTCCAGCGTGATGCCCGGGATGAGCAGCGTGGCCAGCCAGAAGGCCAGTGCCGTGCTGGCCAGCCGGATCAGCAGCCCCTTGAGGAATCCCATGGCGGGGATCGTGCCACGGACGCGCCACGCGCGGAACCCACGAGATCGCCGGACCGCCTCGGGAAGCCGGATCCGCGGCCGGCCGCCGGGCGAGCGGCGCGCCGGGTCAGTGGCGAGCGGCGCGCCGGTCAGCGGCGGGAGGGGCGGCCGATGAGCTGTGACTCGATCGGGGTGGGCGAGAGCAGCGCCCAGCGCAGCGCGCGCCGGTTGACCACCGCGACCATGTCGTCCCGGATCCGGGTCAGCCACTCCGCCGACCCGCCGAGGCCCAGCGCGGCGCCGGCCAGGGCCGCCTCGGCCGGGTTGAGCGGTTGCAGCACGGCCAGGTCGGCCCGGCCCAGTGCGTCGGCGTCGGCCGGGGTCAGCTCGTCGCGGACCAGCAGCGTGGCCCGCCACGCGGGTCCCGGTTCCGGGTCGGCCGGCGTGGGGCCGGCGTCGACGACCACCAGCAGCGGGCACAGCGGCGAGCCCGGTCCGCCGCCCACCGGCCGGCCCGGCGGAACCAGTGGGATCATCGCGCCCGGCGTGCCGATGCCCCGCACGAACGGCTCCCAGCTGCGGGGGCGCGCCGTCTGCACCACCACCCGGGCGCCGAGGGCCATGGCCCGCAGCGCGACGAGCTGCGCCGCGCGTACCCCGCCGACGAGCATCACCCGGGTGCTCTCCGGCCGGAACAGTCGGACGGTCACCGCGCCGCCGTGCCGGTTCGTGCCGACCATCAGCCCCGCCTCGCCGACGGTCAGCTCCAACGCGTCGGGCGCCGGCCCCGGCCCCGGCGCCCCCGCCACCGCGAGCGGCAGCGTGGCGGCCAGCCCGTCGAGCTGCGCGCCGTCGAGCCGGTGCACCTCGCCGCCCGCCTCGGCCACCAGCCGGCGCAGCGCCTGGGCCGCGACCGAGAGCTCCGCCGGGGTGGCGGCGGCCAGCCGTACGGCCACCTCGGTCGGCGCCGACGCGGGGCCGGCGCCGGCCCACGGCCCGGCGCAGAGCGACACCGTGGTCGCCGTCGCGGGCAGCGCGAGCAGCCGGGGCACCAGCCGCCGGCCGGCATCGGTGCGCGCGTCGGGCCAGCGGCGCAGCCGGAACGTGGTCTGGAGGAGGTCGCCCGCCCGCACCGCCTGCCAGGACTCCCGCGCCGGATGGTCGTCGTGGTGGGCCGACTCCGCCAGCACGCGCAGCGTCGCGTGCTCGCCCAGCGGGCGGGCGGTGACCGTCCCGAGCCGGCGCACGATCCGGCGCACGGTGCCGGAGAGCGCCCGCCGCAGCTCCTCGCCGGTCCAGCCCTCGGCGCGGAGCACCCGCACGGCGAGGACGGCCTGTTCCAGGCCGGCGAGCCGCCCGTCGGTGAGCTGCCGGTAGGACGTGGCGACCGTGCCACCGCCCGCCCCGACCGTCGGCGCCGGCGCGCCCGTCAGCAGGAGCTGGAGCCGGACCGGCGGCCCGTCCGGCGCGGCCGCCGACAGCAGGGACGCCGGGAGCGGCAGCGCGCGGGGACCGTCGCCGAGCAGGTCGGCCGGGTCGCCGACCTCCACCAGGGCCACCATGCCGGCGGCGTCGTCGAGCACGGCCGCCGGCGTGCCGGCCAGCTCGGCGGGGCGGACCACCGCACCCGGGTCGACCAGGTCCAGCAGGGCCGCCGGGCCCGCGGCCGGCGGCAGGGCGCGGCGGCGGGTCGCATAGCCCAGGCCGGTGGCGAGCCACTCGAAGAGCCAGCGCCCCCGCAGCCGCACCCACGCCAGGGGCAGCAGCGTCGCGGCCAGCGCCACGGCGGCCAGCGCCGCGAGCACGCCGCGGCCGGCGGCCGCCACCAGGGCGGCCACCGCGACCTGTGCGGCGACGACCTGACCGGCCCGGACGCCGACGGCCCGCCGCCGGGCGGCCGGAATCCACTGTGGCGGCAGGACGGCGCGGGACCCCGACGCCCCCGGTGCGGGACCGGCCGGCGCGGGTGGGGCCGGCGCGGGGACGGCGGCGGCCGGCTGCGCGGCCGGCCGGACCGGGCCCGTGCTGGTGGTCACCGTCACCGCGCCTCCTCGACCGGTCACTCGCCGCGACATCGACGCCGCCCATCGTAAGGGCCGGCCCGGGGGGAGCGGGAGCGCGGTTGTCCACAGGGGATGGCGACGGGGTAGCAGAACCGCGACGGGGCGGCTACCGTCAGCGACGAGTTCTGCTGACCCCGCGCCCGCCGCGCTCGACGCCCGGGCGGCGCGAGCGGGGCGCCCGAGTGAGCGGGCGCCCCGACGGCCAGCCACGACCGATGAGACGAGGTGACGTCCGGGGTGTCCCAGACCCAGGCAGAAGCAGCGGTGATGCAGCAGACCGCCGCGAAGTTCGAGCAGGTGGACCAGTCCCTGCAATCCATGCTGAGCAGCCTGATGGCCCAGCTGGAGGTGTTGCAGCAGGCCTGGCGCGGCGCCGGCGGGCGCTCGTTCGAGCAGGTCAAGCAGCAGTGGGCCCAGGACCAGGCGACGCTGCAGCGGGCGCTGCGGGAGACCGCCGGCGCCATCCGCACGGCCGGTCAGCAGTACGACGTCTCGGACAGCGAGGCCGCCAGCCGCGTGTCCACCACCAACCGCGGCGGCATCCAGCTGCCGCTCTGACCCGGTCTCGGGGGAGGAGACATCCGATGGACCACGGTGTGCTGGTCGTCAACTTCGCCGCGTTGCAGCAGGCCAGCGCGGACATCCAGCGGGCGCTGAACACGCTCGACTCGCAGCTCGGGCAGCTCGAACGCGACGCCGCCCCGCTCGTGGCGAGCTGGTCCGGTGAGGCCCGGCAGGCGTACGAGCAGCGGCAGGGCCGCTGGCGCTCCGCCTCGCAGGACCTGCAGGCCATGCTGCGCGACATCAAGCTCGCGGTCGACGACTCCGCGGCCGACTATCTCGACACGGAGAAGAAGAACGTCGGCCTGTTCCAGTGAGCCACGCCCGGTGGTGGCGCCGACCCTGACCCGGTCGGCGCCACCACCGTCGTTCCCGCTCGTGACTGGGCGACCGGGGGGAGAGCCCGCGCGCGGCACCGTCGGCTCGCCCGGCGTCGGCGGGAGCTGGGCCCCGCGGCAGCACGCCGTCAGGCCGGACCGGCGGGCTGCCAGCGGCGGCGGGCGCCGCGCGGCACGACCAGCGCCAGCAGCCCCGCCACCGCGACCGCCGCTCCGCTGACCCCGGCCACCAGCAGCGCCCGGTCCCGGGCCGTCGCCCGGCGGGCCTGCTGCGCCACCAGCGCCGGATCGTCCCGGTCGTCGGCGAGCGCGGTGGCCGGGCGCGGTCGCTCCGGCGCCCCACCGCCGGTCTCGGTGACCGCCCGGTACGGGTTCAGCACCCCCGCGCCGTACCCGCCGCCCCCGCCGCCACCCGGCGCCGGATCGGCGCTCGCCATGATCCGCTGCGCCACCTGCGCCGCGCTCAGCTCCGGCCGGTACTGCCGCAGCAACGCGGCCGTGGCCGCCACGAAGGGCGCCGCGTAGCTGGTCCCCTCGGCCCGGTGGTGCCCCTGGCCGGGGGCGGCCATCAGCACGTCGCTGCCCGGGGCGACCAGGTCGACGTATTCGCCGGTCTGGGAGAACGGGGAGCGGGCCCCGTCCGCCCCGATCGCACCCACCCCGAGCACCCCGTCGTACGCGGCCGGGTAGGGCCGGGGGTCGCCGCTGTCGTGCAGGTTTCCGGCGGCGGCCACCACGACCACGTCCCGCTCGACCGCGTAGCCGACCGCGGCCCGCACCGCGGGGTTGTCCGCGTACAGCACGACGGAGAGGTTGAGCACGTCGGCGTCGTGGTCGACCGCCCAACGGATGGCCCGGGCGAAGTCCTCGGCGCCGACCGTGCGCCCCGACTCCCGCCCCTCGACGACCTGCTGCTCGCTGACCCGTACCGGCAGGATCCGGGCGCCCGGGGCGAGCCCGTGGAACGCCACCCCGTCGCGGGGGCCGGCGGCGATGATGCTCGCCACGCCGGTGCCGTGACCGGCGCAGTCCCGGCCGCCGTCGCCGCCCGGGTCGAGCAGGTCGGTGCCGTCGAGGACCCGCCCGGCCAGCTGCGGGTGGCGGCGGTCCACCCCGGAGTCGACGACCGCCACCGTCACCCCGGCCCCGGTGGCCAACGGCGCGAGCCGCTCCGGGGCGTACCGCTGGTGGGGCCAGGGCGGCGCGGACACCGGCCGGACCGGGGCGAGCGGGGACGGGCAGCCGGGGGCCGCCCGCGCGGTGAGCGCGGCGGGCCCGGAACGGCCGACGGTGACCGGTTCCGTGGCGGCCCGGGCCGGCCGGGCGGCGGCGGCCGGGGCGGCCGGGACGGCGGCCAGCAGCGCCGTCGTCAGGGCTGCCAGGAGCGGGCGCGCGGGGGACCGGGACATCGACCGCCTCCGTATCGTGTCGACTCCGGGACGGGATGTTAGCGCCTCCGGCGCGACGGTGCGGACCGCCGCCGGCCAGCCATTGTGATCTTGTTTCTACCTTGTAGGTTGTACGCGATGCCTATGGCCTGTTCGCGGGAGGAGGGGTGGCCGTGACCGACTGGGAGCCGGCCACCGACGCCGAAGCGGCGATGCGCGACGCGTTGCGCGCCAACGACCAGCAGCTCTACTTCCGCGTCCTGGCCCAGACCGAGCTGCTGCTGCCGGTCTCGGCCGAGGCGCTCGCCGGGAAGGCGCCGCTGGGCTGGGGCACCTGGACGACCGGCGGTCGTACCCACGTGCTGGCGTTCACCTCCGCCGCGGCCATGCGGGCCTGCCTCGGGGCGAACGCGGGCTCCGGCCGCCGCACCTCGTACGCCGACCTGGCTGCCGGCTGGCCCAACCACGAGTGGTGGCTGGCGGTGAACCCCGGCCTGCCCGTCGAGGGCTACCTGCCGGCCTGGTTCGTCTCCCAGCTCTCCCGCGGCGACGTCCGGCTGCCCGGCCGCACCCTGGGTGCGCGGACCCGCCTGGAACGGGCGGAGACGGTCGCCCGGGTGCGGGCCCAGGCCACCGGTCGCGACCCGGCCGACGGGCCGGAGACCCGGCCGACCACCGGCAGCACGGGGCGGGCCGCCCTGGCCGGTACCGCCCCGGCCAACGGCGCCCCGGCCGCCCGGCCCGAGCCCCCGGCGGCGTCGACGGCCGGCCGGGTGCCGGCGCCCGCCCGACCCGGGCCGCCGGAGCCGCCCCGCGCCGCCGTCCCGCCCGCGTACCCGTCGAACCGGCCGGGCCCGCAGCAGGGTGACCCGGCGGCCGGCGACGCCGTGGCGGCTGCCGACCGGCCGGCGCCGTCCCGGTTCGTGCCGCTCGGCGACCGCGCGGAGGGCCGGCCGGTCCAGCCCCCCGCGCCGTCCTCGCCGACGAACGGTCGTCCCGCCGGCGAGACCCCGGAGCGGCCCAACCACCGGTCCTTCTTCGAGCCGGCGTCCGGCCGCGCGTCCGCCCAGCGGCAGGAGGCGCTGCGCTCCGGCGAGCGGGCCGTACCGCCGTCCCGCCTCGCGCGCGGCGGCCAGCCGTTCCCCCGGCGTCGGCCGCTCGCCGAGCCGGTGCCCGAGGGCCCGACCCACCCGATCCCGATCGCCCCGGCCGACGGGGAGCCGACCCGGGCCTTCGCCGTGCCGGGCGGGGAGAGCACCCAGGTGCTGCCGCCGCGCCGGGCGGACCCGTCCGCCGAGGACGTCACCCGCGACCTTCGCGTTTCCGCCCCCGACCCCACACCGGCGTACGCCGCGCGCCGGCCGGACCCCGACGGTGACGTGACGCAGGCCCTGCCGCGCCCCCGGCCCACGCCGGAGCCCGGCGCGGAGCAGGAGCCGGCCTCGGCCGCGGAGCCGGTCTCCGGGCCGCCCGCGCCCCGGCGCGGGTTCACGCCGATCGTCATCGAGGGCACGGTCATCGAGTCGCGGGACCTCACGAGGCCGCCCGACGATGCCCCTGCGGAACCCGTGTCGCTGTTCGAGCCGGTGCGGCGGCCCGACCGGCCCGCCCCGACCGCCCCCGCCGCCACGGCACCGGCCGGCCCGACCGCCACGGCAGCCGGTGCGGTCGGCCCCGCCGACCCCGTTGCCACCGGACCCGGCGCGGTCGACGCACCCGGTTCGGTGGAGACAGCCGCACCGGTGGAGACCGCGCCCGGCCTGTTCGACACCCCGTCCCGGCCGCCCGCCGCCGCGCCGGGCCCGCTCGACACCGCGCCCGCGCCGGTCGACACCGCGCCCGGGCCGGTCGACACCGCGCCCGGGCCGCCCGACACCGCGCCCGGGCCGGCGGCGGCCCGCGTCGAGCCCGTGCCGGTCGACTTCCAGCCGGCCAACGAGGTCGAGGAGAACCTGCTCGACGCCGCCGGGAGCGGCAGCACCGACACGTTCCTGTCCACGCTGCTGCTGGCCCGCGTGCTGCTGCCGGTGGCCGCCGACTCCGCGCCGGGCAGCCGGCCCGGCGAGCCCGGCTTCGTCTGGCGTACGGAGGAGCTGGACGGCGACACGTTCGTGGTGGTGCACACCTCGCCGGAGCGGCTCGCGGAGTGCGCCGACGCGGCGGCCGAGACCATCGAGGTCAAGTTCGTCCAGCTGATCCGGCGGTGGCCGGACGCCTCCTGGTCGTTCGCGGTCAACCCGGGCAGCCCGGTCGGGGCGAAGCTGCCCGGCGAGCAGATCCTCGCGCTGGCCAACTGGGCGGCGGAGGTGGGGCTCGGCGACGACGCCGGGACCGAGGGCGAGGCGGCGGCCCCCGTCGAGGAGCCGGTCAACCGCCCCCGCTACGCGGCACCCGACCCGGCCCGGCCGATCGTGATGCAGAAGGCGGTCGCCCCCAGCCAGCTCGCGTACTACCTGGAGCGGGGCTACGACCGGGTCTCCGGTTTCGTGCACCGGGCCAACGAGCTGGCCCACCTGAACACCCCGGCGCAGCTGCACGACGCGCTCGGCCTCGGTCACCCCGACTCGCCGTTCGCGCGGGACGCCGAGGAGATCTACGTGCTGCGCTGGCCGGCGCACCGACCCAGCCTCTACCGGATCCCGTACGGCGGGCAGAGCGAGGCCGCCATGCGGGCCATGGAGGGCTGGGTCATCGAGCGCCCGCCGTTCCGGGGCAACGGCTTCGCCCCGGGCGAGGGCAGCGACGTGGTGGCGGAGTTCAAGGTGGACAGCGCCCGGCTGCCGCACGGCGCGCAGCTCTGGCGGATCGGCGCGGACGGTACGGAGCGGGTGGTCGCCATCCTCGACACCGACGCGCTGCTGTGGCGACAGGTCGGTGCGCAGTGATCCGGGACGGCTACGTGGCCCGCTGGCGCGGCCGGGAGTTCCAGGCGAGCCCGGACGGCGACGACGTCCGGCTCTACCAGCCCGAGTCGGGTGAGGGCTTCGAGGAGGTACGCCCCGGCCGGTACGTGCGGGTGGTCCCGGCCACCGAGGTCGACGACCTGGCGTACGTGCGGACGACCTGCACCTGGCAGGGGCAGCCGTTCATCGTCCTCGGCGAGCACGACGGCTGGCTGCGGGTGGAGTACACCGGCGGGCGCTGGCCCGTCGCGCGGGCGATGGGGCTGGAGGTCTTCGACTTCGGCGTCTACCAGGGCTGGGCGCCCGCCGCCGAGGTCGCCGACCTGCGCGAGCAGCGGGTCTGAGGCCCGCGCGGGCAGCGGGTCTGAGGCCCGCGCGGGCAGCGGGTCTGAGGCCCGCGCGGGCAGCGGGTCGGAGCCGCGCGCGGCAGCGGGTCGGAGTCAGGACTTCGCCCAGCGCAGGATCTCGCCGAGCACCACCTCGCGGGCCTCCATGTGTGGGAAGTGCCCCACGCCGTCCAGGAGCCGCCACTCGTAGGGCGCCACCACGTACCGGCCGGAGCCCTGGGCGGTGCGCGGCAGGGACGCCTGGTCGAGCGCGCCGTGGAGTTGGAGCGTCGGGGTGATCAGCGGCTTCTGCATCAGCCGGACGAAGCGGTAGCCGTGCAGGCGGAGCACCGAGCGGAACGCCCAGCGGTAGCCCTCCAGCGCGCAGAACGCCGCCTGCGGGATCCGCATCGCCTCCCGGCACCGCCGGGCGTACGCCTCGAAGTCCGGCCCGTGGACCCAGCGCGGCCCGCCCCAGCGGCGCAGCATCTCCTCCACCGCCGCCGCGTCGTCCCGGGTGAGCACGTGTTCGTAGCGGGGCAGCTGGAACTTCAGGGTGGGCGTGGAGGCGGCGAACTGCCCGCGCGGGTCGGCGAAGATGGCGGCCCGGAGCCGGAGCGGGTGCGGGGCGCCGAGCACCACCAGCCGGCGGACCAGCGACGGGTGGAACGACGCCACGGTCCACCCGATCATGCCGCCGATGCCGGTGCCCACCACGGTCGCGGAGCGCTCGCCGAGGGCCCGGATCAGCCCGGCGATGTCGGCGGCCAGCGTGTAGCCGTCGTACCCCCGGGGCGGCTTGTCGCTGGCGCCGTAGCCGCGCAGGTCGACAGCGACGGCGCGGAACCCGGCGTCGGCGACCGCCGGCAGCATCTCGTGCCAGGCCCACCAGTGCTCGGGGAAGCCGTGCAGGAAGAGCACCATCGGGCCGGTGCCCGACTCGACGACGTGGAACCGGCTGCCGTTCGCGCCGACGAACCGGTGCGTCCACGGCCCCTCGCTGAGGACGCAGGACTCGTCGACGGGTCCGCCACGCTGCTCGGTCATGGCAGACAGCCTAGGACCCCGGTGCCGGCCGGCTCCGCCGCCGACCCCGGCCGACGTGGCCGGGATCGCTCGCCGGCCACGTCGGGGGACGGTGCAGCTCCTCGCCCTCGTCGAGGCGGATGGGGCGGTCGTCGGCCGGCGTCCGTGGAAACGGGCGATGCCCGGGCAGGTGGCCTGCCCGGGCATCGCGTGGTGCGGGTGGTGCGTGATCAGGCGATCAGGAGATGCGGATCTTGGTGTAGAGGCCGTCCTTCTCCAGGACCTTGATCTTGGTGCCGGTGGCCGGGAGCTTGACGCCGTGGTTCGGCAGCTCCGGGTACCAGTACTGCTGGGTGTCGTCGAACAGCGGCTGCGCGGCCTGGCCACGGATGTACTGCGGCTGGCTGTTGAGGTGCAGCGTGAACGAGTCGGCCTTCTTCAGGCTGAACGGCGCGTCGTAGACCTGGACGCGGGCCCGCCAGGGCTGCCCGGTCAGGTTGTAGATCGGCCGCGGGTGCGCGTCGATGATCAGGTTACGACCCTCACCCGGGTGCTCGAACGTGTCGTTGTCCGCCCAGCGGGTGTTCCAGTAGGAGATCAGCAGACCCTCCTGGTACGCGTAGTGGTCCACGTAGTCCGGGCGGGTGTTCGCGTAGCCGAAGAAGTACGGGCCGGTCTTCAGGTACTTGTCGTACGAGATGTACTGCCGGGTGCCCGCGATGTAGTAGTTGTCGAACTCCCGGGTGTAGGTCTCCTCGGCGACCTCGAAGCCACCGGCGAGCGTCCAGCCGGCGGCGCCGGACTCGGCACCGTCGGAGAGGACGGTCTGGCCGTCGGCGGTCACGGTGACGGCGTCACCGTAGAAGCCACCCTCGGAGACACCGCCGTCGGTCTGGTAGCGCAGCCGGAACTGCGCGACCTTGCCCGCCGCCGCGTCCATGGGGATGTTGATGTCGACCCACTCGCCGTTGCTGCTGCCGTCCAGGGCCGGACGTCCGGGCGAGATCTCCGGGAGGGGCTGGCCGTTGACCGTGCCCGGCAGCGCCGTCCAGGTCTGGCCGCCGTCGAGCGACGCCTCGAAGAACAGGTAGTCGTACCCGGCCTCGATGTCGTAGCGGCCCTTCATCGACAGCGACGCCGACGACTTCCCGGTGAGGTCCAGCGTCCGGGTCATCGTGCTGTTGAGGTCGTCCTCGTTGCCCGAGAAGAACTGCTTGGTGCCCTCGAACGGCTTGCCGTTGTCGAAGCTGTACTCCCGCTTCGGGAGCACCACCACGACGCCCTGGGCCTCGTCGGTGTTGTATTCCTGCGGGCCGAGCTTCAGGGTGCGCTGCTGCCCCGCGACGACCACCTCGTAGTCGAGCCAGCCGAGCTGGAGCTTGTTCCACGCGCCCAGGTCGCCGCCGCGGTCGCCGATGCCGGCGTCGTTCTTGGCGCCGAGCCGGCTCTGGGCCATCAGGGTCCAGTGCTCGTTGTTGTTGTCCCCACCGTTGACGACGTTGTAGTCGTCCGGCAGACCGAGGTCGTGGCCGTACTCGTGGTAGAAGACGCTCCGGCCGCCGTTCTCGGGCTGGATCGTGTAGTCACCGATCCAGACGCCGGTGTTGCCGATCTGGGTGCCGCCGGCCGGGAAGTTGACCGGGCCGGTCGAACCCTGGTCGGACGCGAAGGCGTACCAGCGGTGGCTCCAGATGGCGTCCTCGCCCTGGTACGGGTCGCCGTCGGCCTGGTCGCCGCCGGAGTGGACGATCTGGAAGTGGTCGATGTAGCCGTCCGACTCGTTGAAGTTGCCGTCCGAGTCGTGGTCGTACCGGTCCCACTGGTCCATCGCCTTGACGTCCGCGGCGATCTGGGCGTCGGTGCGGCCGGCGGCCTTCTGGTCGGCGACCCACTGGTTGGCGGCGTCCCGGACCAGCGCCCACGTGTTGGTGCAGACGTTGTCCGAGCAAACCGCAGGATCGCCGGTCGGGTCGTCGTTAGCCTTCGGGTCGTCCGACCGGCCGTAACGGGCCTCGTTGTACCTGACCTTCACCCAGTCGGTGACCGTGCCCTCGACGCTGTAGCGGCCCGAGGACTGCGCCTCGTAGTACTGCTTCAGCGACTCGTCACCGGGGTTGGTGCCGAAGTAGAGCTTGCGGTAGTAGTCGGCGTTGTAGTCCGCCTGCCACACGGTGGAGTTGTCCACCGCCCGGTTGGGGGCGGGGATCTCGTTGCGGAGCGGCCCGTCGAACCGGGTCGGCCCTGCGATGGCCGGGTCGGTGTCCTGGTCCGGGTAGCTCGGGTGCCGCTCGTTGCCGAACTCGGCGAGGATGACGAAGATCCGGTCGGTCTGCTCGCGGGCGAGCTCGACGTACTGGTCCTCCATCTGGCTGGCGGCGCCGGCCCGGGTCGAGCGGGCGGTGGCCCCCTCGGCCTGGGTCTTGCCGACCTTGACGACCGTGCTGCCGTTGATCTTCTGCGCCTTGGCCCGGCCGGAGAGGACGTCGCTCAGGCCCTCCTGGCGCAGGGCGCGACGCTTGTCCTCGAGCGGGTTCGGCAGGTCGTGGTCGGCATGGGCTGGCTCGGCGACCGACGGAGCGGCCGTCGGCAACTTCGGCTGCGGCGCGGCGCTGGCGGATGTGCCGACCGCCAGTCCCGTCGCCGTCAGCGAAAGCCCGAGCAGACCCACTGCGACTTTGCGCACGTGGTACCTCCGGTGTGAGGGAACCGGCCCAACGGGGGTAAGGGCCGGTGGAGATCGATCCCACTAGTGGGACCAATGGTGAACATAGACACTCCTGTGACCCCTGGGAAGATGCGCTCGTCTATTTGTTGCAAGGTTTTGTTGGGAATGCTTTTCACCGTCACATCCCGGCCGTTCATCAACCATCATGAGCAGGGGCATAGGGTCCCCGATGGGACGGAAGAGATCGTTCTCGATCGGACCGGGTCACGTACGCGAAAAGTGGGGCCGGTGGCGTCACCGCCACCGGCCCCACGGGTAACCCGATTGTCAGTTGCTGACCTTCACGACCATGTCGTCGGTCGGGTTGGTGCCCTGCTGCAGGATCTCGATCCGGGTGCCGGAACCGGCCAGCTTCACCGAGTTCCACGGGTTGCCGGACGTCCAGTACTTGTTCGCCCCGCTGTCGGAGAACACCGGGTTCGGGTCGAGCGCCGGGAGCGTGACCGGGACACCGTTGAGGTGGAAGGTCTGCGCCGGCTTGGCGTACAGGCTGAACGTGGCGTCGAAGCCGTTGCGGCGGTTGGTGATGGTGCCCTGACCACCGACGTTGATCTTGTTCGGCCGGACGTCCACCGGGAGGTTCAGGCCGTAGCCCGGGTGCTCCGAGGTGTTGTTGTCGCCGTACGCGTAGTTCACGTACCAGACCAGCATGCCGGGCTGGACCGAGAACCGCTCCACCCAGTTCGGGCGGGTGTTGTTGAACCCGTAGTTGTACCCGCCGGTCCGCAGGGTGTCGTCGTAGCCGAAGTAGGACCGGTTCTCCGCGATGTAGAAGCGGGGGTACGTGTCGGTCACCGAGCCGCCCATCCGGGTGAAGCCCTTGGCGGTCCACTCGGCGGCCAGCGTCTCGGCGTCGTCGGTCCAGGCGACGGCGCCGCCCTTGACCAGCGACACGTTGTCCAGGAACGCGCCGGCGAGGTGCACGCCGCCGTCGGTCTGGTAGCGGTAGCGGAACTGCACGGTCTGCCCGGCGTACGCGGACAGGTCGTAGGTCAGGTCCACCCAGGCGCCGCTGGTCGACCCGTCGACCCCGGTCTCACCGGCGTCGACCAACGAGTTGGCCAGCGGGGTCCAGGTGGCGCCACCGTTGGTCGACACCTCGGCGTAGAGGTAGTCGTAGTCCTCTTCGATGTCGTACCAGGCCTTCGCGGTGATCGACGCGGACGTCGCACCGGTCAGGTCGAGCTGGCGGGTCAGCGTGGTGTTCAGGTCGTCCGCGCTGCCGCCCCACCACTCGTACGATCCGCCGAACGGCGTGTTGTAGCTGGTGGTCTGGGTCTGCGCCGGCAGGTTGACGACGACGGCCTGGGCCTTCGGCCCGTCGCTGTCGCCGGCCGGGCCGAGCGTGACCCGGGTGGTGCCGCTGTTCTCCTCGACCACCGAGTAGTTCAGCCAGCCCAGGAACAGCTTCGACCACGGGTCCATGTAGCCCGGGGTCGACCCGATGTCGTCCGTGCCGTGGCTCAGCCACGAACCGGAGGACATCAGGCTCCAGAAGCCCACGCCGTTGTCGCCGCCGGCGGTGTCGTAGAGGTCCGGCAGACCGAGGTCGTGGCCGTACTCGTGGGCGAACACGCCCAGACCGCCGTTCTCCGGCTCCGTGGTGTAGTCCCGGATCCACATGCCGGTGTCGCCGATCTGGACACCACCGGCCTTGTTCTCGCCCGGACCGGCGCTGCCGGCCAGGTTCGGGAACGCCGCCCAGCGGTGCGACCAGATGGCGTCCTCGCCCTGGGCGCCGCCGCCGGCCTCCTCGCCCTCGCCCGCGTGCACCGCCTGGAAGTGGTCGATGTAGCCGTCGGGCTCGTTGAAGTCGCCGTCGCCGTCGAAGTCGTACCGGTCCCAGATGTCGAACTGGGCCAGGTACTGCTTGATCTGCTCCGGCGTCTTGCCGGCCGCGACCTGGGACTCGTACCAGGCCGTCGCGGTGTCCTTGACGAAGTTCCAGTACCCGTCGGCCTCGGAGATGGCGTTGCTGCCGTACCGGGCCTCGTTGTACGGAACCTTGACCCAGTCGCTGACGTCGCCGTTGACGGTGTAGCGCCCGCCGGACTGCTTCAGGTAGAAGTCCCGCATCGACTCACCCGGACCGAACATCATGTCCTGGTAGTGCGCGCGGTTGAAGTCCGGCCGCCACAGCGTGCTGTTGTCGTCGGTCGAGCTGCCGTCCCAGTTGCGGTCCGGCTCGGCGATCTGGTTGCGCACCGGGCCGGCAGCTCCACCGGTCCGGGGGTCGGTCTGGTCGCCGAACTCGACCAGCATCGTGAAGATCGGGTCGGTCTTCGGGGCCTGCTGGTACTCCACGAACAGGTCGTCCTTGACCTGGATGACCTTCGAGCCGTTGCGCGTGGAAAGCTTGGCCTTGCCGGAGAGCAGGTCGGCGATGGCCTTCTTCCGGAGCTCCCGCTGCTGATCCGCCTTCGGATCGGGGAGGTTGTCCCTGCGGTGCTTCGCCTTGTCGGAACCGGGGGCCGGGTCCGCGGCCGGTGCGCCGGAGGCCGGCGCCGACACGACTCCCGCCGCCAGCAGCGCGGCCGTGGCCGAGGCCAGACCGGCTGTGACTCGTCTCCTCAAAGGTCCTCCTCCTTTGTGGATCTGTTACATGACGAGCGCGGCCGAAGCCGCGGCTGTCATGTGATGCGCCACTCACCCTGGCAGAGGGGACGCGCGCTTGTCACGGGTCAAATACCTGGTGGGATCGCGTCCGGCGACCTGCATATGCGCATAAATGCCGACCAAAGGGCGCGTTGAACCGACGTCGGTTCACGTTACGTTTTGGCCACGATCACTTTGCGTGACCGGAGTTATGAAGTCCCCTTCGGGGAGCGCCCAGGGGTCGGAAATCGTCACAGCACAGTCGGCGCGGATCGCGGACCACACGACGAGCGGGGCCCGCCCGGAGCAGTGTGCTCCGGACGGGCCCCGCCGTGTGTCCCGTCGGCCGACCCTCGGGTCAGTTCGTCGCCGGGGTGACGTACACCGTGGCGTACGAGTTGTCCTTCGCGGTGCGCTTGATGGTGATGGTGACGCCGTAGGCCACGCCCTGGTCACCGGGGTTGCCGGTGCCCAGCACGATGGCGCCGCCGCCCAGCGTGACCCCGTAGTAGGCCGGCGCCGGCGTACCGTCCGGGTTGGTGACCCGGGTCGTGTACGGCGCGTTGCCCTTCGACGGGATGACGACCGAGGCGTCGCTGTCCCGGGCGTACGCCGAGCCGTCGCGGATCTCGATGCCCGGGTACCAGCCCTTGGCGTCCGTGAAGGCCGGCACCGCCGGCTGCGCGGGGAAGTTTGTGCAGTACTCGCTGTACGGCTCGTCCTCCGCCTCCAGGCACTCCCGGAAGGGGTACGTGGGGTTGAGCGAGAAGGCCGCGTTGGCGGACTGCGGCCGGCTGGGCAGGTTGTCCAGCACCGACGGGTCCTTGACGGCCGCCTCGCCGGTGCGGCGGAACGGGTCGAAGTGCGAGTCGACGATCAGCAGACCACCCTTGGCGCCGTAGCTCGGCAGCGAGGTCAGCTGTCCGGTGACGTGGTTGACGTCGCCGAGCGCGGTGTCCCGGTACCAGACCAGCATGCCCGGGGCGTTGTAGGAGACCTTGTCGACCTTCCACGCCTCGTGCGAGTACACCGTGTCGTAGGTGTACTTCAGGCCGTTGTCGAAGCCGTCGAAGTTGCGCCACTCCGCCAGGTAGTAGTGCGCCTGGGTCGAGGTGCCGCTGTCGATGCGCCAGCCCGGGCCGGTGGTGTCGACGAAGGTGCCGCCGGTCGCGGTCCAGCCGTTGGTGCCGCTCTCGACGTCGTCGCTCCAGGTGGTGGCGCCGCCGCCGGTCACCGAGAAGTCGTCGGCGAACCAGCCGCGCTCCACGAACGCCTCGTCGGTGGCGTAGCGGAGCCGGACCTGCACGGTCTGCCCGGCGAACGCCGACAGGTCGACGTAGTCGTGCCGCCAGCCGTTGGTGCTGCCGGTGAGGCCGTACTTCTTGTTGCCGAAGTCCACCATCCGGCCGTTCGGGTCGGCGTAGCCGTCGTTGGTGGTGACGAGCTTGCCGGTCGAGTCGTAGACCTTCTGCTCGGCCCAGGTGGCGCCGCCGTCGGTCGAGACCTCGAGGAAGCCGTAGTCCCAGTCGGCCTCGATGACGAAGTTGTTCCACATCCAGAACTTCGCGTCGGCCGCCGCCGGCACGGCCACCTGGCGGGCGATCTTGACGTCCGCCCAGTCCTGGTCGGCGCCGGTGTACCACATCTTCTCGCCGCTGTGCGGCGTGGCCAGGGTGATCACCTTGTTCGGCAGGTTGATCTTGATGCCGTCCTTGGTGCCGACCGGGGTCCGCGAGGTCTGACCCAGCTGCACGGAGCGCGGGTCGGCGCCGGGCGCGAGGGTCAGCGGGTCGGCCCAGCCGAGCACCCACTTGTCCCACAGGCCCATGTGCGTCGGCAGCGCCTGGAAGATCTCACCCGAGTGCGAGCCCGAGGCCATCAGGTCCCAGAAGTCGACGTCCGAGTCGGCGTTGCCCGAGGTGTCGTAGAGGTCCGGCAGGCCCAGGTCGTGGCCGAACTCATGGGCGAAGACGCCGACGCCGGCGTCCTCCGGCTGCACGATGTAGTTCGACACCTGGAGGTTGGTGCCGGGGATGGTGTAGCCGCCGGCGATCGACGACGAGTGCGCCCAGACGGCGTAGATGCCCTCGGCGCCGCCGCCGCGGGACTTGCCCTGGCCGGCGTGCACCAGCACGAGGTGGTCGATCACGCCGTCCGGCTCGAAGACGTTGCCGTCACCGTCGCGGTCGCCCTGGTCCTCGATGTCGTAGTCGGCCCACGGGAAGTTCGGGTCCATCTGCGCGAGGGTGGCGATCGCGTCGGTGGCCAGCCGGCCCGCGCCCTGCGGGTTGTCCGGGTGGCCGTTCATCGCCTGCTCGCGGCCGGCGACCCAGTTGCCGTTCTCGTCCTGGAAGCAGCGGGAGGCCGCGTACCAGCCCTCGGAGTGCGGCACCTTGATCCACGGGCTGGCCTGCCCGTCGACCGTGTACGCGCCCTTGGACATCTCCAGGTACATGTTGTGCATGGTCCGGCCGGCCAGGCTGATGCCCGGCTTGCCGTCCGGCCCGGTCAGGTCCGGGCGGACCCGCTCGGTGATGCCCTCCTTGGTGTAGAGCATCTTGTCGTAGTGCGCGGGCGAGAAGTCCGGCACCCACATCGAGTTGTTGTCCTCGCGCGACAGGGACGCCGGGTTGGGGATGTTGTTGTGCAGGGGTCCGTTCTGGACGGTGCCGGGGACACAGCTCCGGTCCTCGAAGACCGTCTTGGGAACCATGACGTCGGTGAAGTCGTCGTTGGCCTGGTCGTTGAACTCGACCAGCAGGGTGAGCAGCTTCGCCGTCTGGGTGCCGTTGGCCTGCTTGATCTGCCGCGGGCTCTTGCCCGTCTTGATCGCCTCGGCCTCGGTCCTGGCGAGTTCCCGCGCCGTGACCGGGTTGCCGCGGGCGAACTTGCGGTCGTAGGCCCGCGCCGCCTCGACCGCCGGGGCGTAGACACCACCCTTGCCCTTGACCTCGCGGCCGGTGCTGTCCGGCTGGACGGCCGGCTCGGCGTAGTTGATGTAGTACTCGTCCGCCCCGATGACGGCTCGGGCGGGGCCGGACTGTGCCGCCGCCGAGCTGCCAGTCACGGTCAGTGACGTGGCCGCCAGGGCGATGGCGGGCAGCGCGACGAGTAGGCGTCGACGCGACCCGGGTTGCGGATTTCTGTTCATGCCGCTCCATTTCTCGGGCATGGGGAGGGAGGAAGCCGGCCGGCCTCCCATCGATGTGACGTCCATCGAACCGACTCGGCCTGCGTGAACCTAAATCAGAAATCAGGCGAAGGACAGGGGTCCGCGCCCGCCTGTGTCCGTTCAGCTTCTCCCGGTTCCCCCGACCGACTGATGTGACAGGGCGCATCCGGTCCGTCGTTTACCCGTAAGAAATGACGATGGGTGACGGTCCGCGCGGGACCGCCACCCATCGGGTCGTACGCCTGCCGTCAGTCCTCGTCGGACTTCCCGCCGCCCATGCCGGACGAGATCAGGTCCATCACGGACGAGTCCTGGAGCGTGGTGACGTCGCCGAGCGACCGGTTCTCGGCCACGTCCCGCAGCAGGCGGCGCATGATCTTGCCGGAGCGGGTCTTCGGCAACTCCGGCACCAGCATGATCTGCCGCGGCTTGGCGATCGGGCCGAGGGTCTTCGCCACATGGTTGCGCAGGTCGGCGATGAGCTTCTCGCCCGCCTCGCCGGAGGTGTCCGTGGCGCCGCGCGGGATGGCGAACGCGACGATGGCCTGCCCGGTGGTCGGGTCGGTCGCGCCGACCACCGCCGCCTCGGCCACCGACGGGTGCGAGACGAGCGCCGACTCGACCTCGGTGGTGGAGATGTTGTGCCCGGACACCAGCATCACGTCGTCGACCCGGCCGAGCAGCCAGATGTGCCCGTCGTCGTCCCGCTTCGCGCCGTCCCCGGCGAAGTACATGCCCTCGAACCGCGACCAGTACGTCTCGATGAACCGGTTGTCGTCGCCCCAGATGGTGCGCAGCATCGACGGCCACGGCTCGCGCAGCACCAGGTAGCCACCGCCGCCGTTCGGCACCGACTGGCCCTGGTCGTCCACCACGTCGGCGCTGATCCCCGGCAGCGGCGTCATCGCGGAGCCGGGCTTGGCCTCCGTCACGCCCGGCAGCGGCGAGATCATGACGGACCCGGTCTCGGTCTGCCACCAGGTGTCCACGATGGGCAGCTCACCGCGGCCGACGTGCTGCCTGTACCACATCCACGCCTCGGGGTTGATCGGCTCGCCCACGCTGCCGAGCAGCCGCAGCGAGGAGAGGTCGTAGCCGGCCGGGATGTCCTCGCCCCACTTCATCATCGTGCGGATCAGCGTCGGGGCGGTGTAGAGGATGCTGACCTTGTACTTGTCGACGATCTCCCAGAACCGGCCCTTGTGCGGGGTGTCCGGGGTGCCCTCGTACATCACCTGGGTGGCGCCGTTGGAGAGCGGACCGTAGACGATGTAGGAGTGCCCGGTGACCCAGCCGATGTCGGCGGTGCACCAGTAGACGTCCGTCTCCGGCTTCAGGTCGAAGACCGCGTGGGTCGTGTACGCCGTCTGGGTGAGGTAGCCGCCAGTGGTGTGCAGGATGCCCTTCGGGCGGGCCGTGGTGCCGCTGGTGTAGAGGATGAACAGCGGGTGCTCGGCGTCGAACGGCTGCGCGGCGTGCTCGGCCGGGGCGGTCTCCACCGTCTCGTGCCACCAGTGGTCCTTGGTCGACCAGGCGACCTCCTCGCCGGTGCGCCGCACGACCAGCACGTGCTCGATCGACGGGCAGTTGGCCACCGCCTCGTCCACGGTCGGCTTCAGCGCGGACGGCTTGCCCCGGCGGAAGCCGCCGTCGGCGGTGATCACCACCTTGGCGCTGGCGTCCTGGATCCGGTTGGTCAGCGCGTCGGCGGAGAAGCCGCCGAAGACCACGCTGTGCGTCGCGCCGATGCGGGCGCAGGCCAGCATCGCGACCGCCGCCTCCGGGATCATCGGCAGGTAGATGGCCACCCGGTCGCCCGCGGTGACGCCCAGGTCGGTCAGCGCGTTCGCCGCCTGGCAGGTCAGCTTGTGCAGGTCGGCGTACGTGATGGTGCGGGTGTCGCCCGGCTCGCCCTCCCAGTGGATGGCGACCCTGTCGCCCAGGCCGGCCTCGACGTGCCGGTCCAGGCAGTTGTACGCCACGTTGAGCTGCCCGCCGACGAACCACTTCGCGAACGGCGGCTTCGACCAGTCGAGCACCTGGTCCCACTGCCGCGCCCACGCCAGCCGCCCGGCCTGCCGCTCCCAGAACGCCAGCCGGTCGGCGTCGGCCTCCGCGTACGCGTCTGCGGTGACGTTGGCGTTCGCGGCGAGTTCTGCCGGCGGCGGGAACTGGCGTGTCTCGTTCAACAGATTGGCCAATGCCTCGCTCATGCCGTGCTCCCTCGTCGTTCGGGGTGACCTGCGTCTCCCGCACGAGGTTAGTCGGGACCCCCCGTCGTCCGGCTGCCGGTCCGGCCAACTCGCGCCGAGCGGCCCCCGCCGCGCGCCGGACGGCCACCCGGATGCCAAAAGGGGCACCCTGTCGGCGCCTTCCGTCGAGGAAAGGCCCCTGCCACCACAAGCGAGGGGGTGGCGGCGGTCGCTCCCCGACGGCTCGTCGGCGGGTCGCGTCGCGCAGTCGATAGCGTGACGGGGTGACCGCTGACCCGCTCGCCCCGCTGCTCGCGCTCGCCGACATCGCTCCCGCCGTCGAGCGGGCCCGCGAGCGCTTCGACCAGGCGCTCGGGCACCGCGCGCTGCGCCGGCACGGCGGCCAGGTCGCGGCCGAGGTCAGCCTCCGGTCCGCGGTCGCCAGCGCCGCCCTCGAGGGGTACGCCCACGAGCGCGAGGCCGTCCGCGCCGGAACCGTGACCGAGCCGGTGGTTCAGGGCGCGCTGCGGGTCGCCGGGGCGCTGCCCGGGCTGAGCGAGCTCTGGCCGAAGGCGCCCCGGCAGGCGCTGGCCAAGCTGCACGTGCTCGCCGCGCGGGACGTGGTGACCGAGGCCGAGCTGGGCCGGCCCGTGGCCGACCCGGTGGTCGCCGCGCGGCTGGACGGGCTGGCCGGGCTCGTCGCCGGCGGCACGAAGGTCTCCCCGCTGGTGCTGGCCGCCGTCGTGCACGGCGAGCTGCTGAACCTGCGCCCCTTCGCCGGGCCGTCCGGGGTGGTGGCCCGCGGCGCCGCCCGGCTGGTGCTGCTGTCCAGCGGGCTCGACCCGCGCGGCCTGCTCGCCGTCGACGTCGGCCACCGCGAGCGCGAGCCCGAGTACGTCGGCTCGGCCGGTGCCTTCGCCACCGGCACCCCGGACGGTCTGCGGTCCTGGCTGCGGCACTACATGTCGGCCGTGGAGGTCGGCGCCGACCAGCTCACCACGATCGGCGACGAGATCCTCGCCGCCGCCTGACCCGCCCCGCCCGGCCTGGATCGCCTCGACGCCTCGGGTCGCTTCGGTCCGGGGCGCATGGGCCCGGATCCGGTCAGGCGGGAGCGGGGGTGGCGCGGGTACGGCGGTGACGGCCGTACCAGGCGATGCCGATGGCCACGCCGACGCCCACGCCCAGCGCCGCCGCGGCGACCGGGACGGCCGGGCGTTCCCGCAGCCGCCGGCCCAGCGGAATCGGGTGCCGGAACTCCAGCACCGGCCAGGAGTTCTCGACCGCGAGCCTGCGCAGCTGCCGGTCCGGGTTGACCACCGAGGGGTGGCCGACGCACTCCAGCAGCGGCCGGTCGCTGTACGAGTCGGAGTAGGCGTACGAGTCGGCCAGGTCGTACCCGCGGCGGGTGGCCAGCTCGCTGACCGCCTCGACCTTGCTCGGGCCGGCCGCGTAGAACTCCACCTCGCCGCTGTAGCGGCCGTCCACCACGCCCATCCGGGTGGCGATCACGTCGGTGACCCCCAGCAGCGCGCCGATCGGCCGGACCATCTCCTCGCCGGAGGCGGAGACCAGCACGACGTCCCGGCCGGCAGCCTGGTGCTCCTCGATCAGGGCGGCGGCCTCGGCGTACACGTAGGGATTGATCAGCTCGTGCAGCGTCTCCGCGACGATCTGGCGGACCTGCTCCACCTGCCAGCCCTTGCAGAGCGTGGCGAGGTAGTCCCGGGTCTTGGCCATGGTCTGCTCGTCGGTGCCGCCCAGCCGGAACATCAGCTGCGCGTACGCCGACTTGACCACGTCACGCCGGGTGATCAGGCCGTCCCGGTAGAACGGCCGACCGAACGCCAGGGCGCTCGACTTGGCGATGACGGTCTTGTCCAGATCGAAGAAAGCGGCACTTCGGCCCACGGCGCGCAAGTCTAGCCGGATGGTCTATGGTCGTCGGGTGCCCGGGGTCCGATGACCCCTCGGACTTGCGGGCAGACCACATCGCCCTCGCTCATCGTGACGTCCGTCACACTCTGCGGAGTTTAATTTGCAGGGAGTGGAGGTGACACCACTCGACGTATACAGGTCCGCTCAGGCAGACTGGTCGGCACGACGAGCGTTCACATCTCGCACAACAGACAGGCCCTCGGCGGTTGCACCCCCCGTGACCGCTGAGTGGGTTCGGCTCGACCCCCCCGGAGCCGAACCTCCCGACGACCCCCGTCTCCCCCCGACGGGGGTCGTCCCTTTGCGCAGCGAGCGGCGTGGCATCCAGGATTCGAGCCGCACAGTCGTCCGGGGTGTGCGTATAACGATTGAGCGTCGTAGACGCCTGCTCGTGGCCCACGCCCCGCTGCACCGTCGGTGACCAGCCAGGTGGCGTTGGCGTGCTCAGGAATGGGCGAGGATGGCCGGGGGACCGGTGCGGCGCTGGTAGGAGCGGGTGCAGAGGGCAAGTGAGAGGCCAAGGCCGGCGAAGGCGAGTCCGCCCACGTAGCCGACCCAAGGGGACCAGCCTTCGGCGTCGCCGACTGTGAAGCCGACGGCCGCGGCGATCATGGTGGCGAGGCCGTAGGGGGTGAGGGCCACGGCGCCTGCCCCGCCCAGGACGAGCAGTGTCCAGCGTGGCAGCCGCTCGCCCCAGGGCCGGGTCAGCGCGGTCAGCAGCAGCACCCCGCCGAGCGCGCCCAGCACGGTGAAGTCGATCCCATGCTGCTCCAGCCACACCAGCGCCTCGGGCGCACCGTTGGCGCGCAGCGAGTCGGCGAGGTCCCCTGCCGGCCGGCCAGCGTTCCCGCCGAACGCCCAGTAGGTCTTCATCAGGATGTAGGGGGTCAGCGCAGCAGTTCCGAACCAAACGGCCTTCGGGGACTTCATCGAGCTCATGCGTTGATTCCAGCGCAGCCCCGGGTCCGAAACCTCCCGCCCGGGAACCAACCGGCTCCCCCGCAAGGGGGATCAACAACGGCCGTGCGGACTTACGTGGGGCGGTGCAGTGGCGTTGTCAACCCCGAACCCCGAACCGCCAACCACGGCCGGCTGTCGCTCGACCTTCGGGGCGCCGCGGCGGGGGCGCCGCCGCACCTCGCTGCTGTCGGCGCCCGCTCAGCCCCAGATCCGCGGCGTGCCGCAGCGGGGGCTGTCGGGTCGTGGCGTTCAACCGGTTGAAGAGGTTGGTGGTGGCGATCCAGAGAACCGGAAACGGGGCGCGTCGTCGACCGCCTGCACGGCGGTGACCAGCCCTGGCAGGGCGTCGTGCAGCGGGGCGGGTCGATTCGGGTGGTCTGCGTCGGCCCGCCTCCGCGTCCGGCCGAGAAGCTCCACGCGGTCGTCGGTCACGGTGGCGGATCGTGCGGCGGCGGACGACAGGGGCCGTGCCGGGGGGCGACGGACATAGCAGATCGACTCGCGCGGTGGGCGCTGTCCACAGGCGCCGAAGTTGTCCACAGGCTGGCGCCGTGGGGCGGCGTCCGGTGGCGGATCGCGGGCAGGGTCACGGGTCAGCAACCCCGGAGCCCGACCGCTGGAGGCCGCGATGCCAACCCGTACCTCCGTCCCGCCGCACCGGCGACTGCCGCTGCTTGTCACCTCGGACGGCGACCTGCTCGACGACCTCCTCCGGCTCGCCGCAGCGGGCGGCGTCGAGGTGGAGCTCGCCGCCGACCCGGCGGCGGCCCGGACCCGCTGGCTGCCCGCCCCGCTCGTGCTGGTCGGCGCCGACCAGGCCCAGCCGTGCCTGCGGGCGCGGCTGCCGCAGCGACCACGGATGGTGCTGGTCGGCCGGTCCGGGGAGCCCGATCCCGGCTTCCAGGTCGCCGAGCTGATCGGCGCCGAGCACGTGGCCGTCCTGCCGGCCGCCGAGCCGTGGCTGGTGGACCGGTTCGCCGAGTGCGGGCCGGAGGGCGCCGATCGGGGCGTAGCCCGGATCACCGCCGTGCTGGGCGGGCGTGGCGGCGCCGGGGCGAGCATCCTGGCCGGCGGGCTCGCGGTCACGGCCGCCCGTGCCCGGCTGCGCACCCTGCTCGTCGACGCCGATCCGCTCGGCGGTGGGCTCGATCTGGTGCTGGGTTGGGAGCAGTTGGAGGGGCTGCGCTGGCCGGCACTGACTGACGCCGACGGCCGGGTGGACGCGCCGGCGTTGGTGCGGGCCCTGCCGAGCCGGGGCGACCTGGTGGTGCTCTCCTGGGACCGGGGCGACCTGCTCGCCCTGCCCGCCCAGGCGATGGCGGCCACGGTCGACGCCGCCCGGCGGGGCCGGGACTTCGTGGTGGTGGACCTGCCCCGGCAACTGGACGACGCGGCCGTCACCGCACTCCAGGCGGCCGACCAGGTGTTCGTCGTCGTACCGGCCGAACTGCGGGCCACCGCCGCGGCCGCCCGGGTGGTGGCGGCCGCCGCACCGCACTGCGCGGCGATGTCGGTGATCGTGCGCGGTCCGGCACCGGGCCGGCTCGGTGCCGCCGAGGTGGCCCGCGCGCTCGGGCTGCCGCTCGCCGGCACGCTGCGGCCGGAGCCGGCGTTGGCTCGTGGGCTGGAGCGGGGCGAGGCACCGGCCGCCCACGGCCGGGGGCCGCTGGCGGCCCTCTGCCAGCGCATCGTCGCCGACCTGACCGGCACGCCCACGGCGGATGCGGCATGACCGGACCGTCCGAGGGCGACACCCTCGCCTCCCGGGTGCGGCAGCGGATCGCGGCCGCGGCGACCCCGGTCACCCCCGCCGCGATCGTGTCCGCCGTACGCGCGGAACCCACCGCTGCCGTGCTGGGCGACACCGCCCTGCTGCGGATGGCCGACCGCGTGCACGACGACCTGGTGGGTGCCGGTCCCCTCGCGCCGCTGCTGGCCGACCCGGAGGTCACCGACGTGCTGGTCAACGGCGTCCGGGTCTGGGTGGACCGGGGGCAGGGCCTGCACCAGGTCGCGGTGCCGATCGGCACGGTCGACGACGTACGCCGGCTCGCCCAGCGCCTCACCGCCAGCGCCGGCCGGCGACTCGACGACGGCTCGCCGTACGCGGACGCCCGGCTCCCCGACGGCACCCGGCTGCACGCCGTGCTGCCGCCGGTGGCGACCGACGGTCCCTACCTGTCCCTGCGGACGTTCCGGCAGCGGCCGTTCACCCTCGACGAGCTGGTACGCCAGGGGACGGTGCCCCGGCCGATGGCGCCGGTGCTCTCCGCCGTGGTGGCGGCCCGGCTGGCGTACCTGGTGACCGGCGGCACCGGATCGGGCAAGACGACTTTGCTGAACACACTGCTCGGGCTGGTGCCGTCGACCGAGCGGATCGTGCTGGTGGAGGACGCGGCCGAGCTGCACCCGCGGCACCCGCACGTGGTCGGGTTGCAGGCCAGAACTGCCAACGTGGAGGGCTCCGGCGCGGTCGGGCTGACCGACCTGGTCCGGCAGGCACTGCGGATGCGGCCCGACCGGCTGGTCGTCGGCGAGTGCCGGGGCGGGGAGGTGGTCGACCTGCTCGCCGCCCTGAACACCGGTCACGACGGCGGTGCCGGCACCCTGCATGCCAACGCCCCCTCCGACGTGCCGGCCCGGCTGGAGGCGCTCGGGATGCTCGGTGGGCTGCCCCGCCCCGCGCTCCACGCCCAGGTGGCCGCCGCGCTCCAGGTGCTGCTCCAGGTGCGCCGGGGCGAACAGGGGCGGGTGCTGGAGTCGGTGTGCCTGCTCCTGCCCGAGGGCCCGGACCGCCTGGTCGCCGCGGTTCCCGCCTGGGTACGCGGGCGCGGCCTCGGTCCCGCCGCCCGCGCGCTCGGAGCGTTGCTGCGGGAGCGCGGCGTGCCGGTGCCGCCGATCCTCAGCGAGCCGTGGCCCGGATCGGCGGGCCCGAAGTGAGCGCCCCGTACGCGGTGGTGGCGCTGCTGTCGATCGCGTTGGCGGTCGTCGTGGCCAATCTGGTGGGCGGCCTTCGGAGCAGGCGGCGCGCCCTCGTGAGCGAGGCACGAGGGAACGCGTCGACCGGGGCGGACGATCCGCT
Source organism: Micromonospora sp. NPDC002717 (assembly GCF_040295705.1). NCBI lineage: Bacteria > Bacillati > Actinomycetota > Actinomycetes > Micromonosporales > Micromonosporaceae > Micromonospora > Micromonospora sp. NPDC002717. The sequence goes on along the minus strand of NZ_JBEOVW010000001.1, from coordinate 280,102 downwards.
CGTCCACTGGATCACCGAGCTGCGCCGGACGTCGGAGCCGGATCTCCGCTCCGTCCCGCCGGACCGTCCCACCGAGACGTTTCCCGGCCCGGCCGCTGTGGCGGTGCCGACCGGCCGGCAGCCGGGTGAGCTGTCCGAGGTGACCGCGCCGGCGCGCCTGCCGGCCGTCGCCCAGGCCGCCTCGGTCCGCCGGGTGCCTCCGAGCGGGCGCGGAGCGGGCGGCGCGGCGCAGTGGCCGCCGCGGGACGTCGCGGACCTGCCGTCCTGGCCGTGGCCCGCCGGTGGTCATCCCGGCCCGTCCCGACCGCCGGGACCCGCCCGACCACCCACCCGGCGGGACGCGCGACGTCCTGTCGGCGCGCCGGCTCCGACCGCTGCACCCATCCGTCGACCTGACGTACGGGCGGCCCGTCCTGCGGGTACGGGACGGCGAGACTGGTCGGGCGTGCTGACCACGTCACCGAGGCGCACCCTGCTGCTGGTGGGGCTGGCCGGCGTCGCGGCCGGACTGCTGCTGGCCGGGCCGGTGGCGGCGGTGGCCGTCGGCGCCTACGGCACGCTGGCCGCCCGCGCGCTGCTCCGACGGCAGTCCGGCCAGCTGGCGGACCGTGCCCGGCGACGTCGGCTGGACGAACTCTGCGGGCTGGCCGCCGATCTGCGGGCCGGCCTGCCGGTGCCGGTCGCCGCCGAGCAGCTCACCCTCGGACGGCCCGGAATCCCCGCCGGGACAGGTCGGGAGGGCGCGGTGCCCGGCGACGGGCGGGCCTTCGACGTCGGATCGGACACGCTGCTCAAGCCGCCCCGGCGAGCCGCCGGCAACGGCCCGGACCGGCTGGAGCGGCTGGCGCGGGCGGCCGTACGTCTCGCCGACCGGACGGGCGCGCCGCTGGCCGAGCTGCTGGAGCGCATCGAGGCCGACGCCCGCTCCACCGACCGGGGACTGGCCGCCGCGGACGCCCAGGCTGCCGGGGCGCGCGCCACCGCGTTGCTGCTCGCCGCTCTGCCGCTCGGCGGCATCGGGCTCGGCTACGGCATCGGCGTCGACCCCGTGGCGGTGCTGCTGCACACCTCCGTCGGCGGTGCGTGCGCGGTCGCCGCCGTCGCCCTCCAGGTCGCGGGCCTGTTCTGGGCCGAGCGGCTCGGCGCAACACCGGGGCGGGCGAGCTGATGCCCCGGGCGGCGCTGGTCGCGGGCTGCCTGGCGGCGGTGGCCCTGCTCGCCGTCGCGTTCCTCGCCGGCCGGCGGCCTCTGCGCCGCCTGCGCGCCCTGCGCGGGGCGCCGCCCGGCGTACGTCCGGCCGGCTCGGTTGACCGACCGGTGGCGCCCGGGACCGGCGACGAGGCGCCGGAGGGTGCCCGGTCCCGGCGCCGGCCGGATGCGATCCGGCTCGCCGCCGGGCTGGGTGGTCTGGCCGTGGCCGTCGTGGTCGGCGGCTGGCCCGGGTTGCTGACAGCCGCGCCGGCGGCGCTGCTGCTCGACCGTTCGCTGCGCCGGATCGAGCCGCCGGCCGTACGCAGGCGGCGGCTGCGGGAGGCCGCCGACCTCCCGCTCGCCGCTGACCTTCTCGCGGCGGCGATGCGGGCGGGGGCGCCGGTGGACAGGTCCGTCCTGGCCGTGGCGGACGCGCTCGACGGGCCCCTCGCCGACCGGCTCGCCCGGGTGGGCCGGTTGCTGCGGCTCGGCGGCGGCCCCGAGGAGGCATGGGAGCCGCTCGCGTCGGTGCCGGGCGCCGAGCGGCTGACGGCTGCCGTCCGCCGCTCCTCGAACAGCGGCGGGGCGCTGGCCGGCGCGCTGACCCGGCTCGCCGACGACCTGCGCGCCGACCGGTCCACGGCTGCCGAGGCGGCCGCCCGCCGCGCCGGCGTCCTCATCGTGCTGCCGCTGGGGCTCTGCTTCCTGCCGGCCTTCATTCTCGCCGGCCTGGTGCCGGTGATCGTCGCCGTTCTCGGCGACGTGCTCTGACCAACCCTCCAGAAAGGACAAACACACGTGCGCAAACTTCTCGCCCGCCTGCATGGGGACGCCGGGATGAACACAGCGGAGTACGCCGTCGGCACGCTCGCCGCCGTCGCTTTCGCCGGGATCCTGCTGAAGGTGCTGACCTCCGGCAACGTGCAGTCCGCGTTGACCGCCGTCATCGACCGGGCGCTCAAGTGAGCTGGCGCCGGTCGGCCGGCCGCGACCGGGGTTCCTTCACCGCCGAACTGGCGGCCGGCCTGCCGGCGCTACTGCTGCTCCTGCTCACCGGGCTGACCGCGGTGAACGCCGTCGGCACGAGGGCGGGCTGCCTGCACGCGGCCCGGGAGGCGGCGCTCGCCGCCTCCCGGGGCGAGGACGGGGTGGCCGCCGCCGGCCGGGCGGCCCCGGCGGGCGCCGAGGTCACGGTCACGGTCGACGGTCAGCGGGTCACCGCCACCGTCCGAGGGCCCGTACGCGCACTCGGTACGCGGCTGCCCAGGATCACCGTGACCGCGACCGCGGTCGCGGCGGTGGAACCCGGCGTCCCGGCGGGCCGACCGTGACCGGGCCGACCGTGACCGGGCCGACCGTGACCGGGCCGACCGTGACCGGGCCGACCGTGACCAGCCCGTCAGTGCCTCGCCCCGGAGGAACCGGCGGGGAGCGTGGCGGAGCGACGGTCTGCCTGCTCGCGGTCGGGCTGGTGTTCGTCCTGGTCGGCCTGTTCGGGGCGGCCGTCGGTGCCGCCCAGACCGCCCGGCAGCGGGCCCGGGTCGCGGCGGACTTCGGCGCGCTTGCCGGTGCCGGGCAGGCCCTCAGTGGCGAAACGGCGGCGTGCGGTCGGGCAGCCGAGATCGCCGCCGCCAACGGCGGCTCATTGCTGGACTGCCGGCTCGACGGCCTCGACCTCCTGGTGACCGCGGAGGTGGCCGTCGCCCCGCTGCCCGGCCTGGCGCGGGCCGCCACGGCGACCGCCCGCGCCGGACCGGTCCGGGCTGACGAGGAGGGGGGCTGACCAGGAGAGGGGTTGGTCAGAGGCCAGGTCGCCCGGCCAGGCGGCAAGGAGCCGGGCCGGGGGCGGGAACGCCGCCTCGCCGCCGTGATCGGGCGCCTCGCCGTCGCCGTGATCCACCGCTTCCCGTCGCCGTGATCGGGCGCTTCGCCGCCGCCGTGATCCGGCGCCTCACGTCGCCGTCGAGCGCCGCCAGGCGTACCCCCGGGCCGGGCGGGTCAGCGTGCCTGGAGGGCGTCGAGGGCGATGGCCATCGCGATCACGAGTCGGCGGTCGATCTGCGGGTGCTGTACCTGGACGACGTACCGGTCGCGCAGGCCCCACTGCTTGATCACCGAGAAGACGGGCTGGCCGCCGGCGACGAAGTCGAAGTGGTACGGCAGCCAGGACAGCGAGTCGACGAAGCGCCGCAGCAGCGCCACCGGCATGCTGCGTTCCTGGCCGGTGATCTGCGGCAGGCCGGCCTGCTCCACGTGCCACGTGGAACGGAGCAGCGACTGGGCGAAGTCCTTGCGGAACAGGCCGATCGGGTTGCCGGCGTGGTCGGTCACGTCGTACGTGGCGCCGATGTCGAGGCGCTGGCGGGCCTTGAAGCCGAGCAGCGGCTGCTGCTTCGAGTCGTCGGTGTAGATCGTCACCTGCTCCTTGAAGGCGAGCCGCTTCTGCTGGGCGAACGCCAGCATCCCGCCTTCGGAGCCGTCCGGTGCGACGGCATGGACCTCGTACTGGTTGACCATCATCCGGATCCGCTGCCGGATGTGGAACTGCTGCTGGGACTGCAAGGTGTCGGGCTGCATGGGATCTCCTTCGAGGGGTGGGCCGGAGTGTCGCACAGGCTCAACCGTCGCGCCGGCCCTCAGGTAGCGAGCGGCCCCCGTCGTCACCCGCGCCTTCGCCACCCCGAACCCGTCGCCGGAACCCACCACCCGAGCCCACCACCCGAAGCCGCCGCTAGATCGCGCCGCCGGATCGCGCCGCCGGAATCCGCCTCCCGTGGGACGGCAGCGCGCGGCGGGCTGGTCAGTTCCGGACGGCAGCGCGCGGCGGGCTGGTCAGTCCCGGACGGCAGCGTCACCCGGAGCAGCGGCGCGAGGACCCGGGGCGCCACCGGCCTCCCCGGACCGGCGGGGCGCCGGTACGCCGTCGGGCAGGTTGGCGAGCACCACGTCCAGCACCTTCACCGCGTCCGGCTTCGAGAGCGGGTTGTTGCCGTTGCCGCACTTCGGGGACTGCACGCAGGACGGGCAGCCCGCCTCGCAGCCGCACTCCGCGATCGCGTCCCGGGTGGCCCGCAGCCAGGCCGCGGCCGTGCCGTAGGCGCGCTCCGCGAACCCCGCCCCGCCGGGGTGCCCGTCGTAGACGAAGACGGTCGGCGCCTCGGTGTCCGGGTGCACGGCGGTGGAGAGCCCGCCGATGTCCCAGCGGTCGCAGGTGGCGGTGAGCGGCAGCAGCCCGATCGCGGCGTGCTCGGCGGCGTGCAGCGCGCCCGGCACGTCTGCCGGCTCCACGCCGGCGGCCGCCAGAGACTGCGGCGACAGGGTGAACCAGACCGCCACGGTGCGCAGTTCCCGGGCCGGTAGGTCCAGCGGGCGGGTGTCGATGACCTCGCCGGAGGCGATCCGTCGTCGCTGGTACGACACCACCTGGCTGGTCACGTCGACCTCGCCGAGGAAGAGGCCGACGGGCCCGGCGTCCACGTACGAGCGGACCGACACCACCGACAGCGACGTGACGTCCCGGGCGTGGGTGGACCAGTCCGGCTCCTCGGGGTGCACCAGCGCGCACCCGTCGGCCAGGTCGAGCGAGTCGACCACGTACGAGAGGCCCTGGTGCAGGTAGACCGCGCCGGGGTGGAGCAGGAAGTGCGACGAGCCGCCGTCGACGGTGCCGAGCAGCCGCCCGGTCGCCGCCTCCACCACGCAGACCGGCGCGCCGCCCTCGCCGCGCAGGTCCACCTCCGGCCGTTCCCGGTGCCGCCAGTACCAGCCGGTCGGCCGCTGTCGCAGCGCCCCCGCCGCCACGAGCTGGTCCACCGCCTCCTTGGCTCCGTCGCCGAAGAGTTCAAGGTCAGCCGGGGTCAGCGGCGCCTCGACCGCCGCGCAGGCGAGCTGCGGGGCCAGCACGTACGGGTTGGCGGGGTCGAGCACGGTCGCCTCCACCGGCCGGCCGAACAGCGCCTCCGGGTGGTGCACCAGATAGGTGTCGAGCGGGTCGTCCCGGGCGACCAGCACGGCGAGCGCCTCCTGCCCGGAGCGCCCGGCCCGGCCGGCCTGCTGCCACAGCGAGGCCCGCGTGCCCGGGTAACCGCAGATCAGCACCGCGTCGAGCCCGATCAGGTCGACGCCCAGCTCCAGCGCGTTGGTCGAGGCCAGCCCGAGCAGGTCGCCGTGCAGCAGCGCGCGTTCCAGTTCGCGTCGCTCCTCGCGCAGGTAGCCGGCCCGGTAGGCGGCCACCCGGTCGCCGAGGCCGGGTACCGCCTCGTCGAGGGCGCGGCGGGCGTTCGCGGCGACCACCTCGGCGCCGCGCCGGGAGCGCACGAAGGCCAGTGTGCGTACCCCCTCGGCGACCGTGTCGGTGAGCAGGTCGGCCGTCTCCCGCAGCGCCGACCGGCGGACCTGGGTCAGGTCCGCCTGCTGGTCCGCGTGGGAGTCCGGCGGCAGCAGCGGCGGCTCCCAGAGCGCGAAGGTCACCCCGCCGCGCGGCGAGGTGTCCTCGGTGACGGCGGCGACGGGCAGCCCGGTGAGCCGCCCGGCCGCCGCCGCCGGGTCACCGGAGGTCGCCGAGGCCAGCACGAAGACGGGGGTACGCCCAAACCGGGCGCACTGCCTACGCAGTCGGCGCAGCACGTGCGCGACGTGCGAGCCGAAGACTCCCCGGTAGGTGTGGCACTCGTCGATCACCACGTACGCGAGCCGGCGCAGGAACCCGGACCACTGGGCGTGGCCGGGCAGGATGCCGTGGTGCAGCATGTCCGGGTTGGTCAGCACGAACCGCGAGTGCCGCCGGATCCACTCCCGCTCGGCACGCGGGGTGTCGCCGTCGTAGCAGGCGGGGCGTACGCCCTCCAGCTCCAGCGCGGCGACGGCGCGCAACTGGTCGGCGGCGAGCGCCTTCGTCGGCGCCAGGTAGAGCACGGTGGCCCGGGGGTCGGCGAGCAGGGTGGCCAGCGCGGGGAGCTGGTAGGCCAGGGACTTGCCGGACGCGGTGCCGGTGGCGACCACCACGTGCTGGCCGTCGTACGCCAGGGTGGCGGCCTCGGCCTGATGCCGCCAGGGCGCGACCACGCCGCGCCGGGCGAACGCCGCGCGCAGCTCCTCCGGCGCCCAGCCCGGCCACGGGGCGGGCGTCCCGGCCCGGGCCGGGACCCGTTCGACGTGGGTGACCGGATCGACGCCGTTGCGGGCGCGCAGCCGGCCCAGCAGGTCGGCCGGCGATCGCCCGGGGCCGGCGCCTGCGGATACGGTGGCTGCGGACGACGGCTTCAGGTCGTCGCGCGGCGTCGGGGGCGTCGAGCCGGAGCTGTCGGACGACGGCTTCAGGTCGTCGCGCGGCGTCGGGGGCGTCGAGCCGGAGCTGTCGGACGACGGCTTCAGGTCGTCGCGCGGCGTCAGACGCGCCGAGCTGAAGCTGTCGGAGGTCACGTCCTGCACTCTCGCACTGGTGTTCGCAGATGAAAAGCGGGGTATGGGGATGCCTTCGCCGGTGAGCAGAGCCGTATCCGGCGGGGATGGTTAGATGCCCAGGAGAGTTTACGGCTCTTGCGAGGGAGGACCGATGGAGCTGTCGCTGGCGACCCGCACCGTGGGCGAGCACACAGTGCTTGAGGTCGGCGGTGAGGTGGACGTCTACACCGCCCCCCGGCTGCGGGAACGGCTCCTCGAACTGATCGACGGCGGTGCCCGCCACGTCGTGGTCGACCTCGGCCGGGTGGACTTCCTCGACTCCACCGGCCTGGGCGTGCTGGTGGGCGCGCTCAAGCGGCTGCGCTCGGTCGGCGGTTCGTTCGCGTTGGTCTGCGACAAGGAGCCGCTGCTCAAGATCTTCCGGATCACCGCGCTCGACCAGGTCTTCCCGTTGCATCCCACGGTCGACGCGGCGATCGGCGCGGGCCCGGCCGGCGCTGGCGCGTGATGGCCACGGTCCGGCTCTCCTTCTCGCCGGCCCCGGTGCACGTGCGCACCGCGCGCCTGGTCGGTGTGGCGGTCGCCCGGCGCGCCGGGGTCCGCGAGGACCTGCTCGACGAGGTGCGCCTCGCCATCGGCGAGGCGTGCACGCGCGCGGTCGCCCTGCACCGGCAGTACGGCGTGCCCGACCCGGTGCTCGTCGAGATGTCCGACAGCGGGGCGTACGCGGTGCGGGTCGTCGACCGCGCGCCGATCGAGGCCGGCCTCGGCCTGGCCGCGCTGGACGCCGACCAGCTCGCCAACGAGTCGTTGAACGAGGACGACCTCACCACCGGCGTCGGCTTCGCGCTGCTCGCCGGCTTCGTCGAGGACCTCCAGGTCCGCCCGGTCGACGAGGGCATCGGCACCGAGGTGCGGATGGTCTGGCCCGTGGGCCGCTGAAGCTGATCCGCCCCGGCCCCGGCGAGGGGTCGCGCCGCTGCTCCACCGCCCTCCGGCAGAGGGCGTCGCACGCCGTCAGGCCGCGTCCCGCGAAGGGACGCGGCCTCCTTGTCATGGACGGACTCCTATATCAGATTTTTCCTCATAACACAGCGACGAAGATCATCGAGACAGGGTGCCCCCTCGGTGTGACCTCCGACACTGCGGAGGGCTACAGTACGCGGGTTGTCAGCAAGTGATCGCATCCCGCAACCAGCGGGAACGGTGTCATCGCTGGTCCGCCGGGGTGGGTTGGCGCGCTTGCGAATCCGCATCCAGGCGCCGGGTCGGTGCGTCTCCACCGGCCGGCGCGAGCGTTCGGTACAGGAGGACACAGATGTCCGACACCTTGGCCGCCGAGGGCGGCGGGATCTCCCTCACCGGAAACAATGTCACGTACGTCGTCATCGCCGCGGTGATCGCGCTGGTGGCGCTCGCCTTCGCCGCCGCACTGACGAAGGCCGTCCTGGCCGCCGGCAAGGGCACCACCAACATGCAGGAGATCTCCGGCGCGGTCCAGGAGGGCGCCTCGGCCTACCTGCTCCGGCAGTTCCGCACCCTGGCGATCTTCGTGGTCATCGCCGTGGTGCTGCTCTTCCTGCTGCCGGTGCACGACACCGACGGCAACGAGACGGCGGTGAAGATCGGGCGCTCCGCCTTCTTCGTCGTCGGCGCGCTGTTCAGCGCGTTCATCGGCGGCGCCGGCATGTGGCTGGCCACCCGGGCCAACCTGCGGGTCGCCGCCGCCGCCCGGGAACGGCAGGGCGGCCGCGAGGGCGCCATGAAGATCGCCTTCCGTACCGGCGGCGTCGTCGGCTTCCTCACCGTCGGGCTCGGCCTCTTCGGCGCCGCGCTGGTCGTGCTCTTCTTCCGGGGCGACGCGCCGACCGTGCTGGAGGGCTTCGGCTTCGGCGCCGCGCTGCTCGCCATGTTCATGCGGGTCGGCGGCGGCATCTTCACCAAGGCCGCCGACGTGGGCGCCGACCTGGTCGGCAAGGTCGAGCAGGGCATTCCCGAGGACGACCCGCGCAACGCCGCCACCATCGCCGACAACGTGGGCGACAACGTCGGCGACTGCGCCGGCATGGCCGCCGACCTGTTCGAGTCGTACGCCGTGACCCTGGTCGCCGCGCTGATCCTCGGTCGCGCCGCCTTCGGCGAGCAGGGCCTGGTCTTCCCGCTGATCATCTCCACCATCGGCGTGCTCATCGCGATCGTCGGCGTCTTCATCACCCGGCTGCGCGCCTCGGACCGCAGCGGCCTGACCGCGATCAACCGGGCCTTCTACATCTCGGCGCTGCTGTCCGCGGTGCTGGTCGCCGTCGCCACGTACGCGTACCTGCCGGCCACCTTCGCCGAGCTGGAGGGCGGGCTCACCGACGTCGACGAGAACCCGCGGGTCGTCGCCATCGGCGCGGTCGTCATCGGCATCGTGCTGGCCGCCGCGATCCAGGCGCTGACCGGCTACTTCACCGAGACCGACCGGCGCCCGGTGCAGGACATCGGCAAGAGTTCCCAGACCGGCCCCGCCACCGTCATCCTCGCCGGCATCAGCGTCGGCCTGGAGTCGGCGGTCTACTCGGCGCTGCTGATCGGTGCCGGCGTGTTCGGCGCGTTCCTGCTCGGCGGCAGCTCCATCACGCTCTCGCTGTTCGCCGTGGCGCTGGCCGGCACCGGCCTGCTCACCACGGTCGGCGTGATCGTCGCGATGGACACGTTCGGCCCGATCTCCGACAACGCCCAGGGCGTGGCGGAGATGTCCGGCGACATCGACGAGCACGGCGCCCGGACGCTGACCGAGCTGGACGCGGTCGGCAACACCACCAAGGCGATCACCAAGGGCATCGCGATCGCCACGGCCGTGCTCGCCGCGACGGCGCTCTTCGGCTCCTACACCGACACGCTGCGCACCGCGTACTCCGATGCGGGGGTGGGCGACGTCGGCGCCGAGATCCTCAATTCGCTGAACGTGGCGAACCCGCGCAACCTGGTCGGCCTGATCATCGGCGCGGCGGTGGTCTTCCTCTTCTCCGGGCTGGCCATCAACGCGGTCTCCCGCTCGGCCGGCGCGGTCGTGATGGAGGTCCGCCGGCAGTTCCGCGAGCTGCCCGGGATCATGGACCGCACCCAGCGCCCCGAGTACGGCAAGGTCGTCGACATCTGCACGCGGGACGCGCAGCGCGAGCTGATGACCCCCGGCCTGCTCGCCATCCTCGCCCCGATCGCGGTCGGCTTCGGCCTCGGGCCGGGCGCGCTCGCGGCGTACCTGGCCGGGGCGATCGGGGCCGGCACGCTGATGGCGGTCTTCCTGGCCAACTCGGGCGGCGCCTGGGACAACGCGAAGAAGCTCGTCGAGGACGGCGCGTACGGCGGCAAGGGCTCCGAGTCGCACGCCGCGACCGTCATCGGCGACACCGTCGGCGACCCGTTCAAGGACACCGCCGGCCCGGCGATCAACCCGCTGATCAAGGTGATGAACCTGGTCTCGCTGCTGATCGCGCCGGCCGTGGTGGCCTGGAGCGTGGGCGACGAGAAGAACACCGCCCTGCGGGTCGGCATCGCCGTGGTGGCGACGCTGATCGTCGTCGCGGCGGTGGTGTTCAGCAAGCGCAAGGGCGTGGCGATGTCCGACTCCGGTGCCGGCACCGGCACGGGCAGCCCGGACCAGCGACCGGAGACGGTCAACGCCTGATCCCGTCCGGCATCCCGGTCCCCGGTCGGCCCGCGTGGTCGGCCGGGGACCGTCCGGGCCGCCGCGGCAAACCTGAGCGGTGCCCCGGCTCGACACAGGTCGTACGCTGCTTCGCATGCGCACGTGCCGGGCGACAACCGCCGGAAAGCTCACGGTGGTCCTGGCCACGCTCGTCCTCGTGGCCGCTGGCTGCGGTGGCGGCCCCAGCCCGCAGGCGTGGGCGGCGTCGGTCTGCTCGGCGCTCACGCCGTGGCGGGCCGAGATCAGCAAGCTGACCAGCAGCACCGACCAGCAGATGACCGCCCAGACCACCCCGGCGCAGGCGAAGGAGAACCTGGTGCGGCTCTTCGGCGGCGCGGAGCAGGCCAGCGAGACCGCCCGGCGCAAGGTCGAGCAGGCCGGCGTCCCGGAGGCCGAGCACGGTGCGGAGGTCTCCGCCGGGTTCCGCGCGTCCCTGGAGAAGATGCGCGACGCGTACGGCCGGGCCCGCGACACCATCGACGGGCTGAGCACCGGGCAGCCCGCCGCCTTCTACGACGGCGTCCGAGCCGCCGTGGACACGCTGAACAAGGAGTACGACGCCAGCGCGCTCGACACCAGCCGGCTCAACTCGGAGGAGTTGAAACGGGCCTTCGACGAGGTGCCGGAGTGTCGCTGAGCGGGACCGGCGAGTCGGACGGCCTGACGCCGCCCGCGCTGTTCCCGGCGCCCGAGCCGGACCGGATGGCGCCGGCGCCCCGCCGGGCCGCCCCGCCCCCGCCGGGCGACGTCGACGACTCCGCCCGGCAACTGCCGTTCTTCGCCGCCGAGGCGGCGGACCCGTCCCTCGCCGACCTCGCCGGGCTGCTCGCCGGTCCGGGCGAGGTGGTCCGGATGGGCGGGACGGCCCGCCTCTCCGTGGTGGTGGACGCCGCCTGGCGCGTGCACGTGCTCGCCGCCGAGCTGGCGCTGCGCGGGGTGGCGGCCACCTGGGAGGCGACCGCCGACGGGCGGCACGCGGTGCGCACCTCGTACGCCCGCACCCTGAAGCCGCTCGCGGTGGCCTGGCTGCGCGGCTCCGGCAAGCGTCCGCCCGCCGGGTTCCACCTCAACGGCCGGCGGCTGCGGCTCTGGCTCGCCGCGGCGGGGGTGGCCGAGCCGCCCGGCTACCTGCTCCGGCTCGGCGTGGCCGACGAGGAGTGCTGGGAGCCGGTCGGCGGGGCGCTCGCCGCGGTCGGCCTGTCCGGGGCCCTCCTGGGGCCGGCCGACGGCGGCCCGGCGTACCGGATCGCCGGCCGCCGCCGGCTCGCCCGCCTGGCCGAGCTGGTCGGGGACCCGCCGCCCGCCGCCCCGCCGACGGCCTGGCCCGGCCACCCCTGACCCGGCCCGCCCCCGCTCCGCCGGTGTCCGATCCGGGACAGCCGGACGCGGAAATCCGCAGGAAAACGGCCGGGTGGCGCGTCGACCGACGGCCCGCCATCGTCACAGTGTCCCGCCTCCCGGCACACGCACGGTGTACGGTGGCGCCGTCCGGCACCGCCAGCGCCGCCGGAGAGAAGGTGCCGCCCCGCCGGGGGCGGTTTGCCGCCCGCGAAACCCGAAACGCGGGCGGCGCGTTACGTTGGACGTCCGGGCCGCCGGGGGTCGGCGGGTCGGAAGCGGGCCCGAACCGGGCACCGCGCGGCTGCGAGCAGGAGTGAGGTCGGGGAGAAACGTGCCGAGCAACGCTGGAACCACCCGTCTGGTCATCGTCGAGTCACCGGCGAAGGCCAAGACGATCTCGGGCTACCTCGGCCCGGGATACGTCGTGGAGGCCAGCTTCGGCCACGTCCGGGACCTCCCACGCAACGCCGCCGACGTGCCGGCGAAGTACAAGGGCGAGCCGTGGGCGCGGCTCGGGGTGGACGTCGACAACGGCTTCCACGCCCTCTACGTGGTCTCCGCCGACCGCAAGCAGCAGATCAGCAAGCTGGTGAAGCTGGCCAAGGAGGTCGACGAGATCTTCCTGGCGACGGACGAGGACCGCGAGGGCGAGGCGATCGCCTGGCACCTGGTGGAGACCCTCAAGCCCAAGGTGCCGGTCAAGCGGATGGTCTTCCACGAGATCACCAAGCCGGCGATCCAGGCGGCGGTGGCCAACCCCCGCGAGATCGACCGGGACCTGGTCGACGCCCAGGAGGCCCGGCGCATCCTCGACCGGCTCTACGGCTACGAGGTCTCCCCGGTGCTGTGGAAGAAGGTCATGCCGAAGCTCTCGGCGGGCCGGGTGCAGTCCGTGGCGACCCGGATCGTGGTGGAGCGGGAACGGCAGCGGATGGCCTTCCGCACGGCGGAATACTGGGACATCCTGGCCACCCTCGCCGTGGCGAACGCCGGCGAGGGGCCGCGCAACTTCAACGCCACCCTGGTCGCGCTGAACGGCGACCGCATCGCCACCGGCAAGGACTTCGAGCCGACCACGGGCCGCGTGAAGCCCGGCGCCGGGGTGGTGCACCTGGACGAGGGCGGGGCCCGGGGGCTCGCGGCCCGCCTGGAGGGCCGGCCGTTCACCGTCACCCGCGTCGAGGAGAAGCCCTACCGGCGTCGCCCGTACGCGCCGTTCATCACCTCCACCCTCCAGCAGGAGGCGGCCCGCAAGCTGCGGTTCTCGTCGCAGCAGACGATGCGCACCGCGCAGCGCCTCTACGAGAACGGCTACATCACCTACATGCGTACCGACTCGGTGAACCTGTCGGAGACCGCCATCGCGGCGGCCCGCCGGCAGATCGTCGAGCTGTACGGCGAGCGCAGCGTGCCGCCGGAGCCGCGCCGTTACACCGGCAAGGTGAAGAACGCGCAGGAGGCGCACGAGGCGATCCGCCCCGCGGGGGACAACTTCCGCACCCCGGGCGACGTGGCCAAGGAGCTGTCGGCCGAGGAGTTCAAGCTCTACGAGCTGATCTGGCGGCGCACCATCGCCTCGCAGATGACCGACGCCGTCGGCTCCAGCGTCTCGGTGCGCATCCGCGCCGTCTCCTCCGCGCAGGAGGAGGCCGACTTCGGCGCCACCGGCAAGACCATCACCGACCCGGGCTTCCTGCGCGCGTACGTCGAGTCGAGCGACGACGAGAACGCCGAGGCCGAGGACGCCGAGCGCCGGCTGCCCACCCTCGTCAAGGACCAGCCGCTCACCGCCGACGAGCTGGCCGCGCAGGGTCACCACACCCAGCCACCGTCGCGCTACACCGAGGCGTCGCTGGTCAAGGCCCTCGAAGAGCTGGGCATCGGCCGTCCCTCGACGTACGCGTCGATCATGCAGACCATCCAGGACCGTGGGTACGTCTTCAAGCGCGGCCAGGCGATGATCCCGTCATTCCTGGCGTTCGCCGTGATCGGCCTGCTGGAGCGGCACTACCCGCGCCTGGTCGACTACGACTTCACGGCCAGCATGGAGAACGAGCTGGACGAGATCGCCGGCGGCGACCACGCGGCGGTCGACTTCCTCACCGCGTTCTACTTCGGCAGCGCCAACGGCGCCGGCGACCGGGACATCGCCCGCTCCGGCGGCCTGAAGAAGCTGGTCACCGAGAACCTCAGCGAGATCGACGCGCGCAGCGTCAACTCGATCCCGCTGTTCACCGACGACGACGGCCGCGAGGTCGTCGTCCGGGTCGGCCGCTACGGCCCGTACCTCCAGCGGGCGGTGCCGGGCGAGCAGCCGGCGCCCGCCGCGGAGGGCGAGGAGGGCGGCGGCCAGGGCGACCGGGCGCCGATCCCCGAGGGGCTGGCGCCGGACGAGCTGACCCCGGAGAAGGTGCACGAGCTGTTCCTCGGGGGCGGGGGCGAGCGGAAGCTCGGCGACGACCCGGCCACCGGCGAGCCGATCCTGCTCAAGTCGGGCCGCTTCGGCCCGTACGTGGCCAGCGGTGAGCGCAAGTCGTCGCTGCTGCGCTCGCAGTCGCCGGACTCGCTGACCCTCGACGAGGCGCTGAAGCTGCTCAGCCTGCCCCGGCTGGTCGGCGTGGCCCCGGACGGTGTCGAGGTCTTCGCGAACAACGGCCGCTACGGCCCGTACGTCAAGCGCGGCGACGAGTTCCGCTCGCTGGACTCCGAGGACAAGATGTTCAGCGTCACGCTGGACGAGGCGCTGGCCCTGCTGGCCGCCCCGAAGACCCGCCAGCGGCGGGCCGCCGCGCCGCCCCTGCGGGAGATGGGCGCCGACCCGCTGACCGAGAAGCCGCTGGTCATCAAGGACGGTCGGTTCGGCCCGTACGTCACGGACGGGGAGACCAACGCGTCGCTGCGCCGGGGCCAGACCCCGGAGGCGCTGAGCATCGAGGAAGCCTCCGAGATGCTCGCCGAGAAGCGCGCGAAGGGCCCGGCGCCGAAGAAGAAGGCCGCCGCGAAGAAGGCGCCCGCCAAGAAGGCCGCGGCGACGAAGGCGACGGCGGCGAAGAAGACGGCCGCGGCGACGAAGTCCACGGCCGCCAAGAGCACGACGACGGCCAAGGCCACCCCGGCGAAGAAGGCCCCGGCCAAGAAGGCGGCGCCCCGGAAGGCCACCACCACCGCCGACTGACCCGCCACCTCAGCCGAGGATTCGGGTGAGGTGTGGGTTGGTGAAGAGACGGTCGGGGTCCAGGCGGTCGCGTTCTGCCAGGAAGTCCGGGAAGCGGGGGTACGCGGGGGCCAGCGACCCCGCGTCCCGCCAGTGCAGCTTGCCCCAGTGCGGACGACCGCCCAACCCCTCCGCGACCTGCTCGAACGCGCGGAAGTACGGCTCGTACGGCATGCCGACGTACTGGTGGATCGCCACGTACGCCGACTCGCGCCCGTACCCGTGGGAGAGCCAGATGTCGTCGGCGGCGCTGAACCGCACCTCCACGGGGAAGAGCACCTTGAAGGGCAGGCCGTCCACGATCCGGCGGAGCGCGCCGAGCGCCTCGCCGAGCGCCTCGCGCGGCAGCCCGTACTCCATCTCCACGAAGCGGACCCGGCGCGGGGTGCAGAAAACCTTGTCGGAGCGGCCCGTGTAGCGGCGTTCGGTGAGCGCCCGCGCGGAGACCGCGCTGATCCTCGGCGCGAGCGCCGGCACGGCGCGGCCGAGCCGGCAGGCGCCCTCGAAGACGGTGTTGGACAGGAAGTCGTCGTCCAGCCACCCGCGCCACCGGGGCAGCGGCCGGTCGTCGACGGGCACCCGGTCGTTGGTCTTGACCTGCACCCGGTCGGTGTACGGGAACCAGTAGAACTCCGCGTGGTCGTGCCCCTCGACCAGCGCCGGCAGGTCGGCCAGCACGGCGTCCAGCGGCGCCGGCCGCTCGTGCGCGTGCAGCACGAAGGCGTCCACGCAGCGCAGGGTGACCTCGACCAGCACGCCCAGGGCGCCCAGGGAGACCCGGGCGGCGGCGAAGACGTCGGGGTTCTCGTCGGCGGAGCAGCGCAGCACCTCGCCGGTGCCGGTGACGAGGGTGAGCGCCTCGACGAACGTCGACAGGCAGCCGTACGCGGCACCGGTGCCGTGGGTGCCGGTGGAGATCGCCCCGGCGATCGTCTGCGCGTCGATGTCGCCGAGGTTGGGCAGCGCGAGACCGTGCGCGGCGAGCAGGTCGTTGAGCGCGCACAGGGTGATCCCGGCCGGTACGGTGACCAGTCGGCGGTCGACGTCGACGCGTACGCCGGTGTCCAGTGCGGTCAGTTCCATCCGCCGTCCGTCGGCGACCGCGACGCCGGTGAAGGAGTGGCCGCTGCCGACCACCCGGATCCGGTCTCCGGCCGTCGCGGCGGCGCGTATGGCATCGGTGACGTCGGAGAGAGAGGTGGGGCGCAGGATGGCGGTGGCGGTGGCGCGCTGGTTGCCGGCCCAGTTGGACCAGGCGGCGGTGGACGCTGCGGTGCCGGCCATGCACACTCCTCGACATGAATGTGAACTGACTTCATATCAGGAACGTTGTCGCAGGTAAATACCGCAATCGAGTCTTGCTCGTTGTACTGGTAGTCACGAACTCGTGACGTGCAGATATGTTCATCCGTCGAAGGGGGGTGGCGCCGAGTGTCCACACCAGCCGCCACAGCCGGGCCGCTGCGCCGCGTACCGGTGCAGGGTCGAAGTGTCGCTCGGGTCCAGCGGATGCTGGACGCCTGTGCCGAACTCGTCGACGAGGTGGGGTACGAGGGGCTCACCACGACCCTGCTCGCCGAGCGTGCCGAGGTGGCGATCGGGTCGGTGTACCAGTTCTTTCCGGACAAACGGGCGATCGTGCAGGCGCTCACCCTGCGCACGATGGAGTCCTACCTCCAGCGGCTCGACGAGCGTTTCGCCACCGACGACCTGACCTACTGGTGGGACGGGGTCGACGCGGGGATCGACGAGTACATCACGATGCAACGCACCGTCCCGGGATTCCGTACCCTGCACTTCGGCGACGTGGTCGACCTGCACCTGCTCGATGAGCAGCGGGACAACAACGGGGTGATCGCGGACCAGTTGGCCCGCGTGCTCGGCGAGCGCTTCGGCCTGACCGACGTCCCCGACCTCCGGTTCCACCTGGAGATCGCCGTGGAGACGGCCGACGCGCTGATCAAGCTGGCGTTCCGTCGGCAGCCGGAGGGTGACGAGCGGGTGCTGGCCGAGGCGAAGGCGCTGATCCGGGAGTACCTGCACCGACAGGTCGACGCCCCGGCCGACGCCGGCCAGCCCGGCTGACCCCGGTCCGCCGGCCGGGCTGACCCCGGACCGCCGGCCCGGGTGCGTGGGTGGCGGGACCGGACGCGAAGGCCCGGGGTGCGCCGGGCGCGAAGCGGGGTGCGGGACGACACGGTGCGTAGGACGTACCCGGGGTGCGCCGGGCGACAGGTGCGGAAAAGACGGAACGGCCGGGGTGCGCCGGCCGGTGGACAGGGCGCGACGGCCCGGGTGCGCCGGGCGGCGGAAAGCGGCAGAACGGCCCGGGGTGCGCCGGGTCGGTGAGTCTCAGAGGAAGGCGTGGCCCTCGCCCCGGTAGGTGGGCACGGTGGCCACGACCGCATTTCCCTCGACCAGGTGCAGCTCGTTGACGTGCTCGCACAGCTCGCCGGCCTTCGCGTGCCGGAACCAGACCCGGTCGCCGACCCGCAGGGTGGCGGCCGCCGTGCCGGCCAGCGGGGTCTGCACCTCGCCGGCCCCCTCGGTGCCGACCAGTTTCAGCCCGCCGGGCAGCCACGGGCGGGGCAGCCGGCTGTCCTCCGCCGGGCCGGAGGCGACCCAGCCGCCGCCGAGCACGGTGGCCAGGCCGGGCGCCGGGCGGCGGACCACCGCGCAGGCGAAGAACGCCGCCGGGGTGGGGCGCCAGGCGCGGTAGGCGTCGAACAGCGTCGGCCCGTACAGGCCCGATCCCGCGGTGACCTCGGTGACCGCGGGATCGGCGCTGGTCGCGGCCAGGCTGCCGGTGCCGCCGCCGTTGACGAACTCCAGGTCGGCGTGTTCGCGTACGGCGGCCACCGCCGCGGCCCGGCGGGCCAGCAACTCGCGGTACGACCCGCGCTGGGCCAGCCGGATCGCGGAGCCGAGCACCGCCCGCCCGGGCGGCGCGTCCCCGAGGCCGGCGATCTGCGCCTCGTACGACATCAGCCCGACGAGCCGGAAGCCGGCGCGGCCCGCGACGGTGGCGGCGAGCGCGCCGGCCGCCCGGGCGCTGTGCACCGGCGAGCGGCGCACCCCGATGTGCACCCGCCCGCCGAGCGGTCGCCAGGAGGCGTCCAGGTCGAGGCAGACCCGCAGCTCGGGACGCCCGCCGGGAGCCCGCACGGCGTCGACGAGGTCGAGCTGGTCGGTGCCGTCGACCATCAGCGTGACGGCGGCGGCGAGCGCCGGGTCGGCGGCGAGCTCGGCGAGCGCTCCCCGGTCGACGGTGGGGTACGCCACCAGCGCGTTGTCGGTCACGCCGGCGCGGACCAGCCAGATCGCCTCGGGCAGGGTGAAGGCCATCACGCCGTGCCAGCCCGGCCGCCCCAGCGCCCGGCCGATCAGCTCCCGGGCGCGGACCGACTTGCTGGCGACGCGGATCGGCTTGCCACCGGCGCGGCCGGCCAGCGCGGCGGCGTTGCCGTCGAAGGTGGCGAGGTCGACCACGGCGTACGGCGGGTCGAGGTGCGCGGTCGCCCGGTCGAGCCGCTCACGGAGTCTGTCGCTTTCGGTGGCCACGTCTGCACGCTAACTGTCTGGGAGTGAATGCGAAATACCCTCGCGTCTGTCCGGGCTGACGGCGGTGGCCGCGGCGGCCTAGGCTCGGCGAGCAGGAGAATGTCGCGGCGGGGAAGGTTCCCCACCGGGTCTAGAGTGTTCCACCGGGACTGCCCAGCGATGGGCCGGCACGTGGAGGTACGGCCATCGAAAGCCAGTTCAACGGCGAGTCGCCCGGCGTGTCGTCGTCATCGAACAAGCCCGGCGGCACCGCCGACCAGCCCGTTGCCGACCTGTCCGGCTACGCCGGCATCCGGTCGGTGCTGCGCATCACGCCGTTCCGCCGGCTCTGGATCGTGCTCGGCGCGGCGTCGTTCGGCGACTGGTTCGGCCTGCTCGCCACGTCGGTCTTCGCCGCCTCCCAGGTCGAGGGGAGCACTGCCCAGGGCGCCGCGTTCGGTGGCGTCATCGCCATCCGGCTGCTGCCGGCGCTGGTGCTCGGTCCGGTCGCCGGCGTGCTCGCCGACCGGTTCGACCGGCGCTGGACGATGGTCATCTGCGACATCCTGCGGTTCCTGCTCTTCGCCTCGATCCCGATGGCCGCGCTGCTCGGCGCCCCCGGCGGGGCGGTGGTCGCCTGGGCGGCGATCGCCACCTTCCTGATCGAGTCGCTCACGCTGCTGTGGATCCCGGCCAAGGAGGCCGCGGTCCCCAACCTGATCCCGCGCGCCCGGTTGGAGGCCGCCAACCAGCTCACGCTGATCACCACGTACGGCCTCACGCCGGTCCTGGCCGCGCTGATCCTCGCCGCGCTCGACGGCATCGTGCGGGCGGCGACCGGGGGCTCGACGCCCAACTGGGCGGAGCCGGCCGATCTGGCGCTCTGGTTCAACGCGTTCTCCCGGCTGGCCACCGCGCTGGTGGTGGCGTACGGCATCAAGGAGATCAGCCAGGGGCAGGTCGCGGAGCGGAGCGGCGGCGAGCAGAGCATGCTGCGCCAGTTCAAGGAGGGCTGGCGCTACATCGGCCAGACCCCGCTGGTCCGCGGCCTGGTGCTCGGCATCTTCGGCGCGTTCGCCGGCGGCGGCATCGTGATCGGCACGGCGAAGTTCTTCGCCACCTCGCTCGGCGCCGGCGACGCCGCCTTCTACCTGCTCTTCGGCGCCATCTTCGTCGGCCTCGCGCTCGGCATCGGGCTCGGCCCGATGATCGTCAAGGACATGTCCCGGCGGCGCTGGTTCGGCATGAGCATCGTGCTGGCCAGCGCGTCGGTGATGGCCCTGGCCTTCGCCATCCACCTGTCGATGGCGATGGTCGGCGCGGTCCTGGTCGGCGCGGGCGCCGGGATGGCGTTCCTCTCCGGCACGACCCTGCTCGGCGGGGAGATCGCCGACGAGGTGCGGGGCCGGGTCTTCGCGGTGGTGCAGATCGGCACCCGGCTGGTGCTGATCCTCGCGATCGGCCTCAGCAGCCTGCTCGCCGGCGTCGGCGGCTCGCGTCGGCTGGAACTGGCCGACCTGGGCGTCTCGATCTCGTCCACCCGACTGCTGCTGCTCGCCGCCGGCGCCGCCGGCATCTTCGCCGGGATCAGCGCGTTCGGGCAGATGGACGACAAGAAGGGCGTCCCCGTCCTGGCCGACCTCTGGGGCTCCGTCCGGGGCCGCCCGTTGATGCCCGCCGAGCTGTTCGTCTCCGCCGGCCTCTTCGTGGTCTTCGAGGGCGGCGAGGGCGCCGGCAAGTCCACCCAGCTCGCCGCGCTCGCCGAGCGGCTGGGCGGGCAGGGGCGCGACGTGGTGGTCACCCGCGAGCCGGGCGCCACCGCCGTCGGCGAGCGGATCCGGTCGCTGCTGCTCGGCGCGCCCGGGTCCGACGTGCCGTCGCCGCGCGCCGAGGCGCTGCTCTACGCCGCCGACCGGGCGCACCACGTGGCCACCGTCGTCCGGCCGGCGCTCGTCCGCGGCGCGGTGGTGATCAGCGACCGGTACGTCGACTCGTCCCTGGCGTACCAGGGCGCGGGGCGGACGCTCCCCGTCGACGAGGTCTCCTGGCTGTCCTCCTGGGCCACCGGCGGGCTCAAGCCCGACCTCGTGGTGCTGCTCGACGTCGACCCGCACACCGGCCTGTCCCGGGTGGCGTCCCGCGCCGAGGCGGCCGACCACGTGGAGGCCGAGTCGGTCGCCTTCCACGAGCGGGTCCGGTACGCCTTCCTCGACCTCGCCGCCGCCGACCCGAAGCGCTACCTGGTGCTCGACGCGTCCCGCCCGGTCGAGGAGATCGCCGAGCAGGTGGCCCGGCGGGTCGAGGAGATGCTGGGCACCCCGGGCGGCATCGTGCACCCGCGCCCCGCCCAGGGGCCGGACACCTCGGTGCAGCCGGAGTTATCCGAATCGGAGCTGGTGACGATGGAGCATCGGACCTGATGCCGGACGTCTTCGCCGACCTGGTCGGGCAGGACGAGGCGGTCGACACGCTGCGCCGCGCCGCCGCCTCGGCGGCGGCCGTGCTGCGCGCCGCCGTCCCGCCCACGACCGACGCCGCCGGGGACGAGTTCGACGCGCTCGCCGAGGAGGCCGAGGGCGCGGGCGCCGGGGGCGCGGGGGCGGGTGCCGCCGCCGATCCCGGGGCAGGGATGACGCACGCCTGGATCTTCACCGGGCCGCCCGGGTCGGGCCGGTCGGTGGCCGCCCGGGCCTTCGCCGCCGCCCTGCAGTGCACGTACGGCACCGGCTGCGGCCAGTGCCCCGGCTGCCACACCACCATGGCCGGCACGCACGCCGACGTCCGGCTGGTGGTGCCGGAGGGGCTCTCCATCGGCGTCAACGAGATGCGGGCGCTGGTGCTGCGCGCCGCCAGCACCCCGTCGGGCGGGCGGTGGCAGGTGGTGGTCATCGAGGACGCGGACCGGCTCACGGAGGCCGCCGGCAACGCGCTGCTCAAGGCCATCGAGGAGCCGCCGCCGCGTACGGTCTTCCTGCTCTGTGCCCCGTCCACCCACCCGGACGACATCTCGGTGACCATCCGGTCGCGCTGCCGGGTCGTACCGCTGCGGCAGCCGGCGGCCGAGGCGGTGGCCGAGGTGCTGGCCCGCCGGGACGGCGTGGCGCCCGACGTGGCGCAGTGGGCGGCGGCGGCCGCGCAGGGGCACGTGGGCCGGGCCCGCCGCCTGGCCCGCGACCCGGAGGCGCGCACCCGCCGGGAGGCGGTGCTCGCGGTGCCGCGCCGGCTGACCGGCGTGGGGGCCGCGTTCGACGCGGCGTCGGCGCTCATCGAGGCGGCGGAGGCGGAGGCGGCGGCGTCGGTGGCGGAGACCGACGCGACCGAGCGGGCGGCGCTGGAGACGGCGCTCGGCGCCGGCGGCACCGGGCGGGGCGCGGCCGGCGCGATCCGGGGCGCCGCCGGCCAGCTCAAGGACCTGGAGAAGCGGCAGAAGTCGCGGGCCACCCGGGCGCAGCGGGACGCGCTCGACCGCGCCCTGGTCGACCTGGCCGGCTTCTACCGGGACGCGCTCACCATGGCGCTGCGCGCCCCCGTGGCGCCGGTGCACACCGACACCGCCGCGCTGGCCGGGGCGGGCGCGCAGAAGTGGGACGCCGAGGGGGCGCTGCGCCGCCTGGAGGCGGTGCTGGAGTGCCGGGCGGCGATCGAGGCGAACGTCAAGCCCCGGATCGCCGTCGAGGCGATGATGCTCGCGCTCTGGAAGGGCTGACCCGCCCGTTCGGCACCGGGCCGGATTCCGCCGGCGCGACGGTTGTCCACAGGCATCGACAGCCGCAATTGCTGTGCGGTACGGTCCGGTGTGCCGTGACGGTGGCGGCACGCTCAGTGATGACCTGTCCGGGAGGAGTCCGCCGATGTCGCGGGGGGAGATCGACGAGGCCTGGATCGAGGAGGCGGTGCGGCGTTACCGCCGGATCGAGTCCCTCCAGGCCGAGTTCGACCGGGCGGTGGCGACCGTCGAGGTCACCGTCCGGTCGCCCGACGGGCTGGTCGAGGTGGTGGTCACCGCCGGCGGGCGGATCACCGACGTCCGGTTCCTCGGCCCGCTGCACACCCGCAGCCCCCGGGACGTCGCCGGCTCGGTGCAGGCCGCGGTCACCGCGGCGGCGGATGCAGCCCAGTGGGCCCGGGAGAAGCTGCACAACGAGACCTTCGCCGCCTACCGTCCGCTGGCGGGAGCCTGACATGGACACCCTGCACGCCCTCGCCGCCCGGCTCGACCAGGCGAGCGAGACCATGACGGCCGTGTCCCGCACGGTCACCGCCGGCGACCCGCCGCAGGCCGCGTTCGGCGCCGACGCCCCCGGCCGGCCCGGCGAGATCGGGCGGGCCCTGCACCGGCAGTGGATCGCGGCCACCGGCGACCGGGCCCGGGAGGCGCACGCCGTGGCGCAGCGGCTGGCGGTCGCGGCGGCGGCGGTGCGGGCCGCCGCCGACCACTACGCCGACGCCGACCGCGCCGCCCGACACCGGCTGACCGGGGAGGCGTGATGGACACGCTGGACCGGCTCGCCGAGCCCGGGCTCGACCTGCTGGGCCGGGTCGACACGCTGCTCGCCGCCGGGGCGCCCGAGGGCCACCGCGTCTGGCCGCTGCTGCGCCGGATGCAGGTGCTCCCCGGCGAGGCGGTCCGGAACTTCCTCGACCTGCACCCGGCGCCGCTGGCGGGCGCCGGCCACGCGGCGCGCCGGCTCGTCCGGGGCTACGACGACGCCTCCGCCGCGCTGGCCGATCCGGTGCTCTGGTCCGGTCCGGCAGCGTCGGCCCACGGGCAGGCCCGGGCGGCCCTGCTGCGCCATCTCGACGAGGGGCCGGAGAGCCTGATCGGGCGGCTGGAGTCCACCGCCGGTTACGCCGACGCGCTCGCCGACTGGGTGGAGGGCAGCCGGCGGGCGCTGGCCCGGGCGCTGGCCGACGTGCTGCGCTCCGCCGAAGCGGTGGCCGTGGTCGCGGCGACCTCGGTGCCGGGCGGCGGACCGGGGCACCGGGGGCCGGGCGGGACCGAGGCCGCCGAGATCGCCGCGCGGGTGTTGGCGGTGCTCTGCGTCGCGTACGACGGGGCGGAGACGCTGCTGCGCCAATGGGGGCCGAGCCTGGCCGAGTCCCGCTGGTGGGAGCCGGTGGCCGACCGCCCCCGCTACGACGCCCCCACCCGGATCGGCTGGTAGTTTCCGACAGCCCCGCCCGGGTGGCGCGCCCGGCGTTTCCGCGACGGACCCCGGCACGGCGCACGGCGTCGCGCCCAGGGCCCGGTCCGGCCGGGCTCCGGCGGCGACGCCGTGGCCTTTCCCCCTGCACCCCCCGCAGGTCTGCCTCCACTCAACGCCTCCGGTGCTCGTTTGTCCCGTACGGGGCAGCGGAATCAACCGTCCGGGCGAGGGGGACGGCACGACGAGGTGGCCTGCGAATCGGTTGACTCGACCACTGTGGATGGCTGCACGGCGTAGTCGGGCGGCGACGGCCGGCCCCGCCGCAGCCGCCCGGCCGTCGTAGGGTGAGAGGCATGGGCATGCTCTGCGCGGTCAGCTTCCAGCGGTACGGGCGCCTCTACTACCTCGACCCGGGCGAGCTGCGCCCGCAGGTCGGCGACAAGGTGCTGGTGCCGACCGACGACGGGCCCGAGGTGGCCGAGTGCGTCTGGGCCGCGCAGTGGGTCTCCGAGGACACGGCGGGCTTCCCCCGACTGGCCGGGCTCGCGCAGGACGAGGACCTGCGCCGCGACGAGGCGGTGCGCCGGCGCAAGGCCGAGGCGAAGGTCGCGGCGAAGCGGCTGATCCGGGAGCACGGCCTGCCGATGAAGGTGGTGGCGGTCGACCACGTGTTCGGCTCCGGCGAGGGGAGCGGCGAGCGGAGCACCATCTACTTCACCGCCCCGCACCGGGTGGACTTCCGCTCGCTGGTCCGTGACCTGGGGGCCACCCTGCACTGCCGGGTCGAGCTGCGCCAGCTCTCCGCCCGGGACTCGGCGCGGGTGCAGGGCGGCATCGGCTCATGCGGCCGCGACCTCTGCTGCGCCACATTCCTCACCGACTTCGAGCCGGTGACCATCCGGATGGCCAAGGACCAGGACCTGCCGCTCAACCCGCTGCGCATCTCCGGCGCGTGCGGCCGGCTGATGTGCTGCCTCAAGTACGAGCATCCTCTTTACCAGCGGTTCCAGGAATCCGCCCCGGGGATCGGCGCACGGGTGTCGACGCCGGAGGGCGACGGCCGGGTGGTCGGCCACAGCGTCCCGCGCGACTCCGTCACGGTCCGCCTGGACGCCGACGGCTCCCGCTGCTCCTGCTCCCGCGCCTCGGTCTGCGGCCCCCGCCAGGCCCACGACCAGCACTACAACCCCTGACCCACCCCCACCCCCACCCCACCCTCCTCTCCGTGCGCCCCCGCGCGGTTGATCATGAAGTTGTTGCCACCCACATCGACGTGTCGCAACAACAACTTCATGATCAACGAGGCCGGCGGCCGGTGGGGGTTGGGGGTTAGGTGAGGGTGGTGGGGGGTTCGGCCAGGCGGGGGCGGAGGGGGTGCTTCGGCGACAGCCAGGAGGACTCGGGGGACTGGTCGGGGTTGACCTGCCAGTGGCGGGCGACGCGGTCGACCGCGATCGGGTAGATCGTCAGCGTGCCGTCGGGATCGATGCGCAGCCGCAGGAACGCCTTCGCGTCCTCGATGCCCTGGCCGGCGAAGAGCTCGTTGACGTTCACCCCGAACGCGCCGGCCACCAGCAGGTACGCGGCCACGAGCTGGCTCGCCACCAGCCCGCTCACCGGGCCGTAGACCACCGCCGCGGCGACGGCCGGCAGCGGCCACGGCCAGTCGTAGAGAGGCAGGGCCAGCCAGGCCCAGGTGCCGGCGGCGGCCAGCCCGACGTGGGCCAGGCCGTGACCCACGCCGAGGATCCAGTGCCGCGCGTGCCGCTTCCCGCCCGAGCTGGGCGGCTTGGCGAAGAAGGCCGCGGCGAGCACCGTGACGACCAACATCGCCACCAGCGGCACGCTGAACAGTCGCTGCTCGGTGCCGGTCCGGTTGCTCACGACGCCGGCCATCGCCAGCATCAGCAGCGTGTGCAGGGTGCCGAGCAGGGTGGTGAAGCCCGGGTTGCGCAGCGGCAGCCGGGGGAAGATCCCCCAGCCGTACCGCCGGGAGCGGGCGGCGTCCGGATAGCGGCCGGCCAGGTCGTACGGGCGGGAGGTGCTGGCCCGCCGGGCGAGGGTGTCACGCGGGGGCACCTCGATCCGCTCCGGGAGCTTGTGCGTCGGGTAGAGGTACGCGCCCCCGCCGCCGCAGGTGATCAACTGCCGGTCCGGGCCGGCGTACCGGGCGTAGTGGTGCAGGTCGCCGGAGATCAGCAGCCGCACCTGCGCCCCGGTCGGCGCGATGATCGTGCGGATGAAGTAGTCGATCGAGTCGTACGCCGTGGGGTGGTCGACGGCCTTGACCCACGTCGGCGCCGGCACGGTCAGGATCACCCGGCTCTGCGGGCCCAGCCGCTCGGCGACCTTGTCGAAGTAGGTGAGCTGCGGGTCGTCCAGGTACGAGCCGGACTGGTCGTCGAGGCCGAGCAGCCACCAGTCGGCGGGCAGTTCGACGGCGAAGTACGAGCGGGACTGGCCGGTGTCCCAGCCGCCGAAGTGCCGGTCCCGGGACCGGACGAACAGCCGCAGGAAGGCGGTCAGGCCGTCGTACCAGTCGTGGTTGCCGGGGACCGCGAAGAGCGTCGGCCGCTCGGGCGGGCTGACGGGCAGGGCGGCCTGGTAGGGCCCCTTGCACCGGTCCTCGTACGCCTCGTACGCCGCCGACGGGTAGACCTGGTCGCCGCCCATCACCAGGGTCTGCGCCCGGGGCAGCCGGTGCCCGTCCACCTCCAGTTCCCGCTGGGCGATCAGGTAGGCCACCGAGTAGGTGGCGTTGAAGCCGTCGCCCAGGTCGGCCACGTAGTCCAGCCAGAGCCCGCCGTCCGGCCCGACCTGGCGGAAGATCCCGTCACCGAACGCGTTCTGCAGCTCCCGCTTGTCCAGGTACGCCCCGAAGAGCATCGCCAGCAGCGTACGGATGCCGGTGCTGATCAGCAGGAAGGGCGCGAGCCACGGCACGGGCTTGCGCGGGGTGAAGCCCAGCTCGTGCGGATCGGTGCTGCGCGGTCGTCGCGCCGCCCGCCCGCCGGCCGCCTCGCTCGCGTGCGGGCTCGCCGCCGCGCCGTCCTGCGGGTCGTCGTCGGGGGCACGATCGTCCGTCACCCGCCGCAGCGTAGTCCGGCCCCGCCGCCGTCGCTGTCCGGCGGACGACGGATCGGCCCCGGATGTCCGGGTCGGCGGGGGCGGGTGGGGGATCCCGCTCGGCCGGGCGGCCGGTCGTGCCGTACACTTGACGATCGTTGCCGCCTTAGCTCAGTCGGCTAGAGCGACGCACTCGTAATGCGTAGGTCGACGGTTCGATTCCGTCAGGCGGCTCGGTGAAGAAGCCCAGGTCAACGACCTGGGCTTTCGCCGTTTCCCGAGGTCGATCACGCCGCCGCTGACGGGCCGAGTCCTTAGATAGTCCTTGTCCCGTGCAGCGACCGCCTCGTCCAGCTGGTTGGCAACAGCGTCCAGGTCATCGCCGAATAGACCCGCGTACACGTCCAGCGTCATCGGCGCCGAGGCATGCCCGAGCATCCGCTGCACCGCCTTGACGTTGGCGCCCGCCGCGACGGCCAGATGGGCTTCAGGCAGGGCAGCGACGCCCAGGCCCTCGCTCAGTCGAGCAGTCCCGGAACCCGCTCCCGAAGCTTGGCCATCACCCGCGACAGCCCGGCGTCCAGGTCGTCGCCGTCCCACCGCACGAGTTCCTCGCCCAGCGGCTTGCCCGACACCAGCACCGTCCAGCGCCCCCGTTCGCGTTCGCCGTCCATCTTGACGATGGCGATCAGGCCGTGATCCCCGGGCTGGACCAGCAACTTCGGTTCACTCCACCGGTGCACCGAAACGACACATCCGGTTTGACCATCCACAACGGCCACTACGCGCACTCTCGCGGGCGCCCCTGGTGGGGCACCTCCTACCGGAGCGGTGGCCGGACCCACCTCACCTGCAATGGATTCCTGCCATGACTCGCACCGCATCTCAGGGGCAAGCTGCGGCGGGTTCACCGGCTCCCCGCTGAGGCACCCGAGCCCCAAGACTGCCAGCGCCGCCACGAGCCGCGGGTTTGTCGTCCTGCGGGGCGACGGGGGGCGGGCCGGCGCACTCAGATCGATGACGGGCATAGGGCAAGTTATCCGATGGGCAGGTAACCCGCTCGTACCGACGCGGGCCATCCACGGGCCAGTAACCGTGGCGCGCAGCGGTCATGAGCGGGCACGAGCGGCATGGGGGCTCTGCCGCCGTCCGCAGGCGTTTCGGACATCACGGCCCGTTGAGCGCGCTCTTCCAGACTCGAAGCGCCGCGACCGCCTCGTCCAGCCGGTTGGCGACCGCGTCAAGGCGGCCCGCAAGCGGGCCGCGCTGGCCCGGCCCCGGCCTGCTGGCGACCTCCGGCCGGCATCGGTCAGCTCGGCCGGCGATGCTGGGCAGGTTTCCGAGCGGTTGCGGTCCGGTGAGGGAGAGTGATGCACGGTTCGAGGCTCGGATGAGGGCGTGGCATCGGCCGATCATCCAAAAACAAACCGGGCCGATCAGTCGGCCACCACCGCCTGCTTGGTCAGGCCGATCACGGAGTGTCACGAGTAGCGTGATGCCTGAACGACGCCGACCGATGCCCCGAAATTGTTTACGGGGCGGTAGTCGTAAGGAAGGTGAGTTGGATCATGAAAAGACGAGTGTCGGCACTGTTGGCAGGTGTCGTATTCCTCGTTGCGGTCCTGGTTTACCCCACTCCTGCCTCAGCCGCTGTCTCGCAAATCGAGATTGCCCCGACAGCACAAGTCAGCTCCCAAGGGGTCTTCGTGACCGTCTCGGTCACCTATCAGTGCACCCCCTCCGAACCCGCCAACATCGAGGTCTACGTCGCGCAGGCCAGAGGGACTCAACTCGTGGAGGGCTTCGGCTTCCTCTTCAGCATCTGCAGTTCCTTCACGCAGACATCGCAGATTCTCGTGCAGTCGCGAAGCGGTTCGCCGTACCACCCGGGCCTGGCCGTGGCCACAGCTTCGGATTTCGACGGCGGTGATTTCACCGGCCCGGTGGAGGTCCGCCTCGTCCGTTGATCGCCGGTTCCCACACTTCCGTGCTTGAATTTCAGTCGACGGCGGCCTCCCGACCGGAATCGGGAGGCCGCACCTCACTTGCGCGACGTCGGTGCCTGCCGGCAGAGCCGGCGGTACTCGGCCGTCACCACCGCGAGCAGGAAGAGGTCCACGCAGAGCGCGGAGAGCGCCCCGAACTGATCGACGGTGAAGCTGAAGATCTGCCCGAACAGCAGGTCCACGAGCAGCGCGAGTTTGAACAGCCGGAAGGCTCGCACCCGGTCGTGCGGCAGCAGCAACGCTCCGCGGATGCCGAGCACCGCGGTGATCAGCGCGGAGATCGAGACCCCGACCACCGCCCGCCACTCCCGCTGGTCGGGCAACAGGCCGGTGACCGCGTCCTGCACGACCGTGAACACGACGACGAACGGCTCGCCCACCAGATAGAGCACCACCAGCGACACCACCCATCGGTGGGTGGTCACCCAGATCACCGCCCGGCGGGCCCGGCCGAGCCAGGGCTGCCAGAACCGGGGGCCGGGTGGCTCACGTCGGGGTACGGCGTCCAGCAGCTTCGCCACCGCCTCCTCGACGTCCGGGCCGCAGCCGTCGACCTGACGCATGACCGCTGTGCGACGCTGATCGGTGAGCCCCGTGCGGAGCCCGCCGACCACCGTGTACAGCGCGTTGGCCGTCCGCTCCGGGCCGGAGAGCCTGGTCCGTCCGCGGATCGCCTGGGTGATTACGACCAGCAGGGCGAAGGCGCCGTAGATGATGCCGGCGGCCGGGGCGTAGAAGTAGTCGGTTCCGGCCGTGACGAACTTGCCCACCTCGTCGATGAAGAGCCCGAACCCTGTCCCGCCCAGGATCGCGCCCAGGATGCGTGGGGCGCTGCCGAGGAAGACCAGCGCGACACCCAGGCCGGCGGTCATCAGCAGCCCACCCCAGAGCACGTGCGCGATGTGGAACCCGCCGCCGCCGAGCCGCGGGTAGCCGGCCGCCTGGAGGAAGGCCCGCGTGACCAGCACCGTCACCACCCCGGAGAGCACGAACGCCTGCAGGTACGACGGCGCCTCCAGCACCCGCGGCGGCATCGACCATCGGGACGGACGGGCGGGCATGGTCCCGACGCTAGTGGCGGCGGCCGTCACCCCGCGCCGGTTCCGCCCGAATGAGAGGCGGCCCCGGCCACGAGTGCGGGGCGGGAGGATCGTCAACGCCGCCGGCGGTCACACCGTGGGCGTCTCGGAGCGGAAGCTGTGACCGAGTTGGTCGCCGAGGCCGAAGTAGTGGCGGAAGTTGTAGATCAGTGGGTTCCAGGACTTCGGGTCGACGTGGTTGGTTCCCGGCACGACGATGCGGGCGTCGGCGTGCACGGCCAGGACGTGGGCCTCGACGATCAGGAAGTCGCCGCCTGCGTCGGCGCGGACGTGCGCGGCGCGGGCCTCCAGTTGCAGCGGGCAGTCGGCCACCCGGGGTGGTCGCACGTGTTGCGATGGCTGCGGGCGCAGCCCGGCGGCCTCGAACTTCGCCGGTTCGTGGCGGAAGCGGTCACGCTTCTGGACCGGTACCGGATGCCGGCCGGTCAACGGGGCGAGGCGTTCGACGGCTTCCCACTGGTGCGCGGCGGGAAAATTGATCACCATCTCGGGGCGCGAGGCGAGGTTGCCGGCGCTCTGGCCCTCGCGACCGAGTCCGAGCACCACGACGTGGCCGAGAGCCCACGCCGAGGAGATGGGTGCGAGGTTCGCGCTGGCGTCGTCGTTCTCGGTGCTCAGCAGCACCACTGGGGTCCCGAAGTACAGGACCTTCGGGTTGATCGTCAGGTGCTCGGCGGCGGCGGGAGAGGTGGTCGTCGTCGTCATGGTCGCCGACGGTACGGGCGGGACGCTTCGGTGCCCACCGAAGCGATTGACCGGCGACCGGAGCTTCGCCGGCGGTGAGCGGCCGCAGGCGGACCAGGTCACGGATGCGCCGGCGGGAACGGGCGGCACGGGCAACCAGGGAGGCAGGCCGGCGGTGTCGCCTCGGCGGGCGAGGTTGTCGGGGGCGGTCGCTACGCTCCCGCCGTGACTGATCCTGCCAGTGGTATCGCCAAGCTGCCGAGCGCCGACGACGAGGCCCGGTTCTGGGCTCTCGTCGAGTCCGCCTGGGAGCGGCTGGGCGCCGAGCCCGCCGCGCTCCGCCGGGCGCTCCTGACCCGCGACCCGAGAGCCGACGTCGATGACGACAGCCTCTACGCCATCGACGCGTGGCTCAACCCGTTCCTCGACAACCTCCGCCAGCTCTCGGCGGATCTGTCCAGCCAGGAGCTGACCGATCTGGACCGGGTGGTCGAGCGCAAGCTGCACGACATCGACCGGGCGGACGTCCACGAGGTGACCGACGGGTCCGACGATGGCTTCCTCTACGCCCGGGGTCACATCGTCGCGCTCGGGCGCGAGTTCTACGAGGCGGTGAACGCCGACCCCGCCGTGGCCGTGCCGGACAGCACGTGCGAGAGCATGTGCTACTTCTTCGCCCACCTGCACAACAAGCGGTTCGGCGAGTGGCCGGAAACCGGCTCCGGCATCTCGCGGGAGTCTTGCAGGAACGCGGCGGGCTGGCCCGAGTGACCGAGGGGGCCGGTCCGCGCCGCCAGTTCGACGACCTGCGGGAATACTCTCGTGATGCACAGTGATCCGGTGGCCGTGGTCCGGTCGTTCCTCGAGGTGGTCCGGTCCGGCGTCGACCCTTCCCAGGCCGGGCGCTTCATGGCCCCGACGGTGACGGCCCACCAGGTGCAGGCCGAGGCCCCGGCCGTGGTCGAGCGCAGTCCCCAGCAGTACGCGGAGCACGTGACGGAGATGCTCGACGCGTACGGCCGCTTCACCCTCACCGTCGACGAGCTCTTCGGCTCCGGCGAGAAGGTCCATGCGCGCTGGACGCAGCGGGGGCACCACGTCGGGGAGGTCGACGGTCTCGCGCCCACCGGGGCGCCGGTGACCCAGTTGACCAGCGCGGTCTACCGGGTGGTCGACGGGCTGATCGTGGAGTACTGGATCCAGATCGACCGGTACGGCCTCCGGGCGCAGTTGGAGCGATGAGTTTCCGCGCCCGTCGGCGTCCACCCTGACGACTCACGTCGTCCGTCAACCTGGAGGCAGCCTCATGCAGTACGCACCGGTCGTCGTCAGCCTGCCGATCGCCGACCGCCCGACCTCGTACCGCTTCTATTCGGAAGGGCTCGGCCTGGACGCGGTCGGGGAACCGGCGGAGGACGGCATCCCCGAGCCGTTGCAGTTCGCGCTCAACGACGGTCTCCGGGTCATGCTGGTGCCGGCCGGCGGCTTCGGCTGGGTCATCGGCCGTCACGAGGTCGCCCGGCGCGGGCAGAGCGAGTGCGTCCTCAGCCTGCCGGCGGCGACGTCGGCCGAGGCGGACCAGCTCGTCGAGCGGGCCCGGGCCGCCGGCGCGGAGGTGGTCGTCGAGCCGGGCCAGCAGCCGTGGGGCTACGTGGGCGCCTTCGCCGATCCGGACGGCCACCTGTGGATGGTGTCCGCGGAGACGGCCTGACGCCGCCCGCGAGGGGGCAGCGCGCCGCGCGGCCGTCTCAGCATCCCCGGCGCGGACGGGGCGGCGGGCGGCCGGCCGCCGGGGGGCCGGGACGGGCACGAGCGACGGCCCAGGTCACGGGGACCTGGGCCGGTCGCTGGCGCTCCTGGGCGCACGGGAAAGGCTCAGAGCGTGCGGTGCGGGTAGCCGGCGGTCCCGGTCTCCGGCACCACCTCGACCTCGGGCACCACGTACCCCGTGTCGGTCCCGGTGGCCGGACGGCCGTCCTCGTCGGTGTCGGAGCGGTGCTTCGTGGCCGCGGCGGCGCCGGCCGCCGCCGCTCCGGCCACCGCGGCGCCCGCGGCCACGGCCTTGCCGGACATCCCGACCTTGCCGCTGTCGCCGCGCGTGCCCGCGGCGTGCTCGACGCCCGGCGTGCCGACCCCGAGGCCACCGTCGACCGTGCCGCGCCAGGCCCCGGTCTCCACGCCGCGCTCCTCGATGTACGACTTGAACTTGCGCAGGTCGGACTCGGCCTGTCGCTCGACGAGGTTCAGCTTGTCGCCGGCCTTCTCGATCATGCCCTCGGGCTCGTACTCCAGGTGCAGCCGGACCATGGTGCGGTCGGGGCCGACGGGCTGGAAGTAGACCGCCCCCGCGTTGGTTGCGCCCTCGGTGGCCGCCCACGCCACCTTCTGGTCGGGCACCTGCTCCAAGACCGTCGCGTCCCACTCACGCTTGACGCCCGCGATCTCGGCGACCCAGTGCATCCGTCGGTCGTCGAGCTGGCGCACCTCGCGGACGCCCCCCATGAACCGGGGGAACTCCTCGAACTGCGTCCACTGGTTGTACGCGGTGCTGACCGGAACCTGCACTTCGATGGACTTCTCGACCTTCGTGGTCACGGGTGATCCTCCTCGTTGGTCGAACTGCTCTCGTCGGAGGGGAGAGCCGTCCCTCGTCCGTGTGAACTCCTACCCCCGGTGATGGCGCTCAATCGCCGGACCTGGCGGAACCCCACATCGGACAGCGAGCCTCGACGTCGGCGAGCCGGGCGAGGACGTGCCGTCGACACGCGGCGGCCCGGGCCGGCGGGATGCCGACCCGGGCCTGCCGTCCGGTACGCGGGGCTCAGCCGTCCCCGCGGTCCGGGCTGTCCAGCCGGAAGAAGTTGCTCTGCCGCCCGTCGGCGCGTTCCTCCTGGTAGATGAAGTTCAACCGGCGCTTGTCGAAGGCCTCGAACCACTCCTCCCAGCTGATCTCACGCAGCCGGTCCTCGCGCCCGTTGGCGGGGAAGTCGAAGCGCAGGACGCCCGCGTGGCCGTCGTGGTCGGTGTCGTCGACGGTGCACGGCATGCCCTTGCGGGCCTCGGCCCACTGCCGGATGACCTCGTGGTCGGTGGTGACCAGGCTGCGACCCGGCCGCTCCGGCTCGTCGTCCACCGAGTCGATGACCTGCGAGTACCTGACCGACGTGGAGGTCTGCGCGCCGGTCCGGATGCCGCCGGACGAGGAGCCCGAGGAGCCGGGCCCGGAGGAGTCCCGGCCTTCCCGGAGGCTCGTGACCAGGGCCTCGACCAGGTCGCCCTTCTTCATGTCGGCGGTGTCGGTGACGCCGCGCCGGCGCAGCCGGTCGCGCAGGTCGTCCACCTTCATCCGGGCGATCTCGCTCTCGTTGATGTCCGGGGTGTTCGGCGTCTGGTTGCCCGGGGGGTTCTTGGTCGCGGTCGACCCCGAGCTGCTTCGCGTGGGCATGGGAGGTCCGTCCTTCCTTCGACCCGTCTCCAGGGGGTGGTGGCGCCGACGCGCCGGGTCGTCCCGTTGTCAGTACCCTCGCCGGCCACCTCAAACGTCCGGTCCGGTCAGTCGGCCCGCTCCGGCAGGTCACGGAGGTCGCGGACCGGCGAGAAGAACACCCAGAGCACTCCGGCGAGGGCCCCCGCCGTCGCGATCCACAGTGCCGGCCGTACGCCGATTGTGCTGCCGAGCGCGCCGCCGAGCAGCGCGCCGATCGGCCGGACGCCGTAGTTGACGGTGCGTCGGGCGCCGGCGATCCGGGCCAGCAGCGGCTCCGGGGTGAGCGCGGTCTGCACGGAGCCGCCCGTGATGTCGAGCATCATCACCCCGACGGCGGAGAGGAACTCGGCGGTGAAGAGCATCCCGACCACCAGCGGTGTCGGCCCGCCGGCGAGCGGGATGAGCAGCATGGGGGCGGGGAAGAGGACGAACCCGGCCAGCAGCGTCGGGCCGATGCCGAAGCGGCGGACCAGCCGCCCGGTGAGTGCCGCGCCGATCAGGCCGCCCACCGCGCCCGCGCCGAGCACGGCGCCCAACAGGCCGGGCGCGAGGCCGAGGCCCTGTGTGGCGTAGAGCACGAACAGCGCGATGAACATGAAGTTGAACAGGTTGATCGTGGTGGTGCCGAGCAGGATCGCGCGCATCATCGGCGTCCGCGCGATGAACCCCAGCCCGGCGCCGAGGGCCAGGCCGCCGCCGCGGGCGGGTGCCGGCTCCGTCGGCCGGATCCGCACCAGGAAGTACGCGGACACGACGTACGACAGCGCGTCGGCGACCAGGGCGATCGGCGCGGTGAGCACCTGCACCAGGACACCGCCGATGCTCGGCCCGGCCACCAGGGACATCGCCCGGCTGCCGTTGATCAGGGCGTTCGCCTCGACGTAGTCGGACCGGTCCACGACGGAGACGAAGAGCGGCCCCCGGGCGACCTCGAAGATCACGGCGAGCGTGCCGACCGCGAAGGCCACCACGTAGAGCTGGGCCAGCGTGAGCACGTCCGTCAGGTAGGCGACCGGAACGGCGGTGAGCAGCAGCGCCCGGCCGAGGTCGGTGAGGATCATGAGCCGGCGCTTGTGCGGGTACCGGTCCACCCAGGCGCCGGCGAGCAGCGAGAAGAGCAGGTTCGGGATGAGCGCGGCGGCGGTCAGGTAACCCATCTCGGCGGGCGAGGCCTGGAACACCAGCACGGCCAGCAGCGGCAGGGCGAGGGTGGAGATCTCGTCGCCGAAGTACGACACGGTCTGCGCCGACCAGTACCGGCGGAACAGCCGCTCGCGCAGCAGCCGGGGCAGCGGACCGCGTCGGGGCGGGCTGCCGGGTGGGGCGGTGACCGGGGTGGCGGTCGCCTCGCCGCTCATCACGCGTCGCCCTGCTCGCCGGCGGACGCTCCGGCCGGCGGCGGGTCGGTGAGGACGGTCAGGTGCATGAGGCTGACCTTCCGGCTGCCGGCCGGACGTTTCGTCGGGTCGGTGATCCGGTCGTCGTACTCCGCGAGCAGGGCGTCGATCCGCGCGCTCAGCTCGGCCAGCTCGTCGGGGGTGACGTGCACCGGCCGGTCGCTGAACCCGGTGACCGCCCGCCATTCCGTCGGCTCGTCGGCCCGTCGGCTCAGGAACTCCTCGGCGCGGCGGGTGTAGAGGGCGAGCTGGACGGCGTTCAGCTCGTCGACGGCCGCCCGCGTCCGGGGGTCGTCGGAGGCGTCGTCCCAGGAGGTGTTGAGGGCGGTGGCCTGCCAGGGCCGTTCCCGGGCGTCGGCGCCGGGCGCCCGCTCGGCCAGCCCGTACTTGGCGAGCTGTCGCAGGTGGAACGAGCAGCTCGGCACGCTCTCGCCGAGGCGCTCGGCGGCCTGGGTGGCGGTCATCGGGCCCTGCTGCCGCAGCAGCCCGATCAGGGCCATCCGCAGCGGGTGCGCGTAGCCGCGCAGGGCCTTGGGGTCGGAGAGCTTCACCTCGGGCAGCGACATACCCTAAAGCTATCTTTATAAAGATGTCTTTAGCAATGGCGGAGGCGAGACGGTCGAACCCGCACCGGGACGGCCGTCAGGAATAGATCGTGGCGGCGTAGCCCGGGCCGTAGCGACGCTCCAGGTCGGCCAGACTCTCGGCCGGGTTCTCGACCTCCTTGATCAGCCGGGCCCGGGACGGCAGCGCGTCCGGCTGCCAGCTCTCCGGCTGCCACAGCTGGGAGCGCAGGAACGCCTTGGCGCAGTGGTAGAAGATCTGCTCGATCTCCACCACCACGGCGAGGACCGGGCGGTGACCCTTCACCACCATGTCGTCGAACCACGGGGCGTCCCGGACCAGCCGCGCCCGGCCGTTGATCCGCAGCGTGTCGGTGCGCCCGGGGATCAGGAAGATCAGCCCGACGTGCGGGTTGTCGAGGATGTTGCGGTAGCCGTCGGCGCGCCGGTTGCCCGGCCGCTCGGGGATCGCGATGGTCCGGTCGTCCAGCACCAGCGCGAAGCCGGGTGGGTCGCCCTTCGGTGAGACGTCGCAGCTGCCGTCCGCGCCGGCCGTCGCCACCAGGCAGAACGGTGACGCGGCGAGCCACTGCCGGTCCCGTTCGTGCAGGACGGGCCGGTCCTTGGCCAGCGCCCGCGGCATCGGCGCCCCCAGCAGCTCGCGCAGTTCCTCGTGCGACGTGATCTCCACCGTCACGTGACCCTCCCCCGTGCGTTGATTCCGGTGGCGGCGTGGCCGCCGCCCGCCAGCCTAGGGGAGGGCGGCCGGCGCGAGGTTTGCCCGTCGGCGGCGGGGGTACCGCCTCACCCGACGTGCCCGGACAGACCGAGCAGTGGAGGCCCGGATGGAGAGCCGACTCAAGGTGCTGGGCCACCCCGTCCACCCGATGCTGGTGATGTTCCCGGTGGCCCTGCTGGTCACCGCGGTCCTGTTCGACGTGGTGGACACCGTCGGCGGGCCGGACTTCCTCGGCGAGGTCGCGTACTGGAACATCACCGTCGGCCTGGTCGGCGGCCTGCTGGCCGCGGCGGCCGGGACGTTCGACCTCCTGGCCATCCCGTCGGGGACCCGCGCCAAGCGGGTGGGGCTGAGCCATGCCGCCGCCAACCTCGCCGTGATCCTGCTGTTCGCGGCGACCTGGGTGGTGCGGCTCAACGCCGACTCCCGGGCCGCCGGCGGCGCGCTGATCGCCATCGAGGTGGTCGCGCTGGCCATCCTCGGCATCAGCGCCTGGCTCGGCGGGGAACTGGTCGACCGGCTCGGCGTCGGTGTGGACCGGGACGCCGGCCTGGACGCGCCCAGCTCACTGCGGTCCCCGGCGGCCACCCACCGGATCGGAGAGGTGCGATGAGCGAGTGCAGCGGAGGGCCGGCATGAGCGAGCGCAGCGAGCGAATCATCAGGCTCAGGGCGGTGGTGCCTCATGGCGGCACGGAGCGCAGCGGAGGGCCGGCATGAGCGAGCGCAGCGAGCGAATCATCAGGCTCGGGGCGGTGGTGCCTCATGGCGGCACGGAGCGCAGCGGAGGGCCGGCATGAGCGAGCAGGGCGGCGGGTCCGGCCGGGGCTGGCGCGGGCGGCAGCAGGGCTGGGACCCGATGGGCGAGTTGCAGTCCCTGCGCTCCGAGCTGCGCCGGCTGGTCGGCGGGCGGGCCGGGCCGCCGGACGTCGAGCTGGCCGAGACCACCGACGGCTGGGAGGTCGTGGTGCGGCTGCCCGGGGTGGCGCCGGAGGAGGTGGCGGTCGAGCTGGACGACCGCGAACTGTGCGTCCGGGCCCGCTCCGAGGCCGAGGTCAACGCCGACCAGGGCATCCCCGGCGGCTTCGAGACGCGGGGCTTCGAGTACCGGGTCGACCTGCCCGCCCGCGTGGACCCGGACGCCATCGACGCGGTGATGGACCACGGCCTGCTCCGGGTCCGGCTGCCCCGGGCCGCCCGCCCCGTACCCCGCACCATCACCGTCGGCCGCCCCGGTGCACCCGTGGGCACGCGGACCGTCGTCGACCCGGCCGCTGACCGGGAGATGCACCACCCGGACATCGCCGTCGGCGAGACCGACCGGCCGTAGCGGGGGACCGTGGTCACCCCGGAGGTGCTCGGCCCGGTCGCCGGGCGCGTGCCCGACGTCGAGCGGATCGCCGTGCTGCGCGCCAACGCGCTCGGCGACTTCATCTTCGTCCTGCCGGCGCTGGACGCGCTGCGCGCCGCGTACCCGGAGGCGGAGATCGTGCTGCTCGGCGCGCCGTGGCACGCGAAGCTCTGGCGCGACCGGCCCGGCCCGGTGGACCGGGTCCTGGTGGTGCCGCCCGCGCCCGGGATCCGTCACCCCGAGCCGGACGAGCCGGAGTCGTCGACGGACGACTTCCTCGCCACGGCGCGCAAGGAGCGCTTCGACCTGGCGCTCCAGGTGCACGGCGGGGGCGCCAACTCCAACCCGTTCGTCGGCGCGCTCGGCGCCCGGGTCACCGCCGGGCTGCGCGCCGAGGACGCGCCGCCGCTGGACCGCTGGATCCGGTACGTCTACTACCAGCACGAGGTGGTCCGCTACCTGGAGGTGGCCGCGCTGGTGGGTGCGTCGGCCACCACGGTCGTCCCGACGCTGACCGTCACCGACGCCGATCGGGCCGAAGCGGCCGAGGTGCTCGGCCCACCGCAGCGGCCCAGGGTCGCGCTGCACCCCGGCGCCACGGACACCCGCCGCCGCTGGCCCGCCGAACGCTTCGCCGGGGTCGCCCGCGACCTGGTCGGCGACGGGTACGAGGTGCTGGTCACCGGCACCCCAGCGGAGCGGGAGGTGGTCGACCGGGTGGTCGCGGCGGCCGGGGTGCCGGTCCGCCCGCAGGTGGGCACGCTCAGCCTCGGCGGGCTGGCCGGCTGCTACGCCGGCTGCGAACTGGTGATCTCCAACGACACCGGGCCGCTGCACCTCGCCGCCGCCGTGGGCACCGCGACCGTCGGCGTCTACTGGGTGGGCAACCTGATCAACGTGGCGAACCTGCTGCGCGGCCGGCACCGGCCGATCGCCTCGTGGACGGTGCTCTGCCCGGTCTGCGGGGTGGACTGCACCCCCGGCATCTACCCGCACCGCCCCGGCGACGGCGAGTGCCCGCACCGGGATTCGTTCGTCACCGACGTGCCGGTGGTGGAGGTGGTGGAGGCGGCCCGCGAGCTGCTGCACCCCGAGCCCGGCGCGCCCTGAGCACGGTGCCCCGAGCCGGCGCGCCCTGAGCACGGCCGCGGGTCGCGGGTTCAGGCCGGCTGGGCCGCGTCCTCCTCGGCGAGCACGACCTCCCACGCCTCCACGTCCCGGTCGGTGACGGTGGTCGGCGACTCCAGGTGGTACGCGCCGCTGGGCAGGACGCCGGCGCCGCCATGGCGCGCCAACACGGCGAGCTGGGCGGCGACGTCCTCGCCCTGGTGCTTCTCCTGCACCCGCCGCCAGAAGTCGAACCCGCCGGAATCGAGGAGCTTGGCCCGGTCGTAGAGCACGCAGCCGCCGATCCAGGACACCTTGTACGCCCGCCAGGCCCCCGGCGGCAGGTCGAGCTTCCGCGTGACGTGCAGCAGGTTCGCCGCCGAGTGGATCGACGCCCGGTCCCACTCGGGGGTGCCCGGGCGGATCCGTTCCGGCGTGGGCCGCCCGGTCCACTCCTCGTAGCGCCGGTGCGTGTCCGGCCGGACGTCGTCGGCGTACGACAGCCCGTGCACGGCGTTGCCGACGAAGCCGCAGCCCAGCTCCTTGATGGCGGTGACCAGCCGGCCCAGGGTGCCCGGTTCCAGCCAGACGTCGTCGTCGAGGCAGAGCACGTACCGGGCGGCGGAGGCGGCGAGCAGGTAGGCCCGGTGCTCGGCCAGCCCGCGCCGGGGCAGCCGGCGGGTCAGCAGCACCGGGTGTCCCCGGTGGCGCAGCGCCCGGACCATGGTGGCCGACGCCGGGTGCCGGTACGCGGCGTCGCCGTCGGACTGGTCGCTGACCACCACCCCGAAGCCGGGCACGCCCTCCTGGGCGGCCAGCCCGGAGAGCGTGACCGCCAGCTCGGCCGGGCGGTTGCGGGTCGGGATCAGCACGTCGAGCAGCCGTTCGGCGCGGAACCGCTCGGCCGTGCCGAGGTCGAGCGGGCGGCTCACGACGGCTTGCTCGTCAGGGAGGAGTCCCCCTGGGGTTCCTGGCCGTGCGACCGGATCCGGTCGATGATCGCC
This sequence comes from Micromonospora sp. NPDC002717, assembly GCF_040295705.1. Taxonomy (NCBI): domain Bacteria; kingdom Bacillati; phylum Actinomycetota; class Actinomycetes; order Micromonosporales; family Micromonosporaceae; genus Micromonospora; species Micromonospora sp. NPDC002717. The sequence continues at coordinate 240,069 of NZ_JBEOVW010000001.1, read as the reverse complement.
GAGGTGGACCGGTCCGGCACGTACCCGAGGGTGCGGACCTGCCCGCCGAGCCGGCGGACCAGCGGGCCCTCCGGCACCATCTCCGGCGGGTAGTCGCCGCCCTTGACGTACACGTCGGGGCGGACGGTCTCGATGAGACCTGCCGGGGAGTCCTCCTCGAAGACCACCACGTGGTCGACGCAGGCCAGCGCGGCCAACAGCGCGATCCGGTCCTCGACCGGGTTCACCGGCCGGTCCGGGCCCTTGAGCCGGCGTACGCTGCCGTCGGAGTTGACCGCCACCACCAGCAGGTCGCCGAGCGCCCGGGCCTGTTCCAGGTAGCGCACGTGGCCGCGGTGCAGCACGTCGAAGCAGCCGTTGGTGAAGACGATCGAGCGGCCCGCCCGGCGGTGCTCCGCGACGAGCGCGGCGAGTTCGTCGGCCCCGACCAGCGACCGGTGGCCCGCCCCGTCGACCGGTACGTCCAGGGCCGCGAGCAGGTCCTCCCGGCGGCACACGCAGGTGCCGGTGTCGGAGACGGTGATCGTCGCGGCGAGCTGGGCCAGTTGGGCGGCGGTCGGCAGCGGCGCGTCGGCGGCCAGCGCCAGCGTCATCGCCGCCAGGTACGCGTCCCCCGCGCCGACCGCGTGGCTGGCGGGCACCGGGGTGCTGTGGCTGCGCCGGGGCTCGCCGTCGGCCCCGCCGACCACCGCCCCCTCCGTGTCCAGGGTCACCGCCACCACGTCGGCGCCGGTGTGCGCGCGCAGCTCGGCGAGGCGGGACTCGGCCAGCACCGCCCGGTCGACGCCCTCGCCCGCCGTGGCGTTGACGGTGACGCCGGTGCCGGTCACGGTGAGCCCGTCCCCGGTCATCGCCACCCGGCCCTCGCCGGGCGTCGGCTCGCCGGTCGGCCCGACACCGCCGCGGACGGGGCCCGCCCCGTGCCCGGTCGGTCCCGTTCCGCCGCCGGCCGGGCCGGTCCCGGGCAGGCCGCCGGCGTTCCCGGCCGGGTGGGTCCCGGGCAGGCCGCCGGCGTTCCCGGTCAGGCCCGTCACGTCGGGGTGGCGGATGCCGTGGAGCGGCCCGAGGCCGCCCGGCGCGGCGCCCACCGTGAGTTCGGAGGGGCCGTCGGCCGGATCGCCGTCGGGGTGGTCCAGGTGCAGCTCGGTCGCGTGGGCCGGCCGGGTGCCGGCGGCCCGGGCGAGCAGCCGGGTCGCCTCGGCGAAGCTCGGGGTCACCACGGTCGGGGCGAGGCCACGCCAGTCGGCCAGGTCGTGGGCGTCCAGGGCGACCGTCGCGTACCGCTCCCGCTGGGCGACCAGCCAGGCGCGCACCGGAGCGGGCAGCGCGCCCAGGCCGTAGTCGCAGACCACCAGGGTGGGCGCCTCGCCACCGGCGGCGGCGCGCAGCTCCTCGGTGGCGCAGTCCAGTGCCGTGAGCAGCCGGGCCACCCCGTCGTCGTCGAGCGCGTCGTCCGGGTCGCCGGAGTCCTCGCGCAGCAGGATCTGGTTGCCGGCCAGCATGCGCCGCTTCACCGGCGTCGGGCGGCCGGGCTGGTTGACCGTACGGTCCCAGACGCCGGCCCGGTCCAGACAGTCGTGCAACTCGTCCCCGGCGACGTCCGCGCCGACCGGTGCGACCAGCACCGCCCGGCCCCCGAGCGCCGCGACGTTCACCGCGGTGTTCGCCGCCCCGCCGGCCGCCGAGATCCGCCGGCGCAGGGTGAGGACGGGGGCGGGCGCCTCCCGGCAGAGCCGGTCGGACTCCGCGAACCGCCAGTCGTCGAGCATGGCGTCGCCGATGACCAGGACGGGACGCCCCAGCCAGCCCTCCACCACGGTGGCGAGCCGGCGCTGTTCCGCTGCTGCTGCCATGCCTCCCGGGGTCCCCCTCGGCACCCCCGTCAAACCTGGGCGCACCCTCGGCGCGGGTTTCGGGCACCGGGCCCCGGGAAGGGACGGACGGTACCCCGGAGAGGAGAGGACACCGACATGGCAGCGACGACACTTCAGGGCAGGCGGATCGCGTTCCTGGCCGCCGACGGCGTGGAGGAGATCGAGTACGTCCAGCCCCGCGAGGCGGTGGAGCGGGCCGGCGCCACGGCGGTGCTGGTCTCGCTCAGGCCCGGCACGATCCGGTCCTTCGACCACCTGGACCAGTCCACCGCGTACGACGTGGACGTGACCGTTGCCGACGCGGACGTGGGCGGCTACGACGCGTTGGTGCTGCCCGGCGGGGTGGCGAACCCGGACTTCCTGCGGACCGACCCGGACGCGGTGCGCTTCGTCAGGGGGTTCTTCGACGCCGGCAAGCCGGTCGGGGTGATCTGCCACGGCCCGTGGACGCTGATCGAGGCGGACGTGGTGCGGGGCCGCCGGATGACCTCCTGGCCGAGCCTGCGCACCGACCTGACCAACGCGGGCGCGATCTGGGTCGACGAGCAGGTCGTCACGGACGACGGGCTGGTCAGCAGCCGAAAGCCCGGCGACCTGCCGGCTTTCTGCGCGAAGATCGTCGAGGAGTTCGCCGAGGGGCGGCACCCGTCCCGGTGACCCCTCGTCGACCGTGCGGTCGGCGGGTCGACGGCCGGCACCGCCGGCCGACTCGCGGTCGACCCGACCGGCGGCCAGCCGGCACGCATGTTTCGGGTGGGCGGGGAAAGGACCTGGGATGACCACGGAAGCCCCGGTGCTCAACAGGCGGCAGATCCGGCTGCTCATGTTCGGCCTGATGACCGGCATGCTGCTGGCCGCGCTCGACCAGACGATCGTCGGCACCGCCCTGCCGACGATCGTCGGCGAGCTGGGCGGGATCAACCACTACTCGTGGGTGGTCACCGCGTACCTGCTCGCCTCCACGGCCTCGACGCCGCTCTACGGCAAGATGGCCGACCTGTACGGGCGCCGCCCGGTGTTCCTCTTCTCCATCGGCACGTTCCTGCTCGGCTCGCTGCTGGCCGGCCTGTCGCAGGACATGACCCAGCTCATCGTCACCCGCGGGATCCAGGGTCTCGGCGCCGGCGGCCTGATGACGCTGGCGTTCACCATCATCTCGGACGTGGTCACGCCGCGGGAACGCGGTCGCTACCAGGGGCTGTTCGGGGCGGTCTTCGGTCTCTCCTCGGTCGCCGGGCCGCTGGTCGGCGGCTACTTCGCCGAGACCGACTGGCGGTGGATCTTCTACGTCAACGTGCCGCTGGCGATCCTGGCGATCGTGGTCTGCTCCCGGGTGATGCGGCTGATCCCGTTCACCCGGCGCGACCACGCGATCGACTGGCTCGGCGCGGCGCTGCTGGTCGCCGGGGTGAGCTGCCTGCTGCTCGCGCTGAGCTGGGGCGGCAACGAGTACGCCTGGGGCTCCGGCGTGATCATCGGGCTCTTCGTCGCGGGCGCGGTGCTCGGCGTGCTCTTCGTGCTCCAGGAGGCCCGGGTGGCCGAGCCGATCCTGCCGCTGCGGCTGTTCCGCAGCGCCACCTTCGCCCTGGCCAACAGTGCCGGCTTCGTGCTCGGCCTGGTGATGTTCGGGTCGATCATCTTCATCCCGCTCTACCTCCAGATCGTCAAGGGCGCCTCGCCGACCCGCAGCGGCCTGCTGATGCTGCCGATGATGGCCGGCATCATCGTCACCTCGGTGCTGACCGGCCGGGCGATGAGTCGGATCGGGCGGTACAAGTGGTTCCCCGTGGCCGGTGCGGCGGTGCTGGTGGTCGGCATGCTGCTGTTCACCCGGCTGGAGGTGGGCACCTCGCTCTGGGTGGCCTTCGGCTTCATGGTGGTGATCGGCGTCGGGCTGGGGCTCTGCATGCAGTCGCTGATCCTGGCCGTGCAGAACGCCGTCTCGATGCGGGACCTGGGCGCCGGCACCTCGTCGGCGACGTTCTTCCGGTCACTGGGCGGGTCGTTCGGCGTCGCCATCCTCGGTGCGGTGCTGTCGTCGCGGCTCACGTCCGAGCTGGCCGGCCGGCTGCCGGGGGCGATCGCCCAGTTGCCGCCGCAGCAGCAGGCCGCGGTGGCGGCGAGCGGCGGAGCGGACGTCTCGGTCAACGACCCGGCCACCATCCTGGCCCTGCCCGCCCCCGTCCGCGCGGCCGTCCAGGTGTCGTTCGTCGAGTCGCTGCACCTGGTCTTCCTGACCACCGGGCTGATCGCGATCGTGGCGGTGCTGGTCACCCTCGCGCTGCCGAACGAGAAGCTGCGCGGGGCGGGCCCCGGCGGCGCCACGGGCGGCACGGACGGCCTCGGCGGCGAGGCCCCGGCGCCGGGCGGCAAGCCGCTGTCCCGGGAGTCGAAGGAGGAGGCCGCCGCCGAGATGGAGGCGAAGAGCCAGACGTTGCTGTGACCCTCGGCGGTCACCCCGGGCGCGATCGGCGTCCGGGGTGCGCCCCGGCCCGGGTCACTTGAGGATCAGCCGGTTGGTCTGCTCGAAGACGTCGAGGTCGGCGAGGGTCTCGGGGACGCTCGTGGAGAGTGGGGCCGGGAACTGCTCCCGGTGGAAGAAGCCGGCGTCGACGGTCTCGTCGGTGACCCGGGCCAGGTTGCCGTCCCACTCCTCGACACGGAACGCGGTCGTGAAGATCTGGTACGTGTGGCCGTACATGTTGGTGTGGGTGCGGTCCGGGCCGGTGTAGAGGGCGAAGGCGCTGACCCGCAGGGCGCGCAGGCCGGTCTCCTCGCGCACCTCGCGGACGGCGCAGTCGGCGATCGACTCGCCCAGTTCCATCGCCCCGGCCGGCAGGGCCCACTGGTGGTTGTCGGAGCGCTGGATCAGCAGGACGCGCCCGGCGTTGTCGCGGACCACGGCGCGGGCCCCGACGAACATCAGCGTCCGGTCACCGGCCAGGGCGCGCAACTGGCCCACGTACGAATCGGCCCAGGAGATGCTCACCCGGACAATTTACGGGGCCGGCCGGGGGCGGACGGGGTTTCCAGGGTTCCCAAGGTGTGACCGGCGACACTAATTTGTTACCCATGCGTAGCACGATGATGGACGCCCCCCTCCAGGTCGCGCGGATCCTCACCCACGGTTCGACCGTGCACGGCACGGCCGAGGTCGTCACATGGACCGGCGGCGAACCGCGCCGCATGTCGTACGCCGAGGTCGGGCGGACGGCCGCCCGGCTGGCCCACGCGCTGCGCGACGAGTGCGGGGTCACCGGCGACGAGCGGGTCGCCACCTTCATGTGGAACAACAACGAGCACCTCGTGGCCTACTTCGCGGTGCCGAGCATGGGCGCCGTGCTGCACACCCTCAACATCCGGCTCTTCCCGGAGCAGGTCGCCTACATCGCCAACCACGCCGAGGACCGGGTGGTGCTGGTCGACTCGACGCTCATCCCGCTGCTCGCCCGGGTGATCGGCGAGATGACCACGGTGCGGCACGTGGTCGTGGTCGGCGGCGGGGACCCGTCCCCGCTGGTGGCGGCGGCCGGCGACCGGATCGCCGTACACCACTGGGACGCGCTGCTGGCCGATCGGCCCGACGTCTACGACTGGCCGGAGGTGGACGAGCGCGCCGCCGCCGCCCTCTGCTACACCTCCGGGACCACCGGACACCCCAAGGGCGTCGCCTACTCGCACCGGTCGATATACCTGCACTCCCTCCAGGTCTGCATGCCGGAGTCGTTCGGCCTCGGCCCGACCACCCGCGAGCTGGTCATCGTGCCGATGTTCCACGCGATGGCCTGGGGTCTGCCCTACGCGGCGTTCATCTCCGGCGCGTCGGTGATCATGCCGGACCGGTTCCTCCAGGCCGCGCCGATCGCCGACATGATCGCCGCCGAGCGGCCCACCCTGGCCGGGGCGGTGCCGACCATCTGGAACGACCTGCTGGCCCACCTGGACGGCCACGAGGTGGACACCTCCTCGCTGCAGGAGGTGATCGTCGGCGGGTCGGCCTGCCCGCCGGCGCTGATGCACGCGTTCGGCGAGCGGCACGGCATCGACATCGTGCACGCCTGGGGGATGACCGAGATGTCGCCGCTCGGCTCGGTGGCCCGCCCGCCGGCCGGGGCGACCGGCGACGACGCCTGGCGCTACCGCTACACGCAGGGCCGGGTGCCGGCCGGGGTCGAGGCCCGGATCGTCGGCCCGCTGGGCGAGCCGATGCCCGCCGACGGCACGTCCGTGGGCGAGCTGGAGGTCCGGGGGCCCTGGGTGACCGCCCGCTACCTCGGCGACGACGCCCCGGACGAGGAGAAGTTCCGCGACGGCTGGCTGCGCACCGGCGACGTCGGCACCCTCTCGCCGGACGGCTACATCACCCTCACCGACCGGTCCAAGGACGTGATCAAGTCCGGCGGCGAGTGGATCTCCTCGGTCGAGCTGGAGAACGCGCTGATGGCCCACCCGGCCGTGCTGGAGGCCTGCGTGGTCGGGGTGCCCGACGAGCGCTGGGGGGAGCGGCCCCTGGCCACCGTCGTCCTCCGCGAGGGCGCGTCGGCCGACCCGGCGGAGCTGCGGGAGTTCCTGGCCGGGTCGGTGGCCCGCTGGCAGTTGCCGGAGCGCTGGGCGGTCATCGACGCGGTGCCGAAGACCAGCGTCGGCAAGTTCGACAAGAAGGTGGTGCGCTCGAGGTACGCCGAGGGCGAGCTGAGTGTCCGGGAGCTGGCGGCCCCGTAACGTTTTCAGGCGCACCGTCGCCTGTTGGGGTAAGGGACGCACTCCTGAGACATCCCTCCCCAGGGGCGGCCCCGGCGTTCGCACCGCGCCGGGGCCGCCCGTTCCTTTGCGGGGCGACCCGCACCACCATTGTTGCGAAAGTTGTTCGCCTCTGTCCTGATGACGGGGAAATCAGCCCGGATCAGAGGGGTTTGGGGCGGCGGGTCCCGGCCGGCTGGCGGGCGCTGAGCCGTCTCCCGGCGGGGCCGTCACCCCGCGGCGCTGGTGCTGATGAGCACCTTCCCGACCACCGAGTTCTCCACCGCCCGGTGCGCGGCGGCGGTCGCCGAGAGCGAGTGGTGGTGCAGCGGCAGGCCCGCGTCCTCGCCCACCCGGATGCCGCCCTGCGCCGCCGCAGCGGCCACGTCCACCACCGCCTGGGCCTTGGCCGCCTTCGGCTCCGTGTAGACGAGCACGAACTGCCAGCGCGCGTTCGGCACCATCGACGACCGGATCGGCAGGGTCACCTCGTCCCCGCCGTCGTCGGCGTAGACGCACACCGCGCCGCCGCGCCCGAGCAGTTGCACGTCGGTCGCGGCGTTGCGCGCCGGGGAGACCTCGACGATCGTGTGCACCCCGTCGGGTGCGATCTTGCGGACCTCCTCGACCACGTCCTGCTCCCGGTAGTTGACCACGAAGGACGCGCCGGCCGCCGCCGCGAGCTGCGCCTTCTCGGGGCTGCTGACCGTGGCGACCACGCAGGCGTCCGCCCACCGCGCGAGCTGGATGGCCGCGTTGCCCACCGCCCCCGCCCCGCCCTGCACGAGCACCGTGTGGTCGCTGAGCGACCCGGCGTGCAGCCTGTCCGGCGTGTACTCCCCGGCCGTCAGGCACCGGTGCGCGGTGAGGAAGGGGATGCCCAGGCAGGCCCCCACGTCGAAGGAGGCGTCGCCGAGGGGCACCGCCTGCCGGACCGGCACCACCGTGTACTCGGCCGCGGTGCCCCACGGGCGCTGCCAGGCGGCCTCCCACAGCCAGACCCGCTCGCCGGCCAACTCCCGGTCGACACCCTGGCCGACCGACTCGATCACCCCCGCGCCGTCCTGCCCCGGCGTCTGCCAGCCGTCCGGCAGCGGCCCCTGCCGGCGCGACTTCCAGTCCGTCGGGTTCACCCCGGAGACCGCCACCCGCACCAGGACCTCGCCGGGACCCGGCTCCGGCACCGGCCGGTCGACCAGTTGCAGCACCGAGGCGTCGCCGGTGCGCTCGTACACGATCGCCTTCATCCCCGTCTCCTCACCCGGCGGCCCCGGCGCGGGGCGCCGTCGGCTGCCGTACCCGGCGGACCCGCGCTCATGCCGATCCCGGCGGGGCCGGAAACCGTGCAACCGGGTGACCGGCGGGAGGGAGTGGTCATGCGGGACGGGGTGGGGGCCGACGCCGAACCGGGCCGGCGCCGGGGAGTCGCGGGGCCGCTCGGCGACGCGCGCCGAGGTCGAGCCCGAGTCGGGCGGGTCTGACGGGCCCGGCGTGGCTACGCTGACCGGGTGGCGACCAGGCGGGTGCCGGAGCGGCTGCGCTGGGCCGTGGACCGGCTCGACCTGCGCGCCGGCCACCGGGTGCTGGAGATCGGCTGCGGCAACGGCGTGGCCGTCGCGCTCATCTGCGCGGTGCCGGAGGTCGCCCGGGTCGTCGCGGTCGACCGGTCCGCCACCGCGCTGCGGGCCGCCACCCAGCGCAACGCCGCGCAGGTCGCCGCCGGTCGGGCCGTCTTCCGGCACGCCGACCTGTCCACCCTGGACTCCCCCGGGGAGCGTTACGACCGGATCCTCGCCGTCAACGTCAACCTGTTCTGGACCCGGCCGCCCACGGCCGAGTTCCGCCGCCTCGCCGGCCTGCTGGCCCCCGACGGCGTGCTGCACCTGGTCTACGAGCCGCCGCACCCCGCCCGGCTGGCCCCGCTCGTCGACCGGCTCACCGACCGGGTGGGCGCCGCGGGCTGGACCGTCGCGGAGATCGCCCGGGTCGACCGGCCGACGCCGCTGCTGGACGTGGTCGTCCGTCCGGCCTAGCCGCTACCCGAGCCGGTCCACCGTGGCGGGGGTCAGCTCGTCCACCGCGCCCAGCACCACCGCCGCGAGCCGCTCGGCGTCCGGGTCCAGCGGGTACGACCCGTGCGGCACCGCCACCACCGTCATCCCGGCGGCGGCGGCCGACCGGACGCCGTTGGACGAGTCCTCCACGGCGACGCAGCGGGCCGGGTCGACGCCCAGCCGTCCGGCGACCGCCAGGTAGACGTCCGGCGCCGGCTTGCCCCGCTCGGTCTCCTCGGTCGACAGCGTCGCGCCGAACGCGTCGGTCAGGCCCGTCGCGGCCAGCGCCGCCGCGATCAGCCGGGTCGGCGAGGAACTGGCGAGCCCCAGCGGCCACCGCCCGGCCAGCCGACGCACGACCTCGTCGGCCCCGTCGATCAGCGGTACGTGCGCCGCGTACCGCCGGATCATCTCCTCGACCACCTCGGTGGCGACCTGCTCGGCGCTCCGGTCGACGCCCAGCTCCCCGCTGAGGTACCGGGCCCACTCGCCGGTGCTCATGCCCATCAGCCGGCGCTGCGTGTCGGCCTGCCAGGTGCCGCCGTGCGCCGCCACGTACGCCCGCCGCACCTCCTCCCAGACCGGCTCCGAATCCACGATCACGCCGTCCAGGTCGAAGATCACCGCATCCGCCACGGCCCCATCCTGCCCCATCGGGCGCCGACCCGCGCCGTCCCGGACGGGCGACGACCGGGCCGACTCGCCGGGCGATGACCCGTGCAGTCCCGGACGGGCGGCGGTCAGCTCTGCGGGGTGGGCAGGCCGATCGGGTTCTCCTCCGGGATGACGAAGTGGGCGGCGCGGGCGATCGGTTCGAGCAGGTCCCGGAGCCGGTCGGCGCGCTCGGGGCCCAGCGCCCGCCACGGTCGCGCGGCGGCGGCGTCGGTGGCGTCCTCGATCGCCTGGAACCGGGCGCGGCCCTGCGCGGTCGCCTCGCCCTCGGCGGTGAGCCAGCCGCGCTCGGCCAGCCGGGCACGGGCGGCGGCCCACTGCGCCTCGGCCCAGCCCCGCCCGGCCAGGTACTGCGGGGACAGGCCGACCGCGACCCGCCAGGCCAGCGTCTCCACCGGGTCGAGGTCGGCCGCGACCAGCGCCCCGACGTGCCCGTCGCCCCGGTGCTCCCGCAGCGTCGTGGCGGCCTGCCACAGCCGGGCCAGCGGGTACTCGCCGCGCGGCAGGGCGGCGTTGGCCGCGCCGAGCACCCGGCCGGCGGGCTCCACCTCGGCGGCGGCCGCCTCCAGCAGCTCGGCCGCCTCGACCAGGTGCGACTCGGGCAACTCGTAGGTCAGCTCGGCCAGCGCCTGCACCGCGCCGGTGAGCCGGGCGCGCAGCGCCTCCGGCGGGGTGGCGAGCCGCCAGACTGCCGGCAGCGCCCGCGCCACGGTGTGCGGGGCGAAGTTGAAGAACGACCCGACCACCGGCGCGGCGTCGACGGGCCCGAGCGGCGCCGCCCGGCCGGCGAAGTAGCCGCGCCAGAAGCCGCGCAGCCCGACCGCCTCGAAGGCGGCCCGGGCACGGGGATGGAAGTAGGTGACCGCGTGGACCGGCTCGAAGTGCGTCCACATCACCCGGGCGGTCCGCCCCGCGTCGTCCAGCGCCGTCACGTGCACCTCCGCGTCGGGTCCGGTGGTCACCCCGGACGGCGGGCGCCCGGGGTGACGCTGAACCTACTGCCGCTGGCTGAAGGGCCGGAAGCCCTCTGTGGGCTACTGCATCACACCGGGGCGACAACCCGGGCGAACCGGGCCGGCCACCGGGTCACTGGGCCGCGAGCACGTCCACGACGAAGCGCAGCGGGCCGGTCGGCCGCCCGCTGGAGGCGTCGTTGCCGTACGCCAGCTCGGCCGGGATGTCGAGCTGCACGCGGCTGCCGACGGTCACCCCGACCAGGCCCTGGTCCCAGCCGGGGATGACCTGGCCGACGCCGATCGCGAAGGAGGCCGGCTGGCCGGCGTTCCACGACGAGTCGAACTCCTTGCCGTCCTTGTAGAACACGCCCACGTAGTTCGTGGTGATCGTCTGGCCCTTCTGCACCGCCGGGCCGGTGCCCTTGATCAGCGGGGTCACGGTGAGCTTCTTCAGCTCGCCCTTGCCGGCGGCGACCGTCGGCTTGGTGCCCAGGGCCGGGTCCGCACCCGCCGGGAGCTGCGGGGCGGGGGGCGCGTCGGCCGCCGGGGCGGTGGCGGACGCCGACGGGGTCCCCGCTGCCTGCTCCTTCGAGTCGTCGTCGTTCTGCCCGATCGTCACGAAGACGGTGATCAGCACCGCGACCACGGCGACGCCGGCGAGCCCGCCGGCCCACGCCTGCCGGCGACGCTTCGCCTCGGCCGCCTTCTGCGCCGCCAACTGGGCGGCCAGCCGCCGCTCCGACTTCTGGGCTCGGTTCTGCGTACGCTCGCTCACGGCGTCGACTCCCTGCTGCGAAGGTGTGGCCGGCATCGGAGTGCCGGGGGGAAAGCCGACGCACACGGTACCCGCCCCGACGCCTACCGTGCCGCCTCGGCCGTCCCGCTTCCACCACGCGGGCCACCCCCGCCCCACCAGCACCGGCAGGAACGCCCGGGGCAGGGCGGCGGCCGGCGGGCCGCCGCCCACGGGCTCAGCCGGCCAGGTGCCGGGCCAGGGACTGCCGCAGGTGGTGCTTCGGCCGCGCCCCGACGATCGAGCCGACCACCTCGCCCCGGCGGAAGACCAGGAGGGTGGGCAGGGACAGCACGCCGTACGTGCGCGTGGTGTCCGGGTTGGCGTCGGTGTCGATAGTGGCGAAGACCAGCTGCCCGGCGAACTCCCCGGCCAGCTCGGCGAGGCTGCGGGAGATCGCCCGGCACGGCGGGCACCAGTCCGCCCAGAAGTCGACCACCACCGGCCGGTCGGCGGCGAGCACCACGGCGGCGAAGGTGTCGTCGGTGACGGCGGTCAGCGAGCCGTGCGGCGCAGTCTGGAGCATGTTTCCTCCCGGTGGGCGATGGCGTGGGCGAGCTGGTCCCGCAGCTCCTGCCGGACCGCGTGCAGTCGGTCGATGCCGGCGTCCACCTCGGCCAGCTTCCGCCGCAGCACGGCGACGGAGTCCGGGCAGACGTGGCCGGAGGCGTTGCCGGCTCGGAGGCAGGCGACGAACGGGCGGATGTCGTCGAGCCCGAAGCCCACCGCGAGCAGGGCCCGGATCTCGCGTACGACGTGCAGCTCCGCCTCGTCGTAGACCCGGTAGCCGTTGGCCGAGCGGGCCGCCCGGACCAGGCCGTGCGTCTCGTAGTAGCGCAGGGCCCGGGTGCTCGTGCCGGCGCGTTCCGCCAGCTCACCGATCAGCATCCGACCTCCCTCGTCCGACGCGACCGACGCTAGACCTTGCCACCGGCGTCAAGGCAACCCGCGCGGTGCGCCGGGCAGGCGTCGCCGGCCGGGGGACGCGGGCCGGCGCGGGTCAGGCGGTCTTGCGGGCCGCCTTCTTCGGGGCCGCCTTCTTCGCCGCGGGCTTCTTCTCGCCCTCGGCGGCCTTCTTCGGGGCTGCCTTCTTCGCGGCCGTCTTCTTGGGCGCCGCCTTCCTCTCGGCGGCCTTCTTGGCCGGCGCCTTGGCCGCCTTCTTCTCGGCCGCCTTCTTCTGGGCGGAACGGGCCGCCGAGATCGGGGTCGGCTCGCCGCCACCGCCGGCCGGCGCCTCGCCCCGGGCGGCCTTGGCCCGCTCCACGGACGCCTTCAGCGCCGCCATCAGGTCCACCGCCGCCGCCGGGGCCTCCTCGACCTCCTCCGGCTGGACCACCTCGCGGCCCTCCACCTTCGCGTCGATGACCTCCTGGAGGGCCGCCCGGTAGTCGTCGGTGAACGCGTCCGGCTCGAACTCGCCGGCCATCGAGTCGATCAGCGAGCTGGCCATGGCCAGCTCCGGCGGGCGGACCTTCAGGTCCTCGTCAAGGAAGCCGAAGTCGGGGCTACGGATCTCGTCCGGCCAGAGCATCGTGTTGAGCAGCAGCACGCCCTCCCGGACCCGCAGCGTGGCGAGCTGTTCCCGCTGGCGCAGGGCCACCTTGACGATCGCCACCCGCTCCGAGTCGGCGAGCGCGTCGCGCAGCAGCACGTACGGCTTGGTGGCGGTGCCCTCCGGCTCCAGGAAGTACGCCTTGTTGTAGAGGATCGGGTCGACCTGCTCGGCGGGGACGAACTCCAGCACGTCGATCGCGTGCGAGGTGGACAGCGGCAGGTCGGCGAAGTCCTCGTCGGTCAGGATCACCATCTCGCCGCCGCCGATGTCGTAGCCCTTGGCGATGTCGTCGTAGGTGACCTCCTCGCCGCAGACCTGGCAGGTGCGCTTGTAACGGATCCGGCCGCCGTCGTCCCGGTGCACCTGGTGGAAGCGGATGTCCTTCTCCTCGGTGGCCGAGTAGACCCGCACCCCGATCGAGACCAGCCCGAACGAGACCGCTCCCTTCCAGATGGCCCGCATCCCGTGCTCCTCTCGCCGGTACTGCCCAGGATCCCAAAAGATCGAAGGCCACGCGAGCGCTTCCGTGCGCAAGTACAGTCATGGGGTGCCCGGCGCGCCGCTCAAGCCGATGCTCGCGATGACCGGGCAGCTCCCGGCGGGTTCCGGCTGGGCGTACGAGTTCAAGTGGGACGGCGTCCGCGCGCTCGCCGACATCTCCGGCGGCCGGCAGCACCTGTACGCCCGCTCCGGCGTCGAGATCACCGTCGCGTACCCCGAGCTGGCCACCCTCCAGAAGCAGGTGGGCGACGCGCTGCTCGACGGCGAGGTGGTGCTGCTCGGCGAGCACGGCCAGCCCTCGTTCACCGCCCTGGCGGAGCGGATGCACGTCCGCGACCGGAACAAGGCCGCCCGGCTGGCGGCGACCATCCCGGTGACGTACATGATCTTCGACCTGCTCCGGCTCGACGGCGAGGACCTGACCGGCCGGTCGTACGCCCGCCGGCGGGAGGCCCTGGACGGGCTCGCGCTCGGCGGCGCCCGGTGGGCGGTGTCGCCGGTCTTCCCGGACGGCCTGGCCACCTACGAGGCGGCGGGCGAGCACGGCCTGGAGGGGGTGATGGCCAAGCGGGTCGACTCGGTCTACCGCCCGGGGGTGCGCTCGCCGGACTGGCTGAAGGTCAAGCTGGAGGTGACCGGCGACTTCGTGGTCGGCGGCTGGCGGCCCGGGGCGCGGAAGATCGGCGGCCTGCTGGTCGGGGTGCCGCGCCCGGACGGGCGGCTCACCTACCGGGGGCGGGTCGGCGGCGGCATCGGCGCGGCCATCGAGCGGGAACTGCTCCGCGAGCTGGAGCCGCTGCGCACCGGCGGTTCGCCGTTCGCCGACGCCCTGCCGCGCGACGATGCGCGGGGCGCGATCTGGGTAACCCCGAGGGTCGTGGTGGAGGTGAAGTACGGCCAGCGCACCCCGGACGGGCGGTTGCGGTTCCCCCGGGTGCTCCGGCTGCGACCGGACAAGCCCGCCGAGGAGGTCGACGATGCCGGGTGAGCGGTTGAAGGTGGACGTCGAGGGGCGTTCGCTGGAGGTGTCCAACCTGGACAAGGTGCTCTATCCCGACGCGGGGTTCACCAAGGGCGAGGTGATCGACTACTACACCCGCATCGCCCCGGTGCTCCTGCCGCACCTGCAAGGCCGGGCGCTGACCCGGATCCGCTTCCCCAACGGGGTCACCGGCGGCTCGTTCTTCGAGAAGAACGCCCCGGCCGCCACCCCCGGCTGGGTACGCACCGAGACGCTGCCCGCGCCCGGGTCGAGCAAGGGCCGGGAGACCATCGACTACGTGGTCGCCGACGACCTGCCCACCCTGGTCTGGCTGGCCAACCTCGCCGCGCTGGAGCTGCACACCCCACAGTGGAAGATCGGCGAGCACCCGGACATGATGGTGGTCGACCTGGATCCGGGGCCGCCGGCGGCGCTGCGCCAGTGCTGCCAGGTGGCGTTGCTGATGCGGGACCGGCTCGCCGAGGACGGCATCGACAGCTACCCGAAGACGTCCGGGAAGAAGGGCATGCAGCTCTGCTGCCCGATCGCCGGCACGCAGGACGCCGAGGACGTGTCCGGCTACGCCAAGCGGATCGCCCAGGAGCTGGAACGGGCGCACCCGAAACTGGTCGTGTCGAAGATGGCGAAGAACCTGCGGCCCGGCAAGGTCTTCATCGACTGGAGCCAGAACAACGCGGCCAAGACGACCGTGTCGCCGTACTCGCTGCGGGCCCAGTCGGTGCCGTCCGTGTCCACCCCGCTGACGTGGGACGAGGTCGCGGCGGGCGCGGCCGGGAAACGGCCGGCCACCAAGCCGTACGTGGCGAGCGAGGTGCTCAAGCGGGTGGAGAAGGACGGAGACCTGCTCGCCCCGCTGCTCGACGGTGGCCCCGAGCTGCCGGTGTGACGGTCAGCGGGTCCCGCGTGCGCCCTGCCGCTGGTTCAACGTGGCGACGTCGGTTGACCGGCAGCGGTGCCCGGGATCCGCACAGCGGTGCTCCAGTCGCCGAGGAAGGCGTCGTTTTCGAGGTCCAGGGCGATGTCCAGGTCGCCGCCGAAGCTGATGCCGCCCAGTCGGCACACCTCGACGTACCAGGGCGACAGGCCGTCGCGCACTCCGTCGGGGGACATGTCGGTGCCGCCCAGGTGTTCGGCGTGGAAGACGTCGAACCTGTCCGGCACGTCGACGTAGGCGTCGCCGTCGGACGGGAAACTCACCGGTGGCACGCCTGCGTTGGGGTCGTCGCGGGGCACCAGCCACAGGGAACCGTACACGCCGTGCCTCGCCCGCCAGGAGGTGTTGTCGACCTCGCCGTCGGCGAGCGAGGGCGCCGCGGTGGGTCGGGCGACCCGCGGCCCGTTCAGCTCCGCCTCGGTGAGCCACACCATGGCGAGCAGGGACGCGACGCCGTCGTCGGCGATCTGCAGTCGTGGATGGGCCCTGGCCTGGGCGAGTTCGGCCCAGAACGGGTGCTCGGGCTGTGCGACGTCGACGGGGTCGTCCGGCCATGATTGCGGTGATCTCCGGCGACGGGCGCGTCAGTCGAATGCCGGGCCGACGCTGGTTGAGTAGGGTGGCCTGAGCCTGCCCGAGGAGTGCGTGATGATCCTGACCGATGCCCTCGTCCGGGAGTCGCCGACCGGTGACCGGCCCACCGAGATGGACCGGCCGCTGCTGACGTACCTCGACGACGCGACCGGTGAGCGGGTCGACCTGACCGCCACGGAGCTGGGCGGCTGGGCGGCGCGGGCCGCCGGGCTGCTGCGCGAGGGCTGCGGGCTGGGCGTCGGCGACCGGGCGGCGGTGCTGCTCCCGGCCCACTGGCAGACCGCCGCCGTGCTGCTGGGCGCCTGGTCGGCCGGGGTGGCGGTGTCGTTCCGTCCCCGGGCGACCGCCGGGCTGCCGCAGCTCGGGCCGGGCGACAACGAGCCGTTCGACGCGGTCTTCGTCAGCGCGAAGCGGCTGGACGACTGGCTGGAGGACGTGCCCGAGGCCCGGCACCGCTACGTCCTCGGGCTGGGGTCCGCCCCGTTGGCCGAGGTGCCCCTCGGCTACCTGGACTGGCTCGCCGAGGTGGGCCGGTACACCGACGCGCTGCCCGCGTCCGCCCCGCTGACCAGCGCCGACGCGGCCAGCCCGGATGGCACGAGCTACCGCCAGTGGGGCAGCGTCGCGCGGGCCGTGGCGGAGCGGCTCGACCTGCGGGCCGGCGACCGGCTGCTGGTCGACGTCGCCGAGCACGAGCAGCCCGTGTACTGGCTGCTGGCGCCGCTGGCCGTCGGGGCGTCGGTGGTGCTCTGCGCCAACCTCGACCCGGCCCGGCTGGACGCCCGGATCGCCGCCGAGCAGATCACCCGGGTGCTCTGATGGGCGGGGTCTACACCGAGGCGAGCATGTCGCTGGACGGCTACATATCCGGGCCGGACGAGAGCGGCTTCGACCTGCTCTTCCGCTGGTACGAGAACGGCGACGTCCCCGTGCCGACCGCCAAGCCGGACATGACGTTCCGCACCTCCCCGGCGAGCGCCGGCCACGTGCGCCGCACCATGGACGAGACCGGCGCCCTGGTCGTCGGCCGGCGACTCTTCGACCTGATCGGCGGCTGGGACGGCAGGCACCCCCTGGACAAGCCGGTCGTGGTGGTCACCCACCACGTGCCGGACGGCTGGCCCCGGCCGGACGCGCCGTTCACCTTCGTCACCGAGGGCATCGAGGCCGCCGTCGCGCAGGCCCGGGAGCTGGCCGGCGGCCGCTGGGTCGGGGTCAACGGCGGCACCATCGCCCGCCAGTGCCTCGACGCCGGGCTGCTGGACGAGATCCGGGTCAACCTCGTGCCGGTCCTGCTCGGCGGCGGGGTGCCGTTCTTCGACCAGCTCGGTCACCCGCCGGTCGAGCTGACCGGGCCGACCGTCATCGAGGGCGACCAGGTCACCCACCTCTACTACCGGGTCCGCCGGCCGTAGCCGCCCGGCAGTCCCGAGCACGGGCCCCGTCAGCACCGGCTCGCCCACACGGACCCAATCGCCCACCGGCCGGAACCACATCGCCACACCGCTGCGCCGCTCCCGCCCCCCCCCCCCGCCGCCTTTGGCAATCTTGGACAGTTGTCGTTCCAAACGAACGGAAACCGTCCAAGATCTGGCCGGAGCAGCGTGTGGTCGGGCGGCGGCCGGGCGGCGGGGTCGTCTTCTGCTCGGGGTGGTTGCGGGTCCGCCAGAGTCGGCGGGAGCAGTGCGCGGTGTGGTCGGTCGGCAGGGCGCACCGCGCGCCGCCGGGTAGCGGGCGGTCGCAGAAGACCCAGTGGCGTACGCCCTGCTGGTCCTCGGCCGAGACGGTGACGCCGCCCGGCTCGACGCGGGCGCTGAGCCTTATTGGAAGAGCCTGCCGGGCCTTCTGGAGCGGCCCCGCTTGCTGATCATGGAATCCCTGCGCCTGCGGCGCACCATGATCGACTTTGTCTGCCTCTTCAGAGCTTGGAGGATCCTGTCCCTCATCGCATGCCTCTTCTCGCGTATGTCGGGTCGGCCATCGCGATTCCGCGCCGGGCCGTGGCCCAGCGTGATGGCGGTGCGGGCCACGGGCCCGAATCCGTCGCCGGTATCGCAGCCCGCGTACCCGGGCAGAGATCAGTCATTCATCAGCGTCGGGCCACACCGCTGAGCCGGCGCCAGGCCCGCCACACCGACCGGAGGGACGTGCGCTTCCCGCGAGGTCTGTCCGGTGACGGGAGTCAGTCGACCGTCGGCAGCTTCGGGCCGAGGACGTCGTCGGCGTCGACGATCGTGTACGCGTACCCCTGCTCGGCGAGGAAGCGCTGGCGGTGGGCGGCGTACTCGGTGTCGATGGTGTCCCGGGAGACGACGGTGTAGAAGTGCGCCTGCCGGCCGTCGGCCTTGGGCCGGAGCACCCGCCCGAGGCGCTGCGCCTCCTCCTGCCGCGAGCCGAACGTGCCCGACACCTGGATCGCCACCGCCGCCTCGGGCAGGTCGATGGAGAAGTTGCCGACCTTCGAGATGACCAGGGTGCGGATCTCCCCGGAGCGGAACGCGTCGAAGAGCCGCTCCCGTTCCTTGTTGGTGGTCGAGCCCTGCACGATCGGCGCGTCGAGGTATTCGCCGAGCTGGTGCAGCTGCTCGATGTAGCCGCCGATCACCAGCGTCTGCTCGCCCGGGTGCCGGTCCACCAGCGCCTTGACGACGGGGAGCTTCGTGCGGGCGGTCGCCGCCATCCGGTAGCGCTCCTCGGCCTCCGCCGTCGCGTACGACATGCGCTCCGCGTCGGTGAGCGTCACGCGTACCTCGGTGCACTGGGCCGGGGCGATCCAGCCCTGCGACTCGATGTCCTTCCACGGCGCGTCGTACCGCTTCGGGCCGATCAGGCTGAACACGTCGCCCTCCCGGCCGTCCTCGCGGACCAGCGTCGCCGTCAGCCCCAGCCGGCGGCGGGCCTGGAGGTCCGCGGTGAACCGGAAGATCGGCGCGGGCAGCAGGTGGACCTCGTCGTAGACGACCAGGCCCCAGTCGCGCGCCCCGAACAGGTCCAGGTGGGTGAACGCGCCGCCGCGCCGCGAGGTGAGCACCTGGTACGTGGCGATGGTGACCGGGCGGATCTCCTTGCGCTCGCCCGAATATTCCCCGATCTCCTCCTCGGTCAGGGAGGTACGGGCGATCAGCTCGCGCTTCCACTGCCGCCCGGCGACCGTGTTGGTGACCAGGATCAGCGTGGTGGCCTTCGCCTCGGCCATCGCCGCCGCCCCGACCAGCGTCTTGCCCGCGCCACAGGGCAGCACCACCACGCCCGACCCGCCGGCCCAGAACGCCTCCACGGCCTCCCGCTGGTACGACCGCAGCGTCCACGGCCTGCCGCCGTCCTTGCCGGCCTCGGCCAGCTCGATCGGGTGCGCCTCGCCGTCGACGTAGCCGGCCAGGTCCTCCGCCGGCCAGCCCAGCTTGAGCAGCGCCTGCTTGAGCCGGCCCCGCTCGGACGGGTGCACCGCGATCGTGTCGTCGTCGATCTTCGCGCCGAGCATGCCGGCGAGCTTCTTGCTCTTGGCTACCTCGATCAGCACCACCCGGTCCAGGGCCCGCAGCACCAGCCCGTGCGCCGGGTCGTTGGCGAGCTGGAGCCGGCCGTACCGGTCCATCGTCTCGGCCACGTCGACCAGCAGCGCGTGCGGCACCGGGTACCGCGAATACTTGATCAGCGCGTCCACCACGGCCTCGGCGTCGTGGCCGGCGGCGCGCGCGTTCCACAACCCGAGCGGGGTCAGCCGGTAGGTGTGCACGTGTTCCGGGGAGCGCTCCAACTCCGCGAAGGGCGCGATGGCCATCCGGCACGCCTGCGCGTCGGGGTGGTCGATCTCCAGCAGCAGGGTCTTGTCCGACTGCACGATCAGGGGTCCACCGCTCACGCCAGTGCCTCTCCTCCGCCTCGGGTCGCCGGCTGTCCGGGAGGTGACTGACCCGCCCCGGGCCGACCCACCAGTGTTGCACGTATCCGGGTGACGCCAGAAAAATCTGGACACGGGGCGCAACCGGAACGGCACTCGCAACGTCTAGCAATAGGACACCTGTCACGGGAGGCGCCATGAAACACGTCCGGATCACCACCCGGCTCGTCGCCCTGGCAGTGGCCACGCTGGTCGGTGCCGGTGCGTGCGCGTTCGAGCCGCGGGCCGACGGAGGTGGGGGCGGGGGTCCCGTCCCGGTCGGTGCCACGGA
The DNA here is from genome assembly GCF_040295705.1 of Micromonospora sp. NPDC002717. Classification (NCBI taxonomy): domain Bacteria; kingdom Bacillati; phylum Actinomycetota; class Actinomycetes; order Micromonosporales; family Micromonosporaceae; genus Micromonospora; species Micromonospora sp. NPDC002717. The sequence goes on along the minus strand of NZ_JBEOVW010000001.1, from coordinate 220,221 downwards.
GCAGTTAACGGGGGCGAGCGGTGCGCCCGGGCCGGACCAGCGGGCCGGCACGGCGACGGCGAAGCCGGCGGTGAAGCCCGCGCCGAACCGCCCGAGGCCGACCCGGCCCGCGCCGAAGCCCACCACGTCGCCGTCGGCCGCCGGCTGCCCGCAGGGGGAGCACCAGCGCGCGGTGGAGGCGTACCTCGCCCGGCTGGGCGGGTTCGGGACGCTGACCGTGGACGGCCGCCAGTCCGCCGCCGACTGCGCCGCGATCAAGAAGTTCCAGAAGCGGTACGACATCCGCCCCGCCCACGGCCGCGCGGGGCCCACCACCCACGACGTGGCGAAGCGGCTCGCCACCACCGACACGGCGCGCTGCAAGGCCGGCTCGGGCACCACCTTCTGCATCGACCTGACCCGGCAGACGACCTGGGTGATGCGCAACGGCAAGGTGCTCGTGAAGCCGACGGTCACCCGGACGGGCATGCCCGGCTACCGCACCCCGGCCGGCACCTTCAAGATCAACTATCGCAACATCAAGGAGTGGTCCGACCCGTACGAGGTCTGGCTCCCGTACTGGCAGCACTTCACGCAGGGGATGGGCTTCCACGAGACCACGACCTACCTGCACAACAAGGCGATCGGCTCGCACGGCTGCGTCAACCTGCTGCACGCCGACGCGGTCCGGTACTGGGAGCTGGGCAAGGTCGGCAGCCGGGTGGTGGTGGTCGGGCGGCGCCCCGGCACCTGAGCCGCCGCCCCCGGGGGGTCCCGGCCCGTCCGCGTCGCACATGTCGTCCGATCGGGGTTTTATCCCCTGTCACTCCGGTCACCCGAGTGACACGCTGGAAGGCCACGCGTCGGACGGACGGGGAGGCTGGAGATGACGGTCGACCGGGAAGCGAGACCGGAGCACAGCGCCGAGCGCGACCGGTCGCCGGACGAGGGGGTCTCCACCGTCACCGTCGTCGCGTACGCGGCCGCCGCGGCGGTGCTCCTCGGCTGGTTCCTCTTCGGCTGGCTGGTGCTCGAACAGGGCTTCGTCGACTCGGTCGGCGAGTCGGCCGGCGCCGGGTTCGCGCTGCTGCTGATCGTCTCCGTCGTCGGGACGGTACGCCGCAGCCGGCGCTGACCCGGCCCGAGGCCGCCGGCCCTGCCCGAGGAACGACCCGTGGGCGGACGGGCGCCGGCGCTCAGTCCTCCAGCACCGCCGCCGTGATCCGGTGCAGGGCGAAGGTGTGCAGCATCTCCGTGCGCTCGTCCTCGGCGCGCAGGTAACCCGCGCCGATCGAGACCGGCCGGACCAGCCGGGACGCTGTCGCCCCGTGCGCGTCGACGTACCCGACCCAGACCAGCGCCTTGTCCCGCACCGCCTGCTGGAGCACGGCGAGGGCGTCGCTGTGGGTGTGCACCGGCGCCGGCCCGGTACGCGCCGCACCGCCCCGGACCACCGCCGGCGCGCGCCGCGCCGCCCGGGCCGCCGCGTCGCCGCGCCGGATCTGCTCCACCACGCCCAGCAGGCGGGGCATGGACAGCTTCGGCGCGGTCAGCGGGTCGAGGGTCCGGGTCGTCACCGACACCCGGGCCGGGGCCCGGCGGGTCTTCGGGCGGGACAGCACCGCCGCCCCGCTCGCGTCCTCCGGCACCGGGGCGTACCCGGCCTCGCGCAGGGCCGTGAGCATCCGGCCCACCTGGTACGGGGTCGACAGCACCGTCGGCGCGAGCCGGCGCAGCGCCAGCGACTCCAGGCGCCGGTCGGCGAGCACCTCGGTCAGCAGCGCCTCGTCGTCGCTGCGCACGTACGCCCCGGCGGAGCCGACCCGCAGCCCGCCGTGCTTGCGGGCCACGTCGTCGACCAGGTACGTCAGCCCCTGCGGGACCGGGGTGCGGGACCGGCGCCGGAACAGGGCGTGCAGGTCGTCGGCCGAGTAGCCGGCGTCCAGGGCCCGGCGCACGCTGGCCGGGGTGACCCGGTGCACGCTGGCGCCGCCGGCCGACTCGTGCTCGGCCACCACCTCCAGTTCGGCGGCGAGGGCCGGGTCGGGCGGGCCGGGCACCACGACGGTCAGGTCGGCCTGCACCAGGAAGTGGTCGACCGGGGCGGGCAGCAACGCGTCCAGCGCGCGCACCGCGCCGGTCCCGTCGCCGTCCTCGGCGTCCGCGCGTAGCCCGAGCGGGTCGTCCCCGCCCCGCTCGTCGGTGGCGGTGACGTCGGCGAGCAGCAGCCGCCCGTACGAGGTGAGCGCCCCCAGCCCGGTCACGCCCAGCGTCGCCGCCTCGGCCAGCACCTCGCGGTGCGCGGCCTCCCGCCCCCGGCTGCGCCGCGGCGCCCGCCAGTCGAGCAGCGACTGCACCTCCTCGGGGGTGGGCGCGGTGGCGGGCTCCAGGCCGGCGAGCACCCCGAGGACCGCGCGTCGGGCGGCCGGCGCCCCGGCCCGTTCCGCCTCGGCCGAGAGCACGGTGATCGGCCGGTCCCGGTCGTCGCGCTGCCCGATCAGCCCGACCTGCCGGGTCATCGTCAGCCAGGCCCGGCCGAGCTGCTCCCAGCGCTGCGCCAGCGTGCCGGCCCGCCACACCTCGTACCCGGCGGTGGGCAGCACCTGCTGGTCGGCCCCGTATCGGGTGGTGGTGGCCCCGGGCAGGTCCACCTCGCCGATCAGCCCCGCCGCGTACGCCGCCTCCAGCAGCAGGGCGGCCGTCGGCTCGTCCACCCCGACCGCGCGGGCCAGCCGGCGCAGGTCGCGCACGCCCAGGCCGCCGGAGCGCAGCACGGGCGCCGGCTCGGCGGCGAGCTGCTCCAGCAGCGCCTCGGTGTGACGTACCGCCTCCATGGTCTGCCCGGCCCCGGCGGAGTCGGCGGCCTTCGGCTCGCGCGGCGGCGTGGCCACCGGCGGCGGGCTGGTTCGCAGCGGGCCGAGCGGGCCGCTGTCCCGGCGCAGCAGCAGGCCGACCTCCCGGGGCAGCTCGACGGTGCCGGTGGCGCTGGCCTTGTTGGGGCCGGAGACCAGCACCAGCAGGTGGTGGTCGACCAGCCAGCGCACCGGCGAGCCGGTCGGCGCGCCGCCGTTGGTCGGGTCCGGGGGCAGGTCGTCCTCCGCGCCGACCGGCGGCGCCTGCAACGCGCCCGCCGGCACGCTGCCCACCGGCGGGCCGGCGGCGAGCCGGTCCAGGATGGCCCGGGCCGAGGGGGGCGCGGCCAGCAGCGTCCGCCGCAGCTTCGCCGGGTCCGCGCAGAGCGCCGCCGCCCGCGGGTCCAGCTCCGCCGCCGGCCGGCCCAGCCCCGCCGGGTACGGGGAGACCTCGTCGACGCTCTCCACCACGCGCAGGGCGCTCTCGGGACCGTGCAGCAGGAAGAGCGCGCGCAGCCGGTTCACGGCGGTGCGGACGGAGGTGGGGGCGGGCGGGTGTGGGCCGGCGGTGGCCATGGCGAGCACCGAGGCGGTGGAGGTGGTGCCCTCGGCCGGGTCCCGGGTGAGCCGGGCGGCGTCCAGGATCTGCAGGGTGAACTGGTCGAGCCCGTCGAGCGCGCGGGCCACCGAGACCCGGGACTGGGCCCGGATGGCGAGCGCGGAGACGTCGGCGGGCACGGGCACCACGAGGTCCGGCCGCAGTTGGAGGAGGGCGGCGAGCGACTCGTCGGGCAGCGACCGCAGGTGGTCGGCGAGTGAGGTGGTCATCGTCGTTCCACGCTAGCCCGGCAGGGGGTCTTCCCGCCCCTCGGACGTCCGGCTGACCCGTGCGGACGGGCGGGTAGGTTTCTGCGCATGCCCGCACTGACGGTCGGCTTCGACCTCGACATGACCCTGGTCGACTCGCGCCCCGGCATCGCCGAGACCTACCGGGCGCTGACCGCCCTGACGGGGGTGCACGTGGACGCTGAGGCCGCCGTGTCCCGGCTCGGCCCGCCGCTGCGTACCGAGATCGCCCGCTGGTTCCCGCCGGAGCAGGTCGACGCGGCCGTCCGCACGTACCGCGAGCTCTACCCGGCGTACGCGATCACGCCCACCGTCCCGCTGCCCGGCGCCCGCGAGGCGATCGACGCGATCCGCGCCCGCGGCGGCCGGGTGCTGGTGGTCACCTCCAAGCTGGGCCGCCTGGCCCGGCTGCACCTCGACCACCTCGGACTGGCGGTCGACGAGCTGGCCGGCGACCTGTTTGCCGAGGAGAAGGCGACCGCGCTGCGCGAGCACGGCGCCACGCACTACGTCGGCGACCACGTGGCCGACATGGTGGCCGCGCGGGCGGCGGGCGTGCCCGGCATCGCCGTCGCGACCGGCCCGTGTTCGGCCGACGAACTCCGCGCCGCCGGGGCGGAGGCGGTGTTGGATGATCTCACCGGATTCCCGGCGGCGCTGGACGGGATGATCCGGCTAGCCTTGGGGCAGTAGACGTCTCAAGCGAAGCAGGGGTTCTCAGGTGCCGACGGGTCGAGTGAAGTGGTTTGACGCGGCCAAGGGATACGGATTTGTCACCAGCGACGAGGGTGGCGACGTGTTCCTTCCCAAGACCGCGCTGCCGGCGGGTGTCACCGACCTCAAGGGCGGTCAGCGGGTCGACTTCAGCGTGGTGGACAGCCGCCGGGGCGCGCAGGCGATGGGGGTCAAGCTGCTCGACGCCCCGCCGTCGGTGGCGGAGCTGCGCCGCCGGCCGGCCGAGGAGTTGCACGGCCTCGTCGAGGACATGATCAAGGTGCTGGAGGCGAAGGTGCAGCCGGACCTGCGCCGGGGCCGCTTCCCCGACCGCAAGACCGCGCAGAAGATCGCTCAGCTGGTCCACGCCGTCGCGCGCGAGCTGGAGGTCTGAGGCACCAGCCCGGCGGCGGCGGCCCGACCGAGCAGCGCCTCCACGGCGGCGAACCCGGCGTCCCCCAGGTCGGCGGTGAACTCGTTGACGTAGAGGCCGATGTGTCGGTCCACCACGTCGGGCTCCATCTCCTGCGCGTGCGCCAGCACGTAGTCGCGGCTCGCCGCCGGGTCGGCCCAGGCCCGGCGGACCGACTCGCGGATCCACCCAGCGGCGGCCTCCGGGTCCACCGCGCCGCGCCGGGCCAGGATGGCGCCGAGGGGGATGGGCAGGCCGGTGTCGGCCTCCCACCACTCGCCCAGGTCCACCAGGGCGGTCAGGCCGTGCCGCGGGTAGGTGAAGCGGGCCTCGTGGATGACCAGGCCGGCGTCGTACCGGCCGGCGGCCACGCCCGGCATGATCTCGTGGAACGGCACCACCTCGATCCGCGCCGGCGGCCGGTCCGCCGCCCAGAGCCGGAAGAGCAGGTACGCCGTCGTCCGGTCGCCGGGCACCGCCACGGTCGCGCCGGTGAGGTCAGCCCGGTCGGCGAGGCCAGCGCGGTCGGCGTGCCCCGCGCCGCCCGGGCGGTCGGGTCGGCCGGCGCCGTCGCCCCTGGTCAGCACCAGCGGGCCGCAGCCACGGCCGAGCGCCCCGCCGCAGGGCAGCAGGTGGTAGTCCTCCAGCAGCCACGGCAGCGCGGCGTAGCTCACCTTCACCAGGTCGAACGCGCCCCGCTCGGCGGCCGTGTTGGTCACGTCGACGTCGGCGTACGTCACCTCCACCGGCGGCGCGTCGGGCACGAGGCCGTGCACCAGGGCGTGGAAGACGAACGTGTCGTTGGGGCAGGGCGAGATCGCCAGCGAGAGCGCCACGCCCCCACGGTATCCCCGCCCGCCGCGGGCCGGCTCCGCCCGGTACCCGCGACTGTGACCTGCCCCGCGACGTGAAGCCGTCCGCGACGGGCGCGACGGGACCGGGACACACCCACGGTGCCGAGCCGCGCTCCGCCGGCCTCACGCGACGATAGGGCCACGGGCCACAGGGACACGAGGCACGGTGTCGAGCGGGCCGTCGGTGGCGACACCGGGTAACGGTGTCGAGCCGGCCCCGTCGGTGGCGTCACCAGCCCCGTTCGGCCCCTGTCGAGCTGCCCTCACAGATGGGGCACGCCCCGGCCAGAAGGGCTGGGCCGGTACGCACCGGTGGTCTCATAGGCGGGGCAGCTCGACAGCGACCGCGCACGGCTTCCGCGGCGGCGCGTGCAGTGGCTGTGGTTGCGACTACGGCTGTGGCCGGCGACCGGCGACCGGCTGCGCCACCGGATCGGCTATGGCTGTGGTTGTGGCTGCGCCGGGCCGGGCGCGCTACGGGCAGACCGGCGCCAGCTCGGCTCGGCCGGGCTGCGGGTCGACGGGAGGCAGCTCGGCTCGGGCGTGGTGGTCCGCCCAAGGGCCTCCGGCTGCACACAACCATGCGGTTATCCACAGGCTTTTCCACAGGTGGGCGGCTGTTGTTGAAGTCGGCCCACTCCATGGCGACGATCGAGGTGTGACGGAGCGGAGCTGGCCGATCGACGTGGGGGCGGCGCTGCGCGCACTGCGGCGCCAGGCAGACCTGAGCCAGCGGGAACTGGCGCGGCGGTCGGGCGTGCCCAAGAGCACCGTGGCGCGGATCGAATCCGATCCGGGAGCCGATCCGAGGTTGCGGACGGTGGAGCGGTTGGTCCGGGCCGCCGGCGGGGAACTGGTGGTCGGTGTCCGAGACGCCGGGCCCGACATGCCAGACGCCTTCCCAGATGACATCGCAAGAACCAGCACGTCGTCCTCGGTCGAGCCGGGCACCCTCGCGGTGCTGCCGGCCGTCCCACACGACGGACGACGCGACGAGGGCGGTCGCCGCTATCCCGCGCACCTCGACGTCCGGGAGGTCCGGACGCTGAAGGACTGGCCGGGCGCGTGGTGGGGGCACTGGTGCGTACCGCCGGAACAGTGGCCGGTGCGGGTGCCCGAGCGGACGTACGACCTCGACCGCGGGCGGCGCGACGAGCGACGGGTACGGGAGCGGCTTCGCGCCGCCGTGGGGTTTCGCCGGGTGACCGAGGACGTGCCGGACGGGTGTTGGCGATTCGTGGCCGAACTGCCCGGTGGCGGGCCGGTCGGCGAGTTGCGGGCGCACGAACGGAGCGAGGACCTGTTGCTGGGTGAGGACGTCGGCGGCCGGCGGGAGATGGTGCTGGACGGTGTGGTGGTGGCACCCCAGCTGCGCTTCCTGGGCATCGGCCGCCGGCTGCTCCAGCTCCTCGCGGAGGAGACGGACAGGACCGGTATCCGCACCGTGCTCGCGACCGCCGGGGCCGGCGGGAGCGACTTCCTGCTCGCCTGCGGCTACGAACTGGAGGCGTGCCGACCGTGGTCGCTGCGGCTCGACCGTCGGCCGGCGGTCACGGGCTGACGGTCCTGTGCGGGCAGGCAGCGGGCGGGCAGGCAGGCCACCGTGCGGCAGGCAAGCGGGAAGGCAGGCGGCGGGAAGGCAGGCCGGGCAGGTTGGACGGGTCAGGTCAGGTCAGGGCGGCGGCGGCGGTGGTCAGGGCGGCCAGCGCCTCGCGCATGCGCCACGCGTCGCGGTCGCGGGGGCCGATCGGGTTGGAGACGGTACGCAGCTCGACGAACGGGAGGCCCGCCTGGGCGGCGGCGACGCCCACCCCGTACCCCTCCATGGCCTCGGCGACCGCGTCCGGGTGCCGCCGGCGCAGCGCGTCGGTGCTGGCGGCGGTGCCGGTGACCGTGCTGACGGTCAGCACCGGGCCGACGGTGGCCGCCGGGAGCGCGGCCCGCAGCCGGGCGAGCAGGCCCGGGTCGGCGGCGAGCGCGGTGCTGCCGCCCAGCCATTCCGGGGGCATGCCCAGCTCGTCCACGGGGATGAAGCCGGCCGGCGACTCGGCGCCGAGGTCGGCGGCCACGGACACGGTGCCCAGCACCGTGGCGCCCACCTCCACCCGGCCGGCGAAGCCCCCCGCCACGCCCGCGCTGACCACGCCGTCGTAGGGCCGGCCGGCGGCCTCGGCGAGCACCAGCAGCCGGGTCGTGGTCGCGGCGGCGACGGCCGGGCCGACCCCCACCGGCAGCACCGTGGTCGTCTGGTCGGCGAGGCCGGCGCGGATCGCCTCGGCCTCGGCGGGGACCGCCGTGACCACCAGCAGAGCGGTCACGAGAGCGGCCCCTGCGGCTCCCGACGGGTCTCGTCGTCCGTCCCGCCCGGCCCGCCGACGGCCGACGAGGGCCGGTAGATGTGGTAGCCCGGCGGTGCCAGGCCGGGGTCGTCCAGCGGAGAGCCGCCCTGCGTCGGGGCGGGGGAGGTGGGCGTGGGGTCGTGTCGGCGCCCGGCCTCCGGGTCGGGGGAACCCGCGTCGACGGTGCCCGGGGAGCCCGGGGCGTCGGGGTCGGTTCCGTCGGTCCCGTCGGCCAGCTCGTCGTCGCCGAGCGGCCGGCCGAGCAGGCGCTCCGCGCGCAGCCGGCCGGCCACCACCAGGCCCCGGGCGGCGGCCACGGTGCCGACGACGGCGACGACGACGATCCCGATCCGGCCGTCGAAGGGTACGAGCCCCAGCCCGCCCCCGGCGACGAAGGCGAGCATCAGCACCGTCTCCGAGTGGGCGAAGGAGCTGGCCCGCAGCCGCTCCGGGATGCGTTCCTGGATCGAGGCGTCCACGGCGAGCTTGGCGATGCCGCTGTTCAGCGCGGCGACCAGGCAGAGCAGGGCGACCATGGGCAGCGAGAACTTCAACGCGGCGAGGATCGCCACCCCGGCGACGACGACCATGCCGCTGGACTGGATCGCGGCGGGTCGGTGGATGCGCAGCCGGGTGCCGACCGCGGTGGCCAGGAAGGTGCCCACGGCGAGCGCCGCGCCGACCAGGCCCAGCGCCGCCTCGTCGCCGAGGTCCCGACCGAAGGCCACGGTGGTCAGGTCGCCCGCCTTGATCGCGAACGCCAGGAAGAGCAGCAGGAAGCCGTAGACCGCGCGCAGCGTCGCGGCGCCGATCAGGGTGGCGATCACGAGCCGGCCCGCCGGTCGCCCCCGGCCCAGCGGGCGGTCCCCGGTGCGGCGACCCAGCGCCCGCAGCGGCCGGGGCACCCGCTCCGGCGGCTCCGAGTCGGCCTTCGGGGGCAGCCGCAGGGAGATCACCATGCCGACCAGGAAGATGACCGAGGCCACCCGGAGCGGCCACTGCGGCCCGAACCAGAAGGCGGCCAGGCCGATCGGGGCGACCAGCGCGCCGGCCACCGTGCCGTAGACGCTGGCCCGGGCACCCACCTGGGACAGCCCGAGCCCCTCCGGGAGCAGCCGGGGCACGGCCGCGGAGCGGGCCACCCCGTACGCGCGGGAGAGCGCCAGCACGCCGAAGGCCGCCGGGTAGAGGCCGAAGCCGTGGATGTAGTCGGAGATCAGCCAGGCCAGGAAGGCCCGGCCGAGCATGGTGGCGGCCAGCGCGTACCGCCGGCCGTGCCGGAAGTGGTCGAGCAGCGGGCCCACCACCGGGGCGAGCATGGCGAACGGCACCATGGTCACCAGCAGGTAGAGGGCGACCTTGCTGCGCGCCTCGCCGAGCGGGACGTTGAAGAAGATCGTCCCGGCCAGGCCGATGGCGATCAGCGTGTCCCCGGCGCAGGAGACCGCGTGCAGGTCGAAGAGGCGGACCATGCCGACCTCGTCCCCGGCGCCCCGGGCGCGGGCCCGGCCGGCCCGGCGGGTCATCCAGCGCCCACCGCTGACCGAGCCCCGGAACAGCAGGCGGACGGCCTTGATGCCGGTGCCGACGGTCTGCCCGAGCACGGACCGCCCGGAGCGGGAGAACAGCGGCATGCCCACCATCCTCGCCCATCCGGTCCGCGCACGCCGCACCACTGCGCCAGAACGTCCTCGGCGGGTGCCTGTCGGTCGGCCGTACGCATGGGGAACAATGGTCGGGTGACCAGGCCCGCCTCCGCCCGCGCCGCTCGTCTCGACCAGGTCTGCGCCGCTGCCGTCGAGGTGGCGCGCGACGCCATCACCGAGGTCAACGCCTCGGACATCGGCGACCACCTGCAGGCCGTCGCGGAGGGCGACCGGCTCGTCACCCACTACTTCGAGTGCCGGCTCGCCGGCTACCGCGGCTGGCGGTGGGCGGTCACCGTCACCCGGGTGCCCCGCAGCCGGCACGTCACCGTCTGCGAGACGGTGCTGCTTCCCGGCGCGGACGCGATGCTCGCGCCCGGCTGGCTGCCCTGGCAGGAGCGGCTCAAGCCGGGTGACCTCGGTCCCGGCGATCTGCTGCCCACCCCGGCGGACGACGAGCGCCTCCAGCCCGGCTACGTGCTCTCCGACGACCCGGCGGTCGAGGAGACCGCCTGGGAGTTGGGGCTCGGCCGGGCCCGGGTGCTCTCCCGGGAGGGGCGCAGTGAGGCCGCCCAGCGCTGGTACGACGGCGACCACGGCCCCTCCGCCGCGATCTCGGTCGCCGCTCCCGCCGCCGCCCGCTGCGGGACCTGCGGCTTCTACCTGCCGCTCGCCGGCGCCCTGCGGCAGTCCTTCGGCGCCTGCGGCAACTTCTACGCCCCCGACGACGGCCGGGTGGTCAGCGCCGACCACGGCTGCGGCGCGCACTCGGAGACCCTGATCGAGGCCGCCGACACCCCGGTCGACGAGATGCCGACGGTCTACGACGACAGTGCGGTGGAGCCCGTGTCGGTCAGCCGGGCGCCGGGCTCGGTGGAGGCCGCGGAGCCGGCGGAGCCGTACGGCCATCCCTGACGGGCCGGCCGCGCCTGACGGGCCGGCCGCGCCTGACGGGCCGGCCGCGCCTGACGGGCCGGCCGCGCCTGACGGGCCGGCCGCGCCTGACGGGCCGGCCACCCCTGACGGGCCGGCCACCCCTGACGGGCCGGCCGCGCCGCCGGGCCGGCGGCGCGGCGTCGTCGCAGGTCAGTGGCCGGCGCGGCGGCGGCGTCGGTTGGCGTCGTGCCGCATCATCACGGCGAGACCGGGAAAACCCCACAGGAAACCGGCCAGGCAGATCCACAGCCAGTCCTGGTGACCGTGCGCGGTCAGCCAGCCGCGGAAGAAGACGAGCAACACCAACCCGGCGAGCGCCCAGGCCGCCATCCCGGCGAGGGCGAACGGCACCATCGGCGGGTCGAGCGGCTCGGGGCGCGGCGGCTGCTCCTTCGACACGCGGCAAGCGTACGCGATCAACTTTCGCTGCTGGCCCGTGATCTGCGACGATGCGGCGCGACAACGGAAGATCACCTGCGAGGACCTGATGGCAGTAGCACCACCCGACAACGGAACACCACCCGATCCGGCTCACCCGCGTAACGGTTTCGACCGGTTCTTCGAGATCTCCGCCCGTGGCTCGACGATGAGCCGCGAGGTACGCGGTGGCCTGGCGACCTTCTTCACGATGGCGTACATCGTGGTGCTCAACCCGCTCATCATCGGTGGTGCCGTCGACGGCGACGGCCAGAAGCTCCCCATCCCCGCCCTCGCTGCGGCCACTGCCCTGGTCGCCGGCCTGATGACGATCCTGATGGGCGTCGTCGGCCGGTTCCCGATCGCGCTCGCCGCCGGCCTCGGCGTCAACGCGCTGGTCGCATACGAGATCGCCCCGGAGATGACCTGGGCGGACGCGATGGGCCTCGTGGTGATCGAGGGTGTGATCATCGCGGTGCTGGTGCTGACCGGCCTGCGCACGGCGGTGTTCCGCTCGGTGCCGACGCAGATGAAGACGGCGATCGGCGTCGGCATCGGCCTCTTCCTGACCATCATCGGGCTGGTCGACGCCGGCTTCGTCCGCCGCGTCCCGGACTCGGCGAACACCACCGTCCCCGTCGGCCTGGGCTTCGACGGCACCCTCGGCAGTTGGCCGATGCTGGTCTTCGTGGTGGGCCTGCTGTTGACCGTGGTGCTGCTGGTACGCCGGGTCAAGGGCGCGATCCTGATCGGCATCCTCGGCTCCACCGTGCTGGCGGTCGTCGTCGAGGCGGTGGCGAACATCGGGCCGTCCTTCGTCGACGGCAAGCCGAACCCGAAGGGCTGGGCGCTGAACGTTCCCGAGCTGCCGAAGACCTGGCTGGACGTGCCGGACCTGTCGCTGCTCGGCAACTTCAACGTGTTCGACTCGTGGAGCCGGGCCGGCTGGCTCGTCGTCCTCATGTTCGTGTTCACCCTGCTGATCACGGACTTCTTCGACACCATGGGCACGATGGTCGCGGTCGGGCAGGAGGGGAGCATGCTCGACGAGCGGGGCACCCCGCCGCGGGCCAAGGAGATCCTGCTGGTCGACTCGATCGCGGCGGCGGCCGGCGGCGCGGCGAGCACGTCGAGCAACACGTCGTACATCGAGAGTGCCGCCGGTGTGGCGGAGGGCGCCCGCACCGGCGTCGCCAACCTGGTCACCGGCGCCCTGTTCCTGCTGGCGATGTTCCTGGCGCCGCTGGTCGTGGTGGTGCCGTTCGAGGCGGCCTCCACCGCGCTGGTGGTGGTCGGCTTCCTGATGATGACCGCGGTGCGGACGATCGACTGGTCCGACTACGAGATCGCCATCCCGGCGTTCCTCACGATCGTCCTGATGCCCTTCACGTACTCGATCTCCAACGGCATCGGCGCCGGCCTGATCACCTACGTGGTGGTGAAGCTCGCCAAGGGCAAGGCCCGGGAGATCCACCCCCTGCTGTACGGGGTGGCCGCCCTCTTCGTGCTGTACTTCCTGCGCGGGCCGATCGAGTCCCTGGTGCTCTGACCACCCTCCGCTCCGGGCCGGTGACCGAATCGGGTAGCCGGCCCGGAGCAGGGCAAACTTCTCGTGACCATGGTCATATCGCAGCTCATTAGCCAGGCTCATTAGTTAAGCTAACTATCGTGACGGAGCGGACGGTGACGGCGAAACGCGTGCCACCGGCGCAGCTCGCACCACAGCTGCGTGATGCGATCACCCGACTCAACCGACGGGTCCGCCAGGCCCGGCCGGTCGGCGACCTCACGGTCACCCAGCTCTCCGCGCTCACCAGCCTCCAGCTGGCGGGCGCGCTGACGCCCCGGGAACTGGCCGACGTCGAACGGGTACAGCCGCCGACGATGACCAAGATCGTCGCGAAGTTGGAGGAGCGCGGCCTCGTGCAGCGCACCCCCCATCCGACCGACGGCCGGCAGGTCATCCTCGCGGCGACAGAGGGGGGACGGGCGGTGCTCGACCAGTTCGAGCGCGTCCGCGACGAGTGGCTGGCCCACCGGCTGGCCGAGCTGACCGAAGCAGAACGGGACACCCTGCGGCAGGCCGCCGAGATCCTTCAGCAGCTCGCCCGCGCCTGACCCGCGCGCCTCGCACCCACCGCGCCGTCCGCCGTCGATGACGCGTACGACCGCGAGGAGGCGCACAAAGAGTGCAGGCGAAGCTGAGCACGATGTTCCAGTCCCTACAGGTCCGCAACTACCGGCTCTTCGCATCCGGGCAACTGATCAAGCTGATCGGCGTCTGGATGATGTTCATCGCCCAGGACTGGCTGGTCCTCGAGCTCTCCGACAACTCCGCCACCGCGCTCGGCGTGGTCACCGCCCTCCAGTTCGCTCCCGTCCTGCTGCTCACCCTGCTCTCCGGGCGGCTCGCCGACCGCTACGACAAGCGGATGCTGCTCTTCGTCGCCAACGCGTTCTGGACCGTGCTGGCGCTCGCGATGAGCCTGCTGGTGATCACCGGCCTCGTGCAGCTCTGGCACGTGTTCGCGTTCGCGGCCCTGCTCGGCGTCGCCAACGCCGTGGAGACCCCCGTCCGGCAGGCGTTCGTCTCGGAGCTGGTCGGCACGTCGCTGCTGCCGAACGCGCTCTCGCTGAACGCGGCCGTGTTCAACTCCGCCCGGATCGTCGGGCCCGCCGCCGCCGGCCTGGCCATCGCCGCGTTCGACGTGGGGCCGGTCTTCCTGTTCACCGCGCTCAGCTCGATCGCCCCGCTGGTCAACGTCGTCCGGATGCGCCCGGCCGAGCTGCACCGGGAGGCGCTGCCGCCGCGCGACGAGCGGGCCTCGGCCAAGGTCGTCGACGGCCTGCGCTACGTCTGGCGCCGCCCCGACCTGCTACTGCCGATGGCGGTGATGTCGGTGATCGGCATGTCGCTGTTCAACTTCCAGCTCACCCTGGCCGCGCTCGCCAAGACCGTGTTCCAGACCGGGGCGGCCTCGTTCGGGCTGTTCAGCACCGCGCTGGCGGTCGGCGCGCTGGTCGGGGCGCTGGCCGGCACCGGGCGGCGCAGCCGCCCGTCGGTCTGGGTGGTCCTCGGCGCCGCGGTCGGCTGCGCCAGCTTCGGCACCCTGGTCGGGCTCGCCTCGGCGTACTGGATGGTGGTGGCGCTCCTGCTGCCCACCGGGTTCTTCATGGTGTTCTTCGCCCAGGCCGCCAACCAGCGGGTCCAGCTCGGCACGGACGCCGCCTTCCGGGGCCGGGTGATGGCCCTGTGGGTGCTGGTGTTCCTCGGCACCAACCCGGTCGGCGCGCCGCTGATCGGCTGGGTGGCGGAGACCTACGGCGCGGGCGCCAGCATCTGGATCGGCGGGCTCGTCTCGCTGGCCACCGCCCTGATCGCGCTCACCTGGCAGCTCCGCCGCGCCGGCGCCCGGCTGCGCTTCCGCATCCTGCCGATGCCGCGCTTCTACGTCACCTCCACCGACTGCTGACCGCCCTCGCCGCCCGGGGTGGGACGATCCGTCCCATCCTGCGGATGGCGTGGATGCGGCCAATCCGGTGGCGGCCCGGGGGGATCGGGCTTAGCGTCGATGCGTGGAGGTCGGACGCGGGGTGCTGCTGGTCCTGGCCTTCGTGGGCGTGGCCAGCCTGCCGGCGGTGATTGCCGCGGTCTTCTGCGCCGACGAGATCATCGACCGGGTCGCCTGCGGGTGGGCCGAGTGGCGGGAGCGCCGGCGGGAGCGGCGCACCATCGCCCGGCTGGACCGGGCCGTCGAGGCCGACGCGCTGACCCGCGACATCGACCTCACCGACTTCGATCGGCCCGACCGGCGCCCGCTGGAGCAACTCGCCGCCGACCTGCGGCGCCTGCGCGGCCAGGGCGCCAGCACCGACGGCCGGCAGCCGGTCTGGCACGGCACGGTGCTCCGGGCGTACGACGACCGGCTCCGGCTGGCCTGCCGGGCGCTCGGCATCACCGAGCACCTGACCGAGCTGGAGGGCGTCGACCTGGAGCTGGAGCGGGTCCGGGTGGAGGGCCTCCTGCACGCCGCCGGGCTGACCCTGCCCGCCGCCCGGGCCGGTCACCGGCAGCGCCACCACTGAGCGGCGGGCCGGCGTGAGGCTCTTCGTCGCGGTCTACCCGCCGCCGGAGGCGATCGCGCACCTCGGCGCGCAGGTCGCCCGGTTGCGGGTCGGCGCGGCGGCCGCCGCCGGGATCAACGTCCGGCTCGCCGACCCGGCCACCGCCCATGTCACCCTCGCCTTCCTCGGCGACGTCGAGGCGGACCGGCTGGTCGACGTGGAGAGCGCGCTGGGGCTGGCCGCCGAGTGGTCCCGGGAGGGCCGTTCCGCCGCGCCCCGGCTCCGGTTCGCCGGCGGCGGGCGCTTCGGGCGGGGCCGGTTCACGGTGCTCTGGGCCGACCTGCGGGGCGAGGTGGAGCAGCTCCAGGTGCTGGCCCGGCTGATCCGCTCCCGGCTGCGGCACGCCCGCCTGCCACACGACGAGAAGCCGTTCCGCCCGCACCTGACGGTCGCCCGACCGGGTGACCGGGTGCCCGACGTCGACGTGACGGCGGACCTGGCGACCCTGGACGGCTACGAGGGCCCGGCGTGGCCGGCCGCCGAGATGGTGCTGATGCGCAGCCACCCCGGCCCCCGCCCCACCTACGACCGCCTGGCCGCCTGGCCCATCTGACCGCCCGGCCACGCCAGCCAGTGGCCGGCCTGGCCCATCTGACGCCGGCCACGCCAGCCAGTGGCCGCCGGTGCCCGTGTGACCGCCCGGCCACGCCAGCCCGGGCGGACGTCGCCGCAGGCCCCGGCCGGCGGCGCCCACCCGTGGAGCCGGCGGTCGCCCGCCGCCGGCTCCACCGCCGGCGCGTGCTACCAGGCCCAGGCCTCCGGGCCGGGGCCGCCGTTGCCGACGGGCGGGAAGAGCTGGTCGAGCCGGGCGAGGGCGTCCTCGTCGAGGCTGACGGTCAGGGCGCCCAGGGAGCGGTCGAGCTGGTCGGCGGTGCGCGGCCCGATGATCGGGGCGGTCACCCCCGGCCGGGACAGCAGCCAGCCGAGCGCCACGTCCGCCGGGTCGTGCCCCAGCTCGCCGCAGAGCTTCTCGTACGCCTCGATGGTCGGCCGGTGCTCGGCGAGCGCGTCGGCGGAGCGGCCGCTGGCGCCGCGCGCGGCCCCGCCCTCGGCCATCTTCCGCAGCACCCCGGCGAGCAGCCCGCCGTGCAGCGGCGACCACGGGATGATGCCGAGCCCGTGGTGCTGCGCGGCGGGCACCACCTCGAGTTCGACGTGCCGGGTGAGCAGGTTGTAGATGCACTGCTCCGAGACGAGACCGAGGAAGTGGCGCTTCGCCGCCGCCTCCTGCGCCACCGAGATGTGCCACCCGGCGAAGTTGGACGACCCGACGTAGAGCACCTTGCCCTGGGCGACCAGGGTCTCCATGGCCTGCCAGATCTCCTCCCACGGCGTGGCCCGGGAGACGTGGTGCATCTGGTAGAGGTCGATGGTGTCGGTCTGCAACCGGCGCAGCGAGTCCTCACAGGCCCGGATGATGTGCCGGGCGGACAGGCCCTGCTCGTTGGGCCACTCGCCCATCTTGCCGTAGACCTTGGTGGCCAGGACGACCTTGTCCCGCCGGCCGCCGCCCTGGGCGAACCAGCGGCCGATGATCTGCTCGGTGATCCCCTCGCCGGTCTGCCAGCCGTAGACGTTGGCGGTGTCGAAGAAGTTGATGCCGTGTTCGAGGGCCCGGTCCATGATCGCGAAGCTGTCCGGCTCGGTCGTCTGCGGCCCGAAGTTCATCGTGCCGAGGCAGAGGCGGCTGACCGACAGGCCGGTGCGGCCCAGGTTCGTGTACTCCATACGGCCACCCTGCCACGGCGGCACTTCGAGTGCCTCGCGCCGACTCCGGCGAACGCTCGCCGCCGGAGTCGACGCGTCAGGAGGACTCGCGGGCCGCCGGCCCGCTGCCGAAGAGGACGTCGTCCCAGCTCGGCAGGCGCTTGCGGGGCTTGCCCCCGGCCTCGGCCGACTCGCCGGCAGCAGCCGCCGGCGCGCCCGTGCGGCGGGGCCGGAGCACCGCCAGGGACGGCACGGCCGGCACCTCCTTGGGCGCGTCCGAGTCGTCGTCGAACGCGGAACCCTGCCCGCCGCCGAGCAGCGCCGCCGCGCCGCCGCCGACCGGCCGCTGCCGGGGCGCGTCCTGCCCCGCCAGGGCGGCCGGGGAGCGCGGGTCGAGCCCACGGCCCGAGGTCGAGCCGAGTGGACGGTCGAGGGAGGCGAGCAGGGCGTCCCGCCCGGCCCGGATCGGGTCGCGGCCCGGCCGGCTGTGCTCGGCCGGCGCAGGCAGGCCGTGCCCGCCTCGGCTCGGCTCGCCGCGCGACGGGCCGGGCAGCGCGTGACCGCCCCGCTCCGGCGCCGGCTCCTGACCGAGGATCGGGGTGGGCCGCTCGGCGCAGAGGTATTGCGCCATGTCGTCGTGCGGGGTGACCGCCTGCCGGGTCTTGTCGAGATCCCAGACCGCCTGTGCGGTCGCCTTGCCCGACGGCCAGGTCGCGACGATCCGCCAGGTGCCGTCGTCGCGGCGCCACGCGTCCCAGGAGATCTTCTCGGTGTCGATCCCGTGCTGGGCCAGCCGGCCGTTGACGACCTCGGCGAGCGGGGTCGGCTTCTCCGCGCCCTTGAGCCGGGTGCGCCGGGCGTGCTGGGCGAGCATGGCCCGCTCCTGGAGCACCGGGCCGGCGTAGCGCAGCACCCGGTCGACCGGCACGCCGGCGATCCGGGCGACGTCCTCGGCGGACTCGCCGGAGCGGATCCGGGCCTGGATGTCGCGTGGGGACAGTGAGGGCACCGGGTCGGCGGCGGCCGGGGCCACCGCGAGCGGCGGGGCACCGGGCTCGGCGTGCAGCGCGCCGGCGATGCGGTCGTCGATGGGCAGGGCGAGCAGTCGCCCGACCTCGTCGGCGAGCACCAGGGCCTGGCCGTCCTCGGAGAGGGCGACGAAGCGTACTGGGCGCATAGCGTTGCCTCCGTCCCGCTTCGCTGGCCGTCACGCCACGAGCCGGCCACCCGGGCGTCTCGCACCACCGTACGCGCATCTTCCCCGAGGTGGGGGATGCGACACCCGCATGTCGCGACTGAGCTGCGGCGATGATCACGTTCGGTGGCCGCCGTACGGCCCGGCGGCCACCGAACGTGACGGCGGCCTAGAGCCGCTCGACCACGTAGTCGATGGACGCGGTCAGCGCCTCGACGTCGGCCGGCTCGACGGCCGGGAAGAGCGCGACCCGCAGCTGGTTGCGGCCCAGCTTCCGGTAGGGCTCGGTGTCCACGATCCCGTTGGCGCGCAGCGCCTTGGCGATCGCGGTGGCGTCGACCCCGTCGGCGAAGTCGATGGTGGCGACCACGTTGGACCGCAGCGCCGGGTCGGCGACGAACGGCGTCGCCACGTCGGAGCGCTCCGCCCAGCCGTAGACGATCGCGGCGCTCTCGGCCGTGCGCTTGGCCGCCCAGGCCAGCCCGCCCTGCGCGTTCATCCAGTCGGTCTGCTCGGCGGCCAGGAAGATGGTGGCCAGGGCCGGGGTGTTGTAGGTCTGCTCCAGCCGCGAGTTGTCGATCGCGGTGACCAGGTCGAGGAAGGCCGGGACGTAGCGGCCCGACGCCTTGATCTCGCCGGCCCGCTCCAGGGCGGCCGGGGACATCAGGGCCAGCCAGAGACCGCCGTCGGAGCCGAAGCACTTCTGCGGGGCGAAGTAGTAGACGTCGGTCTCGCCGACGTTGACGTCGAGCCCGCCGGCGCCGGAGGTGGCGTCGACCAGCAGCAGCGAGCCCGGGTCGGCGCCGGCCACCCGGCTGATCGGCACCGCGACGCCGGTCGAGGTCTCGTTGTGCGGGGTGGCGTAGACGTCGACCCCCGCCTCGGCCACCAGGCTCGGGGCGGTGCCGGCCTCCGACTTGCGGATGGTGGGCTCGCCGAGGAAGGGGGCGTCCTTGACGGACTTGGCGAACTTCGCGCCGAACTCGCCGAAGCTGGCGAACTGCGCCCGGTCCCGGACCAGGCCGAACGTCGCGACCTCCCAGAACGCGGTGGTGCCGCCGTTGCCGAGCACCACCTCGTAGCCGTCGGGCAGGGAGAAGAACTCGGCGATGCCACGGCGCAGCCGGGCGACCTGGTCGCGGACGGTCTTCTGCCGGTGGGAGGTGCCCAGGTAGCTGGTCGCCACGTCGGCGAGGGCGGAGACCGCCGCCGGACGGACCTTGGACGGCCCGCAGCCGAACCTTCCGTCGGCGGGCTTGAGGTCGTCGGGAATCCGGATGGTCGGTGCGTCAGCCACGGTTGTCGAGATCCTTCCGCATGTGCGATGGCGGGCCCGGTCTTCAGGCGGGCGCGGATCGACGGCGGACGCGCGCGGGCGCGCGGGGCGGCCGGGATCCGGGCCGGTCCGGCGACACTGCCGGCCTTCATCCTCCCATCCGGGCCGCCCGATCCGGCCGCTGGTCCCACACCCGGGCGTGAGTCGTCCGCCACAAAGGTGCGGGCACGCGCGAGGGGCCCCGTCCGCGGACGGGGCCCCTCGGAGGTACGCGGTCAGACGCCGTGCGGGATGGCGTCCCAGCCCTCGACGTCGCTGGGCTTGCGGCTGCCCGGGCCCACGTAGCGGGCCGACGGGCGGACCAGCCGCTGGAGCTTCTTCTGCTCCAGGATGTGCGCGCTCCAGCCGCCCATCCGGGCGCAGGTGAACATCGAGGTGAACATGTGCGCCGGCACCTCGGCGAAGTCGAGCACCACGGCCGACCAGAACTCGACGTTGGTGGCGAGCACCCGGTCCGGGCGACGGGCCTGCAGCTCGGCCAGCGCGGCCTTCTCCAGCGCCTCGGCGATCTCGAAGCGCGGCGCGCCCAGCTCCTTGGCGGTGCGGCGGAGCACCCGGGCGCGCGGGTCCTCGGCCCGGTAGACCCGGTGGCCGAAGCCCATCAGCCGCTCGCCCCGGTCGAGGACGCCCTTCACGTAGCCCTCGGCGTCGCCGCTGCGCTCGACCGCCTCCAGCATGCTGAGCACGCGGGAGGGGGCGCCGCCGTGCAGCGGGCCCGAGAGGGCGCCGATGCCGGAGGAGATGCAGGCGGCGGCGTCGGCGCCGGTGGAGGCGACGATCCGGGCGGTGAAGGTGGAGGCGTTCAGGCCGTGCTCGGCGGCCGAGATGAAGTAGGCGTCGACGGCCTTGACGTGCCGCGGGTCCGGCTCGCCGCGCCAGCGCTTCATGAACCGCTCGACGATGGTGGACGCCTTGTCGATCTCCTTCTGCGGCACCGCCGGCAGGCCGAGGCCGCGGGCGGACTGGGCGACGAAGGACAGCGCGGTGACGGACACCCGGGCGAGGTCCTCGCGGGCCTGCTCGTCGGAGATGTCGAGGAGCTGGTCGAGGCCCCAGTAGGGGGCGAGCATCGCGACCGCGGACTGCACGTCCACCCGGATGTCGCCGGAGTGCACCGGCACCGGGAACGGCTCCGCCGGCGGCAGGCCCGGGCCGAACCGCCCGTCGACCAGCAGCGCCCACACGTTGCCGAAGGAGACCTGGCCGATCAGATCCTCGATGTCGACCCCGCGATAGCGCAGCGCGCCGCCTTCGCGGTCGGGTTCGGCGATCTCGGTCTCGAAGGCTACGACGCCCTCCAGCCCGGGTTTGAAATCGGCCATGTCATCTCTCCTGGGTCTGCTCGGTGCGCCCGGCCAGCCCTCACCGGCCAGCCGGCCGAGTGCCCCAGGCGACCCTCATCAGGGATGTGTTCGTGACATCTTGCCTGCTGGGTACCGGATCCGCGACCCGCTGCGACTGTGCTGCACGCGACATCCCCCGCCCGGGACGGCCCGGACGCGTCGGCGACACTGGGCGGTGCGGCCTGGCCTGCTCGGAGGGCGTGGGCCGGGTCGACGGGGAGGGAGAGAAAGTGACGGGCGACACAGTGCTCCCGGCCGCGATGCGTAACGAGTACGCCGCGGACCTGGGCCTTTCCGAGGCGGACCTGGCCGCCGACTGGCACACCCAGTTCGACCGCTGGTTCGCCGACGCGGTCGCCGCCGGGCTGCCCGAACCGAACGCGATGGTGGTCGGCACCGCCGACGCCGCCGGCCGGCCGAGCGCCCGGACGGTGCTGCTCAAGGGGTACGACCCGGAGGGCTTCGTCTTCTTCACCAACTACGGCTCCCGCAAGGGCGCCGAGGTGGCCGCCAACCCGTACGCCAGTCTGGTGTTCCCGTGGTTCCCGATGCAGCGGCAGGTGGTGGTCGCCGGCCGGGTGGAGCGGGTCGACCGGGCGGAGACCGAGGCGTACTTCGCCAGCCGGCCGCGCGGCTCCCAGCTCGGCGCCTGGGCCAGCACGCAGTCCCGGGTGGTCCCCGACCGGGCGGCGCTGGACGCGGCGTACCGGGCGGCGGCGGAGCGGTTCGCCGAGGTCGAGCTGATCCCGGCGCCGCCGCACTGGGGCGGGCTGCGGGTGCGGCCGGAGTCCGTGGAGTTCTGGCAGGGCCGGGCCAGCCGGCTGCACGACCGGCTGCGGTTCCGGCGTGCCGGGGCCGGGGAGTGGGTCGTCGAGCGGCTGGGTCCGTGACCCAGCTCAAGGAACCCCGGCCGCGCGGGCTGCGCCGGTTCGCGATCGACCTGCGCCCGCTGGCCGTGCCGGCGTACCGGCGGATGTGGCTGGGCAACGGCATCGCGATGTTCGGCATGCAGTTCACCGCGGTGGCCGTGCCGGTGGAGATGTACGCGCTGACCGAGGACTCGCTCTGGGTCGGGCTGATCGGCATCGCGGCGTTCGTACCGCTGCTGGTCTTCGGGCTTTGGGGCGGCGCGGTGGCCGACGCACGCGACCGGCGCAGGGTGCTGCTGGCCACCTCGGCGGTGCTGTGGGCGTCGACGCTCGGCCTGCTGGCGCAGGCGCTGCTCGGGGTCGGCAGCCCGCTGCTGCTGCTGGTGCTGGTGGCGGTGCAGTCGATCGCCTTCGCGATCAGCTCGCCCACCCGCAACGCGATCCTGCCCCGGCTGGTGCCGCTGGACCTGGTGCCGGCGGCGAGCACGCTGAACTTCACCACCTACACCGCGGCGGCGGTCTTCGGGCCGCTGGCCGCGGGCCTGATCTTCGCCCGCTGGGACACCGAGGTCGGCCTGCCGATCGCGTACGCGCTCGACGCCGTGCTGTTCACCGTCGCCGTCTGGGCCACCTTCCGGCTGCCGGCGATGCCGCCGGAGCCGGACCCGGACGGGGGCGACACCCCCCGGCGGGCCGGGCTGGCCAGCATCGTCGACGGGCTGCGCTACCTGTCCACCACACCGGTGCTGCTGCTCTCCTTCGCCATCGACCTGATCGCGATGGTGCTGGCCATGCCCCGCGCGCTCTTCCCCGAGATCGCCGAGGAGCGGTTCGGCGGCGGGGCGGCCGTCGGCTGGCTCTACAGCGCGATCGCGCTCGGCGCGATGCTCGGCGGGCTCAGCTCCGGCTGGATCGGCCGGCTGCGCCGGCAGGGCCTGGCGCTGGTGGCGGCCGTGGTCGCCTGGGGTCTCGCCGTGGCGGCGGCCGGGCTCGCCGGCCAGCTCTGGCTGATGGTGCTGCTGCTCGCGGTGGCCGGGGCGGCCGACCTGGTCAGCGCGGTGCTGCGGCAGTCGATGCTGCTGGTCTACGCGCCGGACCGGATGCGCGGCCGGCTCATGGGCGTCAACACGGTGGTCATCGCGGGCGGTCCGCGCCTGGGTGACCTGCGGGCCGGGGCGGTCGCGGCCGGGTTCGGCGGCGGGGTCGCCTGGGTCAGCGGTGGGCTGATCTCGGCGGCGCTGGCGGTGCTGCTCGCGGTGGTGTTCCCGGCGTTGCTGCGCTACCGGGCGGCGTCCGCCTCCGGCGGCGGGCGGGGCTGACCGGCCGGGTCGGGGCGAGCGACACGCACGGCGCGAACCGTTAGGGTCGCCCGCATGGACATCCCCGACCAGCGGTCGCCTTCGGGCGCACAGTGGGCCATTTCCGGCGCCGGCCACGAGGCCGTCATCGTGGAGGTGGGCGGCGGGGTGCGGACATACCGGCACGACGGGGTCGACCACCTCGACGGGTACGACGCCGACGAGATGTGCCCCGGCTGCGCCGGGCAGGTGCTGGCCCCGTGGCCGAACCGGATCCGCGACGGTCGCTACACCTTCGGCGACCGGTTGTTGCAGCTCACGCTCAGCGAGCCGGACCGGGGTGTGGCCATCCACGGGCTGGTCAGTTGGGTGCCGTGGCGGCTGCTGGACCGGTCGCCCGACGCGGTGACGGTCGGTTACGACCTGCCGCCGCAGCCCGGCTACCCGTGGCCGCTGCGGCTGCGCACCCGGTGGAGCGTCGGCCCGGACGGGCTGCGCGCCGAGCACGAGGCGACCAACCTCGGTGCCGAGCCGGCGCCGTTCGGCTTCGCCGTGCACCCGTACCTGCGCGTGCCCGGGGTGGCGGTGGACGACCTGTCGATGCGGCTGCCGGCCCGGAGGCGGTTGCAGGTGGACTCCCGGCTGCTGCCGATCGGTGCCAGCGAGGTCGCCGGCACCGAGTACGACTGGACCAGCCCCCGACGGATCGGCCGCGCCCGGCTGGACCTCACCTTCGGCGACGTGATCCGCGACGACGACGGCGGCTCGACGGTCGCCCTGTCCGCCCCGGACGGCTCGGCGGGCGTGCGGATCTGGGCCGACCGGGAGTTCGGCTGGTGGCAGGTGTTCACCGGCGACGCGCTTCCCGGGCAGCGGTGTCGCCGTTCCGTCGCGGTGGAGCCGATGACCTGCCCGCCGGACGCGTTCCGCTCCGGCCGGGACGTGATCACCCTGAAGCCGGGTGCGACGTGGCGGGGTGTCTGGGGCGTACGGCCCGGGGTCTGAGCGGGGGAGCACATGGAGTTCAGCGAGGTGGTCCGGCGGCGCCGGATGGTCCGCAACTACGACCCGGACCGTCCCGTGCCGCCCGACGTGGTGGAGCGGCTGCTCGACCACGCGGTCCACGCGCCGTCGGCCGGCTTCGCCCAGGGGTGGGGGTTCCTGGTGCTGGAGGAGCCGGCGGACCGGGACCGGTTCTGGGCGGCGGCCACCCCCGGCGGGGGCGGCCGGGAGCGCTGGCTGGCCGGCATGCGCCGGGCCCCGCTGATCGTCGTGCCGCACGCGAACCGCTCGGCCTACCTGGAGCGGTACGCGGAGCCGGACAAGGGCTGGGCGGACCGCTCGGCGGAGCGCTGGCCGGTGCCCTACTGGTACGTCGACACCGGCTTCGCCGCCCTGCTGATGCTGCTGACCGCCGTGGACGAGGGACTGGGGGCGTGCTTCTTCGGCATCCCGCCGCAGCGCCTCGACGCCTACCGCGAGGCGTTCGGCGTGCCAGCCGAGTACGAGCCGATCGGGGCGGTCACCGTGGGTTACCGGGCGCCGGACCACCGGTCACCGTCGCTGCGCCGGGGACGGCGTCCGGTGGACGAGGTGATCCGGCGCGGGCGGTGGAGCTGACCGGCTCCGGGCGTTTCGCCCGGTTGAGAACCGGACGGTGGGTAGTGAAACTGACATCAGGGAGCAGAACGCGGGGTGCCGCAGCCCGCTACGCTGGCACGGTCATCGGCACCGCGGGTCGTGGTGCCACGCCGCGACCCGGCCCCGCGTGGGTCGGCCGGGCCTAGGGGGAGGGGAGCGTGCCGTCGTGATCTTCAGAGCGGTCCGGGACGGGCGTCCCTACCCGGAGCACAACCTGACGCTCAAGCAGTGGGCGGAGATCCCGCCGCGGCCCCTGCGCCTGGACCAGTTGATCACCACCAAGCGCGAGCTGGCGCTGGACAAGCTCCTCGCCGAGGACTCGACCTTCTACGGCGACCTCTTCCCGCACGTGGTGCAGTGGAACGGCGGGCTCTACCTGGAGGACGGGCTGCACCGCGCGCTGCGGGCGGCGCTCCAGCAGCGCAACCAGATCCACGCCCGGGTGCTCGTCCTCTCCGAGCCGATCGAGTGACGAGGGCCCGCGTCGCCCGCGCTGTCTCCGACGCCTGCGCCTCGTGATGCCCGCGCCTCGTCCGACGCCCGGGCCTGAGGCTTCGTTAAGGTGGCTGCCATGAGCCGTACCGACCTGCTCGACCTGGACTCCTCGCTCACCGAGGAGGAGCGGCAGATCCGCGCTGTCGTGCGCCAGCTCGTCGACGACCGGGTCCGCCCGCACGTCGCCGGCTGGTACGAGGAGGGCCGGGTGCCCGCCCGGGAGCTGGCCGTCGAGTTCGGCAAGCTCGGCCTGCTCGGCATGCACCTGACGGGCTACGGCTGCGCCGGCGCGTCGGCCGTCGCGTACGGGCTGGCCTGCCTGGAGCTGGAGGCCGGTGACTCCGGCGTCCGCTCCCTGGTCTCGGTGCAGGGCTCGCTGGCCATGTACGCCATCTGGCGCTACGGCAGCGAGGAGCAGAAGCAGCGCTGGCTGCCGTCGATGGCGACCGGCGAGGCGATCGGCTGCTTCGGCCTGACCGAGCCCGACCACGGCTCCGACCCGGCGTCGATGACCACCCGGGCCCGCCGCGACGGCGACGACTGGGTGCTGACCGGCGCCAAGATGTGGATCACCAACGCGCCGATCGCCGACGTCGCGGTGATCTGGGCGCGCACCGACGACGGCGTGCGCGGCTTCGCCGTACCGATGGACACGCCCGGGGTGACGGCGCGGGAGATCCGGCACAAGATGTCGCTGCGCGCCTCCGTCACCGGGGAGGTCGTGCTCGACGACGTGCGGCTCCCGGCGGACGCCCGGCTGCCCGAGGCGGTCGGGCTCAAGGCGCCGCTGAGCTGCCTGACCGAGGCCCGGCACGGCATCGTCTGGGGCGCCCTCGGCGCGGCCCGCGACTGCCTGGAGACCGCCCTGGAGTACGCCACCACGCGCACCCAGTTCGGCCGGCCGCTGGCCGGCTTCCAGCTCACCCAGGCCAAGCTCGCCGACATGGCCGTCGAGCTGAACAAGGGCGCGCTGCTGGCGCTGCACCTGGGGCGGCTCGCCGACGCCGGGCGGCTGCGCCCCGACCAGGTGAGCGTGGGCAAGCTCAACAACGTCCGGGAGGCGCTGGCCATCGCCCGGCAGTGCCGCACCATCCTCGGCGCGAACGGCGTCTCGGGGGAGTACCCGGTCATGCGGCACGCCAACAACCTGGAGAGCGTGCTCACCTACGAGGGCACGTCGGAGATCCACCAACTCGTCATCGGGCAGCGGCTGACCGGGCTGTCGGCCTTCGCCTGACCTGCGGTATCCGCCCGCCCGGCCGGTGTCCTCGCCGGCCCCCGCGAGGCGCCATCGCCCGGCCGCGCCGCTCGGCGAGCGCCTGTCGTACCGGGGCCTTACCGTCATGACAGACGACGTGTCTGACGAGGACGGTGAGGGCCATGGCCCGCGACGGTGACATCAACGAGCCCACCAGGGAGTTCCCGGGCTACCCGACCGGCGAGGAGCTCAAGGCCCGGACGGACGTCGCACCCGAGCCCGCGCCGGGCGCGCCGACGCCGGCCGGTGGGCCGGCCCGCGGTCTGCTCTGGGTGCTCGGCGCGGCGGCCCTGGCGGTGGTGGTGCTGCTCGGCGTGCAGGCCACGGGCATTCTGCCGGACTTCCGCAACCCGTTCGCCAAGGAGCAGACCGACCGCAGTCAGCCGCCGCTGCTCAAGTCGATCCAGGACCTCAGCCGCTACGTCGCCGCCGAGGGCAACTTCCAGGTGGTCGTGGACCTCCAGAACGACCGGCGCAACGTGCCCGACTGGCTGCTCAACCAGCGCACCCTCTTCGTGGGGGCGGGCAGCGTCGAGGCGTACGTGGACTTCGCCAAGATCTCCGAGGGCGCGGTGGTCGAGTCGGCCGACGGCAAGTCGGTGGAGATCAGGCTGCCGGCGCCGCAGCTCGGCAAGACCAACCTCGACCTGGAGAAGAGCTACGTCTTCGCCGAGGAGCGCGGGCTGCTCAACCGGATCGGCGAGCTGGTGGACGGCGATCCCAACCGCCAGCAGCAGGTCTACCAGCTCGCCGAGGAGCGGATCACCACCGCCGCCCGGGACAGCGGCCTCACCCAGCGGGCCGAGGAGAACACCCGCAAGATGCTGGAGGGTCTGCTCCGCTCCCTCGGCTACGAGAAGGTGACGGTCACCTACACCGCCCCGTGACCATCGTAGCCGTCGTGCGTGCACAGCTCGGGTCGGTTCTGCTCAGCCGGAATGACCGACTTCCAGGCTTGCAGGGGCCCGGGCTGGGTGGTCAGGGGGACCACCGTGCGGCCGTTGCGGACGCGGGGCGTGTGACGGATCCGCGGATCGCCGACCTCCGGCGCCCCGACCAACTCGTCCAGTGGCACTACCTCGCGGCGTTCCGAGTCGCGTTCAACGCTGGGGCGAGCATCACCTCCGTCACCTGGATCGGCGCCGCCCTGGCCGCCGTCACGGTGCCGGCCATCCTCCTCGACCGGGCAATCTCACGTCACCGGTTGCGGTCCTCGTTCGGCATCAGGACCCAGAGCACCAGGTAGAAGATCACCTGGGTGCCGGGCAGCAGCAGCGACAGTAGGAACAGCAGCCGGACGAACCCCGCCGACCTGCCGAAACGTTGGGCCAGACCGGCGCAGACACCGGCGATCATGCGCCCCTGACGGGGGCGGACCAGTGTGCGACTCATCGTCGTACTCCCATTCTGCGGCGTTCGCCGCGTCTGCCTCAACGGTAGGAACGGGCACCCACCACGCCCTCGGCCCCAGGGAGGATCGGCCGCCCGCGTCCCCGTAGGTGGTTACCCGCGCCGATCCGGACGGGTGCCCGTGGCACCCGTCCGGATCGACGACCCACGGGGGCCTCGGGGCAGTCCCCGCGCGGCGCCGGCTTTCCGGATGCCGACGATCGGGGCGACGCGCCGGGCAGCCGGTGAGCTGGGCGGGTAGGCTCGCCGGTCGGGCACCCGCACCTCCGGGTGCCGACGGCCGCCCGGTCCCGGGCCGGCCACGACCGGGCCGGACCCCGCGAGGGGTACGACGGCGAGGAAGTGCAGCATGATCAGCGTTTTCGACCTCTTCAGCGTCGGCATCGGGCCGTCCAGCTCGCACACGGTGGGGCCGATGCGGGCCGCCCGCACGTTCGTCGCCGGGCTGAAGGCCGACGGGCTGCTGACCGGCACCGTCCGGGTGCAGGCGGAACTCTTCGGCTCGCTCGGCGCCACCGGTCACGGCCACGGCAGCGACCGCGCGGTGCTGCTCGGGCTGGCCGGCGAGGCGCCGGAGACGGTCGACACCGACACCGTCGACGCGCGGATCAGCCGGATCAGGGCGGAGCGCCGGCTGAGCCTGCTCGACGCGCACGATATCGGCTTCGACCCGGACCGGGACCTGGTGCTGCACCGGCGCCGGTCGCTGCCGTACCACCCGAACGGGATGACCTTCGTCGCGTACGACGACCGGGGCGCGGAGCTGCGCGTGCGGACGTACTACTCGGTCGGCGGGGGGTTCGTGGTCGACGAGGCGGCGGCCGGGGCGGACCGGATCAAGCCGGACGCGACGCGCGTACGGCACCCGTTCCTCACCGGCGCGCAACTGCTCGACGTGACCGCGTCGACCGGGCTGTCGATCAGCGAGGTGATGCTCGCCAACGAGCTGTCCTGGCGCAGCGAGGGCGAGGTGCGCGCCGGCCTGCTGGAGATCTGGCGGGTGATGCGGGAGTGCGTCGAGCGGGGCTGCTCGCGGGACGGGGTGCTGCCCGGTGGGCTGAAGGTCCGCCGCCGCGCCGCCGAGCTGCGCCGCAGCCTGGCGACGGAGTCCGACCCCACCGACCCGCTGCGGGCGATGGACTGGGTGACCCTCTTCGCTCTCGCCGTCAACGAGGAGAACGCGGCCGGCGGCCGGGTCGTCACCGCGCCGACCAACGGGGCGGCCGGGATCATCCCGGCGGTGCTGCACTACTACACCCGGTTCGTGCCGGGCGCCTCCGACGAGGGGGTGGTCCGGTTCCTGCTGGCGGCGGGCGCGATCGGCGTGCTGTTCAAGGAGAACGCGTCGATCTCCGGCGCGGAGGTGGGCTGCCAGGGCGAGGTGGGCTCGGCCTGCTCGATGGCCGCCGCCGGGCTGGCCGAGGCGCTCGGCGGCACCCCGGAGCAGGTGGAGAACGCCGCCGAGATCGGCATGGAGCACAACCTCGGGCTGACCTGCGACCCGGTCGGTGGCCTGGTGCAGATCCCCTGCATCGAGCGGAACGCGGTGGCTAGCATCAAGGCGATCACGGCCGCCCGGCTGGCGCTGCGCGGCGACGGGGTGCACCACGTGTCGCTCGACAAGGTCATCAAGACCATGCGCGAGACCGGCGCGGACATGAAGGTGAAGTACAAGGAGACGGCGCGCGGCGGCCTGGCCGTCAACGTGATCGAGTGCTGAGGGGCGCTCGTTCATCGACTGCTAACCTGTCGTCCGTCCGGTGAGGCGGGAGGCGACGGTGACCTCTGGCGTCGCGGCGTTGTGGTCGCACCGCAACTCCCTGCGCATCCTCGTCCGGCGCGACCTGGCGGTGAAGTACCAGCAGTCCGTGCTCGGCTACCTCTGGTCGCTGATCGAGCCCCTCGGCATGGGGGCGATCTACTGGTTCGTCTTCGGCGTCCTCTACTCCCGGGACACCACCCGGCACCTCGGCGACGCGGCCGACTCGTACCCGCTGTTCCTGATCACCGGGATCTTCGCCTGGATGTGGACCAGCTCGGCGCTGAGCGAGGCGACCAACGCGCTGACCGGCCAGTCCCGGCTGATCACGACGATGAACGTGCCCCGGCAGGTCTTCCCGATCGGCCGGGTCACCGGCCGCTTCGCCGAGTACGCCGCCGGCCTGCCGATCCTGGTCGCCGTCGCCGTCGGGTACGCCGCGTCCGGCGGGATCGACCTGGGCTGGTCGCTGCTCGCGCTGCCGCTGGCGGTGGCGGTGCAGGCCGTCCTGCTGGTCGGGCTGGCGCTGCTGCTCTCGGCGGTCAACGTGCTGATGCGCGACGTCGAGCGGTTCATGCGGCTGGTCATCCGGGTGCTCTTCTACGCGACGCCGATCATCTACCCGCTGAGCCTGGTGCGGGGCGCCGACCTGCCGGGCTGGCTGAAGGTCGCGTACGAGCTGAACCCGCTGGTCGGCATCTTCCAGCTGCACCACGCGGTCTGGTACCCGGACGAGTTCCCGGACGCCCGGCTGCTCGCCACCACCGTCGGCGTCAGCCTGCTGGTGCTGGCCGCCGGCTGGTGGTCGTTCCGCCGGCTCGAACCCGCCGTGCTCAAGGAACTGTGACGATGGCCGACCCGATCATCGAGGCGGAGGGGCTCGGCATCCGGTTCGTCCGCAACCGGCGGCGGCAGCTGCGGCTGCGCGAGCTGTTCATCCACCGGGGCACGCGCGGCGCGTCCGCCGGCCAGTTCTGGCCGCTGCGGGACGTGTCGTTCTCGGTGGCGGCCGGCGAGACCGTCGGCGTGATCGGCCGCAACGGCACCGGCAAGAGCACGCTGCTGCGGCTGATCGCCGGGGTGCTGATCCCCGACGAGGGGCGGATCCGGGTGCGCGGGGACGTGGCGCCGCTGCTGGAGCTCTCCGCCGGCTTCTCCAACGACCTGACCGGGCGGGAGAACCTCTACCTGGTCGGCGGCCTGCACGGGCTGTCGTCGGGCTATCTGCGGCGGCACTTCGACGACATCGTCTCGTTCGCCGGCGAGCAGGTGGAGCGGGCCATCGACACCTCGGTGCGGCACTACTCGTCCGGCATGAAGGTCCGGCTCGGCTTCGCGATCATCTCGCACCTGCCGCACCCGATCCTGCTCATGGACGAGGTGACCGCCGTCGGGGACGCGGAGTTCCGCAAGAAGTGTTATGCGACGATCGACCGTCTGCTCGGGGAGGGGCGCACTCTGGTGCTGGTGTCACACAACGAAAAGGACCTGACCCGGTTCTGCCGTCGGGGGCTCTACCTCGACGGGGGCCGGCTGAGCGTCGACGGCACGATCGCCGAGGCGCTCGACGCGTACCACTCCGCGGTCCCGCGGTGACCCTCGCGATCGTGCTCGCCGCCGACGCCCCGGCCGCGAGCCTCCCCACCCGCGCGGGCGAACCCCTCGCCGACCGGCTCGCCGCCCAGCTCCGCGCAGCCGGGGCGGACGAGGTGCGCCGCGCCGCCGACCTGGACGAGCTGGCCGCCCTCGTGGACGCGGCCACCGGACCGGTGCTGGTCACCGGCGCCGACCTGGTCGCGCACACCGCCGTCCTGCGGCACCTGGCGACCAGCCCGGTCGGGCCGACGGTGGCGCTGGTGCTCACCGATCCGCCCGGCGACGGGCGCACCGCCGTGCGCGAGGAGCGCGGCCAGGTCGTCGAGGCCGGGCCGCCGGAGACGCTGAACGGGGACGCCACCGGGATCTTCGGCGGCGCGCTGCGGGTCGGCGCCGCGGACCTGCCGTCGCTCGCCGCCGCCGCGCGCGCGGCCGCCGCCGGGGTGCTGCCCGCCGGCGCGCCGTCGGCCGCCGCGCCGCCGCCGGCCGGGCCCGCCGTGGACCGGCTCTTCGCCGGCCTCGCCGGGCTCGGCGCGCTGACCTTCGCCCATCGGGTACGCCTGCTCGTCGCGCACCGGGTGACCGACCCGGCGGGGCTGGCCGCCGCGGAGGCGGCCGTGGCCGCCGTCGACGAGGACCGGGCGGAGCTGCGGCTCTCGGTGAAGGAGCGGGACGACTTCTTCACCACCTTCTTCGTCAGCACCTGGTCCCCGTACGTCACGAAGGCGTCCGCCCGGCTCGGGCTCGGCCCGACGGCCGTCACGATGATCTCGGTGGCCTTCGCGGTGGCCGCCGCCGTGCTGTTCGGCGTCGGCGGCCGGCCGGCGCTGGTCGCCGGGGCGGTGCTGCTCTACCTCGGCTTCGTGCTCGACTGCGTGGACGGCCAGCTCGCGCGTTACACGCGGCACTTCAGCGCCTGGGGCGGCTGGCTGGACACGATGGCCGACCGCGCGAAGGAGTACGTGGTCTACGCCGGCCTCGGCTACGGGGCCACCCAGGCCGGGTTCCGGTACGGCTGGGCGCTGGCGATCGCCGCGATGACGCTGCAGACCGTCCGGCACATGACGGACACGTGGTACGGCGTGCTGCACGACGAGGCGGCGCGCCGGCCGAAGGCCGTCGGCACCTCCGGCGGCGGCATCGGCGACAAGCTGAACGCCGCCTCGAACCGGGTGCAGGCCGACACGGGGTCGGTGTCGTACTGGCTCAAGCGGACGGTGGTCTTCCCGATCGGGGAGCGGTGGGCGCTGATCGCGCTGACCGTGGCGCTGTTCGGCCCGCTGGTCAGCCTGTACGCGGTGCTGGCGTGGGGGGTGTTGGCGTTCGCGTACACCGGGGCGCTGCGTACCCTGCGCGCGCGCTGGATGTGGGTGCCGGTGCTGGACACGGTCGACGCCACCCTGCACCGCGACGACGGCCCGCTGGCCCGCCGGCTGCCGGTGGTCCGCCCGATGGGCCCGCTGACGCTGGCGGTCGTCGCGGCGCTGGGGCCGGCGGCGCTGCTGGTGGCGGCCCAGCTCACCCGGGGCGGCACCGAGGCGGCGGGCCTGGGCTGGGCGGTGCCGGTCGCGCTGCTGGTGCTCCTGGTCGGCGGCCTGGGGGCGGGCGCGGCGCACAACGGGCCGCTGGACTGGCTGGTGCCGGCCGCGCTGCGGGCGGGGGAGTACCTCTTCGCCATCGCGGTCGGGGTGGTCGGCGACGTGCCGCCGTGGCTGGTCTTCGGGTACGTCTTCGTGCTGACCCTGCACCACTACGACCTGACCGCCCGGCTGGAGAAGCGGCAGTCCGCGCCGCCGCTGCACGGTCTCACGCTCGGGTGGGAGGGGCGGTCCGTGCTGCTGACCCTGGCGGCGATCGTCGGAATTGCGGGTATCGGGATGGCTACACTCGGTACGTACCTTCTCATGGTTTTCGTGGGGAGTGTCGTCCTCGCCTGGGTCGTTCTGCCCGCCCGCGCCGCGCGGGCGTCGGTGGGCCTGGCCGGTGCGGGGGGCCGCTCGCCGGGCTGACGGAGGGGCCGGCCGGATGACACTGATCAGTTTCGTCGTGCCGGCCTTCCGGGTGCAGGGCTACCTGCGCGAGTGCCTGGACTCCATCCTCGACCAGCCCGTCGCCGACATCGAGGTGATCGGCGTCGACGACTGCTCGCCGGACGACAGCGGCGAGATCCTCGCCGAGTACGCCGCCCGCGACCGGCGGATGCACACCGTCCGGCTGACGGAGAACGTCGGGCTCGGTCCGGCCCGCAACGTCGGGCTGGACCGGGCCGTCGGCGAGTACGTCTGGTTCGTCGACGGCGACGACTGGCTCGCCCCGGAGTGCCTGGTGGAGGTGGCCGAGCGCCTCCGCGCCACCCGCCCCGACGTCCTCCTGGTCGACCACGTCCGGACGTACTGGAACAACGCCGTCACCCGCAGCGCCATGGCGGAGGTGTTCCCCGAGCCACCCGGCGAGGGCACCTTCCGGCTGCGGGACCGGCCCGAGACGCTGCGGGTGCTGCACACCGCCTGGAACCGGCTGGTCCGCCGGCAGTTCCTACGCGACCTGGGGCTGCGCTTCGCCCCCGGCTGGTACGAGGACGTCTCGTTCAGCTACCCGGTGCTGATGGCCGCCGAGCGGATCGGCGTGCTGGACCGGGTCTGCGTCAACTACCGCCAGCGGCGGTCCGGCGCGATCACCAGGACGCGGGGCGACCGGCACTTCGAGGTCTTCCAGCAGTGGCACCGGGTGTTCCGGCTGATGGACTCCTGGGGGTCGGTGGTCGACGACGTGCGCCCGGCGGTCTTCGAGCGGATGATCTGGCACTACCTGACCGTGCTCGGCAACGGGCAGCGGATCGCGCCGGAGCTGCGGCCCGCCTTCTTCGCCCAGATCACCGCCGACTACGCGCGCTGGCTGCCGTCCGGCGGCTACCCGGCCCCGGGGGGCGCGGAGGGGCTCAAGCACCGGCTGGTGGCCGCCGGCCGCTGGCGCACGTTCAGCGCCCTGCGCACCGCCTACCTGGCGCGGGACACCGCCCGGCGTACCGCCCGGACGACGAGGCGGCGGGTCGCGCCCCGGGCCCGGCGGGCCGCCCGGCTGGCCCGGGACACGCTGCTGCGCGAGTACTACCGGGCCGAGCTGCGCCGACCCGTCGACCCGACGCTGGCCGTGTACGCGGCCTACTGGTACCGCGGCTACGCGGACAACCCGGCCGCGGTCCACGAGGCGGCGCGGCGGCTGGCGCCGCAGGTCCGGGGGGTGTGGATCGTCCGACGCGACCGGGTGGACACCATGCCCGAGGGCGTCGAGTACGTGGTGGCCGGCACCGCCGCCTACTACCGGGCGCTGGCGCGGGCGCGCTGGCTGGTCAACAACGTGAACTTCCCGGACTACGTCCGCAAGCGGCCCGGGTCGGTGCACGTGCAGACCCACCACGGCACGCCGGTGAAGGTGATGGGGCTCGACCAGCAGCGGTATCCGATCGGCGCGGTGGGGATGGACTTCGCCGGGCTGCTGCGCCGGGTGGACCGGTGGGACTTCAGCATCAGCGCGAACAGCTTCTCCACCCAGATGTGGGAGCGGGCCTATCCGGCGGAGTACACCACCCTGGAGGTGGGCTACCCGCGCAACGACCGGCTGGTCAACGCCACCGCCGAGGAGGTGCTCCGGCTGCGCGCGGAGTTCGGGCTCGGCCTCGGCGAGCGGGTCGTCCTGTATGCCCCGACGCACCGGGAACACCTGCCCGGCTACCGGCCGCCGTTCGACCCGGGGCGGCTGCTCGACGTGCTCGGCCCGGCCGGCCGGTTGCTGATGCGCAGCCACTACTTCCACGACCGGGAGCGGCGGGCCCGGCGCCCGGTGGACCGGGACCGGGTGCGCGACGTCAGCGGCCACCCGCGCGTCGAGGACCTCTACCTCGTGGCGGACGTGCTGGTCACGGACTACTCGTCGGCGATGTTCGACTACGCCGTGCTGGACCGGCCGATCGTGGTCTACGCCCCGGACTGGGAGGCGTACCGGCTGGCCCGCGGTGTCTACTTCGACCTGCTCGCGGAGCCGCCCGGCGCGGTGGCCACCAGCTTCGCCGACCTGCTCGACCTGTTCCGCGCCGGCGGGGTCGACTCGGCGGAGGCGGCGAGGGCCCGGCAGCGGTTCCGGGCCCGGTTCTGCGCGCTCGAGGACGGCCACGCCGCCGAACGGGTGGTCCGCCGGGTCTTCCTCGGCGAGCAGTCGCAGCCCCGCTGCCGCTGACCGCGACCGCCCGCGCCCCCGGGGTCGCCTGCCCGTCGCACCCGGTGGGCGCAACAGGGACGTCACGAGTCGAACATGGCACGTTTACCCGATATCCGGATCGAATGATCCTCGTCACAGTCATTCGGGGTTCGGTCGACGAGCTGGGGGGAGGTGACGGTGACCACCGTCGCGCTCAAGGATGTCACGAAGGTGTTCAGGGACGGCACCCTCGCCGTCGACAGCGTCAACCTGGACGTCAACGACGGCGAGTTCATGGTGCTGCTCGGCCCGTCGGGCTGCGGGAAGTCCACGGTGCTGCGGATGGTCGCCGGGCTGGAGGACCCGACGTCGGGCGCGGTGCTGCTCGACGGTGAGCTGGTCAACGACCTGCCGCCGCGGGAGCGGAAGATCGCCATGGTCTTCCAGGACTTCGCGCTCTACCCACACATGACGGTCGGCGACAACATCGCCTTCCCGCTCCGGCTGGCCGGCATGGATGCGGAGCCGCGCGGCGAGCGGGTCACCGACGTGGCCAGCGCGCTCGGCATCGGCGACGTGCTCGGCCGCAGGCCCAACCAGCTCTCCGGTGGGCAGCGCCAGCGGGTCGCGATGGGGCGGGCGATCGTCCGCCGCCCCGGCCTGTTCCTGATGGACGAGCCGCTGTCCAACCTCGACAGCGGGCTCCGGGCCGAGCTGCGCGCCGAGATCTCCGGGCTCACCCGCGAGCTGGGCGTCACCACCATCTACGTCACCCACGACCAGGCCGAGGCGCTGACCATGGCCGACCGGGTCGCCATCATGCGCAGGGGCGTCCTCCAGGACGTGGGGACCCCGACCCAGGTCTACGGCCGCCCCGCCACGCTCTACGTGGCCGCGTTCCTCGGCAGCCCGCGGATGAACCTGCTGGAGGCGTCGGTCTACGTCCACCTGGACCGCTACGTCACCCTCACCCTCGGCGAGCAGGCGCTGCGCCTGCCCTGGGACGACATCCGCAGCCGGGCGGTCGCGCACTACCACGGCGAGCGGATCGTGGTCGGGATGCGGGCCGAGGCGCTCACCCCGGTCGCCCCGGACACGCCGGGCGACGTGCTCCACGGCCGGATCCGCTACCTGGAGCACCACGGTCACGAGTCGCTCGCGTTCGTCGACATCGGGGCCACCGCGATCGTGGTGGACGAGATGGGCACCCCCGTCGACGCCCCGGTCGACCAGCGCGGTCTGCGCCGCTTCGGCCAGATGATGCAGCGGCTGACCGGGCGCGCGGCGGAGGACGAGCCCGCCCCGAGCCACAGCGCCCGGACCAGCGTGCTGAGCGACCCGGGCCGGCACCACCGCCGCCCGGCCGAGCTGGCGGTCCGGCTCGCGCCGTACCCCGCGGTCTCCGCCGGTCACCCCCTGGCCGTCTCCGTGCGAATGGACGCGCTGCACTTCTTCGACGAGCGGGGCGACCGCATCGACGTCGGCTGGCGCTGACCGGGTGGCCCTTGCCGGTGAAGTTACCGACTAGTAACGTCGGGGCATGACCATCGACTCGCGCCAGGTGGCGGCCGGCATGCTGGAGGCCGTGCCGTTCGCGCGTACGCTCGGCCTCGAATTCGTCGAGGTGGCCCCCGAGGCGGAGGGCGGGGTGCGGGCGGTCGTCCGCCTGCCCGACTCGCCGGCCACCCACAACCACGTCGGCGGGCCGCACGCCGGGGCCATGTTCACCCTCGGCGAGACCGCCTCCGGCGCGGTCGTGCTGGCCGCGTTCGCGCCGCTGCTCGACCGGGC
Source organism: Micromonospora sp. NPDC002717 (assembly GCF_040295705.1). Classification (NCBI taxonomy): domain Bacteria; kingdom Bacillati; phylum Actinomycetota; class Actinomycetes; order Micromonosporales; family Micromonosporaceae; genus Micromonospora; species Micromonospora sp. NPDC002717. Next base: position 183,209 of record NZ_JBEOVW010000001.1, on the reverse strand, counting down.
CACGCCGCTGGCGGTGCGGGCCGAGATCGCGTACCGGAAGCTCGCCATGGGCCCGGTGCTGGCGACGGCGCGGCTCGGCCGGCCTCCGGCCGAGGTGGTCGCCGAGCTGGAGGCCGGCCGGCGGCCGGAGTTCCCGGTGCAGGTGGAGATCGCCACCGAGGAGGGGAAGGCCACCGGCGCGATGACGGTCGTCTGGACGCTGCGCCCGCACTGAGCCGTTCCGGGCAACCGGGCCGAAACCGGTTTGCCGGCGCGGAGGTCTGGATAGATTCGTAACCGTGCTGGGCCTGCCTGCTCACGTGACCGCCTGTCTCTTCGATCTGGACGGGGTGCTGACGCAGACCGCCCGGGTGCACAACGCCGCGTGGACCGAGACGTTCGACGGCTTCCTGCGGCAGCGTGCCGCCGCCACCGGCGAGGCGTTCCGCCCCTTCGACCCGGGGCCGGACTACAACCGGTACGTCGACGGCCGGCCCCGCGCCGACGGGGTGCGCACCTTCCTCGCCTCGCGGGGGATCGTGCTGCCCGAGGGAGCGCCCGACGACCCCCCGGACGCCGACACGGTCAACGGGGTCGGCAACCGGAAGAACGTGCTGCTGCTGGATCAGCTGCGCACCCGCGGCGTGGACGTCTACCCCGGCTCGGTCGCCTACCTGAAGGCCGCGGCCGCCGCCGGCCTGCGGCGCGCGGTCGTCACGGCCAGCGCGAACGGCCGGCAGGTGGTCGCCGCCGCCGGCCTGGAGCCGCTGCTGGAGGCGCGGGTCGACGGGCTGGTCGCCCGCGCCGAGGGGCTGCGCGGCAAGCCGCACCCGGACACCTTCCTGGCCGGGGGCCGGCTGCTCGGGGTCGACCCGGCCCACGCCGCCGTCTTCGAGGACGCGCTGGCCGGGGTGGCCGCCGGCCGGGCCGGCGGGTTTGGCTACGTGGTCGGGGTCGACCGGGTCGGCCAGGCGGCCGAGCTGCGTGCCCACGGCGCCGACGTCGTGGTCACCGACCTCGCCGACCTGCTCGACACCGGGCGGCCCGCGTGATCAGGGAACGCGCCTATCCCGTCGAGCCGTGGCACATCCGGGAGATCCGGCTGGACATGGACGTCCTGGCCCAGTCCGAGTCGGTGTTCGCGCTCTCCAACGGGCACGTCGGGCTGCGCGGCAACCTGGACGAGGGCGAGCCGCACGGCCTGCCCGGCACGTACCTCAACTCCTTCTACGAGCTGCGCCCGCTGCCGTACGCGGAGGCCGGGTTCGGGTTCCCGGAATCCGGCCAGACCATCGTCAACGTCACCAACGGCAAGCTGATCCGGCTGCTGGTCGACGACGAGCCGCTCGACGTCCGGTACGGCGAACTCCTCTCCCACGAGCGGGTCCTCGACCTGCGCGCCGGCACCCTGCACCGCGAGCTGCACTGGCGGTCGCCGGCCGGCCGCGAGGTCAAGGTCCGCAGCACCCGGCTGGTCTCCTTCACCCAGCGCTCCGTCGCGGCGATCAACTACGAGGTGGAGGCGGTCGGCGCCCCGCTGCGGCTGATCATCCAGTCGGAACTCGTCGCGAACGAGACGCTGCCCGCGCAGAGCCGGGACCCCCGGGTGGCGGCCGTGCTGGAGTCGCCGTTGCAGGCCGAGGAGGAACTCACCACCGACGACGGCGGGCTGCTGATCCACCGGACCAAGCTCTCCGGGCTGCGGGTCGCCGCCGCGATGGAGCACGAGGTGTACGCCCCGGCGCGCAAGACCATCGAGTCCGAGGGGTACGAGGACTGGGTGCGTACCACGATCGGGTGCGTGCTCAAGCCGGGCGAGACCCTGCGGGTGGTCAAATACCTCACCTACGGCTGGTCGAGCCGCCGCTCGCTGCCGGCCCTGCGGGACCAGGTCGGCGCGGCCCTGGCGGCGGCGCGGCTGGACGGCTGGGACGGGCTCCACCGGGAGCAGCGGGAATACCTCGACGAGTTCTGGGACGCCGCCGACGTGGTGGTGGAGGGCGACCCGGAGGTCCAGCAGGCCGTCCGGTTCGGACTGTTCCACGTCCTCCAGGCGGGCACCCGGGCGGAGCGGCGGCCGATCGCCGCGAAGGGCCTGACCGGCCCCGGGTACGACGGGCACGCGTTCTGGGACACCGAGATGTTCGTCCTGCCGGTGCTCACCTACACCCACCCGGCCGCCGTGCGGGACGCGCTGCACTGGCGGCACCGCACGCTGGCCGCCGCGCACGAGCGGGCCCGGATGCTCAACCTGGAGGGTGCGGCGTTCCCCTGGCGCACCATCGAGGGACCGGAGTCGTCGGCGTACTGGCCGGCGGGCACCGCTGCCTTCCACATCGCGGCCGACGTCGCCGACGCGCTGCGGCGCTACGTGCAGGTCACCGAGGACACCGAGCTGGAGCGCGAGATCGGGCTGGAGCTGCTCGTGGAGACCGCCCGGCTGTGGCGGTCGCTGGGCCACCACGACCGGCACGGCCAGTTCCACATCGACGGGGTGACCGGCCCCGACGAGTACACGGCGGTGAAGAACGACAACATCTACACCAACCTGATGGCGCAGCGGAACCTGATCACCGCCGCCGACGCGGTGATGCGCTACCGGGACGAGGCGTTCCACCTCGGCGTGACCGACGAGGAAGCGGCCGCCTGGCGGGACGCGGCGGCCTCCATGCACATCCCGTACGACGAGGAGGTCGACGTCCACGAGCAGGTGGAGGGCTTCACCCGGCTCCAGGAGTGGGACTTCGGGCACACGCCGCCGGAGAAGTACCCGCTGCTGCTGCACTACCCGTACTTCGACCTCTACCGAAAGCAGGTGGTCAAGCAGGCGGACCTGGTCCTCGCCATGCACTGGCGGGGCGACGCGTTCACCCCGGAGGAGAAGCTGCGCAACTTCCTCTACTACGAGCGCCGGACGGTGCGGGACTCGTCGTTGTCGGCGTGTACCCAGGCGGTGCTGGCGGCCGAGGTGGGCCATCCGGAGCTGGCGCACATCTACCTGCGCGAGGCCGCGCTGATGGACCTGCACGACCTCAACGAGAACACCCGCGACGGCGTGCACATGGCGTCGCTCGCGGGCGCGTGGATCGCGTTGGTGGCCGGGTTCGGCGGGCTGCGCGACCACGACGGCACGCTGTCGTTCGCGCCGCGCCTGTCCAGCCGGCTCGGGCGGCTGGAGTTCTCGCTCCAGTGGCGCGGGATGCGGCTGCGGGTGGACGTCCGGCCGCACGAGACCACGTACGCGCTGCGCCACGGTGACCCGGAGGACGTGCTGGAGCTGCGGCACCACGGCGAGACGGTCCGGGTCACCTGCGACGAGCCCGTCACCGTGCCGATCCCGCCGCTGGAGGTCTCCGGACCGGCCCCGGAGCAGGCGCCGGGCCGGGCCCCGCTGCTCCGCCTGCCCGAGAACGAGCCGTGACCCGCCGCCGGCCCGCGCTCGGCGGGCCGGCGGCGTCGGTCAGAGCGGCCTGCCCTGCGAGGGGCGGCCGGCCGCGTCGCGGGGCGTCATCGCCCGCGGGTCGTCGGCCGTGCGTGCCTGGGCCGCTTCGTCCGCCCAGTCCCGGCCGCGTTCGGCGTCCTGTTCGCGCCGTTCCCGGTCGGCGGTCTGCTGGCGGGACTCTCGCTGCTGCGCCATGGCGATCCTCGCGATCCGTCGGGGGCGCGGTCTTGCGCCGGTACGGTCTGCGGTCACCCGCCGGCTACCCGACGCCCCCGGTGGCAAACACCGGGGCGGCCGGCCCGCTTGCGGGCCGTGCGGGCGGGTATGCGAGCCGCCGGGGAGGAGCCGTGGTCCGGTGGTTCGGACGACCGGTCCTGGCCGACGACGTACGGGACGGAGGCGGAGATGGACGTGCGCAGCAGCGAGGTGACGATCCCGGCGGGGGACGCGCAACTCCCGGCTGACCTGCTGGTCCCGGCCGAGCCGGCCGGCGTGGTGCTCTTCGCCCACGGCAGCGGAAGCTCCCGGCACAGTCCGCGCAACACCGCCGTGGCGCACGTGCTCAACCGCGACGCCTTCGGCACCGTGCAGGTCGACCTGCTGACCCCGGCCGAGGACCGGGTGGACGCCCGGACCGCCGAGCTGCGCTTCGACATCCCACTGCTCGCCGGCCGGCTCGCGGCGGTCGTGGACTGGCTGGCGGCGGAGCGGCCCTTCGGTCGGGTGCCGATCGGCCTTTTCGGGGCCAGCACCGGGGCCGCCGCCGCGCTGGTGGCGGCGGCCGCCAGACCGGACCTCGTCGGCGCGGTCGTCTCGCGGGGCGGCCGGCCCGACCTGGCCGGCCCGGCCCTCGGGGAGGTGCGCGCGCCCACGCTGCTGCTGGTCGGCGGCCTGGACGAGCAGGTGATCGCCCTCAACGAGCAGGCGCAGGAGGCGCTGCCGGAGAGCGCCGAGCTGACGGTGATCCCCGGCGCCACGCACCTCTTCGAGGAGCCCGGCAAGTTGGAGCAGGTCGCCCACTGCGCCGCCGACTGGTTCAACGCCCACCTCGCCGTGCCCCGCCCGGCCTGAGCGCCGGCCCGGTGGACGGCCGCTTCGTGCGGGCACCGGCCCCGTGGACGGCTCGGCCGGCGGGCACCGCCCTCCTGGCAGATCGCGCTCAGGCGGGAACCGCCGGCCTGGCGGATCCCGCTCAGGCGGGGCAGCGGCCTGACAGGCCCCGCTCAGGCGGGGGCCGGCGGCGTGGCCCTGGCGTCCGGGGCGGGGCGCTCGCGGTGCTGCTGGACGGTGTCGATGACGCGCCAGACGACGGCGGTGATCGGCACCGAGACGAAGGCGCCGGCGATGCCGGCGATCAGGGTGCCGGCGGTGACCGCCACCAGGATCACCGCCGGGTGCAGCCGCACCTGGCGCTTCATGATGAGCGGCTCCAGCAGGTTGCCCTCGATCTGCTGCACGGCGATCACGGCGGCCAGGGCCAGCAGCGCGGTGACCGGCCCCTTCGCCGCGAGCGCGACGAGCACCGCGACCGCGCCGGCCACGGTCGCGCCGATGATCGGGACGAAGCCGCCGAAGAACGTGATCAGCGCCAGCGGAAAGGCCAGCGGCACCCGGAGCAGCACCAGGGCCAGGCCGATGCCGATCGCGTCGATCGCGGCGATCATCATGGTGCCCCGGCTGTACGCGCCCAGCGTCCGCCAGCCCACCCGGCCCGCCTCGGCGGTCACCGACCGGTTCGGGCCGGTCATCCGGGACAGCACCCAGTGCCACATCGACCGGCCGTCCTTGAGCAGGAAGAACAGCAGCACGAGCGCGAGCAGCGCCGAGCCGATCACCTCGGCGGCCGTCCGAGCCCCCGACACCGGGTCGACCGAGCCCTGCCCGAGACCCTGCCGGGCCTGGTCGAGCAGCCGGTCGAGCTGCTGGTCGCTGACCGGCAGCGTGGAGGTCACGAACTCCCGGGTCCGTTGCAGGCCCTGGCTCAGCTCCTGGCTCAGCTCGCTGAACTGACTGGCGGTCAGCTTCCACACCAGCGCGCCGACCCCGAACAGCACGCCGAGCAGCAGCAGCACGGTGAGCAGGGCGGCCAGCGACGCGGGCAGCCGGAGGCGGCGCAGCGCGAGCTGCACCGGGTCGAGCAGCGCGGTGAGGAAGACGGTGGCGGCCAGCGCGATGGCCAGCGGCGCGAGCAGCACCGCGATCTTTCCCAGCAGGTACAGCCCGGCGACGACCACCACCAGGCAGGCGCTCCACACCACGGCCGAGCGGACCGGCCAGGGCAGCGCCGCCCAGGCCTGTCGGGGCCCCGAGGCCCGGTCCGTCGTCCCCTCGGGCGTCCGCCCGGCACCGTCTGCGACCACGTCGGCCCTCCTCGATCTTCCGCGAGTCGGTACCCGGCCGGCGTCCTCCCGACACCCGTGGCCCCTGTCAACCTGGATGCCGCACCCGGCCCGGGAGGGCGAGTCGGCGGCCGAGCGCCCTCGCGTGGCGTTCCCGCCGGCCTGTCCGCTCCATGGCCTTCTGTGGCGCTCCACGGGTCGCCCGTCCGGTCGGTGACGGCCTGCCCGGTCGCGTTTGTGCCCGGGGCCCCAGGGAAGGCAGAGATCGAAACCCGACCCGAGGAGGACCCGATGAGCGACTTCATGGACAAGGCCAAGGACTTCGCCGACAAGCACGACAAGCAGGTCGACCAGGGCCTGGAGAAGGGCGGCGAGATGGCCGACCAGCGTACCGGCGGGAAGTACGACGACCAGATCGACAAGGGCGTCGACCAGGCCCAGGCCCGTACGGGCGAGGGTGACCAGGTCCGCTGAAGCTCCTTCGGTCCGCTCCCGGGTCGCCGCGCGGTCGGCGGCCCGGGAGCGTCGTTTCCGGCGGATCGACGGTCACCGCTAGCCAGGCATCGACCATTCTCGCTACTATCCGCAGTCGGAACATGACTCGCCGTCGAGTCGCCCCCGGCCGGACCGGCGTCCCCCGCGGACGCCGCGACGAGAGGAAGTCAGCCGGTGACCGAGGCACCCGAGACGACCGTCCCCCAGCGCTATCCGTTCAGCGACCCCGACCGGCTCAACCTCGACCCGCGCTACGCCCGGCTGCGCCGGGACGAACCGCTCACCCGGATCCGGATGCCCTTCGGGGAGCCGGCCTGGCTGGCCACCCGGCACGCCGACGTGCGTACGGTGCTCGGCGACCCCCGGTTCAGCCGGGCCGCCTCGGTGGGCCGGGACGAGCCCCGCAACTCGCCACGGCAGCAGGACACCGGGATCCTGGCCATGGACCCGCCGGAGCACACCCGGCTGCGTCGGTTGGTGGCGAAGGCCTTCACCGCCCGCCGGGTGGAGGAGCTGCGCCCCCGCACCAGGAGGGCCGCCGACGAACTGGTCGACGGCATGCTCGCCGCCGGCCCCCCGGCCGACCTGGTGGAGCACCTGGCCACCCCGCTGCCGATCCGGGTCATCTGCGACCTGCTCGGCGTGCCCGTGGCCGACCAGGACCGCTTCCACACCTGGTCCGAGGCGATCGTGTCGACCACCTCGCTGAGCCCGGAACAGGCCCAGCAGTACATCGACAACCTGTTCGCGTACATGGGCGAGCTGATCGCGCGCCGGCACCGCGAACCCACCGACGACCTGCTCGGCGCGATGGTCCGGGCCCGGGACGCCGACGACCGGCTCGCGGCGGACGAGGTCGTGCGGCTGGCCGCCGGGCTGCTCGCCGCCGGGCACGAGACGACCGTGACCCAGATTCCCAACTTCGTGTACGTGCTGCTCACCCACCCGGCCGAGTGGGCACGGCTGCGGGCCGAGCCGGCGCTGGTGCCCGGCGCCGTGGAGGAGCTGATGCGCTTCGTCCCGCTCGGCGCGTCGTCGGCCTTCGCCCGCTACGCCTTGGAGGACGTCGAGCTCGGCGGCGTGCTGGTGTGTGCCGGCGAACCGGTCGTGGTGTCGATCCCGTCGGCCAACCGGGACGAGACGGTCTTCGCCGAGCCCGACCGGCTCGACCTGGCCCGGCAGGCCAACCCCCACCTCGGCTTCGGCCACGGGGTGCACCACTGCGTCGGCGCGCAACTCGCCCGGATGGAGCTCCAGGTCGTCCTGGAGACCCTGATCGCCCGCACCCCCGGCCTGCGCCTGGCGGTGCCCGAGTCGGAGCTGACCTGGAAGAGTGGCCTGCTGGTGCGGGGCCTGGTGGCCATGCCGGTGAGCTGGTGACGCGGTGAGCGGGCCGGACGAGCAGTGGCGCGTGCACGTGGACCGGACCCGGTGCATCGGGTCGGGGATCTGCGCGGGCACCGCGCCGGGGCACTTCGTGCTGGTGGACGGGCTGTCCCGCCCGCTGGCCGAGCGGGTGGCACCCGACGACGCGCTGGTGGACGCCGCGGACTCGTGCCCCATGGAGGCGGTCATCGTGTCCGAGGTGGACAGCCTGCGCCGGATCGCACCGGAGCCGTGAGCGGCCGGTCCACCAAGCCCGCGTCCGGCCGCTCCCACGCCTCAGTCGAGGACCGCCTCCAGGGTGCGGCGGGCGGTGTCGGCCATCACCGGGTTGGTGTCGACGTAGTAGGGGAGGGTGCCGACGGCCTGGACGATCGCCCAGCCCCGCCCGCGCGCCCAGGTGGCGTCGTCGGCCCCCAGCGCCCGGCGGTAGGTCTCCCGGGCGTCGGGCGGCAACAGGTTCCACGCCGGCATGAGGTCGACCGCCGGGTCGCCGACGCAGACCGCCCCGAGGTCGATGACCGCGGCGAGCCGGCCGTCGCGGACCAGCAGGTTGCCCGGCATCAGGTCGGCGTGGATCCATACGTCCGGCCCGTCGTGTGCGGGGGCGTCGCGGCACTCCGCCCAGACCCGGGCGACCCGGGCGGTGTCGGTCAGGTGGGTGCTCTCGGCCAGGCAGCTACGGACGTACTCGTCCCGGACGGGCAGCGGGCCGCCCCGGGTGCGTCCGTTCCACGCCCGGCCGCCGGTGTCCACCTCGTGCAGCGCACGGACGAACCCGGCGAGGTCGCGGGCGAACTCGACCGGATCGCCGATGCTCCGGTCGCCGGCGGTCTCCCCGGGGATCCAGCGGTACGCCGTCCACGGTCCCGGGTAGCCCTCGCCCGGCTCGCCGAGGGCCACCGGCTCGGGAACCGGCAGCGGTACGTGCGGGGCGAGGCGGCGCGCGTCCTCCTGCTCGCGCCGCAGGTCGTCGCGGAGCTCCGGGTCGACGCCGGGTTGCAGCGGGAAGCGCAGCACGATGTCCTCGCCGAGTCGGAACAGCGCGTTCACGGTGCCGTACGAGGTGACCGGGCGCACCGAAAGCCCGCGCCAGCGGGGGAACTGGTCGGCGACGAGGGCGGTGACGACGTCGGTGGTGACGTCGACCTGGTCGGCATGCATCCTCACCGGGCCGATCCTGCCGCCGCCCCGGGGACAGAGCGACCGGTTTTCACCGGGCGCGCCAGGGGCCGGCACCCGGGTGCCCACCGGACCGGGCGTGGCCCGGCGCGAGGCACCGCAGGAACGCGCGCAAGCGCCGGTGGGGACGGGCAAGGGTCGGGTGGTACGCGCGAGGGCCGGTCCCCCCGTGCGGGGAGACCGGCCCTCGCCGGTGCGTCGGATCAGGCCGAGTAACCGCGCTCGGCGATCCAGTTGGCGACCTTCTCCAGGGTCATCCAGTACTCGCCCTCGGGAGAGGCCGGGTCGGCGATCCGGATGAGGTCACCGCCGTCCCGGTAGCCCACCAGGGTCAGGTAGTGCCCGCCCTCGTACGACTGCGGGTGGCCGTCGGTGTCGACCGCGGTGCCCTTGACGTTGGCCACCACCGGCCGGCCCTCGTCCAGGGCGGCGACCGCGTCGGCCCGCAGCTTGTCGACCTGCTCCGGCTTGGCCACCGGGCCCGAAATCTCCGTGGTCCGGTACCGGCCGCCGGTCAGCTCGTTGAGCACCCGCGTGGTGTCCAGGGCCGAGTCGGTCCCGGCCTCCGTGGTGCCCAGCAGCTTCGCGACCTCGTCCTGCGAGAGGATCTTGCCCTGCGCGGACAGGGCCATCCGCGTCGCGGCCGGGCCGCAGTAGTAGAAGTTGGGCTGCGCCTGGTACTCGATGCCCACCGTGCGCTCGGCCCGCTTGTCGGGGCGGCCGTTCTTGTCGGCCTTGTCGGCCCGCCCGCCCTTGTCGGTGTGCACCGAGGCGACCGGGGCGGTGGCCACCGGCGCGGCCTGGGCGGCCATCGCGGGTCCGGCGATGCAACTGCCCGCCACCAGCAGGCCGGCGACGGAGAGACCGCTCTTGTGGATGATCGGCTTCATTGGTCGGGCTCCAATCGGGGGTTGACGCCTCCGGGAGCCGGAGGCGCAAGCACCGGGACAGGCGCTCGCCTAAAGGGATTCGACGGCCCGGAGCGCGTCCGTGGCCGGGCGTACCAGGGACCCAACGGCCCTGCTCCACGGGGCATTCCGGGGCAGGGGCCGGGGGTCCGGCGGCACGATGAGATGCAACGGCGCCAGGGGCAGCAGGATTCCGGCGTACGGATGCGGCTCGTCACACCCGCGACGTGCGACGGGCTCCTCGGGCTCGTGCCGGCGGTGCCCCGGGCAGCGGTGGTCGGCCGTCTACCGCAGCCGACACCGGCAGGCCGGGCGAACCGGTCAGACGGTCACAGACTTCCCAGCAGGCGCGTCACGGTGATCTCGATGACGACCCGGTCGGGATTGGGGCGCGGTGTCCGGTACCGCTCGGCGTACCGGCGCTCGGCCTCGGCCACGGCGGCCCGGTCGGAGCGGACGACCGCCCGCCCCTCGATGGTGAGCCACCGTCGCCCGTCGACGTGGCAGACGGCCACGGGGGCGCCCACGGGGCCGGCGGCGGCGACGTGTCGGGCCTTGCGGGACGTGCCGCTGGTGATCACCCGGGCCAGGCCCGCCGCAGCGTCGACGGTGACGCCCACCGGCACGACGTGCGGGGTGCCGTCGGCCCGCAGGGTGGTCAACGTCGCCAGGTGCCGTTCCCGGCAGAACGCGGCGACCCGCTCGTCCTGCGGTGCCAACCGGTGGTCGGGCATGTCCGTCCCCTGTCTCGCGGTGGGCGTGCCGGGTCAGGGAACGCGGCGGCGGTTCCGGTCCGGTTCCGGCCCGGCGACCGGTCGGCCGGGCAGCGGAGGACTGCCGGCGCGTCGGTGCCGGAGCAGCCGACCGAGGTAGATCAGCGCGCCGGTCAGCACGGCCATGTCGTCGAGGTAGATCGGGTCGGGCAGCACGTCGATCGGGAGCACGGTGTAGAGCAGCGCCCCGTAGAAGGCGACCTTGCCCTTCACCCCGAGCGTGCCGAGCAGCCGGCGGGTGCGGATCACGCGAACGGCCAGCAGCACCGCGCCGACCAGCGTGACGACCGCCACGACACCGACGAGGACCCACGCCTCCCTGGACATACGGCCACGCTAGCCCAGCCGGGCCAGCTCCGCCCGGATCCGTCGGCCGGCCGGTCGGTACGCGGCCACGGCCACCCGGCCGTGCCGGTCGGTACGCGGCCACGGCCACCCGGCCGCGCCGGTCAGTACGCGGCCACGGCCACCCGGCCGCGCCGGTCAGTACGCGGCCACGGCCGCCCGACCCCGGGCCGCCGGCGGAACCTCCCGGCCGGACACCGCCGGAAGTTCCCGGGTCTGCTCCACCGGCCCCTCGATCAGCGGCAGCAGCGACGGCGACTCCTCGGGCTGGCGGTTGACCGCGGCGAACGCCTCGTCCCGCAGGCTGCGTGCCGACTCGGCGGCGAGTTCGGCGGCGCGCCAGGCGGCCTGCTCCCGCTCCCGGGCGGCCTGCTGCCGGGCGAACAGGTTGTCCCGTACCGCCCGGCGCAGCACCAGCTCCTGCTCGACCGGGTGCAGCCGCGGGTCCCACCCGTTGCGGTGCGCGAAGACGTCGCTGAGCTGCTCCACCGACAGCTCCTTGCGCCAGTACGCGTCCAGCGCGGCCCGGTGCAGGAAGCGCTCGCGCTCGGCGTACTCGGCGGGGGTCCGGCCGGTACGCGGCAGGGGCATCGCCTCGGCGTTCGCCAGCCGTCGGACGTCCGCCTCGGCGGCCTCGTACGCCTGCCAGGCCGTCTCGACCGCCTCCTGCGTGGTCAGCCACTCGGCCCGTAGGCGGGCGGCGGTGGCGGCGGCCCGCTCCGCGGCCACCGCGACCTCCTCCGCGTACCGGGACCGTTCGCGCTGCTCCTCGGCCCGTTCCAGTTCGCTCGGCATCGCCGCGCGGCGGATCAGGCCCCCCGCGTCGAAGCGGAGCCGGCCCGGCCGCAGCAACAGGCCGGCGACGGTGACGGCGACGACGCCGAGCAGGCTCAGCCAGATCACGGCGGCCCGCGGCACATCGAGCAGGACGGAGGAGAGCACGGTCTGCATGGTCAGCACCTCGCGGTCGATCGAGCGAAATCGACGTGTGGTCGTGCCCGTCTGACGGGCGGTCGGGCATCGTGGACGCTTGGGTGTACGTCGGCGGTGGTCGTTCCGGCGGGCGTGCGGGAACGGCCGGACGGGCCGGTACCGAGGCGGGGCGGCCGGAATTGGCGTGCCGGTCCACGCGGTGGCGGACCGGGTGCCGAGGCGGCCGGGATGTCGGGAGGCGGCCCGGCCGGACGGGCCTCGCGCGGCGCGCGGGCGGTCCGTGGCGGGGCCGATGCCTCGGAGAGGCCCGGTGGCCGACGGGTCAGGCGGTGGGTGGACCGCGCCGGGCGGGCACCCCCCGGCCGGGGTCGCGGGCCGGCACGTCCCGGCGGACGAGCGCCTCGGCCCCGGTCTCGGCCGGGACGACGGCCCGGCGGACGGCCGGCGGGGTGGCCGCGTCGACCACGTGCTCGGCGGCCGGGGCACGGCCCGGAAGCGGCTGCTCGACCGGGCCGCCAACGGCGGCGGGGGCGCTCGCGGCGGCCGGGCCGAGGGCGGGGGCGGGCGGTGCCGGTGCGGCGGTCACGCCGCCGAGGCCGACGGCGAGCACCAGCGCGGCGACCGCCAGCCGGGTCAGCTCGCGCAGGGAGCGCAGCGTGACCGACCAGAACGGGTCGGCGGGCGCTACGAACGGCACCGTTCCAACCTATCCCCCGCGAGCGGCCGGCGCAGCGCGGCGGCCACGCCGGTTCGGTGACCGACACCACGCCGTCCCCTGTGGAGGTGCTGGTCGACGCCGTGGGAGTGCCGTCCGGGCCGGGTGGGCCAGCGCCGGCCGCCGGACATGCGACGGCCCACCCGGGGGAAGCCTCCCGCCGGATGGGCCGTCGTCGTGCTGTCAGCCGTCGGTGCCGAGCACCGGCGGCGCGGCGTCCGCGCCGTCCCGCCAGACCATGTCGTCCTCGGTCAGCCAGGTCAGCCGGCCGTCGGCGGTGTCGTCGTCGTGCTGCCCCTGGCGGGCACCCAGGATGCCGGGCCGGTTCGCGGCCCGGCCCGCGCCCGGCCGTCCCGCCCCGGTGGCTGCCTGGTTGCCGGCACCGGCCGTGCCCTGACGCGAGGCGTCGAAGCGCCGCCCCATCCCGGTGGCCGCTCGGTTTTCCGCCGCGGGGGTGCCGCCTGCGGGCCGGGCCGCCGTGCTCGGCGCGGTGCTCGACCCGGCGAGGGCGCCGGTGCCGACCAGACCGCCGGCCGGCGTGCCGCCCTGGGGGCCGAAGTTCAGGCCGGGGTTGGCCGAGGCCGTCGCGGTGCCGCCCGGCCCGGTCAGGCCGGTCGTGCCGGCCGTCGCGCCGGTCAGCAGCGCGGCCCCGGCGAGGGAGGTGCCGGCACCGACGCCGCCCGGCACGCCGCCGGTCGTGCCGGTGCCCGGCTGCCCGCTGCCGCCCGGCGCCGGGGAGCCCTGGCCGGAGCCGGTCTCCGGCCCGGAGGACGGCCGGTCGGGGGCCGCGATGGTGGCGCCGCCCGGCTGCCCCGCGAGACCGCTGCTGGTCGGCGCGGCCGTCGGCGTGGTGGAACCCGGGCCGAGGCGCGGGACCGTGACGGAGTTGTTCTGGGTGGTACCGGGGATGTCCGGGTCCGGCGGGGGCGGCGGGACCAGGCGACCGTACGCCGACAGGTCGTAGCCGGCGGCCAGTTCGGCCACCACCTTGACCATGCGCTGGTGCGCCTTCTCCTGCTCGGCCTTGTCCTGCTGGTGGCCGAGCAGCCCGCCGACCAGGACGCCCGGCACGCCGAAGACGGCGCCCTTGGCCGCGCCGGAGAGCGCCTTGTCGTGGTCGTCGGTCTCGGCCGGGCTCTCCGCCTGCTCGCGGGCGGTGCGCAGGTCGGCGGCCATCAGCGTCAGCCCCCGGCTGACGTCGGCCATGCCCTCGCCGAGCTTGCCGGCGTAGTCGCTGACCAGGGCGAGCCGGCGCTGGAACTCCTGCGAGGCCGAACCCGTCCACGTGTTGGCCAGCTTGTCGAGGTCGCCGTCGAGTTCCTTGACGAGCCCGTCGAGGATGCCCTTGAGGGACGTCCACTGGGCGGCGATGCCGTCGATCTGGCCCGGCTGGCCGGCCATCACACCGTCGTAGAGCTGCTGGTGGCTGACGTGCTGGTAGCGCTGGGTGTACTCAGACACGCGGCTCCCCCTCCCGCTTCAGCGCGTCGTCGACCCCGGCCAGCGCGGCCTCGATGTCGGCGGCGTTGGCCGCGTTGCGCTCCTCGGTGGTGCGGTAGTTGGACAGGATCGTCGCGGTCGCGCTCTGGGACGCCTTCACCGCCTCGCGCAGCCGATCGACCTGGTCCACGTAGGACTGGTAGATCTCGGAATAGCGACGGGCGTTCTCGGTCGCGTCGGCGAACGAGCCCAGCGCCGGCGGCCGGCACTGCATCTCGGTGCGCAGCTTCCGCAACGCCTTCTCCGCTTCGGTCAGCCGGGTGGCCAACTTCTGCTGGAAGTCCTCCAGGGACATCAGGTCGACTGTCGTGCGCCCCGTCATGGCAGCATCCCCGTACGTCATCGTCGATAAACCGTTGGCACGCACAGGTTAGTCGACCGATGCGAGTCGGGCGACCCGCCGGGTGTACCGATCCGTCGCGTCCGGGCTCAGTTGCCCGCGCCCGGCGAGGAGGCGGCCGGGTCGGGCGAGGCCGGCGCCCCCGACGACGGCCCGCCTGACGGCTCCGTGGACCCGCCCGACGACGGCCTCCCGGACGGCTCCGCCGACCCGCCCGACGGGCTCGACGTCGGGCTGTCCGACGGCTTCGCCGCCCCGCCCGAGGAGGCCGCCGGCCTGGCCGACGGCGCGGTGCCGGGCGAGAAGTGGGCGAGCGCGCCGTCCCGCGACAGGGTCGGCCCGGTGGGCACGAGGGCCAGCAGCGACGCGGGTACGGCCAGCGGCTTGTGCCCCTCGTAGCCGAGCGCGCTCATGGCGCCGATGCCGAGCGGGTAGCGGACCCCCTGGGCGCTGATCAGGTAGACGGTGGCGCCGGCGGCGGGCGTGCCGCTCTCGCCGGACCCTGGAGCGGCCTGCACGAGCACGCCCTTGCCGCCGGGCAGCAGCACGGCCTCGGCGGTACGCACGCCGTCGCGCCCGGTCTGCCGCACCGGAACGGCTGCGACCAGCTCCTGCGGCGCGCGGTCGAAGACCTCCAGCGTGGTGGTGGGCGGACCGCCGTTGACCCCCTCCCGGAAGGTCGCGCAGATCGCCGTCCGGCCCACAGTGACCTGGTGCAGCGTGGGCAGGGCCTGCGGCATCCCCGACTCCTCCACCCGCTGGTCGGTCAGCAGCTTGCCGGCCTGCGCGGGGGTGATGTCGGTGACCTCGCCGCCGTCGCGCAGCAGCAGCAGCGCGCTGAGTTCGCCGATCGCGCTGAGGCCCTCCCGGGTGAGCACGTAGTGCTGCCCCGCCGCCCGGAACACCTGGCCCACCCTGGCCGGGCGCTCGGTCCGGGTGCTGGCCTCGTCCGCGCCCGCGATGGCGGGCTTGCGCAGGATCGGCCCGGCCGGCACGGCGTTGAGCAGCTGCTGGCCCACGGGGAGACGGGGCGCGTTGGCCATCCGCAGCGCGGCAAGCGCGGAGTCGCCGCCCGTCACCTGCAACCGGGCGTTCCCGGTGAGCAGGTGCCGCTGGCCGTCCACCTCCACCAGCACCGCGCGGTCGCCGAGCGGCACCCCGCCGGGGAGCGGACGGTTGATCACGACCTGGGTGCTGCCGGAACGGCGGGGGTCGGCCGGGTCGGGCACGTCGCACACGGACCAGGGCAGGCCGGTCAGCGACTTCCGGTCCGGCAGCGCGTCCGGGGCGCCGACGATGCCGACCGTACGGCCGCGGGGCCGCTCGCGGATCGACGCCTGGGACATCGTGCGCACCTGCGGGGCCGGCTCGTTGATGATCAGACGGGCCGAGGTGTAGTTGAGCGTGGGGTGCAGTTGCCCGTCCACGAACACGTACGTCGCCCCGGTCTCCCGCTCGATCACCAGGGTGTTCGGCTCCAGCGGCGCCGTGTTGCCGGTGAACTGCCCGTACGCGCCGACGCCGCCGAGCACCACCGCAGCGGCGATCACGCTGCCGAAGACCGCCATGCCGAGCCGCCGCATCGGCAGGTTGCTGGTCTCCGGGTCGCCCGACAAAAGCGCCGAGACGATCCGGCGGGTGACGAAGCGGTACGCCTGCACCTGATCGCGGCGGGTCCGCATGACTTACCTCCGGCGGGGGTGGGTCCGCGACGAGCAGGTCCGAGTCGGTGTCGCGGGCTTCCCTACGATAAGGGGCCGTCGACGGGTCACCGGGACCAGCGCCCGACCCGAACCGGCGGACGCTCCGCCGTCCAGAGAGGACTGTCAGCGATGACGCAGGTTCAGGCGCCACCCGGTCGTCCGGCACCACAGCCGTCCGGCGTCGCCCAGCGGCCGGTGATCCCGGCCGACCGGCGCGACCGCGGTCGCATCGGGCCGGTGGCCGTGGGCCAGCTCGTGCTGCTGGAACTCTGCGCCCTGGCCGTCTGGGCGGCGCTGGGCGGGCCGCCCTGGCTCGCCGGCACCGTGGCGTTGCTGTCGGTGGTGGTCGTGATCGCGGCCTTCGCCCGCCGGGGTGGCCGCTGGTGGTACGAGGACCTGCTGCTGCGCCGGCGGCTGGGCCGGCGCCGGGAGGCCGCCAGGAGCACGGTCACGGCCGGCCGCGCGGCGGATCCACGGCTGGCGGCGCTGGCCCCCGAGCTGAGTGTGATAGAACTCACTGACCGGGGGACCCGGCTCGGCATCGGACAGGACGCGCAGGGCTGGTTCGCCGCGGTGGCGGTGCAGGGCCGCGCGGGGGCTCCCGCCGGCTCGGTCGAGGCGGGTGTCGTGGACCGGGCGCTGCGCGTGCTCGCCGACTTCACCGGCCCGGTCACCCGGGCCCAGGTGGTCTCGCACACCCTGGTCTGGTACCCGGCGCCGGGGGCGCCGCCGGCGGCCCACCGGACGGTCTGGGTGGCGCTGCGGCTCTCCGTGCGGGACGCCCGCGTCGAGACGGTCACCCGGGGTGGCGGGATGCCGGGGGTGCACCGCACGCTGGCTGCCGGGATCGGGCGGCTGGGCAAGGCGCTGACCGCGGCCGGGCTCGTCCACCGGCCGCTCGGCCGTGACGAGCTGCGCGCGGCGGTCGTCTCGGGAGCCGGGCTGGACCTGGCACCCACCCCGCAGGCGGAGACCTGGACCGGGCTGCGCGGCGGCGGCTGGACGCAACGCTGCCTGGCGCTGCGGCCCCGGGGCGATGCACCGTTCGGCCCGCTGGTGGACGCGGTGACGGCGACGTCCGCCCCGTCGCACACGCTGGCCGCCGTGGTGCTGCCGGGCGGGCGGGTCGCCCCGCCCCTGCTCCGCGTGGCGGCGCTGGACAACCACGTGGAGGCGCTGGTCAAGGCGGTGCGGGAGGTGGCGCGCCGCGCCGGCGCGCCGACCCGCCCGGTGGACGGCCAGCACGGCCCCGGCGTCTACGCCACCGCCCCGGTCGCCACCGTCGTCACCACCCTCGACCCGGCCGCCTGACGGCCCGGCCGGCCACGCCTGCCCGGCGCTCGTCACGGGCCGGTGAGCCGGCCCGGCGGGCCAGGGGCGAGCCCGGCCGGGGTGGGGCCAGGGCGAAGGGTCGGGGCCGTCGACGAGGAGGTTGGCTCCGCGGGTGTTGCAGGGGCTCAGGGGCGGAGGTTGACGATCCAGCCGTAGAGGCCGACGACCCAGACGGCCAGCGGCACCAGCGCGATGATCAGCAGGATCTCCACGATGTCGAGCAGCCGGCCCCAGACCGGAGAGATCCGCTTGCCGGCCACGGTGAGCCCGTAGATGAGGCTCACCACGGCCGCGAGCACCAGGCCGCCGAGGACCAGGCCGAGGCGGGTGCCCGTCGAGCCGTTGCCGAACGTGGCCGCGGCGGTCAGGCCGAGGCCCGCGGTGCCGGCGAACAGCACCGGGGTGCGCTGGGCGCGGCCGAGGAACGGCCGCGCGCGCAGCAGCGACAGCAGGGCCAGCACGAGGCAGAGCAGCACCGCGGCGAGCCGGCCGTCGAACGCGAGGATCACCTGGGCGCCGAGCACCAGCAGCGACACCGTCCAGAGCAGGCCGGTGAGGAACTCGTCGGCCCGCTCGCTGAGCTGGAGCACCCGCCGGCCGTCCACCGACTCGGTGTCGGACTTCAGGTCGTCGGGGCCGGTCGGGATGGACGGGACGGGCAGCCGGGCCAGCCGGTAGGCCGCCATCGGCAGGGCCGGCACCGCGCCGAATGCGATCGCCGCGACGACCGCGGCGGCTTCCGGCGCGTCGACCTTCTCGAACGCGAGGCTGAGCAGCGCGCCGATGCCCGTGGCGGCGCCGACCCCGACCGCGCCGAAGAACAGCGGGAGCCGGTCGCCGACGGCCAGCGCGGCCACCGCGGCGCAGAGCACCACCGCCGTGGCGGCGAGGAGCACGTGCGGGGCGGCCAGCTCCGTCAACGGGCGGTCGCCGGCGAGCAGCAGCAGGCCGCCGACGCCCGCGTACGTCAGGCCGACGACCCCGAGCACCGACCCGGTGGCGCTGTCGGCGGCAGCCCGGGACAGCACGGCGGCGGTGACCACCAGGGCGACCGCGACGACCAGCGCGGCCAGCGCGCCCGGGAGGTGCGGCGGCCCGGTGAAGAGCGCCGCCACCGCGCCGGCGCCGAGCGCCGCCGCGGCGAACAGCACCGCGAAGGACCGGGTGGTGCCGACCTGCCACGCGCCCGGGCGCTGGTTGGTGGCGGTGGCCACCGCGTCGACGACGTCGTCGAAGACGATCTCCGGTGCGGAGGCGGACCGCGGGTTGAAGTAGAGCACCTCGCCGTCGCGGATGCCGAGCTGGGCCGGGGTGCGACCGCCGTCCAGCGGCTGCCCGCCGAGCCGGGCCAGGCTCCAGCCGCCGTGCCGGACGCCCTCGTCGGCTAGGTCCTCACCCGCGTAGCGCAGCAGGGTGGGCAGCAGGTCGGCGAGCGGTACGTCCGACGGTAGTGCGAGGTCCATCCGGGTACGGGGCGCCACGATGGTGATCCGGCTCAGGCCGCCGGTCGCCGTCTTCGTCGCCACATGGCCTCCTCGCGCTCTTCTACGATCGCCCCTGGCCGGCGGTACCGACGCATGGGTTCCTGACGCCCACGGGAGATTACCTACGATGGCGGGCACGTACGATGCCCACCCGACGACTCCGGTCCCGCACAAAACTTCATCAGGGCCGCTTCTGGGGAGGAGACAGCCGTGAGCACGGTGGTGTTCCGCCGGCTCCCGCGTCAGCCGGGGCCTGCGCTGCCGCGAGGCGAGGTGGTGCTGGAATCGCCTCCGGAGCTGCCCGAACCGACCCCACGCGGGATGGGGCAGCTGCTGATGATCCTGCCCATGGTCTGCGGCGTGGGCGCGATGGCGTTCCTCTACGCGGGCCGGGGCGGCGGCACGATGACGTACATCGCCGGTGGCCTCTTCGGCGTCTCGATGCTGGGCATGGCGATCGGGTCGCTCAGCCACGGCAACGACGACAAGGCCGAGCTGAACGCCGAGCGGCGCGACTACATGCGCTACCTGGCGCAGATGCGCAAGCGCACCCGGCGCGCGGCCGAGCAGCAGCGGGCGGCGATGGCCTGGCGGCACCCGGAGCCGGACGCGCTCTGGTCGATCGCCGCCTCCCGCCGCCTGTGGGAGCGCCGGATCACCGAGGACGACTTCGGCGAGACCCGGATCGCCACCGGCCCGCAGCGCCTCGCCGTGGAGATCGTTCCGCCGGAGACCAAGCCGGTCGAGGACCTGGAGCCGATGAGCGCCATCGCGCTGCGCCGCTTCGTCCGCGCCCACTCGACCGTGCCGGACCTGCCGACCGCGCTCTCGGTGCGGGCGTTCAGCCGGGTGGTGCTGCGCGGCGACCGGGTGCCGGTGCTCGACCTGACCCGGGCCGCCCTGGGCCAGCTGGCCACCTTCCACGCCCCGGACGACCTGGTCATCGCGATCGTGGCCGCCCCGGACCGGCAGCCGTCCTGGGACTGGGTCAAGTGGCTGCCGCACAACCACCACAGCGCCCGGACGGACGCGGCGGGCGCCCGCCGGATGGTCTTCGCCAGCCTCGCCGAGGCCGAGGAGGCGCTCGCCGGCGACCTGGCCGGCCGGCCCCGGTTCGCCCCCGAGGCGAAGCCGCTGACCACCGCGGCGCACCTCGTGGTGGTGATCGACGGCGGTGAGGTCTCGGCGACCTGCCAGCTCATGGGGCCGGGCCTGCTCGGCGCGACCGTGATCGACCTCTCCGGCACCGTGCCCCGGGACGCGGGCCGCTGGCTGCTCTGCCTCGACGTGGGCGACGGCACCTCCCTCGACCTGGTGCGCGGCACGTCCTCGTCCCGCCTCGGCACGCCGGACCGGCTCGGCGAGGCCGCCGCCGAGGGACTGGCCCGGCAGATCGCCCCGTACCGGCTCTCGCAGCAGCAGACCACGTCGGACGAGCCGCTGGCGCGCAGCATGGAGCTGCCCGACCTGCTCGGTGTCGGCGACGCCGCCGCGGTCGACGTGCAGCAGACCTGGCGTCCGCGCAGCCAACGGGACCGGCTGCGGATCCCGCTGGGCGTCGGGCCCGACGGCAACGTGGTCGAGCTGGACTTCAAGGAGTCCGCGCACGAGGGCATGGGCCCGCACGGCCTGGTGATCGGCGCGACCGGTTCCGGCAAGAGCGAGCTGCTGCGGACGATCGTCGGCGCGCTGGCCGTGACGCACTCCTCCGAGGAACTGAACTTCGTCCTGGTGGACTTCAAGGGTGGTGCCACCTTCGCCTCGCTGGAGGCGCTGCCGCACACCAGCGCGGTGATCACCAACCTGGCGGACGAACTGCCGCTGGTCGACCGGATGCGGGACGCGCTGGCCGGCGAGATGAACCGCCGCCAGGAGGTGTTGCGGGCCGCCGGCAACTACGTCTCGCGCTACGACTACGAGAAGGCCCGGGCGGCCGGCGAACCGCTGGATCCGATGCCCAGCCTGCTGATCATCTGTGACGAGTTCAGCGAGATGCTCGCCGCCAAGCCCGACTTCATCGATCTCTTCGTGATGATCGGCCGGCTCGGCCGGTCGCTCGGCGTGCACCTGCTGCTGGCCAGCCAGCGGCTGGAGGAGGGCAAGCTGCGCGGCCTGGACACCCACCTGTCGTACCGGATCGGTCTGCGGACCTTCTCGGCGGTGGAGAGCCGGATCGTGCTCGGCGTGCCCGACGCGTACGAGCTGCCCAGCGCGCCCGGCCACGGCTACCTGAAGACCGACACCAGCACCATGCTGCGGTTCCGGGCCGCGTACGTGTCCGGGCCGTACCGGGCGCCGGGGCAGGCCGTCGCGTCGTCGCGGGCGATGGTGCAGCGCCGGATCGTCCGGTACGGGGTGGACTTCGTGCCGGTGCAGAACCCGACCCTGCCGGCGCCGACCGAGCCCGAGCCGGAGCAGACCGGCGAGGGCAAGGCCGTGGCGATGCTCGACGTGCTGATCGACCGGCTCAAGGGGCGGGGCCGCCCCGCGCACCAGGTCTGGCTGCCGCCGCTGGCCGAGCCGCCGGGGCTGGGCGAGCTGCTTCCGCCGCTGACCGCCGACCCGAAGTACGGCCTCTGCACCGCCTCGTGGCGCGGTCGCGGGCAGCTCGCCGCTCCGATCGGCATCGTGGACCGGCCGTACGAGCAGCGCCGTGACCCGATGTTGGTCAACCTGTCCGGCGCGGGCGGCAACGTGGTGATCGTCGGCGCCTCGCTGAGCGGCAAGAGCACCATGCTGCGCTCCATGCTCGCGTCGCTCGCGCTCACCCACACCCCGCGCGAGGTGCAGTTCTTCTGCCTCGACTTCGGTGGTGGCGCGCTGCGCAGCCTGGACGGGCTGCCGCACATGGCCGGCGTGGCCGGGCGGCGGGACACCGAGGCGGTGCGCCGTACCGTGGCCGAGGTGGTGGCCGTCCTCGACGAGCGCGAGGCCCGGTTCGCCCAGCACGGCATCGACTCGGTGGCCAGCTACCGCCGCCGCCGGGCGGCCGGCGAGTTCGCCGACGACCCGTTCGGTGACGTCTTCCTCGTCGTGGACGGCTGGAACACGCTGCGCCAGGAGTACGAGGAGCTGGAGCAGACCATCACGACCCTCGCCAACCGGGGCCTGGGCTTCGGCGTGCACGTGGTGCTGACGGCCGTGCGGTGGGCGGAGATCCGGATCAACATGCGGGACCTGCTCGGCACGAAGCTGGAGCTGCGCCTCGGTGACCCGAACGAGTCGGAGATCGACCGGCGGGCGGCGGCGAACGTCCCGACCGGCTCGCCCGGGCGCGGCCTGACCCGCGACAAGCTGCACTTCCTCACCGCCATCTCCCGGATCGACGGGCGCCGCGACATCGACGACCTGACCGAGGCGTCCGTCGCGCTGTCCAAGCAGGTCGCGTCGGCCTGGCCCGGCCGGCCGGCCCCGAGGGTGCGGCTGCTGCCGCGCAAGCTGCCCGTCAGCGAGCTGGCCCGGGTCGTCGACCGGTCGGCGCCGGGCCTGCCCATCGGCGTCAACGAGTCGGCGCTGGCCCCGGTCTACCTCGACCTCGTCAACGAGCCGCACCTGACGGTCTTCGGCGACGCCGAGTGCGGCAAGACCAACGTGCTGCGGCTCATCGCGCGGGGCATCACCGAGCGGTACACGCCGGCGCAGGCCCGGCTGGTCATCGCCGACTACCGGCGTGGCCTGCTCGGTGCCGTCGAGGGGGACCACCTGCTCGACTACGCGCCCTCGAACCAGGTGTTCGCGCAGGGGCTCGGCTCGATCCGCAGCGCGCTGTCCAACCGGCTGCCCGGCCCGGACGTCACCACCGCGCAGCTGCGCGACCGGAGCTGGTGGAAGGGGCCGGACCTCTACATCCTGGTCGACGACTACGACCTGGTCGCCTCGGGCGGCAACAACCCGCTCAGCGCCCTGCACGAGCTGCTGCCCCAGGCCCGCGACATCGGCCTGCACCTGATCATCACCCGACGGGTGGGTGGCGTCGCCCGGGCCCTCTACGAGCCGGTTCTCCAGCGCCTGCGCGAGCTGGACCAGCCCGGCCTGCTGATGTCCGGCAACCGGGAGGAGGGCGCGGTCTTCGGCACGTTGCGGCCGAGCCCGCAGCCGCCGGGCCGGGGCACCCTGGTGCGCCGTCGGGACGGCCAGCAGCTCATCCAGACCGCCTGGTCGGAGCCCAGCTGACGAGCCGGCCGGCTGCGGGGCCGGCCGGGAATGACCGCATCCGGTAACCTGCGGCACGAGCGTCGCAGCCGACGAGAGGACCGTGTTGAGTACATCGTGGACGCCCGGCGCGGGAGCGGCCGGTCTCGAGGGGCTCCTGCGGCAGGCGCAGGAGCAGCAGCGTCGGCTGGCGGACTTCCAGCAGCAGCGCGCCGAGCTGCGGGTCACCGGGGAGAGCCCGGACGGCCTGGTCCAGGTCACCGTCGACGGCGACATGAAGGTCGGCGACATCCAGCTCAACCCCCGGGCCATGCGGCTGGACAGCTTCGGCCTGGTCGAGTCGCTCCAGGCCGCGATCGACGCCGCCTACGCCGCGCACGCCGAGCGGCAGCGCGAGCTGGTGGAGGAGATGGTCGGCGGCGCGGACCTGGTCCGGCGGGCCGAGGCCGGGAAGGTGACCCCGGAGGAGTGGTTCCGCCACTTCGGGGTCGACATCAACGACCCGATGCGCCGGCTGCGCGGCTGACGGGGAAGGGGAGGACAGTGGCGAACACGGTCGATGTCGGCGCGATCAAGGGTGCCGCGAAGAAGCTCGCCGCCGAGGACGGCCCGAAGGCCTTCCTGCGGAACGCGAAGGAGAAGCTGGACGAGGTCAAGCTCTCCAGCCTGTCCATGACCATCCTGGGCATCGGTGCCGTCAACCGGCACAACGCGGTGATCGACGAGCACGTCGACAACCTGAGCAAGGGCGTCGAGCACCTCCAGAAGGCCGCCGACAACCTCGAGAAGACCGCAAGCAACTGGGAGAAGTCGGACCAGCCCTGGGTGGTCAAGTGATCGCGCGGGCACAGGACGCAGGGAGGCGCTGATGCCGGAGATCCTGATCGCCAATTCCTCGGGCTCGGTGGTGGGGACGCACAGCGTCGCCGCGCAGACCGCGCCGGTCCGTACGCTGGCCGGAGCCGCGCGGGCCAACTGGGTCTGGTTGGTCGGTGCGGGTGTGGTCATCGCCGCCCTCATCCACCTGGAGTCCTTCGACAACGAAGAGATCTCCAAGGCCGTCAAGAACTGGGAGGAAGCGGCCGCCTATCTCGGCGGCGACCAGTTCGGCAAGGCGATGGAGAGCGTGCCGCCGTCCGACAAGGAGTGGAACTTCGAGGACCGCGAGGCGTTCGACAAGTTCGTGCAGCAGCTCAACATGGAGGTCGCGGCGCTCGCCACGGCGCTGACCGCCAACAAGGATGCGTTGCAGGGCATCCAGGAGCACTACAACGCCGTGATCGACGCGCTGTGTCAGGTGCTGTGGACGATCCTGATCGCGGTCATCGCGGCCGTGGCCCTCCAGGCGTTCCCGGCGACCGTTCCGCTGGCGAACGCGATCGGAGTGGCGGGCCTCACCGCCAGCCTGGCCATCATCGCACTCGTCTTCCAGGACATCGGGTCGTTGTTCTCCACCATCACGAGCTCGTTCCGCGGCGCCGACGTGCACCAGTTCACCGCCGAGTCCAAGCCGGGCTTCGCGACGGGGCCCGACCCCGACATCAAGGACATCAAGATCGACTGGGTGCAGGATTCGGGGTTTTACACGGCCTGAGTGTCAGGCCGGAAGGTGGGTGGCATCGTGTGGCAGACAGGCTTGTTCGTGTACGCGTTGGCGACCATCCCGGTGTTCCTCGTCCTCGGGCTGGTCGCGCAGATGTCCCGTTCGCGGATTGCCAGGCGCGCGATGGAGATCGTCCTGCTCAGCGGGGTGGCTGCGTTCGCGGTCGCGCTCGGCACCCTGGCGGACGACGCGACGCAGTGGGCGCTGGCATCGATGCTGGCCGTCATGTTCGTGGTGGGCCTGGTGCTGCACGTCCGCTCGTACTTCCGTTCCTCGTAAGGGGGAGCGGGTTTCCGGGTGGCCGTCGGTGCCGCCCGGGGGAGGGCTGCGCGGACTGGACGACGTCCGCTACGGTCTTCCGCAGGAGTGTCCGTCGGTGGGGTGATTGCCTTGCCGCGGGGGAGGGGCGCGGCACTTGCGCCGCCACAAGATGACGGAAGGGTGTGAAGCATGGCGTTCGAGGTCGAAGCAGCGACTCTACATACCGCCGCGAGTGACGTGCGGTCCACGCGCAGCGAGGTCGACGGCGAGCTGAAGAAGCTGTGGAACGTGGTCGACGACCTGGCCATCGCCTGGAAGGGTCAGGCGTCCACCGGCTTCCAGTCGCTCATGCAGCGCTGGAACGAGGACACGGCCAAGCTGCTGACGGCGATGGACAACATCGCCGACCTGCTCGACAAGTCGGGTACGACGCACCAGGTCAACGACGAAGAGCAGCAGCAGATGCTGGACAAGTTCCACTCTGCACTCAACCCGTGATCCGCCGACACGAGCAGGGGAGGAACTCATGAGCATCAAGGTTGATTACGCCGTCCTCGAGAGCAGCAACCAGCAGATGCAGGCCATCTCGCGGACCATCGACGAGAAGCTGGACACGCTGCGTTCGATGCTGTCGAAGCTCCAGTGGGACGGTGAGGACCGTGCCGCGTACGAGCAGCACCAGGCGCAGTGGGACGCCGCCGTTCGGGACATCAACAAGATCCTGAACGAGATCGGTGGCGCGGTGGGCATCGCCCGCGAGAACTACGTCAGCACCGAGATGAGCAACGCCAAGGCGTGGAACTGACGCAAACGCCGACGCGGCTCCGGTCCGGTTCGACCGGGCCGGAGCCGCGACGCGTTGTGCGCCGATAGGTCCTGGGGGATTCATGCGTACGGGGAAGCCTTCACGGCCGTTGCTCAGGGTGGCCGTCGCCGCGGTGGCGTTGGCCGTCGGCGCCGGGACCGGCCCGCTGGTCGCGCCCGATCCGGCACGCGCCAACACCGTTCGTGACCTCCAGTGGTACCTCGACTCGCTGAAGATCCCCCAGGCCCACAAGATCACCAAGGGCAAGGGTGTCACCGTCGCCGTCATCGACACCGGCGTCAACGCGAACCTGCCCGATCTGCGCGGCCAGGTCCTGCCGGGTAAGGGTGTGGCGGCCGGTGCGGCCCCCGATGGCCGCCGCGACGACGACGCCAGGTTGGCCCACGGCTCGGCGATGGCGGGGATCATCGCGTCCAAGGGTGGTGGCGCCATGCGTCACCTGGGCATCGCCCCGGCGGCGAAGATCCTGCCCGTCTCCATGGGCGACTCATTCAACTCGGGTGACCTCTCGGAGGGCATCCGCTGGGCGGCCGACGCCGGCGCGGACGTGATCAGCATGTCCGTCGGCACCGGCGCGGCAGCGCCGCCCGACCTGATCGCGGCCGTCCGGTACGCCTTGGACAAGGACGTCGTGCTGGTCGCCTCCGCCGGCAACCGGAAGCAGAACGACCGCATCGTCACCAGCCCGGCGAACATCCCTGGCGTCATCGCGGTGACCGGGCTGGGGAAGAACGGCGAGTTCTTCGGGGAGAGCGTCACCGGCCGGGAGGCCGTGCTCGCCGCTCCGATGGAAAAGATCATTTCCCCCAGGCCAACGTCGGTCTCGCCCAACGGCTACGGCCTCGGCAGCGGCACCAGCGACGCCGCCGCCATCATGTCCGGCGTGGCGGCGCTGGTGCGCGCGAAGTACCCGGACCTCGACGCGGCCAACGTGGTGAACCGGCTGATCCGCACCGCCCGCGACAAGGGCCCGGCCGGCCGCGACAGCCAGTACGGCTTCGGCGCGGTCGACCCGCTCGCCGCACTGACCCGTTCCGTGCCGGCGGTGGACGCGCACCCGCTGCTCGCCGGCGCCGGCCCGTCCGCCGGCCCCTCGCCGGGCGCGGCCGACCCGGCGGAGGACGACGGTCCGGCCGTGTCGATCAGCATGAAGAAGGGCACCGGCGCGCTGATCCAGGCGGGGCTCTGCCTGGCTGTTCCCCTCGCCCTGCTGATCCTCGTGATCGTGCTGGTGCGCCGGTCCCGGCGGAAGCCGACGCCCCCGGGCCCGCCCGGGTTCGCGCCGCCCGGCGGCCCACAGGCGGGCCCGCCCGGTTACCCGCCGCCCCCCGGCTACCCGCCGCTCGGCGGCGCACCGGGGATGCCACCCGCCAACCCGCAGGTCGGCCCGCCCGGTTATCCGCCGCCCGGCGGTCTGGCGACGGGGCTACCGGTCCCGCCCCAGGCGGGTCCCCCGCCCGGCTACGGCCCGACGCCCACCGGCGGACCCCACCCGAACGGCGCGCCGCCGGCGCCCCAGAGCGGTGCCTGGCCGCCGCAGGGTGCCGCACCGGCGGCACCGCCACCTCCGCCGGCTCCCGGCGGGCACCAGCAGTAAGCCAGATTGTCAGTCGGCGACGGGGAGGAACCGATGACGGAAGACCGGACGAGCCCACGGGTGGACAGGACGGAGCAGCCGGACGAGATCCGGGTGGACACCCCCTACATGCCCATCACCCCGCTGGCACCCACCGTGCACATCAGCGGCATCACGATGGACAACGTCAACCGGGCGCAGACGCCCTCCGGCCTGGTGCCGGGGGCGGGCGAGAGCGGCGACAACACCGAGTGGGACGCGTCCAGCCTGGACAGCGCCATCGAGTGGCTCGAGTCGCACGCCTCCTTCCTGAACAAGCAGTCGTACACGATGGTCGAGATCCAGGACAAGATGGGCGGCACCACGGGCGCCGCCGGCGTGAATGCCGTGGGTGGCGGTGGATCGAGCCCGCTCGGCGGATTCGACCGGGCCGGGGACCTTGCCCGCAAGCACTCCAGCCTGTTCACCACCACGCAGCAGAACGTCCGCAAGCTCGCCCAGGACCTCTACAAGGCGGCGAACGCGCTGCGTGAGGTCAAGGAGAACTACGAGACGGCGGAGAAGGCCAACGCCATGTCCGCGGCCGAGATGGAGCGCGCCTTCAGCGAAGCCTCCACCAGCGGATCCAACGGCTGAACGGGGAGGGTGACAGGATGCCGAGCTGGGAAGAGATGTGCCAGCAGGTCGTCATTGCGGGCCGGCCGGGCGACGTCGCCAGTGCCGCGCTGGGCTGGGACCAACTGCTGAAGAACCTGAACTCCGTCAAGGAGAGCCTGGAGAAGAACGTCACCGATCTGGGTGAGGTGTGGAAGGGGCCGGCGTACGACTCCTTCAAGACCCACATCAAGCAGATCGCGAAGGACACCGGCCGGATCGTCGAGGACGCCGAGAGCCAGAACGGCATCGTCCGGTCGCTCAATGACGCGGCCGACAAGCTGAGCGCCGCGCAGGCCGAGTTCCCCATCCCCGCGAGTTGCGTCAACGACGTGCTGGAGGCGCGCAACGGCCGCCTCGTGATCAGCACCGGCTTCTTCGAGATGAAGGTCAAGCCCGACTTCCTCGGCCTGCTCGACCCGCTCACCTCGCTCGCGGACTGGATCAACGACAAGTCCGAGGACGCGGCCAAGGTCTACAACCAGGTCAGCGGCGAGTACACGACGATCGACTCCGGCACGCCCGGCCAGACCACCCCGCTCGGCACCCAGACCCCGGAGGTCGAGACCCCGAACATCGGCGGTGGCCCCGGCGCCGGCAGCACCGGCAAGGTGCCGGGCATGGGCGGGATGCCCTCCACCGGCGGCATGCCGGGCATGGGCGGCACGCCGTCGCTCAACTCGGCCGACATGCCCGGCACGGGGAACACGGGGATCGGCTCCAGCACGCACCCCGACCTCACCGGCGGCGGCTACGACCCGAGCGGCGGCTACACGCCGAGCACCGACAGCCTCCCCGACGACTACGGCAGCGGTCTGGCCGGTGCCGCCCCGACCACGCCCGGCCTCGGCGGCGGTGGGCTGCCGGGGACGTCGGGTCTCGGCTCCGGTGGGTTGGGCGGCGGCGGCGGTGGTGGGTTGGGCGGCGGGGGCCCGATCCCGGGCGGCGGCTCGCTCGGCCGCCCGGTGACCCCCAACATGATGCCCATGATGGGCGGCGGCGCGGCCGGCGCCAACAGGGGCGGCGGCCGGGGCGGCAAGCTCGGCGCCGGCAAGCTCGGCGCGGGCGGCATGGGGCCGATGATGGGCGGCGGCGCGGCCGGCAACGCCGGCCGTGGTGGCGGTCGCGCGGGCGCCAAGGGTGCCGGCGTACGCGGCGCCGGCATCGCCGGGATGGGTGGCGCCGGCGGCGCCGGCTACGGCGAGGAGGAGCTTCCCCGCAACACCTGGCTGGAGGAGGACGAGGACGTCTGGGGCGCGGACGGCGGCGGCACGCCCGGCATCCTGCGCTGACATCGTCCTGCCGAGCGCCGTCCACCTGACGTGGTGGGCGGCGCTCGGCGCTGTCCGGCATCCTCCGCGCCGTCGACCGGCGACGTGGGCCGTCTCCGCCGCGGCCGGGTCCGGTACTCCGCCCGCTCCCGTTTCCGCCGTCGGATGTGTCGGCGTCAGGCGGTGGGGGCGGTGTCGGGCCCGGCCGGGCGGCGGCCCGGGCGCCAGCCCCGGCGCCGGCCGCGGATCAGGATCGGCTTGACGGCCAGCAGCAGCGTGGCGAGGAGCGCGCCGACGGCGGCGACCCACACCGCGACGGTGCCCTGCCAGGCCAGCGGGTCCGTGGTGGGGGGCGGCGGCGGCATCGCGCCGGCCGGCGGGTCGGTACGGGTGCCGAGCAGGGTCGCCACCGCCCGGTACGGGTTCACCACGCCGTGGCCGACCTCGGCGTTCCGCCCCTCCGGCGGGCTGTCGGCCGTCCGGATCAGCCGATCCTTCACCTGGGCCGGAGTGAGGTTCGGGTGGGCGGCCCGGACCAGCGCGGCCACCCCGGAGACGTACGCGGCGGCGAAGCTGGTGCCGCCCTGCGGCAGGAACAGGTAGCCCGTGCCGCCGGGCGCGGGACCGAGGATGTTCAGCCCGGGCGCCGCGATGGAGACGTAGTCCCGGGCCACCGAGCTGTCCACGTGCCCGCCCTGCTCGTCCACCCCGGCGACCGCGATCACGCCCTCGTACGCGGCCGGAAACTTGGCACGGTCCTGCTGGTTCTCCTGCCGGTTGCCGGCGGCGGCCACCACGATGACACCCTCGTCGAGGGCGTAGTCGACGGCCGACTTGAGTCGCTCCGTGTCCAGGGTCGTCAGCGACAGGTTGATCACGTCGGCGCCGTTTCGCACCGACCACTCGATCGCCTCGGCGATCTGCCCGGGCAGTTCCTCGTCGACCCTGGTCTTGGTGTCGGGCAGGACGCGTACCGGAAGGATCTTGGCCTGCGGCGCGATGCCGGTGAACGGCCCGCCGGTGTCGTCCCGCCCGGCGATGATGCCGGCGATGATCGTGCCATGCCCGGCCAGGTCGCAGCGGCCCTGCTGCTGCGACAGGCCGTTGAAGTCCCGGCCCACTTTGACCTGGCCCTGCAGGACGGGGTGGCTGGCCGAGACGCCGGAGTCGATGACCGCGACGGTGACGCCGGCGCCCCGGGAGAGCCGCCAGGCCGATTCCGGTTCGAGCCGGTGCATCGGCCACGGTTTCTCGGCGGGAGCGGCCTCGCCGGCAGGGCCGCAGCGGGGGACCGCCGCTGCGGCGGGCGACGGGGCGACGACGGCGGTGCCGAGCAGGACTGCGGCTGCTCCACAGAGGACGGCGCGGGCGCCGCGCCCAGGACGGCGGGCCGGCTCGGTCCCGCCCGGTCGGAAACTCTCGCGCACGCGGTGAGATTACCGTCGCGCGTCGGCGGCGGTGGCCGCCGCCTCCGGCGTCAGGGGCGGTCGGCGCTCTCGGGCGTCATGTCGGTGAAGAGGGCGAGCAGGTCACCCACCTGCCGGTCGGCCTCGGCGGGGTGCCGGAACCGCCCGGCCGGGTTGATCGTGTACTCGTTACGCCGGCCCACCCGGGTGCGGTTCAGGTAGCCGCCGGCCTCCAGGTCGGCGACGATCGCCTGGGCGGCCCGTTCGGTGACGCCCACCTCGTCCGCGACGTCGCGCAGCCGGGCGGTGGGGTTGCGGGCGATGGCGAGCAGCACGTGCCCGTGGTTCGTGAGGAACGTCCAGTTCCGGGTGCTCCCGTTCTCCCCTGTCGTCGCCATGTCGTCATCGTATGGCGCGCCTTTCGGGTTTCCGCCGCGCCCTCGTGCGGGAGGCCCGCCCGGCGTCCGCAGCCGGGCGCGAACATATGAAATGCATATCACGCATCCCTTGACGTACCTTCGAGTGCGTGTGACCGTGGGGACTGCCCGCGTCCAGCGTCGGCCGGGATGACCAGGTCGTTCACGTGAGGGACGAGGTGAGGGAGATGAATCGTCCCGGATCTCCCGGCGCGCAGCCGGGCCCGGAGCGGAAGCCGTCGGAGCCGGCACCGGGGGGCTCGACCGCCGTGCGGGACGCGCTCCCCACTCCCGGCGACCCGGAGCAGGCGTTCGCCGAGTTGCAGGCCGGCAACCACCGGTTCGTCACCGGCACTCCACGCCACCCCAACCAGGACGCCGGGCATCGTGCCGCGGTCGCGGACGGGCAGCACCCGTTCGCGGTGATCGTCGGCTGCTCCGACTCCCGGCTCGCCGCGGAGATCATCTTCGACCGCGGCCTCGGCGACCTCTTCGTGGTGCGCACCGCCGGACACACGGTCGGCCCCGAGGTGCTGGGCAGCGTCGAGTACGCCGTGACGGTCCTGCGCACGCCGCTGGTGGTGGTCCTCGGGCACGACTCCTGCGGGGCCGTCCAGGCGGCCCGTGCGGCGGACGCCACCGGCGCGCCCCCGGCTGGGCACCTGCGCGCCGTGGTGGACGCCGTGGTGCCCAGCCTGCGCCGCGCCGCCGCCGAGGGCGTGGACGACATCGACCGGATCGTCGACATCCACATCGCGCAGACCGTCGAGGCGATGCTGGACAGGTCGGCCGTACTCGCCGCCGAGGTTGCCGCCGGGCGCTGCGCCGTCGTGGGCATGTCATACCGGCTGGCCGCCGGCGAGGCGCGGGCGGTCACCGCCGTGCCGACCGGCGAGCCGCGGGGGGTCGCCGCCGCGCCCACCGGGCCGGGCGCGGTCGACGGGGCACAGCCGGCCGCCAGCGCCGCCCTCGCCTGACCGGTTCCCACGCTCGCCCGGCCCGGCCCGGACGCCCGACGACGCCCGGCGACGAGGGCCACAGGCGTCGGCAGGGCCACGGGCGGCGACCACAGGCCGTGGACGCCAGCAGGGTCACGGACGCCGACACGGCGACAGACGCCGACAGGGCCGCCCCGCGACTGCGGGGCGGCCCTGTCGTTGGCTGCCGTCAGAGCAGCGACACGTGCACGTGGTCCGTATGGTTCGACGGGCCGCTGTAGGACTTCCAGCCGGTCGCCGGGAACCAGATCTGCCGGTTCCAGATCACGTAGTAGATGCCGAGCCGGTCGGCGTTACGGACCAGGAACGCGGTCAGGTTGTTGCCGTACATGTAGGTGTCGTCGTTGTGCCAGGGGGAGAAGCCACTCCTCTGCAGCGACCAGTCGCAGGCCCGGCCCTTCGGATGCTCGTACGGCCCGCCGGAGCGGTAACAGCCGACGAAGCGGTTGAAGCCGGCCCGCTTGACCTCCTTGTACATGTGCAGCGTGCGCGCGGTGATGCAGCCGGAGGTGGTGGGGTCGTCCTCGGTGCAGGACAGGGGCTTCCAGTCGCCGTCGGCAGTACGACCCGGTGCCATCCGGGCCACCGGCGAGGTGGCGACCACCTTGCCGCTGGTCAGCCCCCTGCCGCCGACCAGTGCGAGCGCCTTCTCCGCCTCGCGCTTGCCGCGGGCCATCTCGTTGGTCAGCTTCGTCTGCTCGCGAACCTCGGCGTCGAGCGCCAGCTTGGCCTGCTCGGCGCGGTTCTTGACCGCGTTCACCTCGGCGAGTTTCTTGGAGTTGACCAGGTTCAGCTCGTCGAGGGCGGCGGCGCGCTTGACGAACGAGTCGGGGCTGGCGGTGTCCAGCAGCATCGACACCGCGCCGATCCGCCCGGTCCGGTAGGACTGGGCGGCGATCTGGCTCACCTGCGGGGCCAGCGCTGCCAGGTCGGC
Organism: Micromonospora sp. NPDC002717; assembly: GCF_040295705.1. Classification (NCBI taxonomy): domain Bacteria; kingdom Bacillati; phylum Actinomycetota; class Actinomycetes; order Micromonosporales; family Micromonosporaceae; genus Micromonospora; species Micromonospora sp. NPDC002717. Next base: position 150,259 of record NZ_JBEOVW010000001.1, on the reverse strand, counting down.
CTGCGCCCGGTCGACCTCCAGGGCCAGTTCCAGTTGGCGCTTCTTCGACTTCGCGAGCTTCGCCTTGGCCTGGACGTAGTTGCGGTTCCGCGTCTCGATCAGGTCGTTGAGCAGCTTGGGCTCGTCGTCCCCGTGGCCGGAGGGCTGGGGCGGTGGGGTGGGTGCGGCCGCCGCCGGGAGGGGCCCGGCGAAGACGGCCAGGGCGGCGATCACGGCCACCACAGGTGTCAACCAGCGGCGTAGGGGTGCCGTCACATTTTTCCCTTCCGTCGACCGCCGACCGGGTTAGCTGACGGGTTCGGGGCGGAAGTGGCCCCTACCGCTGTCGCGGATTCACCCCACGTACCTGGGTCCCCGGCTCGCCTGGCGGCGATTGGGCGGCGGCACCGCAGGCGCCGCTGCGCGCCTTCGGCGGTGACCGGCAGCGAGGTTACCCGAGAGCCCTGCCGGGGATCTACGTCCCTAAGCCGACTAAATGCGTTATTTCGTAACGGCGGAGGGTGAGCAGTGACGCGTTTATCAGGCGGGACGTCCTGATCGGTCACGCTGAGGAGTTTCACCATGCGGTGTCCGTGCTCCCGTCGCGGTCGGGCCACCCGGCGGGGGCTGCGGAGGCGGTGTTTCCGGCGCGCGGCCCGCTGAGGGCCTCCAGCGCCTCGGACCGGTCGGCCGCCGGTCGGGGAGCAGGCGGGGTCGGCGGTGCGCCGCGGTCGGCTGACTCGCCGCCGCGCCGGCCGGCCGTGGTCACCACGGCCGCGAGCCCGGTGGTCAGCGGCACGGCGGCGATCAGGCCCAGGGTGGCGACCGCGCTGCGGACGATCTCCTGGGCCAGGAACTCGCTGGTCAGGATCTGGCTCACCGCCCGGGAGTCGGCGGTCAGCAGGAGCAGCACCGGCAGCGAGGCCCCGGCGTACGCCAGCACGATGGTGTTCACCGTCGAGGCGATGTGCGCGCGACCGACCCGGGTGGCCGCCCGGTACAGCTGCATCCGGGACAGCCCCGGGTTGGCGTGCGCCAGCTCGGTGACCGTCGCGGCCTGCGTCACGGTGACGTCGTCGAGCACGCCGAGCGAGCCGATGATGATCCCGGCGAGCAGCAGGCCGTGCAGGTCGACGTCGGCCTGGAACATCGACAGCGTGGTGGCGTCCTCGGTGCCGAACCCGGTCAGGTGGGTCGCCGCGGTGGCGATCGTGCCGAGCACGCCCGTCAGCACCAGGCTGCCCAGCGTGCCGAGCACGGCGACCGAGGTCTGCGCGGTCACCCCGTGCGTCAGGTAGAGCACCACGAACATGATCAGTGCCGCGCCGACGACCGCGACCAGCAGCGGTGGGCTGCCGGCGCTGATGCCGGGCAGCACGAAGGTCAGCAGGATGGCGAAGCTCGCCGCCAGGCCGGCCAGCGCCGCGAGCCCCCGCCACCGCCCGAACGCGACGATCGCGGCGGCGAAGAGCACCACCAACCAGAGCAGCGGCTTGCCGCGCTGGTGCTCGGCGATGTTGTAGGCGCTCGCCGAGGGGTCGGCGGGATCGGTGAGCTGGACCAGGATGATCTCGTCGCCGACCGCGACCGTCGGCGCCCCCGGCCCTGCCGGTACGGGCGTCTCCACCTGCTGGCCGGCGTCGGGGCCGTCGTCGACGCGTACGGTCACGGTGCCGCAGGGGCCCTCCGCGGCGCCCGGGGCGCCCTCCGGCGTCTCCGGGGTGGGCGGGCACGGCTCCGTCACCACCCGGGTCACCGTGCCGTGGTGGCGGGGCGGATCGGTGCCGGGCGCGGCGTCCGGGGCGTCCCACGGCCAGAGCAGCAGGGCCGCGATCAGGGTGGCGACGAAGAGGGGCACCACCGTCGCGACGAGGATCCGTCGCACCCCCGGCGGTGCGGACGGTGCGGGACGGGTGTGGTCGGCGCCCATCGAGTGTCTCCCAACGAATCCAGGGCGGGGTACGTGCCGGCGGGCCGGTCGGTTCGGCGTGCCCGGGTGGCCGCCGCGGCGGATCGCCCTGTGGTGTCGGGCCGGTCACGCACCGCGACGGCCCGGCCCGGCCGGTCGCGGTCGCTCGATACCGCCGCCCGGTCGGGGCAGCGGTGCGGGCGGCGCGGAGTGCGGAGGGCCACCGGCCGAATGGTAGCCATCCCGACATCCGGGCGCAGGTCGTGAGGGCTGGTGTCGGCCGCGGGCCGTCCCGTCCGGCGACCGCTGGTCGCCGCCCGGTCACCGCGGGTCGACCGCCCCGTCGTGGCCGACACGGCGGTCTCGTCCGGGGTGGATTCGCCGCCGGGTGCGCCGGTCGCCCCCAGACGCGCCGGCCCCGGGGGCTACCGTGGTCGGTGTGCGGGCGGCGGCGACAGTGACGGCGGGGCGATGGGTCCGGCTGCTGCTGCTCGTCGGCACGCTGTTCGGCCTGGCCGCGATGCACACCCTCGGCCACGGCTCGCACGCCGTGGGCCATCCCGCCGAGTTTTCCGCGCACGCCGTTGCCGCAGCGGGTGCGCACGGCGGCGCGGCGCAGGCGCTGCCCCGTCACGACACCTTTGCGCCGCTCAGTCAGGTCACCGCCGCGCTGCCCCGCCACGACACCGCCGCGCCGCTCGGTCAGGACCCCGCCATCGCGTACGTCGTCCCGGCGGCGCTGTCCGGCGTCGTGGGCTGCCCGGGCGACTGCCCGCACGAGCGGTTCCTCCCGTCCGGCGGGGCGGGCGGCGAGCTGCCCTGGTGGGGCGTGTGCCTGGCGGTGCTGGGCGCGCTCGCCGTTCCGCTGCTGCTCGCCGTGCTGCTGCTGGCCGGCGTGCAGGCCGCCGGCCTGGCGGCCCAGGGGTCGGGCGGGCCGGCCCGGTCGCCCCGTGCCCCGCCGTCCCGGCCGGTCGGCCTGCGGCTCGCCACGGTCTCGGTGCTGCGCAGATAGGACGCCCCGGCGCGGCCCGGTCAGCCGGTCCGCGTCCCCGTCCTGCTGCGTACGTTTTGACACCGAAAGGCCCAGACGTGACTACTCGTACCATTGCGCGCCGTGCCGCCCTGGCCGGCGCCACCGTCACCGCCGCCCTAGTCCTGACCGCCTGCGGCGGCGACGGGCACTCGTCCCCGGGCGCGGGGCACGGCACGCCCGCCACCAGCGGGCTGGCGGCCACCGCGTCCGGCGCGGCCGCCTTCGGCGACGCCGACGCGATGTTCGCCCAGATGATGATTCCGCACCACCGGCAGGCGGTGGAGATGGCGGAGCTGGCCGCCACGCGGGCGGCGGACCCGGAGGTCAAGCGGCTCGCCGGGGAGATCAAGGCCGCCCAGGCGCCCGAGATCGCCACCATGAGCGGCTGGTTGTCGGCCTGGGGGCGGCCGGTGCCGTCGCCCGGCGCCGAGACGCCGCACATGGACCACGGCATGCCCGGCATGATGTCCGACGCCGACATGGAGAAGTTGGCGGCGGCCTCCGGGCGGGAGTTCGACCGGCAGTTCCTGACCATGATGATCGCGCACCACGAGGGCGCCGTCACCATGGCCCGGGACGAGCTGGCCCGGGGTGTGAACGCGGAGGCCAAGGCCCTGGCCCAGCAGATCGTCACCACCCAGCAGGCCGAGATCGACACGATGGAGAAGATCCTCGACCGGCTCTGACCCGGGCCGCCCCGGCGCTCGTACCGGGCGAGCGCCGGGGCACCGCCGGCCGGGTCAGCCGCGCTTCATGAGGCGGCCGACGGCGGCCATCATCTCGGTGGCCATCTCGTCGGCCCGGCCCTCGGCCGCCCCTTCGTGCATGCAGTGCCGGGCGTGCCCGTCGAGCAGGCCGAGGGCGACCTTGTCCAGGGCGGCCTGGATCGCGGAGATCTGCGTGAGCACGTCGATGCAGTAGCGGTCGTCGTCGACCATCTTCTCGATGCCGCGGACCTGCCCCTCGACGCGGCGCAGCCGCGCGAGCAACTGGTCCTTGCTGGCGGTGTAGCCCCTGGTCGGGGCGGGCGTCGGTGTGGTCATGCGATCCAGGATAGCGTACCCCTCGGGGGTATGGTACTGTCCTCCGTGTCCGATACCCCCACCGGGTATCGGTACGCAGGGCAGGCATCCGTCCGCCTCCTCATTACCCCTGGGGGGTATATGCTGGAGGCGTCGAGAGGAGAGTTCGATGGTCACCACGACGTACCAGGTGCAGGGCATGACCTGCGGGCACTGCGTCAGCTCGGTCAGCGCCGAGGTCGGCGCCATCCCGGGCGTCAGCGACGTCCAGGTCGACCTCGCCACCGGGCGGGTCACCGTCACCAGCGAAAGCCCACTGGACACCGACACCGTGCGCGCCGCCGTCGACGAGGCCGGCTACGACCTCGTCGGCGCCTGACGGCGGGCACGGGGAAACCGAGGTACACCATGAACACGGCGACGAAACTGAGCGGTTTCGTCCTCGGTCTCGCGGCGGTCTTCGGCGCGGCGTACGGGGTCGGCCAGGTGGCCGGCCCCGTGGCCCCGGCCGCCGGGACCGGCCACGACGCCGCGGACGGCCACGGGGACACCGGCGGGGCCGGCCACGGGGGCGACGAGGGCGGCGCGGCGGCCCACCTGCCCGGTGGACTGCTCGTCTCCGACCGCGGCTACACCCTCCGACCGGTCGACGCCCCGGCCGGGCAGTTCGCCTTCCAGGTCACCGGCCCGGACGGCCGGCCGGTCACCGCGTACGACGTGGCGCACGACAAGCGCATGCACCTGATCGTGGCCCGCCGCGACCTGTCCGGCTTCCGGCACGTGCACCCGGAGATGACGGCGGACGGCACCTGGCGGGTCGACTCGCCGCTGGGCGGGCCCGGCGTCTGGCGGGCGTTCGCGGACTTCACCCCCACCGGGGGCGAGGCGCTGACCCTCGGCGTCGACGTGACCGTTCCCGGGGCGCTGACCGAGCAGCCGCTGCCCGCCCCGGCGGCCAGCACGACGGTCGACGGCTACACCGTCACCCTCACCGGTGCCCCGCAGCCCGGCCGCACCGCCGAGCTGGCCCTGACCGTCAACCGCGACGGCGCGCCGGTCACCGACCTGGAGCCCTACCTGGGCGCGTACGGCCACCTGGTGGCGCTGCGTCAGGGCGACCTGGCGTACCTGCACGTGCACCCCGACGGCGAGCCGGGCGACGGGCGGACGAAGCCCGGCCCCGAGGTGAGGTTCTTCGCCGAGGTGCCGTCGGCCGGCGCCTACCGGCTCTACCTGGACTTCAAGCACGGCGGCGTGGTGCGCACCGCCGAGTTCACCGTCGTCGCCGGCACCCCGACGGGGTCGGCCTCGCCGGCCGCGACGGGCACCCCGGCGGCGCGCACGCCCGCCGCCACGAGCTCCCCGACCGCCGACGCCGGCCACGGCGCCCCCGGTCACGGGCACAACTGACGGGACCGTGATGACCACCACCAAGCCGCTGCAGATGGCACCCAACCAGATCGAGCTGGCGATCGGCGGGATGACCTGCGCCTCCTGCGCCTCCCGGATCGAGAAGAAGCTGAACCGGATGGACGGCGTGACCGCCACGGTCAACTACGCCACCGAGAAGGCCAGCGTCCGGTACACCGACGACGTCAGCCCGGACGACCTGATCGCGACGGTGGAGAAGACCGGCTACACCGCCGCCCTGCCGCCCCCGCCCGCACCCGCCGGCGCGGAGCCGGCCGCCGAGCCCGTGGACGAGCTGCGCGGCCTGCGTACCCGGCTGTGGGTATCGCTCGTGCTCACCGTGCCGGTGATCGCGCTGGCGATGGTGCCCGCCTGGCAGTTCACCTACTGGCAGTGGCTGTCGCTGACCCTGGCCGCCCCGGTCGTCGTCTACGGCGGCCTGCCGTTCCACCGGGCGGCCTGGGTCAACCTGCGGCACGGCGCGGCGACCATGGACACCCTGGTCTCGCTCGGCACCCTGGCCGCGTTCGGCTGGTCGGTCTGGGCGCTCTTCCTCGGCACCGCCGGGGAGCCGGGGATGACCCACCCGTTCACCCTCGACATCAGCCGCACCGACGGCGCCGGCAACATCTACCTGGAGGCGGCGGCCGGGGTGACGGCGTTCATCCTCGCCGGCCGCTACTTCGAGGCCCGCGCGAAGCGGACCGCCGGGGCGGCCCTGCGCGCCCTGCTCGAGCTGGGCGCCAAGGACGTCGCGGTGCTACGCGACGGCGTGGAGACCCGGATCCCGGTGGACCAGCTCGCGGTGGGGGACCGGTTCGTGGTCCGGCCGGGCGAGAAGGTCGCCACGGACGGGGTGGTCGACGAGGGCACCTCCGCGGTCGACGCGAGCATGCTCACCGGCGAGTCCGTCCCGGTCGAGGTCGGCCCCGGCGACACCGTCGTCGGCGCCACCGTCAACGCCGGCGGACGCCTCGTCGTCACCGCCACCCGGATCGGTGGCGACACCCAGCTGGCGCAGATGGCCCGGCTGGTCGAGCAGGCGCAGACCGGCAAGGCGGCGGTGCAGCGCCTCGCCGACCGGATCTCGGGCGTCTTCGTGCCGATCGTGATCGCCCTCGCGGCGGGCACCCTCGGCTGGTGGCTCGGCACCGGGGCGGGCGCGACGGCCGCCTTCACGGCCGCCGTGGCGGTGCTGATCATCGCCTGCCCGTGCGCCCTCGGGCTGGCCACGCCGACCGCCCTGCTCGTCGGCACCGGCCGCGGTGCCCAGCTCGGCATCCTGATCAAGGGTCCGGAGGTGCTGGAGTCCACGAAGCAGGTGGACACCGTCGTGCTGGACAAGACCGGCACCGTCACCACCGGTCGGATGACCCTGGTGGACGTGCTCCCGGCGGCCGGCGAGGACCGGGCGGAGCTGCTCCGGCTGGCCGGGGCGCTGGAGGCCGCGTCCGAGCACCCGATCGCCCAGGCGGTCGCCGCCGGCGCGGCCGAGGAGGGTGCGCTGTTGCCGGTGACCGGCTTCGCCAACGTCGAGGGGCTCGGCGTGACCGGCACGGTGGACGGCCGCGAGGTGCTGGTCGGCCGGCTCCGGCTGCTGCGCGAGCGCGGCCTCGACGTACCGGAGGAGGTGGCGCGGGCGGCGACCACGGCGGAGGCCGAGGGACGGACGGCCGTGCTGGCCGGCTGGGACGGGCGGGCCCGGGGCGTGCTCGCGGTGGCCGACGTCGTCAAGCCGACGAGCCGGGCGGCGGTCGCGCGGCTCCGGGAGCTGGGTCTGACCCCGGTGCTGCTGACCGGCGACAACACCACGGTCGCCCGCGCGGTGGCCGCCGAGGTGGGCATCGACGAGGTGATCGCCGAGGTGCTGCCCGCCGACAAGGTCGACGTGGTGCGACGGCTCCAGGGCGAGGGGCGGACCGTGGCGATGGTCGGCGACGGCGTCAACGACGCCGCCGCGCTGGCCCAGGCCGACCTGGGCCTGGCCATGGGCACCGGCACCGACGTGGCGATCGAGGCGTCCGACCTGACCCTGGTGCGGGGCGACCTGATGGCCGCCGTGGACGCGATCCGGCTCTCCCGGCGCACCCTCGGCATCATCAAGGGCAACCTGTTCTGGGCCTTCGCCTACAACGTGGCGGCCCTGCCGCTGGCGGCCGCGGGCCTGTTGAACCCGATGATCGCCGGCGCCGCGATGGCCTTCTCCTCGGTCTTCGTCGTCGCCAACAGCCTGCGGCTGCGCGGCTTCCGCCCGGTCGCCTGACCCTGCCCACCGCGCCGCCGGTCCTCCCTGAAGGGGCCGGCGGCGCGGTCGTTCGGGGCGGTCCTCGCAGGACCCTTGTCCGCCGACCGGCCGCGGTCGGCACGGACCCGACGCGGGTCGCCGCGTTGACGGTGGGCGGTCGGGGCGGGTTGGGCGCCGGCCGGGCGGGGTACCCCGAGGACGTACCGGCACTGCCAATCGGAGGTTGACATGGGCTTCGACGACAAGATCAACAACGCGACCGAGGACGCCGCCGGCAAGCTGAAGGAGGGCGCCGGCCGGGCCACCGACAACGAGCGGCTCGAGGCCGAGGGGCGCAACGACCAGACCAGCGCCAAACTGAAGCAGGCGGGCGAGAAGGTCAAGGACGCATTCAGGAGCTGACCCGCGTACGCGCGAACCGCCGGGCCGGCCCTCGCCGGCCCGGCGGACCGTGTGTCGCGGCGCGACGGCCGACGTGTCCCGGAGGCGACCCCGCTCGTTGGCAGGACGATGTCTCGCCGCCCGGCGTCGGTCGACCCCGTGCCGTCCGCCGGACGGCCGAGACCCGCGAAACGAGAGGTCCCATGTCCCGATCCGTCGTGTACGCGCGGCGCGCCGCCACCACGGTGGCGCTCGGGGTGCTGGCCGTGGGCTGCCAGGACGCCCCCCAGGAGGAGGCCGGCGCACCGACCGGCGCGTCGTCGGCGAGCCCGACCGCTCCGGCGGGTGCCACCGCGAGCCCGTCCCCGGTCGCCACGACGGCCGCCAACACCGCCGACGTCTGCCGGCAGGTGGACCGGGTCATCCTCACCGGCAGCCAGAAGATCGCCACCGACTCGACGGCCTCGGTCCGCCGTGACCTCACCGGCGAGCAGGTCACCGACCAGCTCCGGCGCAACCTGGCCGACCTGGCCGACGACGTACGCGCCCAGGCCCGCCGGGCCGCCGACCCGCAGATCCGCGCCCTGATCGAGGACACCGCAGACCGGATCGACGCCGGCTCCCGGGCGTCCCGCCCGGCCGCGTGGATGAGCACCACCTTCACCGGCATCCCGGCGCGGCTGACCCGCGCGTGCCACGCCTGAGCCGACCCCTGTGCCGATCTCCGGTGGCTCCGGGGGAGGACCAGGGGGCATCCCCCACCCGTCCCTGAGATCGACCGTCCACTGGTGACGTGCCGGCGGCTGACCCGCTAGCGTCCGTTTGCATGTGCAAGGGCTGGTCATGAGCGCTGGTCCGACGGCCACCGGCGACGAACTGGTGCGCGTACTGGCCACGTTGGCCAACCCGCACCGGATGCGGGTGGTCGCCGTGCTGGCGCGACGCCGCGCGTACGTCAGCGAACTCGCCCGCGAGCTCGGCATCAGCCGGGCGCTGGTGCAGGTGCACCTGCGCAGGCTCGCGGCGGCCGGCCTCGTGTCCGCGCACCTGGAGTTGTCGGAGGACGGGAAGGCCATGAAGTACTACGAGGTGAGTCCGTTCGCGTACACGCTCACGCCTGCCGCCATCGCGGTGGCGGCCGACACGCTCACCGCCGGATCCGGCGCGGGGCCGGACGAGGACGAGGGACGGCGGGCATGAGCGAGCACGACTGGACCGAGGTGGTCGGGGCGATCGGGATCTTCGCCCTGCTCGTCAGCGTGATCACGGTGACGATCGTGCAGGTCGCCAAGACCCGGCGGGCCCGGGCGGCGGGGGCCCGCGAGGAGGAGTACCGGCGGCTCGCCCAGACCGCCGTCGAGGCCCAGGCGGCCTCCGCCCGGGTGCTGGCGGCCCTCGACGGCCGGCTCGGCGGGATGGAGTCCCGGTTGGTGTCGCTGGAACGCGTCCTGAAGGACGTCGACTAGCGCAGCGGAAAGGCCCCGGGCCGTCGAGCGCCAACTCGACAGCCCGGGTGGAAGCAGCACCACCTCGCCCGTGGGCGAGTTCTCATCGCAACGCTCCTTCGACGGAGAGGACAGCATCTCGTGCTGCGCGTACGCAAGTCCGCCCCTCGTGGCGGCGACCGGCCCCGGGTGCCCGACGTCGTGGACGACCCGGGCCGACAGGACGCGGAGGGCGGACCCCGGCGTCCGCTCCGGCTCCGGGCGCTGGCGCTCGGCGCGACCGCCGCGCTGCTGGCGGCGGGCCTGCCGGCACCCGCGCCCGCCCTGGCCGCCCCACCGGCGCCGGCCGCCGCGCCGGGCATCGCCTGGCAGCCCTGCACGGAGGACCGCACCGCCGAGTGCGGCACCCTGTCGCTCCCCGTCGACTGGGACCGGCCGGACGGCGACCGGTTCACGCTCCACCTGGCCCGCCGCGCCGCCACCGACCCGGCCGCCAGGATCGGTTCGCTGGTGTTCGGCCCGGGCGGGCCGGGGGACTCCGGCGTCCGGCGGATCATCCGGAACGACCGGTTCAGCGACGACCTGCGCCGCCGGTTCGACATCGTCAGCTTCGACCCGCGCGGCATCGGCCGGAGCAACCCCGTGCTCTGCTCGGCGGCGCTGCTCGACCGGCAGCCCCAGGTCATCACCGACCAGGCCCGGTTCGACGCCACCCTGGCCGACAACGCGCTGCTCCGCGAGGACTGCCGGCAGCGGACCGGGCCCTTGTTCGACCACGTCGACACCCGCAGCGCCGCGCGGGACCTGGACGCCGTCCGGGCGGCGCTCGGCGAGCCCCGGCTCACCTTCCACGGCAGCTCGTACGGCACCCTGCTCGGCGCGCAGTACGCCGAGGAGTTCCCGCACCGGGTCCGGGCCATGGTGTTGGAGAGCGTGGTCGACCACAGCCTCGGCACCCGGGCGTTCCTCGACACCCAGGGCGCCGCCGCGCAGGACTCCTTCGACGAGTTCGTCGCCTGGTGCGCCCGTACGCCGAGCTGCCCGTTGCACGGCGAGGACGTCCGGGCCGCCTGGGCGGGCCTGTTCCCCCGCGCGGAGCGGGGCGAGCTGGCGGACCCGGACCGGCCCGGGACGGCGCTGACCCCGTACGACCTCAGCCGGCTCGCCCAGCGCGCGCTGTACGGCCCGGACTGGGCCGGACTGGCCCGGGACATCGTGGCCCTGCGGGCGACCCCGCCCGCTCCCACCGGGCTCCCCGCCACCGCCGCTGCCGCGGGCGAGGACGCCGTGCGGCCGCACCCCTTCGCGGTCTTCTGTGCCGACTGGCACCTGCCGGTCCGCGACCACCGGGAGTACGCCGCCCACCTGCGCCGGATGGCCCGGATAGCGCCCGACCTGCGCTACCCGCAGGGGCTGCTGGCGATCGCGACGTGCCTCGGCACGCCGGCCCCGGTCGCCAACCCGCAGCACCGGCTGCGGGTCCGCACCGACGTGCCGCTGCTGCTCGCCAACACCCGGCACGACCCGGCGAGCGGCCACAACTGGGCGACGAACGTGGCGCGGCAGCTCGGCCGCTCGGGGGTGCTGCTGACCTACGAGGGTTGGGGGCACGGCAACTACACCCGCAGCACCTGCGTGCAGGACGCGGTCGACCGCTATCTGATCTCGGTCGACGTGCCCGCCCGCGACACCCGCTGCCCGGCCGTCCCGGTCGCCTGACGGAGCGCCGGCCGGCGTGCGCCCCCGTGCCGCACGCCGGCCGGCGCGCCCGTCAGCGCGGCTCTCGGCCGGGCCCGCCGGGACTCGTCGGTGTCGCCAGCCGGGCGGCGCGCAGCTCCAGGTAGCGCTGCTCCGGCAGGCTCGTCGTGCCCCGGGCCGCCGCCAGGTACGCCGCCCGCGCCGCCCGCGGCTCGCCGGCCAGCTCCAGCAGGTGGGCGCGGACGGCGGCCAGCCGGTGGTGCCCGGCGGTGCGGTCGTCGGCGTCGAGCGGGGCGAGCAGGGCCAGACCGGCGCGGGGACCGTCCACCATGGCCACCGCGACCGCCTGGTTGAGGGTGATCATCGGGTTCGGGGTGATCCGGGCGAGCAGCCGGTAGAGCGCCAGGATCTGCGGCCAGTCCGTCAGCTCCGCCGACGACGACTCGGCGTGCACCGCGGCGATCGCCGCCTGGAGCTGGTACGGGCCGGGCGGCGACCACGTCAGCGCCTCGGTGACCAGGGCGATCCCCTCCGCGATGGCGGCGGCGTCCCAGCGGTCGCGGTCCTGCTCGGCGAGCGGGACCAGCTCGCCGGCCGGCCCGGTCCGGGCCGCCCGGTGCGAGTCGGTGAGCAGCATCAGCGCCAGCAGCCCGCTCACCTCGCCGTCGTCGGGGAGCAGCCGGTGCAGCGTGCGGGCCAACCGGATCGCCTCGGCGGTCAGGTCGGCCCGGTGCAGGTCCGGCCCGCCGGAGGCGGTGTAGCCCTCGTTGAAGATCAGGTAGAGCACCTGGAGCACGGCCCGCAGCCGCTCGTCCCGATCCCCGGACGAGGGCATGTGGAACCGGGCCCCGGCAGCCTCGATCCGCTGCTTGGCCCGGCGGATGCGCTGGCTCATGGTCGCCTCGGGCACCAGGTGTGCCCTGGCGATCTGCGCGGTGGTCAGGCCGCCGACCGCGCGCAGCGTCAGCGCGACCTGCGCGGACCGGGCCAGCGCCGGGTGGCAGCAGAGGAACAGCAGGGTCAGGGTGTCGTCCCCGGCCGGCGGCTCCTCGTCGGCCGCGGGCGCGACCGTCGCGTACGCCGGCTCGCGGACGGCCACCGCGACCTCCCGGTCCCGGCGGGCCCGCTCGCTGCGCCACTCGTCGGTCAACCGGCGGCCGGCGACGGTGAGCAGCCAGGCCCGGGGGTTGTCCGGCACGCCCTGTTCCGGCCACTGCATGGCGGCGGCGAGCAGCGCCTCCTGCACGGCGTCCTCGGCCGCGTCGAACTGGCCGTGTCGGCGGACGAGCAGGCCGAGGACCTGCGGCGCCAGGTCGCGCAGCAGGTCCTCGACGTGCCGTCCGCTCACATGTCCGTCCCGGCCTCGTTCATGACCGCCCGCACCTCCAGCGCGCCGAAGCCCAGCCGCACGTCCGGCCAGCGGCTGGCGATCTCGGCGGCCCGCTCGGGGCCGTCGCAGTCGACCATCAGGTAGCCGGCGAACTGCTCCTTGCTCTCCATGAACGGCCCGTCGGTCACCTCCGGCCGGTCACCGGTCAGCCGGACCGTACGCGCCTGCGACGGGTCGGCCAGCGCCTGGCCGCCGACCAGCTCGCCGGACTCCGTCAGCTCGCGCATGATCTCGTCGACCTCGCCGAAGAGCGCGGTGCGTTCCTGCTCCGACAGCTCCTCGGCGAACCCGGGACGGTTCCAGATCAGCAGCATGTACTTCATCGGGTGCTCCTCGTCGGCTCGGCCGCGCCCATGGTGACGCGTCTCCGGTGAAGGGTCGGAGCCGACCCGCCGGATCCGACAGCGGTGCGGGAAGATTCTCAGCGCCGGCCGCGTACCTGGCGCTTCGGGCCGGGGCCGCCGCCGAGCGAGGCGCGGTCGGCGGCGGAGGTGCCGGACGACCAGCCGTCGGCGTCGCGGACGGTGAGCCGGGCCCGGGTGACGCCGGGGAAGAGCGTGTCGAGGCGTTCGCGCACCGCCTCGGCGCGGGTGGCGAGCACCGGCAGCAGCCGCTCCGGCCCGGCCTCGGTGGCCGCCTGCCGGTCCGCGTCCTCGGTGGCCGCCCGCAGCCGCTCGCCGATCCGCAGCGCGAAGGCGTTGAGGAAGGACTCGTCGAAGTCCCGGGTGCGCCGGCCGGCACCCTTGGTCCGCCGCTCGTCCCGGCCGCGCAGCATCGCGGTGGTGGCCTGCACCAGCAGCGAGGTGTAGAGCAGCTCGACCGCCTCCAGGTCGGCCGGCCAGCCCAGCACGGTGGTGAAGCCCAGGTCGTCGGACCACACCGCCTCGCAGCGGTTCGCCGCCGCCACCTCCTGCACCAGCAGCGCCTTGGCGCCCGCGTACGGGGGGTCCGTGCCGAGGCGCACCCCGCCGGGCTGGTCGGCGCGCTCGGCGACGCCCGCCAGCAGCGCCTGGTCGATGCTGTGCCGGGCGATCAGCTCCTGGGCCTTGCCGGTCAGCGCCTCCGCCTCGGCCGGGTAGGTCGTCGACTCCGCCTTGGCCAGCAGCGCCCGCACCCGGTCGAGCATCCGCGACCCGCCGCCGGAGCCGCCGCGCGCGGCGACCGCCCCGGTGGCGCCGGGCGGCGGGCGCAGCACGGCGACCGGCGGGAGCCCCTCGACCAGGGCCAGCGCGTCGACCGCCGCGCGCAGCGCGGTGAACCGGTCCCATCCGGCGCGGGCCGACCAGGCGGCCAGGTGGCCCTCGTCGGCGTCCCACCACACCCGCGCGCCAAGGTCCCGGAGCTGGTCGTCCCACCACGGGGGCACCGGCCCGGTCAGGTCGCGGCGGTGCGCCGCGAGGGCGTCGGTCACCAGCCCGGCCGACCGGGCACCGAGCCGGCGGGTGGCGAGCCGGGCCAGGTCCACCGGCTGCCAGCCGCGCGGCGCCAGCCGGCCGACCCCGCGGACCAGGCGGCGCAGGAGCGCGGCGTCGACGGCCGCCGCGCCGTCCGCCGCGCCGGTGCCGATCATCAGCCGGTCCAGCTGCCGCTCCGCGAGGCGTACGTCGGTGCCGCGTACCGCCGCGAGGGCGTCGCTGATCAGTTCCTCGGCGTCCGGCACGGCCGCGTCCTCCTGGGGTCTGCTCCGGCGCGCCCGGAAACGATCGTCGCCTGCCCGCCGAACGTACCCCCAGGCCTGCCCGCCGTCCGCCGGTCGTGACGGGTGCCACCGGAGCCCGCCGCACGCCGGCTCTCCCCGGCCGACGGCGTCGGCATGCTTCGCCCGGTCCGGGGTAGATCGGGGGCCGGCGCGAGGTGATGCGAGGTTTCGTGATGGCGGGATCGTGGTTGCTGGGCAACGGCTCCGGCACGCCGGCGGAGCGGCCGACGGCGGTGCTGGTCGCGGTGCACCAGCACGAGGCGGGCGACACCGGGCCGGGGACGCAGGTGTCGCTGTCCGAGCTGCGCCGGCTCGCCGACACCGACGGGCTCGCCGTCGTCGACGAGGTGGTGCAGAACCGGCCCCGCCCCGACCCGGCCACCTTCGTCGGCTCCGGCACCGTCGACGAGCTGGCGGCGTTGGCCGAGCGGACCGGCGCCGACCTGGTCATCGCCGACGGCGAGCTGACCCCGGGCCAGGTGCGCAACCTGGAGGAGCGGGTCGGCGTACGCGTGGTCGACCGGACCGCGCTGATCCTGGACATCTTCGCCGAGCACGCCCGCACCAGCGAGGGCCGCGTGCAGGTGGAGCTGGCGCAGATCGCGTACCAGCTGCCGCGGCTGCGCGGCGACGGGCGCTCGATGTCCCGCATCGGTGGCGGCCGGATGGCCGGCGGCGCCGGCATGGGCGTACGCGGGCCGGGCGAGATGCGGCTGGAGACCCAGCGTCGCCGGCTGCGCCAGCGGGCCACCCGACTGCGCCGCAACGCCTCGGAGCTGACCCGGCGGCGGGAGCGCAACCGGGAGCGGCGGGCCCGCAACCAGGTCCCCTCGGCGGCGATCACCGGCTACACGAACGCGGGCAAGTCCGCCCTGCTCAACCGGCTGACCGGCGCGGACGCCCAGGTGCAGGACGTGCTCTTCGCGACCCTCGACCCGACCGTGCGCCGGATCCGCGTCGGCGACGTGCTCTTCACCGTGACCGACACGGTCGGGTTCGTCCGGCACCTGCCGCACCAGTTGGTCGACGCGTTCCGGTCGACCCTCGACGAGGTCAGCCGCAGCGACCTCGTGACGCACGTGGTGGACGCCTCCGCGCCGGACGCGCTCGACCAGATCACCACCGTGCACGGCGTGCTGCACGAGATCGGCGCCGGCGACGTCCCGGAGCTGCTGGTGCTCAACAAGATCGACGTCACCCCGGTGGAGTGGGTCGACGCGCTGCGGCGAGCCCACCCTGGCGCGGTGGCCGTGTCGGCGCTGACCGGCGCCGGCATGGACGAGCTGCGCGCCGCGCTGGCCGCCCGCCTGGCCCGCCGGTGACCCGACCGGGCGTCCCGGACCTCCGCCGGCCCGTCCTCGCCGCCCGCTGCCACCGGTGCCGGCCGCGGCCCGTGGACGCGTGGCGGCCCCGCCCGGCGACCGCCCGGTCGGCGGTCCGGGTGCCGGCGGGCGGCTGCCGCAACAACACCGGGCGACCCGGCAATAGTGGGGTGTGAAGACCGAGACCCCGCCCTGCGACGAGGAGCTCTGGCCGGCGGTCGCCGCCGGCGACGAGGGCGCGTTCGGGCGGCTCTTCGACCGCCACTCGCGGGCGGTCTACAACCACGCCTTCCGGCTGACCGGCTCCTGGTGCACGGCGGAGGACGTCACCCAGGCCACCTTCCTGGTCGCCTGGCGGAGGCGGGACGCGGCACGCCTGGTGGACGGGTCGGTGCTGCCCTGGCTGCTGGTGGTGGCAAGCAACGCCGTACGCACCGAGTGGCGCTCGGCGCGGCGGTGGGCGGCGCTGCTGCGCCGGCTGCCGGCCGACCGGCAGGCGGCGGACGACCCGGCCGAGGAGATCGCGCAGCGGCTGGACGACGAGCGGCGGATGAGGGCGATCCTGGCCGCCGCCCGACGGCTGCCCCGGGCGGAGCGGGAGGCCGTCGCGCTCTGCCTCTGGTCGGGGGTGTCGTACGCGAACGCGGCGGCGGCCCTCGGCGTCAGCGAGGTCGCCGTCCGGTCCCGCGTCAGCCGCGCCCGGAAACGGCTGGCGCGGCTGGTCACCGACGAGAACGAGGAGGAGCAGCGATGACGAGGGCTCTCGAACCGCCCGGCGAGCGGGACCTGCCGCCCCGGGTGACGAACCGGATACGGGCCGACGTCCTCCGTGCGGTCGGCCGCCCGACGACGGGACGGATCCGCCTGCGGTTCGCCGTGGGCCTGACCGCGCTGGCGGTGGTCGCGGCCGGATTCGCCGTGCGGGAGCCCTCCGACGTCGAGACGGTGGAGGTGCTGGCGATGGGGTACGGCGAGTTGTCGCCCACCCTGCGGGCCGCCGCGCGGCAGTGCCTGGAGTGGGGCCCGCGGGACGGGGAGGTGCAGCCGACCATGGCCGATCTGGCGATGGCGGCCGAGCGGGGCGACGGCGCGGTCGTGTTCTTCCTGACCGACAGGGGCTACGTGACCTGCGACGTCGACCGGCCGGCGGGCGCGGAGGTGTCGGGCGCGCGCTCCGTCGACCGCTGGCCCTCGCACGACCTGCTGCCCGGCCCGGTGCAACGGCTCCTGCTCACCTCCACGGAGCGGTCCGGTGGCGACGTGACGGTCAGCGGCCGGGTCAGCTCCCGGGTCGCCCGCCTGGTGCTGGAACACGGCGACGGGAAGACCACCACCGCCCGGATCTCCGGTGGCGTCTTCGCCGTCATGACGGTCGGGGCCGACCTCGACGAGGACGGGCCGCGCCTGGTCAGCTACGACGCCGCCGGCGCCGAGATCGACCGCCGCCGGTTGTTCCAACCCTCGAACGAGTTCGAGCACTGCTACGTCGACCCCGCCGGCACGGTGGTGTACGGCCGGCCCGGCGGTGACTGCCGACCGGCCGAGCCCTGGGGGCGGTGACGCCGCCCCCGGCAGAGCGCCGGTCGGTCAGCGGGCGGCGTGCGGGTTCCCGGCCGTCAGCCGGAGCGTGAAGCCCTCGCCGTCGCGGTGCCAGGTCACGTGGCTGCACGACTGGTAGGTGATCCACAGGCCCAGCCCGCCCGGGGCGCCGCCAGACGCGGGGAGCAGCCCGCAGAACGGATCCCCCGGCCCGTCGCCGCCGTCGCGGACCGTCGCCACGATGCGGTCGTCGCCGGACCAGACGCGCAGCAGGACCGGCGGCCGGCCGTGGCGCAGCGCGTTGGTGACGATCTCGCTGACCGCGACGACGAGATCGTCCACGTCGTCGGCCGACACCTGGCCCCGGTCGGCCTTGTGCACGGCGGCGCGCGCCTCGGCCGCCGTCGGGTCGGTCAGCTCGACGACCGGCGGCTCCGCCTGGAGGGGGTCGGGCACGACCCGCCGGGTCTCCCGCAGGTAATCCGTTGGTGACGTCCAGGTCGTGCTCGGCACGTGCCGGCCGTCGGCGGTCGCGAACCGGGGATGCGTGCGGGCCACGTCCGCCAGCACCTCCGGCGGCGTGCACCGGGTGTCGTACGCGCACATGCTCCACAGCGGGAAGTCGTCGTAGGCGTGGTTGATCGCCGACTCGTACCGGGCCCACCAGTCCCACGTCGCGCCGAACGCGGCCGGGGGCACCTCGCCGAGGATCCGGATCTGCCGGGCGCCGGCGGCCACCTGTGCCGCGAGGAGTTCCCGGTAGGACCGGATGGCGGAGGCGGGCCGGGTGTAGACGTCGCCGCCGGGCAGGAACTCCACCCCGCGGCCGGCGGGCAGCGCCGAGCGGACCAGCCCGCCGGTGCGCTCGCCCAGGGCCACGTAGGTGGGCTCGCCCGCCTCGACGCCGCCGAGCAGGAACGGCACCACCACGGCGAGCAGTTCGTCGTCGGAGTCGTACCGGACGGCCTCGTGGTAGTAGCCGTGGTGCTGGGCGGCCGCGCCGGTCCTCATCGCGCGACCTCCACCCGGATGCCCGGCAGGTCCAGCAGGTCGACCAGCCGGGCCGCCGCCGAGCGGGAGGTGCGCAGCACGGCGGTCGCGCCGCGGCGGCGCGCGTACTCGGCGAGGTGGGTCAGGGCGCGGTGGTCGAGGAAGCGCAGCCCGGCCGCGGACAGCACCAGCTCACCGTCGGTGGGGCGCAGGTCGGCGCGGTCCAGGGCGGCGCGGAACAGCTCGTGGTTGGACAGGTCCAGCTCGCCGGCCAGCGCGGCGTGCCCGTCGGCGGGCGCGACGGCGTACAACTTGAACAGCACGTCGTCGACGTTGCTGGCCGGGTGCAGGCAGGCGAGCTGGGCGACCGCCCGGTCGCCCAGCCCGGGCCGGTGGTAGGCGCACATGGCCGAGAACGGCCGGGTGCGCATGTAGCGGTCGACGAGGTGCTCGTAGCGGGTGAAGCTCTCCAGCTGGGCCGGGGTGCGGACCAGCTCGGTGGCCTCCGCGGCCACGCGCAGCCCGGTGTGCCCGGCGGCGAGCGCCTCGTCGGTGGCGGCCGTGTAGGCGGCGACCTGCGTCGGCGGGTCGACGACGTGGCCGTGCGAGTAGGTCGAGAACAGGGGGACCACGGCGGCGGCGCCCCGGCGCACGGCGGCGGCGAAGCCGGGCAGGCGGCGCAGCCGGTCGGCCACCGCGTCCGCGGGGTGCGGCGTGACGTACCAGACGCGTTCGCCGGCGGCGAGGCCCGCGAGCAGGTAGCGCTCCGCCTGGGCGGCGAGCGACCCCAGGTCCTCGTACGCCCAGCAGAAGTGCCCCCGCGGCGCGGTCCGCCGCCCTTCGGTGATCACGCTGATTGCCCCACGGCAACCAGTGTAGGTCGTCGGGAGACGGGGGCCAGGGGCCCGAACTGCCCGGCCGGTGCGGGCGGACCGCCGGTCAGGCGCGCCGCGCGCCGCCCAGCCGGGCGGTGCGGGGGAAGGACGCCCAGATGTTCTTCGTGGTGCCGGTGGCGTACCAGCCGACGTCGAGGGACAGGGCGCGGGCGAGTTGCAGACCGCGCCCGCCGGCACCCTCGGGCTGCGTGTCGGCGAGCTCCGGCAGGGAGCCGAGGTCGTGGTCGGCGACGTCGAGGACGAGGTGGTCTTCGGTGGCGAGCAGCCGGACGATGGTCGGCGGTCTCCCGTGGCGCAGGGCGTTCGTGGCGAGTTCCGTGGCGATCAGCACGACCAGCTCGGGGACCTCCTCCAGGGCCTCGCCCTCGCCGAGCACGTCGCCGGTCAACTCCTCGTGCAGGGACGCCCGCAGGCCGCGCAGGTCCGCCCCCTCGGACAACGTCCACCGCCGCAGCTCGACGGCCTGCGGCGGGGGTGGCGAACTGCTGAGCTGACCCATGGCGGGGTGGTACCCCGTCCCCGCCAGGCTCAAGCCGGGAACGGGTCGATCAGCGCACCGGGTCGTGTGTGCCGCGCGGCATACCGGGACGGCAGCGGCGCACCCGCTCGGCCGCCATCCGGCCGCCCACCGCCAGACCGTGCCGCTCCACCGCCGTCAATCCGTACGCTCCGCAGGTCGGGGAGAACCGGCACCGCCCCGGCCAGTGCGGCGACAGCCACCGGCGGTAGCCCCGGATCGCGGCCACCCCGGCCCGGTCCAGCACCGGCGCCCGGGTCGCGGCGGCCGTCGCCGACCCGAACATCAGCAGCGTGGAGAAGAGCCCGAGGTCGCAGCAGTCGCAGCAGCCGTCGGGGTTCTTCGACCTCGACATGCGCTGCTGCTGCCGCCGGTTCTCGCGGGCCGTCTCCCGCATGCGCCTGAACATGGCCCGATCATGGGCCAGTGCCGCCACCGGCCCGTCGTCGACCCCCAGCCCGCTCGGCGCACCGGTACGCGGCGGTCGCCTCGGTGTCACTCAGCCGAGGTCCAGGGGTCGCCAGTGTAGGCCGTCGTCGGACAGGTACACCGTCCGCTCGTCGTGGCGGATCCAGCGGTCCAGGGCCACGGCCTGCGGCGCGTCGTGGTGCACCGGACCGTCGACCGCCAGTGGCGCGTAGGCCCGTCCGTCCCGGCTGGTCAGTAGCCCGAACCGGGACTCACGCTCAGCGAGCAGGACGTGGGTTCCGTCCGCGGTGACCGTCGAACCGGCCTGCACGACCCAGCCATCCGGCAGTCGCGGGTCCGCTGCCTGCCAGGTGCCCCCGCCGTCGACGCTGCGGTAGACCCGGCGCGGGACGCCCTGCCCGTCGGAGAGCGTCGCGAACACCGTACTGCCGTCGGTGGTGGCGAGATCGAACGCGCAGTCGACCGGACGGTCGGCTTCCGGTTCCCGGTCGAAGACCATCTTCTGCCAGCTCCGGCCGCCGGTGCGGCTCACCGCGACGGCTCTCCGCCCGGTCGCCGGATCACAGCCGCGTACCCAGTATCCGGCCGCCGGTGGCGCGTCGACGGGCACGGCCGCGTCCAGCGGTGGCTGCGTCGCCAGCGGCACGACGGCGGCGCTCCCCGGATCGGGCACCAGAATGTCGCAGCCCTGCGGAACGTGGATCAGGCAGCCCCAGAGCCGGGTGTCCGGCACGGCCGCGGCGCGCGGCGTGCCGCCCGGGCCGGCGTCCCGCCAGGTCGCGCCGCCGTCGGTGCTGATTCGCCGGACGGTCTCGCCTCCGCCCTTACCGGCCGGTCCCACCGGGACCCGCGCCACCAGGAACTTCGGGCCGAGCACGGTCACGGTGACCGGGTCGCCACCACTGGACGGGAAATCCACGCGGTGGTCCCAACTGCGTCCCCCGTCCGTCGAGGCGACCAGGCGGTGTGGGCAGGTCGCACAGTCGACCAGCACCGCGTACAGGTGGTTTCGGTCGCCGCCACCGGCCCACAGCACGCGGGACTCGCCCGCCGCTGGGGCGACTGGCGTCCGCAGGAACGGCAGCACGGAGGCCGCACCGAGTGCGAGGGCGACCAGCACCCCGAGAGCGCCGGTGGCCGCCGCGACCCGGGCCCGCGTCCGCAGCCGGCCGGCCCGCTGCCGCACGGTGTCGAAGTCGGGCTGCCGCACGAGCCGGTCGACCTCGTCGCGGAGTCCGTGGAAGTCCGGCTCAGGCATACCGCATCGTCCTCTCGTCGCTGATGGCTTCGTCGGTCAGGTGCCGGGCGAGCGCGGCCCGGCCTCGGGAGAGGCGGGCCTTGACAGTGCCCACGGGCACGTCCAGCGCCGCCGCCACCTCCACCACCGGCAGGTCGGCCAGGTAGTGCAGGACTACCGCCTCGCGGGTCGGGCGAGGGAGCTTGCGCAGCGCGGCCACCAGCGCGACCCGGTCGGGCGAGAGCCCGGGATGGTCGTCGGGCGGCCCGGCCCGGCCGCTGCGGATCAGCCGGTCGAGGAACCGCTGCCGCCAGTGCCGGGTCCGCGCCAGGTTCATCGCGACCGTCCGCAGCCAGGTCTCCGGGTCGTGCACGGCGAGGAAGCGCGCGGGCCGAGCCAGCGCCCGCGCGAACGCCTCGTGCACCACGTCCTGCGCCTCGGGCAGGCTGCCCGTCAACGCGTACACCTGACCCACCAGCCGGCGGTAGTGCGCCCGGTATGCCTCGTGCACCGCCGTCACGCCGTCCATCCGCTCTCCTTCTGCCGCCCCTACTACACGGACCAGCGGCAGAGCGGACGGGTTGCATCCGCTGCGTGCGGAAGATCGGCCGATGGTCAGCGGGTCGCCCTCGGCCGGCGACAGATCCCTGCGGTTCACACACCGCCACCTATCGGAACAATGGGAAGTATCGATCATTGCACGTGTCCTGGACGGAAGGCGGGCGGTTGTACCTGGCGTGACGGTGGAACCACGCACCAACATCGCGATCCCGGCGGCAGCCTGCCCGGCCTGGCGGGTCAGGTGGGCGGAGCGCGAGAGCGGGCGGCGGTCCTGCGCGTACGACGCCGAGGTCGAGGGCTGGCGCCGGCGCCACGACCACCTGGTCCGGCTGCGGATCGAGGCCGCCGGTTTCCTCGGGTACGCGCAGCCGCGTACCGGCCTGCCGGTGGACCTCGGCGACGACGAGGTCGTGTTCCGGGTGCTGCCGGCCGCGGAACTGGTCGAGGCGGAGGCCCGGCACGTGCCCGGGCTGCCCGCGCCGGGGCTGACGGTCGCCACGACCGAGGTCGCGGCGGCGGGCCGCGCGCTGCCGAAGGGGCTCCGGGTCGTCGACGCGGGCCCGGCCGTCGTGACCAACCGCCGGGTGGCCTTCGCCGGCCGTGCGGGCCGGCGCGAGTGGGCGTACGCGGACATGCTCGGGCCCGCGCACCACCCCGACGTCCCGCTCACCCTGCTGCACGCCACCGACGGCGGTCGGCTCGCCGGGCTGCGGGTGCCGGCCACCGCCACGGTGAACTTCCGCTTCTATCTCACGCTCGCCCTCGCCACCGCCGTCGGGGAACGCGCCGCCGTCACCGCGCAGCTCGACGCCCTGCTGGCCGCCCACCAGCACGCGCGGCCGGTCCCGCCGTCGCCGGCCGCGCCGAGCCAGGCTCCGCTGACCGCGCTGCGCCCCGATCGCCGGACGGCGCTCGCCGCCGCCGTCGCCACGCTGGCGTACGCGATGCTGACCGTCGGCACGTCCGGGTCGGAGCAGCCCGGCCCGTCGTACCGGGCGGACGGGGGCGCCGGGAGCCTTCCCGCCGTGACGGTGGTGCCGACCGTCACCGCGACCACTGTCGAGGAGCCGGTGGTGCCGGACGAGGTCGGGCCGGGCACCGGCGGGACGGCGGTTCCCCGGGCCCGCGTCGCCGCGGGAGCGCGGGTGCCGCTCGTGCGGCAGGACGTGGTGAGCCGGGGTGACGCCGTTCCGCCGGCCGCCCCGGCGAGAGGTCCGGTGCCCTCGCCGCCGCCGGGCGCCGCCCCGGCCCCGCCCGCCCCGACGCCCCCTGCCGCCCCGGCGCCGACCACCACCGCGCCGGTCGCCCCGGCGCCGGCCCCGACCGCCGCGCCGCCGGCGTCGGAGCCCGCCACGGTCGACCTCTGTCTGGACGTCCTCCGGCTGCCCCTGCTGGACCGGCTTCTCTGCCCGCCGGCCGGGCCCTGACGCGCGACCGCCCGCGCTGGCCGGCCGGCTGCGGGCTGCGGTTTCCCCGGCGCCGCGTCCGGCGTCGCCCAGCTCGACAGCGCTGACGGGAGCACCGGGCTCGCGACGCCGTTGGCCCCACCCATGCGGTGCGGGCCCGCCTCCCCGGACGTGGGTTCGCCGACGGACGCCACCGACAACCAATCTTGTCTTGACAAGAAAAATTGTCGGTGGGAGAGTGGTGCCATGTTCGACATCGCGGTGATCGAGGATCCGGCGGCGGCCGAGGCGTCGCTGGACCCCACCCGGGCCCGGCTGCTCGCCGAGCTCGCCGAGCCGGCCTCGGCGACCATGCTCGCGGCCCGGGTCGGCCTCCCCCGGCAGAAGGTCAACTACCACCTGCGCGCGCTCGAGCAACACGGCCTCGTCGAGCTGGTCGAGGAACGTCGCAAGGGCAACGTCACCGAACGCGTCCTGCGCGCCACCGCCGCCTCCTACGTCATCTCACCGACCGCTCTCGCCGCCGTGCGGCCCGACCCCTCCCACGCCCCCGACCGGCTCTCCGCCCGCTGGTTGCTCGCCCTCGCCGCCCGCCTCGTCCAGGACGTCGGCTCCCTCGTCACCGGCGCCGACCGCGCCGGCAAACGCGTGGCCACCTTCGCCGTCGACGCCACCGTCCGCTTCGCCACCCCCGCCGACCGCGCCGCCTTCGCCGAGGAACTCGCCTCCACCATCACCACCCTCGTCGCCCGGTACCACGACGAGAGCACCCCCGGCGGCCGCGACCACCGCGTCGTGCTCGCCCTGCACCCCAGCGCCGAACCCGCCTCGGCGACCTCGTCCGACACCGACACACCGATCGAAGGGCACTGACATGGGACACCGCTTCGAGCTGCACAAGAACGTCGAGCTGGCCGCCACCCCCGAGCAGGTGTGGGAGGCCATCGCCACGGGCCCGGGCATCGACTCCTGGTTCATGGGCCGCAGCGAGGTCGAGCCCGGCGAGGGCGGGCGGACCCGGCTGACCATGGCCGGCCACGTCGAGGAGGCGACGATCACCGCCTGGGAGCCCGGGAAGCGGTTCGCGGACCGCACCGAGCCGGGCCCGGACGGCACCTTCATGGCCATGGAATACCTGATCGAGGGCCGCGACCAGGGCAGTACGGTGCTGCGGCTCGTCCAGAGCGGCGTCCTCGGGGACAACTGGGAGACCGAGTACGAGGCGATGGCGGTCGGCTGGGACATGTATCTGGGGACACTGGCCGCGTACCTCGCCCACTTCCCCGGTCGGACCGCCGCCCCGGTCTCGGCGTTCCGTCCCGGGGCCGGCGGCCCGGACAAGGTGTGGGCGGCGGTGACCCGCGCCCTCGGCCTCGACGGCCCGGTCGCGGAGGGGCAGCCGGTCCGGCTCGCCGTCGACGGTCTGCCGCCGATCGAGGGGGTCGTCGACCTCGCTTGCCTCCCGACGTACGTCGGCGTCCGCACCGCCGACGGGCTCTACCGGTTCCTCTACTCCGGCGCCGAGCGGGGCGACGCCCTGGTCCTCGGCCACCACGTCTTCGCGGCCGACCAGGATCCGGTCCGCGCCGAGCAGGCCTGGCAGAGCTGGGTGACGGCCCTGCCGATCGGCTGAACCGCCGGCGGCGCCACCCCGCGGCCCGGAAGCGGCTCTCCGCGAGCGGAGGGCCGCTTCCGGGCGCCCTGGCCCGGCTGAAGATCCCCGGCGCCAGCGGTGGGTGGATCCTTCGCGTTGTCCGGGCCGGAGACCACGGGCGGGCGCCCCGGGCGCTTCTTGCACATCTTTGGCAATTGCGGGATGCTTGCGGCAGCGGCGCTGGAGATCATCTGGCCGCACGGTGGGAGTTCCCCACCGCGCGGCGCCGATCCGGCCCGCCACCGGCCACGCCGCGCACCATCGGCCGCGGTGACGGCCGGCCCACCTCAGGGCCCCGGCGCGGCGAACGCCGGGGTCGTGCGACGAACAGACCCGGGGAGCATGTGATGGGTACGCCTGTGTCCGCGCGCGTGGCGGCGATGGCCGTCGGCGCCGTCCTGGCCGTGGCGGGCTGCTCGTCCCCGACGAGCACGTCGACGGGCGCGGGCGCGGCCGACACCCTCGTCGTGGCGACGGCGGGAGAGCCGGAGGCGTTGAACCCCGTGCTCAACTACGGGGTCGACGGCGGCTCGCTGATCTTCGACGGGCTGGTCGAACGCGACGCGCGCAACCAGTTGGTGCCGGCGTTGGCGCGGGAGCTGCCGGTCGTGTCGGCGGACGGCAGGACCGTCACCGTGAAGCTGCGCGACGGGGTGCTGTTCCACGACGGCAGCCCCCTGACCGCCCAGGACGTGGTCTTCACCTATCAGGCGGTGCTGGACCCGAAGGTCGACTCCACGCTCCGCTCCGACCTCGACATGCTCGCCTCGGTCACCGCCCCGGACCCGTCGACCGTGGTGTTCTCCCTGAAGTACGCCTACGCGCCGTTCCCGCAGCGGCTGGCGCTGGGCATCGTGCCGGCCAAGGCGCTGGCCGGGCAGGACGTCAACAAGGCCGAGTTCAACCGCAGGCCGGTGGGCACCGGCCCGTACCGGGTGACGTCGTGGACGCCGGGCGACCGGCTCGTGCTCGCGGCCAACGAGAAGTACTGGGGCGGCAGGCCCGCCAACTCCGGCGTCGTGGTCGCGTTCGTCCCCGACGACAACGTCCGCGCGCAGCGGATGCGGGCGGGCGAGTTCGACGCGGCGGAGCTGGCGCCGAAGCTCGCCGCCGGTTTCGACGGGCTGGCCGGCCACCGGGTGGAGCGGGTGTCCACCGCCGACTACCGGGGCGTGGTGCTGCCGATGGGCAACCCGGTCACCGGCGACCCGGCGGTGCGGCGGGCGCTGAACGCGGCGGTGGACCGCGCGGCGATGGTCACCGGCCTGCTCGGCGGAGCGGGTGAGCCGGCGTTCGGGCCGGTCCCGTCGTCGTCGGATTTCGCCGAGCCGTCGATCGTCGGCAGGCCCACCGCCGACCCGGCCGCCGCGACCGCCGCCCTCGACGCCGCCGGCTGGAAGCCGGGCCCGGACGGCATCCGCGCGAAGGACGGCCGGCGGGCGGCCTTCGCGCTGATGTACCCCGCCACCGACAGCCTGCGCAAGGAACTCGCCCTCGCGGTGACCGCCGACGCGAAGAAGGTCGGCATCGAGATCACCCCGGAGGGCCTGACCTGGGACGCGATCACCCCCCGGATGAAGCACGACGCGGTGGTCATGGGCTTCGGCACCCCGTACGACCCGGACTTCCTCACCTACAAGCTGTTCCGCTCCGACTTCGCCGGCCAGGGCTTCTTCAACCCCGGCTCCTACCGGTCCGCCGTCGTGGACAAGGCGTTGCAGGACGCCCGCGACAACGCCGACCCGGCCACCCGCAAGGCCGCGTACGCCACGTTCCAGAAGCAGCTCGCCACCGACCTGCCGTGGGTGTTCCTCACCTACCTCAAGCACACCTACGTGGTGAAGGACGGCCTCGCCGGGGTGACGCCGCGGGTGGAGCCGCACGAGCACGACGTGGCCAACAGCCTCTGGTGGAACATCCACACCTGGACGAGGAAGTGACCGCACCGGCCACCCCCGCCCGCCGCCGACGGCTGGCGGGAGCCGGTGCCGTGGTCCGCCGGCGTCTGCTGGTGGCCGTGCCGATCCTCGCCGCCACCAGCGTCGGCATGTTCGCCCTCGGCGCGGCCTCGCCGATCGACCCCGCCCACCAGTACGCGGGCGCGGCGGCGTTCACCACCAGCGAGGAGAACCTGGCGCAGATCCGCGCCAACTGGGGGGTCGACGACCCGCTGCCGGTGCAGTACCTCCGCTGGGTGGGCAACCTGCTCCAGGGCGACCTGGGCTGGTCGACCAGCCGGCACGAACCCGTCACCTCCGTGCTGGCCGCCCGCGCCGGCTGGACCCTGCTGCTCGTCGGCGCCGCCCTTGCCCTCGTCCTCGTGGCGAGCCTGCTGCTGGGCACCCTGGCCGCGTACCGGCGCGGCGGCTGGTTCGACCGGGCGCTGCGCGCCGGCGCGTACGCGGTGCAGTCCATGCCGGTGTTCTGGATCGGGTTGGCCGCGATCGCCCTGTTCGCCCTGACCCTCGGCTGGCTGCCGGCGGGCGGGCTCACCGACGTCACCGCCACCTCCACCGATCCCGCCGACGTGGCCCGGCACCTGGTCCTGCCGGTGACGGTGCTGGCGGTCGCCCAGGCGCCGTGGTTCGTCCTGTTCATCCGCGACGCCGTCGCCGAGAGCCTCCGCGACGACCACGTCCTCGCCGCCCGGGCCCGGGGCCTGCCCGGCCGCACCGTCCTGTTCGGCCACGCCCTGCGCACCGCGCTGCTGCCGTTCCTCACCCTCGTCGGCACCCACCTGCCCGAGCTGATCGGGGGCGCCGTCCTGGTCGAGACCGTGTTCTCCCTGCCCGGTCTCGGCGCGGTGACGGTGCAGGCCGCGCTGGGCAGCGACTTCCCGCTGCTGGCCGCGACCACCCTCGCCACCACCGTCGTGGTGCTGGCCGCGAACCTGGCCACCGACCTCGCCTACACCGCCGCCGATCCCCGGGTACGCCTCGATGACTGACCTCGCCCGCCCCGCCCGCGTCCGGCGGCCGAAGCCGCGTGCCGGCCGCGCCGGTACCACGGTCGCGTGGGCCGTGCTCGTCGGCGCGGTCGCCGCCTGCCTGCTCGCCCCCGTCCTCTGGCCGCTCGACGAGAGCGCCGTCGACCTGGCGCGTACCCGGCTCGCGCCCTCGGCCGCGCACCCGGCCGGCACCGACGACCTGGGCCGCGACGTGGCCCACCGCAGCCTCTACGGCCTGCGCGTCTCCCTGCTCGTCGGCGCGGTCGCCGCGCTCGTGGCCACCGTGATCGGCGGCCTCGTCGGGGCGGTTGCCGGCACCCTCGGCGGCTGGGTCGACCGGGTGCTGATGCGGGTGGTCGACACCATCGCGGCGCTGCCGCACCTGCTGCTGGGCATCTTCATCGTCGCGATGCTGCGCCCCAGCCTCGGCGCGGTGATCGTGTCGATCGGGCTGACACACTGGCTCTCCACCGCCCGCATCGTCCGCTCCGAGCTGCTCAGCCTGCGCACCCGGCCGTTCGTCGACGCCGCGATCGCCGGCGGCGCCAGCCGCGCGCGGGTGATCACCCGGCACCTGCTCCCGCACGTGCTGCCCCGGCTGGCCCTGGCCACCACGCTGATGGTGCCGCACGCCGTCTGGCACGAGACCGCGCTGTCCTTCCTCGGTCTCGGCCTGCCCCCGCACCTGGCTTCCATCGGCAACATGATCAACGACGGGCAGCGGTCCCTGCTCACCGGCGCCTGGTGGGCCAGCCTCGTCCCCGGCCTCCTCCTCGTCGTCGTCACGCTGGCCCTGGCCACCCTCACCGGCCGCTGGCGCGACCGCCTCGACCCGCGCGTACGAGCGGAGCTGAACCTGTGACCACCACCCGCGAGCCCCGCGCCGCCACGGCCGGCACCGCCGCCACCGGCGACGCCACGCCCGCCACGGCCGGCGCCGCCGCCGCCGGCCCGCGCCCCACGCTGCTGGAGGTCGACGGGCTGACCGTCCGCTTCCAGCTCCGCGACGCCGTGGTGCGGGCCGTCACCGACCTGCGCCTGACCGTCCACCCCGGCGAACTGGTGGCCGTGGTGGGGGAGTCCGGCTGCGGCAAGTCGGTGCTCGCTCACGCCCTGCTCGGCCTGCTCCCCGGCAACGCCACCGTCTCGGGCCACGCCCGGCTGCGCCCGCCCGGCGGGGACCAGGTCGACCTGATCGGCTGCACCGAGCGCCACCTCGCCCGCGCCGTACGCGGCCGCGCGGTCGGGCTGGTGCCGCAGAGCCCCGCCACCGCGCTGACCCCCGTACGCACCGGCCGGCGGCTGCTGGCGGAGACCCTGCGCGCCCACGGGCACGCCCGCCGCGACGCGCCCTCGGCGGCCGAGCGGGTCGCCGCCGACGTCGGGCTCGACCCCGCCGACCTCGACCGCCACCCCCACGAGCTGTCCGGCGGCATGGCGCAACGCCTGGCCACCGCCCTCGCGCTCGCCCCCGACCCGCCGCTGCTGCTCGCCGACGAACCCACCACCGGCCTCGACCGGCCCCTGGTCGACCACACCCTCGACCTGCTGCGCCGCCGCTGCGACGCCGGCAACGCCGTCCTGCTCATCACCCACGACCTGGCCGCCGCCCGCCGCGTCGCCGACACCGTCGCCGTCATGTACGCCAGCCGGGTCGTCGAGCGCCGGCCCACCGAGGCGCTGTTCGCCGCGCCCGCCCACCCCTACACCGCCGGCCTGCTCGACGCCCTGCCCGAGCGGGCGTTCCGCCCCGTGCCCGGCCACCCGCCGATGCTCACCGACCTGCCCGCCGGCTGCGCCTTCGCCCCGCGCTGCGACCGCGCCACCGACATCTGCCGCACGCCGCCCACCCCGGTCGTGGACGGCTCCGGCCAGGTCGCCTGCCACCACCCGCTGCCCGTCGGAGCGCCGGCATGACCACGACCACGGCCACCCGTCAACACGTCGGACCGGAGGCGACCGCCACCGCGCTCGCCGCCCACCAGGTCACCGTCGCCTACGGTCGGCAGCGCGTCCTCGACCGCGTCGACCTGCACGTCGCCCCCGGCGAGACGGTCGGGCTGCGCGGCCCCTCGGGCAGCGGCAAGTCCACCCTGGCCCGGGTACTCGCCCTGCTGCACGCCCCCGACGCCGGGCACGTCACCCTCGACGGTCACCGGGTCGCCGGAGTCCGCCACCGGCTGCCGGCGGCCGTCCGCACCCGCGTCGCGATCCTGTTCCAGAGCCCACGCGCCGCCACCGACCCGCGGCTCAGCCTCGCGGACATCGTCGCCGAACCGCTCCGCGCCACCGGCGTGCCGGCCGAGCAGGCCAGGGCCCGCGCGGCCGAGCTGGCCGACCTCGTCGGCCTCACCACGGACCTGCTCGCCCGCCGCCCGCACGCGGTCAGCGACGGGCAGTTGCAACGGGCCTGCCTCGCCCGGGCGCTCGTGCACCGGCCGGCCTACCTGCTCTGCGACGAGGCCACCGCCATGCTCGACGCCTCCACCCAGGCCCACCTCGCCGCCGTCATCACCGACTACCAGCGACAGCACGGCGCCGGGGTCCTGCTGATCACCCACGACCCGGCCCTGATGGCCCGCTGGGCGACCCGGGTCGTCGACCTTCCGCCCCCGCCGGAAGCGTGAACCGCCGCGCGCCGCACCGTCCACAGTGGTGAGAAAGGCCGCTCCATGGCATTCGTCACCGTGGCATTCGGGGTCGGGCGCAGGCTAGGGTGACGCTGCCGTGGTGTTCGGGAAGCCGGTGGAAGACCGGTGCGGCCCTCGCCACTGTGATCGGGAAGTCCGCGGCCCTCGTCGTCAGAGGTCACTGGGCGTGTCGCACGCCTGGGAAGGCCGGCCACGGACGCACCTCCCGTCAGCCAGGAGACCGGCCACGGCACTGCGATGACCCGTCCACGAGGTGCTGGAAGGCGGTCCCGATGCGCGTACGCGCTGTGCGGTCCACCCTGTCCCGGCGCGTAGCCGCGCCCCTGTCCGTCCTCCTCGTCCTGCTCGGCGCCTGCGCCACGGACGACGACCCCGCCCCGGCATCCGGCGCGCCGGCCACCCTGACCAACTGCGGCACGCCGGTCACCGTCGCCGCCCCGCCCCAGCGGGCGGTCACGCTGAACCAGCCCGCCACCGAGATCATGCTGGCGCTCGGCCTGGCCGACCGCATGGCCGGCACGGCGTACCTGGACGACGCGATCCTGCCCGAGCACGCCGCCGCGTACGCATCGGTGCCGGTGCTGTCCGGAAAGTACCCGGCCAAGGAGAAACTCCTGGAGACGGCGCCGGACTTCGTCTACGCCTCGTTCCACAGCGCCTTCGGTGACGAGGGCGTCGGCGACCGGGCCGCCCTGGCGGGGCTCGGCATCGGCACCTACCTCTCACCCGCCGGGTGCCCGAAGCCGCACCGGCCGGGGAAGCTCACCGTCGAGGACGTGTTCGCCGAGATCCGGGACGTCGCGGCCGTCTTCGGGGTGCCGGAGCGGGCCGAGAGGCTCATCGCCGACCACCGCACCCGGATCGCCGCCGCTGCCGCCACGCTCGACGGCACGCGGGACGTCTCCGTGCTCTGGTGGGACGCCGGCACCGACGCCCCGAGCGTGGGCGCCTGCTGCGGCAGCCCCAACATGATCATGTCGGCGGTCGGGGTCGACAACTCCCTCGGCGACCTCGCCGGCGGCTGGGCCGACACCAGTTGGGAGAGCGTCGTCGCGCGCGACCCCGACGCGATCGTGCTGGTCGACGCGACCTGGGACCCGGCCGCCGCGAAGCAGGCGTTCCTGGCCCGGCACCCCACCCTCAAGGATCTGCCCGCGGTGGCCGGGCAGCGGTTCGTCGTCGTCCCGTTCTCGTCCACCTCCGCCGGGGTGCGGGCGGTGCTCGGCGTCGAGGCGCTCGCCGCGGGGGTGGCGCAGCTTCCCGCCGGAGCGAACCGCTGACCGCCGTGGCGCGCCGTACCGCCGTGGCCCACCGTCTCGCCGTGGCCCGTCGCCGCGCCGTGCGCGGTCGGGCCGGCGCGGACCCCGGCGCCACCGCCTCCGAGGTCCGGCGCGGCCGGCCCGTCCGTCCCGTGGGCACGGTCGCGCTGCTGGTCACGCTGCTGGCGGGTCTGGTCGTGTCGATCGGGGCGGCCGTCACCGTCGGGCCGGCCGACATCCCCGTGTCGACGGTCTGGGCCGTCGTGGCCGACCGCCTGGGCCTGGCCCACGCCGACATGCCGCTGCTGCGCGAGCACATCGTCTGGCGGCTGCGCCTGCCCCGGGTGCTCGGCGCCGCGGTGGTGGGCGCCGGGCTGGCGGCCGTCGGGGCGGTGACGCAGACCGTCACCCGCAACCCGCTGGCCGACCCGTACCTGCTCGGGGTCTCCTCCGGGGCGTCGCTCGGCGCGGTCGCGGTGCTCGTCCTCGGCGTCGGCGGCGGGGTCGCGGCGCTCACCGGGGGCGCCTTCACCGGCGCGCTGGCCGCGTTCGCCGTCGTGGCGGTGGTGGCCGGCCGGCGGGCCGCGCTGGCACCCACCCGGGTGGTGCTGGCCGGGGTCGCCGTCGCGCAGCTGTGCGGGGCGGCGACGTCGTTCGTCATCGTCTGGGTCGCCGACCCGCACGCCACGCAGAGCATCACCTTCTGGCTCTCCGGCTCGCTGGCCCGCGTCGACTGGGCCGCCCTGGCCTGGGCGGTACCGGTGCTGGCCGCCGTGCTCACCCTCGTGGCGGCGTACGCCCGCACGCTCAACGCCTTCGCCTTCGGCGAGGACGCCGCCGAGACCCTCGGCGTGCCCGTCACCCGGGTCCGGTGGCTGCTGCTGGTCGCCACCGCGCTGCTCACCGCGGCGCTGGTCGCCATCAGCGGCGCGGTGGGTTTCGTCGGGCTGATCCTGCCGCACGCCGCCCGGTTCCTCACCGGCGCGGACCACCGGCGCCTGCTGCCCGTCGTCGTCCTCGCCGGCGCGATCTTCATGGTCTGGGTGGACACCGCCGCGCGGACCCTGTTCGCGCCCCGCGAACTGCCGGTGGGCGTGCTGACGGCGCTGCTCGGGGTGCCCGCCTTCGTGGTCCTGCTGCACCGGGCGCAGCCGGCCGACTCGCGGCGACCCCCCCGGGGACGGTGGGCCGGGTGCCGGAAGGCGCGCGACTGATGCTCACCGTCACCGACGTGTCCTGGGCCGTCGCGGCCCGGCGGATCCTCGACGACGTCACCTGCGCCGTGCCGGCGGGCAGCCTCGTCGGGCTGCTCGGCCCCAACGGCTGCGGCAAGACCACCCTGCTGCGGATCGTCGCCCGGCTCGCCGCGCCCGACAGCGGACGGGTCACCGTCGGCGGCGACGACGTCGCCGCCCTGCCCCGTGCCGCGCTGGCGCGCCGTGCCGCGCTGCTCGCCCAGCACGCCGACACCGACCTGGACCTCACCGTCGGGGAGGTGGTGCTGCTCGGCCGTACCCCGCACCGACGCTCGCGATGGTCGGACAGCGACGCCGACCGCGCCGCCGCGGCCGACGCGCTGACCCGGGTCGACCTCGACGGGTACGCCGATCGTCGCTGGCACACCCTCTCCGGCGGCGAACGGCAGCGGGTCCAGCTGGCCCGCGCGCTCGCCCAGCAACCGCTCCTGCTGCTGCTCGACGAGCCCACCAACCACCTCGACATCGGCCACCAGTTGCAGCTGCTGCACCTGGTCCGCCGCACCGGGGTCACCACCCTCGCCGCGCTGCACGACCTCAACCTGGCCGCCATGTTCTGCGACACGGTGGTCGTCCTGGCCGCCGGCCGGGTCGTCGCCGCCGGTCCGCCCGCCGAGGTCCTCACACCCGGGCTGCTCGCCGACGTCTACGGCGTCCAGGCCGACGTGGCGACGCACCCGGGCACCGGGCGGCCCACCATCACCTACCACCCGCCCGCGTCATGACCCGGCACGTGCCGTCGGGCTCGACCGGGACCAAGGAGTCGGACATGACCGACGCACCGGGCTGTCTGGTCACCGTGTGCCGCGACTGCTGCTGTGGCAGCACCCGCAAACACCCCGCCGTCGACCACGACGCGCAGCTGCGGCGACTGCGGGCCGCGCTGCCGGCGCCGCACCGGGTACGCGTCAGCGCCTGCCTCGACCTCTGCGCGCAGTCCAACCTGGTCGTCGTCCACCCCGCGCCGCCGGCGCGACGGGCCGGCGCGCGGCCGGTCTGGTTCGGCCTCGTCCTGCACGACTCCGTGGTCGACGACATCACCGCCTGGGTGCGCGCCGGCGGGCCGGGCGTCGCGCCGCTGCCCGCCGCACTGGAGCTGTCGGTGGTCACTCCGGTGCTCCCCACCGGTGGGTGAGGCGGTCGGGGCTGCCCGGGCCGTCGTGCCGACGACCTGACTTTCGTGGGTGACGACGCAGGTGGTGGGCTTTGTAGCCTGGGCCGCGTGGCAGGTTGGTGGCGCGGCGGGCGGCGGCGGTGGCTGCCCTTTCCCCGGTCCGGCGGGCCGCCCTCCGGCGGGTGGGCCGGATCGTGGGTGACGGTCCTGACCGACGTGTCGCTCTGGGCGGTCCTGTCGGCGCCGATCGCCTGGGACCTGGTCGTCGCCCCGACCGGCCCGTACGCCGGCTGGCGGCTGGCGGGCTCGCTCCTGCTGATGGCCCTCGCGGTGGTGGTCAGCCGGCACCACCCGACGATCTCCCTGCTCATCGTCGTGGTGCCGACCGCGTTCGAGGGCAACTTCGTGTTCGCCGTTCCGGTGATGAGCTACCTGGTGGGTCTGCGGATGCCCCGGGCCCGCCCGGCCGCGTACACGTTCGCCGCGATCGCGGCGGGCGGGACCGCGCTGACGGTCGGCGTCCTCGGCTCGGGCGTGACCACCTGGTTCTTCCTCACCACCACCCTGCTCTTCGTCGGGGTGTTCCCCTGGCTGGTCGGCCGCTACCGCCGCCAGCAGCGGGCGCTCGTCCACGCCGGCTGGGAACACGCCGACCTGCTCGAACGGCAGCAGCGCGCCGCCGCCGAGCGGGTCCGGATGCGGGAGCGGGCCCGCATCGCGCAGGACATGCACGACTCCCTGGGCCACGACCTGGCGCTGATCGCCTTGAAGGCCGGCGGGC
Source organism: Micromonospora sp. NPDC002717 (assembly GCF_040295705.1). Lineage (NCBI taxonomy): Bacteria > Bacillati > Actinomycetota > Actinomycetes > Micromonosporales > Micromonosporaceae > Micromonospora > Micromonospora sp. NPDC002717. Next base: position 115,489 of record NZ_JBEOVW010000001.1, on the reverse strand, counting down.
TGGAGCTGGCCACCGATCTCGACGAGCGGCACCGGCGGGCGGCGGGGGAGCTGCGTGCCAGCGTCACCGCCGCGACCGAGCAGCTCGCCCAGATCATCGGCGTGCTCCGCGAGGACGGCGCGCCGGCTCCGACCCGGCCGGCCGCCGAAGGTGTCGCCGACCTGGTGGGGCGGGCCCGCGACGCCGGGATGCCGGTCCGGCTCAGCGGGGACGGGCTCGACGCGCCGGCACCGCCGATGGTCGAGCGGGCGGTGTACCGGGTGGTCCAGGAGGCGCTGACCAACGCCACCCGGCACGCGCCGGGCGCCGCCGTGACCGTCGTGCTGACCCGCTCGGCCGAGCAGACGGTGGTGAGCGTGGTCAACGAGCCGCCGCCGGGTGGTCTGCTGCCCGGCGTGTCCTCGACGGGTTCCGGCCTGCTGGGCCTGCGGGAGCGGGTACGGCTGGCCGGTGGTGCGCTGAGCGCCGGGCCACGAGGCGGCGGTTTCGAGGTCACCGCCCGCCTGCCCCACGCCGCCGGTGCCGCGTCGGTCGACGCCGACGAGGGCGTACGTCCGGCCCGGCCGGCGTCGGCGACCGGGTTGCGTGAGGCGCGGCGGCGGGTGCGGCGCAGCCTCGTGGTCGCGGTGACCGCCCCGGTGGTGGTCGCCGGCGTGCTGTCACTGGCCTACTACCCGTTCGCCACCTTCGACGCGGTCCTCGCTCCGGCGGACTTCGACCGGATGCGGATCGGTCAGTACCGCACCGAACTGCGGGGCATGCTGCCGGACCGCCAGGTCGTCGAACGGCCGGACCCGGCGGACTGGCCGCTGCCCCCGGGTGCCTCCTGCGAGTTCTACACCGACGGCAACTTCCCCCTCGGCCAGGCCGCCTACCGGCTCTGCTTCGCCGAGGGTCGGCTGCTGACCAAGGACCGGATGTCCGACTGACGGCGGCCGGCGACGACCCGGCCCGCCCGGCCGCCAGCTCGTCGCCGCGATGCGTACCCGCGCGGGTCGAATGCGACGCCGGCCCGGTGGACGGCGCCGGGTGACGGCGGTCGCCTCGGACCGCCGCCACCCGGCCCCGGATCAGGCGTCCCGGGACCGCAGCACCGCGTAACCGGCGAGCATCGCGGCGAGGGCCCACGCGGCGAGCAGGGCGAGGCCGGCCGCCGGCGGGTACGGGTCGGTGTCGCCGCTCATGAAGTGGGATCCGGCCACCCCTGGCAGCCCGTCGACGAGCCGGTTGACGAACTCGATGTCGAGGGCGCCGAGCGCGATCGGCACCACCATGAGGATCATGAACACGGTGGTCAGCGTGCCGACGGCGCTGCGCAGCGCCGTCCCGAGCCCGAGGGTGAAGACGCTGATCAACGACAGGTACGCGGCCACCGCCAGCACGTCGCCGACGGTTTCCGCCGCCCGGAACCGGCCCCACTCGCCGAGCACCGGGTCGGCGACGGCGGAGCCCAGCGCGGCGAGCAGCGCGCCCACGACGAACGTGACCACGGCGACCACGGCGGTCTTCGCCAGCAGCAGCCGGCCCCGTGACGGGGTCCACTGCAGCGTGCTCCGGATCGTGCCGGTCGCGTACTCGGCGGTGATCACCAGCATCGCCAGCGCGATCACCGTGAACTGCGCCAGGAGGACGGAGCTGATCGCGACGGTACCGACACCGACCACCCCCGGGTCGTCGACGGGGTCGGAGTTGGTGTTCTCGTTGACCACGTAGATGGCCTCCTGCCCGGCTGCCGCCGCCATCAGCAGGGCGCTGGCGAGCAGGTTCCACCAGACCGAGCGCACCGACCAGAGCTTGGTCCACTCGCTGGCGATCGCGCCGGTCAGGCCGCCGCCGGTCGCATCGCCGCGCCGGGTCGACCGGCCGGCGGGCAGGGTCGTCGTGGCCGTCGTCATGCCCGTGCCCCCGATCCGGTCGCCAGGGCCCCGTACTCGACGTCGTCGGCGGTCAGTTCCATGTACGCCTCCTCCAGTGACGCCTCGCGCACGCTCAACTCGTGCAGGCGTACGCCGATCTCGTGCGCCAGGTCGCCGACCTGCTCGACGCCGGCACCGGTGACGACGAGTGCGCCGTGGTTCTCCTGCTCGACCGCGACGCCCGCCGCGACGAGCCGGCGCCGCAGCTCGGCCAGGCCGGCCGGTTGGGGGCTGCGCACCAGCACCGCCGTCGACGAACTGCCCCCGATGACGTCGGCGATCGGGGCGTCGGCGATGAGCCGGCCCTTGCCGACCACCACGAGTTGGTCGGCGGTGAGCTGCATCTCGCTCATCAGGTGGCTGGAGACGAAGATAGTCCGACCCTCGGCTGCCAGGGACCGCATGAGTTCGCGGACCCAGCGCACCCCGTCCGGGTCGAGCCCGTTGACCGGCTCGTCGAACATGAGCACCCCCGGGTCGCCGAGGAGGGCGCCGGCGATGCCGAGGCGCTGGCCCATGCCGAGGGAGTACGCGCCGGCCCGCTTGCCGGCGACGTTGGCCAGGCCCACCGTGGCGAGCACCTCGTCCACCCGTCGGGTGGGGACGCCGTTGCTGCGGGCCATCGCCAGCAGGTGGTTGCGGGCGCTCCGCCCCGGGTGCACCGCCTTGGCGTCGAGCAGCGCACCGACCTCACGCAGCGGGTGCCGCAGGGTCGCGTACCGCCGGCCGCCGACGAGCGCCTCGCCGGCGGTGGGCCGGTCCAGACCGACGATCATGCGCATCGTGGTGGACTTCCCCGCACCGTTCGGGCCGAGGAAACCGGTGACCCGGCCCGGCGTGATGTCCAGGGTCAGGTTGTCGACGGCTGTCGTCGCGCCGAAACGTTTCGTCAACCCGCGTAGTGTGATCATGTTTCTCCCGGTGGATGTGCCATCTCGCGTCGACGGTAGGAATCCGCCGGGTGCGGCACAGCCGCCGATCGGCACCGGCCGGACCTGACGAAAGTCAGGACCCGGGTACGCCCGCCGTCGAGAAGCGCGGGGCCGGGACGGTGGCCCGTGACCGTCCCCGAGGGCCAGCACTTCACCTTCACCGACCACCAGGTGCTGCTGCCGCAGCTCGCCGCGGCGTTCCCGCTGCCGGAGGGACTCGTCGCCGGCCTGATCGGCACCGTCGACCCGGGCCGGATCGTCACCTCCCAACGCGTCTACCTCACCGCCTCTTCGACCAGCACCTCCGCCAGCGACCCCGGGCGCTGCTCGACCGCCCGTCGCCGAGGCACCCCGACGTCACCTTCGTCCGCTGACCAACCGTCGAGGACGCCGCCGGCCCGTCAGGGCGGGCCGGCGGCATCCTCGGGCCCTACGCCCCAGCGCCTGCCAGGCGGGAACGGCGCTGTCCGTCGTCGCTCAGGCCCGACCCACCTGGACCTTCGTCGACGTCGCCGCCGACGCCGCGGGGCGTTGCGGCACCACCACGAGCCCGTGGTTGTAGTTGGCCATCAGCAGATCCTTCAGGCCGTCGTCGTTGATGTCGGCCACCGCGAGACCGCGTGGGGTGAAGGAGCTGGCGGGCGGCAGATGGGAGACGCGGAACTCGTTGCCCAGCCAGCCGTCCGGCCGTTGCAGCAGGACGCCCGCCGAGCTCCAGCCGCCGTGGGTGATGGCGACGTCGTCACGACCGTCGTTGTTCACGTCGGCGATCGCGATCGCGTCCGGCACCTCGTAGACCGGGTAACGGATCCACCGTCCGAGCACGCCCGCGCCGTCGTGGGTGAGCACCTGCACCTGGGCGTCCGGCGCGTTGCCGGACACGGTGACGACGACGTCCTTCCTGCCGTCCCCGGTCACGTCGCCGACGGCCATGGAACCGACCACGCGCAGGTACCCGGCGGGAGCCTGGTACCCCACCGGGTCGGCGAACGATCGAGGCGCCGTCTGGGTGCTGATCCGGATCAGTTGCCCGAGCTGCACCACCAGGTCCGGCCGGCCGTCCCCGGTCATGTCGACCACGTCCAGCACGAAGCCGCGGTGCGGCGAGACGAGAGCCGCGGGCGCGAAGCCACCGGTGTCGTCGCCGTACCGCACGAGGACGCCGTTGTCGCTCACCGCGACGATGTCCGTGCGGCCGTCGCCGTCCAGGTCGCAGAGCTTGAGGTCGATCAGGTCGTCGACGAACGACAGGTGCTCGGCGGTGGAGAGCCCGGTTCCGGTACGGCGGAACACGTCGACCCCGTCGCCCGTCGCGACGACCAGTTCGTTGGCGCCGTCGCCGTCCACGTCGCCGATGACCGGGTACATGCTGCCGCCGGTGGGCGTCGACATCGCCACCTGCTGCCTCAGCACGAGCTGGTTCTCCGCCTCCTGCACGAACAGGAACGCGGAGTGGTCGTGGGCGTCGTCGGAGTACTCGGTCGTCGTGACCACCACGTCGGAGAGCCCGTCGCCGGTCAGGTCGCCGGCGGCGACGGCTTCCTCCCGGGAGCCGAGCTTCAGCCACGAGAGGCCGTCGAAGAGCACCGAGCCGTACGGCTGGGTGACCACGGGCGCGGCATCGCCGGACGCGCTCGCCCCGGCCGGTTGCCAGTCGTACCCCTGGAACTGCGCGTAGACCGGCTTCGGGGTCCATCCGCTGCCGTCGACCATGGCGATCGCCGTGCCGTCGGTGCCGTGGACGTTGGCGAACGCGACCGCGCCGCCCGCGGACATGAACACCACCTCACCGCCGGGAATCCGGCCGTCCGCGTAGCGCACGTTCGCGATGAGCAGGATCCGCTGCCCCTGCTCCACCGAGCCCGGTGACACGGTGACCGTCGTCGTCGTGGCCGGGCCGGTGTAGACCCGTACGGCGTCGGACGTGGCCGTGGCGCCGCCCGCGGCGACCGCCCGGATCCAGTAGACGTAGCGGGTGGCGACCGTGAGGCCGGTGTCCGCGTACTCGGTCGACGTCGTGGTGCCGACCACCGTCTCCACCGGTGCCGCGCTGCTCAGGCGGACGATCTCGTATCGCGCGGCGCCGGACACGGCCTGCCAACGCAGGGTCATGCTCGTCTCCGCCGCGGTCGCCCGCACGTTGACGGGCTTCGGGAGCGAGGTCAGCACCGACGCCTCGGTCGAGTCGCCCGACGCCCGCTTGTCGGAACGGGACCGCACGACGTAGTAGTACGTCGTCTCCGGCGCTACGGTGTCGTCGACGTAGGACGTCCCCGTGGCCGTTCCCACCGGTGCGTACGGGCCACCCGACACGGTTCCGCGCCGTACCTCGTAGCTGCTGGCACCGGCCGCGGCCGACCAGCTCACCTCGACCCGGGACGCGGAAACCGCCGCCGCGCTGACCGAGGCCGGCGGCGTCAAGGCCGCCGCGAACGCCGGTGTGGTGGACGCCGGCACCGCGAGCAGAGCCGTCAGCAGGACCATCACGACACGGCCTGGCCGTCGCTTCTGCGACAACATGCACCCTCCAGATCCCGGGGATTCCGTCGTACGCAACAGCGCTGACGCATACGAGAACGTCACTGCCGACGCGGGTCCACCGCCGGCATCCGCGGGACCTCAGTCAGGTGGCCGGGCGGCCAGGCGTGCGACGGGGATGGGGCTGGCCGTACCTCGAAAGACTCCGGGCAGCCTCACTGCGGCGGGCTGAAACGCGGGCTTTGCTGGAGCCATGCAGAAAGATCGCGGGGTCGCGGGGAACCCGGGCGGCGGTGACATGATCCGGTTGGATGGCGTCAGCAAGCGGTACGGGTCGGGTAACGCCAAGGTGACAGCGTTGGACGAGGTGACGGTGGGTTTCGCCAGCGGCACCCTCACCGCCGTCATGGGCCCGTCCGGCTCGGGCAAGAGCACGTTGCTGCAGTGCGCGGCCGGGCTGGACCGGCCGACGGCCGGCAGGGTCTGGCTGGCGGACAACGACCTCGGCCTGATGTCCGAGACCGAACTGACTCTGCTGCGTCGCGATCGGATCGGCTTCGTCTTCCAGTCTTTCAACCTGCTCCCGTCGTTGACCGTCGAGCAGAACGTGGCACTGCCGCTGCGGCTGGCCGGCCGTCGACCGAGCCGGTCGGAAATCCGGGCGGTGCTGGCCGGCGTCGGGCTGGCCGACCGGCACCGGCATCGACCCGCCGAGTTGTCCGGCGGGCAGCAGCAGCGGGTGGCGATCGCGCGGGCGATCGTCACCCGGCCGCAGGTGCTGTTCGCCGACGAGCCGACCGGCGCGCTGGACTCGGCAGCCGGCCGGGACGTCCTGCGGCTGCTGCGGGAGCTGGTCGATCGGGACGGGCAGACGATGGTGATGGTGACCCACGACCCGATCGCCGCCGCGTACGCCGACCGGGTGGTCTTTCTGGCGGACGGCCGGCTCGCCGACGAGTTGGCGCAGCCCGACGCCCGGTCGGTCGTCGAGCGGATGGCCGGGCTGGAAACGGCCGGCGCATGCTGACCCTGTCCCTTCAGACGCTCAGGGCGAGGTGGACCACGTTCGTCGGGTCGTTCCTGGCCCTCGCTCTCGGGGTGTGCCTGCTGACCATCACCGGTCTCAGCCTGGCGGCGACCCTCGGACGCGATCAGGCAACCGACTGGTACGCCAACGCCGACCTGGTCGTCACCGGCAGCAACACGGTGACGGTCACCTACGGCGCCGGCGACACGGCGGTCCAGGAGACGACAACGACAGCCGACGCGGCCCCGGTACCGGCCGACATCCCGGCGCGCATCGCCGCCATGAGCGGGGTCGACGAGGTGGTGGTCGACCGTCGGGTCCCGGTGCACGTGGACGGCTGGGACGGCTACGCCCGACCCTGGTCCAGCGCCGCGATGCACCCGTACTCCCTCCTTGCCGGCGGTCCACCGACAAGCGGCGAACATGTCGTGCTGGGCAGCGCGGCCTCCGCGGCGCCCGGAGAACCCATCGTCGTGCAGACCCCCGCCGGTCCCCGCGCGATGACCGTCGCGGGCGTGGTGGACGACGACGCGGGCGCGATCTATCTCAGCGACGACACGGTCAACGAGTTGGCCGGCGGTCGCATCGAGGCCGTGGCGATCCGGGTGGCCGACGGCGCCAGGGCGGCTGACCTGGCGCAGCGGATCTCCCGGCCCGGCCTGCGGGTGCTGACGGGAGACGCCCGATCCCTCGCGGAACCCGACCGCGACGGCGACAAGCTCGCCTTCGCCTCCTCGCTCCTCGGCTCCACCACCGGCGTGGCCGCTTTCGTCTCGGTCTTCGTCGTGGCCGGAACGTTCTCGTTCGCAGTCGTGCAGCGCCGGCGGGAGTTCGCCCTGCTGCGGACCGCCGGGGCCACGCCTCGGCAACTGCGGCGGCTGGTGCTCGGCGAGGCACTGGCGGTGGGCGTGCTGGCGTCGGCCACCGGCGGCGCGCTGGGGACCATCGTGGCGGCACCGTTCGCCTCCTGGCTCGCCCGGGTCGGCCTCGCGCCACCCGGCTTCACCGCGCGGCCCGTGTGGTGGCCACTGGTTGCGGCGATGGGCGTGGGGCTGCTCGTCGCCCTGACCGGGGCAATGGTCGCCGCGCGGCGGGCGGCGCGGGTGCGGCCCCTCGATGCGATGCGGGAGGCGGCAGTCGATCGGCGGGTGATGACCGTCGGACGGTGGATCTTCGGGCTGCTGAGCCTTGCCGGTGCCGGAGCCCTGCTGGCGGCCGTGCCCGCCAGCGGACCCGACGGGCTGGGCCTGCTCCTGGTCGATGCGCAGCTCGCGCTGATCGCGGCGGCGTTGCTGGCCCCGGTGCTCGTTCCACTGTTCGTCCGGGTGGTCGGTTGGCCGCTGGCCGGCAGCACCGGGCAGCTCGCCCGCTGCAACGCCCTCGCCGCCAAGCGGCGCACGGCGTCGACGGCCACCCCGATACTGGTCACCATCGGTCTCGCCGCCACCACCCTGGCGGCTACCGCGACCCTGTGGGAGACGCAGCAGCGGTCGGCCCAGGACCGCATCACCGCCGCCACGGTGGTCACCCCCGCCAGCTCCGCCGGAATCGGGGAGGCCACGGTGGTCGCCCTCGGGCAGCAGCCCGGGGTACGCGCCGCCGTTCCGGTCCGGAGCGGGGAGGCGTACGTCCGACGCGGTGACCTGATCGAGGGCTTTCCGGTGATGTACGTCGGCCCCGGCGTGACCGAAGTGCTGAACCTGCCCACCCTCGCCGGCTCGGTCGATGCCGTCCACCAGTACGGCGGCACCGATGGCAAGCCCGTGCCGGTGGCGGTGAGCCGGTCCGCGAAGTGGTCGCTCGACGAGGTCGTCTCGATCTGGCTGGCTGACGGCACACCCGTCCGGCTGCGGGTGGCGGCGGTGCTCGACGATTCGCTCGATCTGGACCGGACGCTGCTACTGCCCTGGGACTTCGGCCGGCAGCACGGCCCTCGCCGTGGCGCAGACGCGGTCTATCTCGCCCGCGACTCCACAGTGACCCGCGGCGACGCCGCGCTCGACCGGGTCGCCGCCGCAGGCGGCTCCACGATCGTCCCCGTGGCCGACCACGTGTCGGCGGCCCACGCCGAACAGGACCGGATGAACCGCCTCGCCCTCCTGGCGCTGCTCGGCATGGCACTGCTCTGCGCCACGATCTCCATCGCGAACACACTGATCATGGCGGCCGCCGATCGGAGGCGAGAGTTCGCTCTGCTCCGGCTGGCCGGCGCCACGCCGCGGCAACTGCTGCGGACTGTCGCCACCGAGGCGGCGCTGATCGCGGTTGCGGCAACCGCTCTGGCCGGGACCCTGGCGGCCGGCACGCTCGTCGGTCTGCGGGCCACGCTGGTCCCGCTGACCCCGCACCCGCAGATCGTCGTGCCATGGGCAACCATCGGCGCGATCACCGCCGTCTGCCTCGGCGTCGCCGTCCTCGCCAGCTTGGCACCCGCCGCGCTGGCGCTGCGGACACCGGCCGCCCGGCTCGCCGCAGCGCGAGAATGAACCGGGTGTTCGAGCTGTTCTGGCCTGGGCCGACGGGGTCCGGACCTGCCAGAAGACGGGCAAAGTAAACAGGTCAAACCCCACCCTTGACCGGCTCCGCTCCTTCATGGATGACGCAGGAGAGCCATGATCGGACGGCACGGCACCGCGGCGCGCGGCAGATCGCGCACACTCGTGGTAGGCGGGCTCGCGCGCCTCACATCCGGGATTTCAACACGTCGACCTCGCGGCCCGGCGCGGCCGGGTCGAAGCCGTGTTCCACCAGCCAGCGGATCGCCAGCAGGCTTCGCATAGACGTGCCGCCGTCAGCTGACGGCGCTGGACAAGGAGTCGCTCAACGCGCTCGGGCGGCCGGCCTCGACGATCAAGCGCGAAATCGACGACCACGCCAGGGACACCCTTCTCCTGGCGTGGCGCAGGCTGGCTACGGTACCGACGGCGCCACTGCCGTGGATGCTCGGCGTGCCAGGCAACCGTGACGGCGGTGCAGATGATTTTCTTCATGCGAGTTCGGGCCGGGGGTAAGTGGGCCGAGGGGCTCAGGCGTGTACGGGACGTGGGACACGAGCAAGCACAGTTCGCAGAGTTCTATCGGGTCCACCGGGCCGCCTGCGCGCGGGCGGTGGTGGCCAGCACGGGCGACCGCGAGGGCGCTGAGGACCTGGTGGCAGAGGCGTTCACCAGGGCCTGGATGTCCTGGCGGAAGGTCAGCCGGCACCCGGCTCCCCAGGCGTGGGTGGTGCGTACCGCCCTGAACGCGCGGGTGTCGGCCTGGCGGCGCCGCCGCCGCGAGGTCGCCCTGGCTGACGGGCACGACGTGGCGGTCGGCCAGGACGCCGGGGGCGTGGACGCGGCGCTGATGGCGGCGCTGCGACGGCTGCCCGCCCGCCAGCGAGAGGTGATCGCGCTGCGGGCGTTCCTGGACCTGGACACCGAGACCACCGCTCAGGTGCTCGGCATCGCTGCGGGAACTGTCACCGCTCACCTGTCCCGGGCCGTCGCGACGCTGCGCGGCCAGTTGGTACCCGCCGAGACTCAGGAGATCAAGCAGTGAGAGACCAAGACGTACTGCGTGCGGTGGCGGACGGCCTGTCCGGCCTGGACATGGATCGGCCGGCGGAGGTCATCATCGCCGCGGGCAACACGCGGCGCCGACGTCGGCTGGCCGCAGTGACCGCGGCCGGGGTGATGCTCGCCGGGCTGGCCTTGGCCGTGCCGGCGCTCACCGGCTCGGGACCCGCCTCGCCGCCGTCCGCGGAGCGGCCGGCCAGCATGGCTCCGACGCAGTTGGTCGCCTTCTCCGTGGCCAGCAAGCCCAACGGGACGGTGCTACTCACCCTGTCGAAGAAGCAGGTCGCCGACCCGGACGCGGTTCGAAAGGCGCTGTCCGAAGCCGGCGTGCCGGCGGAAGTCAGGGTCGGCTCAATCTGCCACTCCGTGCCCGCGCCCCGACTTGATGATCGAACCTTCCCCTCGCATAGCGAGGCGGATGCGAACACTCTCCTGGTGATCAACCCGTCGGCCATTCCGAAGGGCGCGGTGGTGAGCATCGGGTACAAGGAATCCCACGGCCCGGTCGCGTTCGGCCTGGCCTGGAAGAACCGGATGACCTGCAGCAACATGTGATCATGCTGGCCGCCGTATCCCCTCGTTGAGCAGCTCCGGCGGCAGCGAGCCGCACGACGTTGATCGCACACCCGCCACCGCTGAAGACGCTCATCGGCGTGCGGTGCGGACCGCTCAGGTCCGCACCGCACGCGCCAGTTCTGCGCGCCCGAAATCCGGCGTGTTCCGTCGGGAACGAGGAATCAACACGCATCGCCGAACCGAAACAGTGGGGCTCCTGCGGCAGGGCCATTGCTCTCCAGCGGATGCCAAGCCCGGTCAACCCGTGCCAACGCGGGTCACCGCAGCCGACCGCCGGTCGCAAACCCGGGTTCGTGTGCACGGGGTGTGGCCCTGGGCTGGGAGAACGGGGGTGCGGAGAACGTGGGTGAACGTGGGCCACTCCCTGCCACCCCAGGTGAACGCCCCGGTCGCTAGACTAGGCCGTCGCGCCCTCGTAGCTCAGGGGATAGAGCAACGGTTTCCTAAACCGTGTGTCGCAGGTTCGAATCCTGCCGGGGGCACCAGGTCACAGCCTTGATCAGCAATCATTCTTCCGCCTTCCGGGGCTTGCGTGCCCGCTGCGTGCCCGATCGCCTCGCCACCTTCGCCCGGCTCGCATCCAAGTGCTGAGCGACCTCAGCGTCCCGCCCGTCGGCGGCACGGGCGTAGTGGCGGGTGGTCACGCTGGCATTGGCGTGCCCGAGCCGACGAGCGGCCACCAGGACGCCGTGGGAATCCGCGACCCAGCTACGTAGCGTGCGTGGCCCGCAGGTCGTGGGGCGTCACGTCGCTGAGCCTGGCCGACCGTGCGGCGGCCAGGAACCGGCGGCGGAACCCGTGGTAGCTCTGCTGCCGCTCGCGGGTGTGCGGTTGCCGGCCGGGGAAGACGAACACGTCCGGCCATTGGGCAGCGTCGCCAGGTGCTCCCGGGGCAGCTGCACCACGAACGCCGGCACGGCCAGTTCCCGCCGCTGGTGGTTCTTCGGCGTGTCGATGACCGGGGAGCAGGCCCGTTCCACGATGTGCGGACTCACGGCGGAGATGGGCTTCAGGCAGAGGTGCGAGGCGGCAGCCTCAGGAGGATGCACTGTACGGCGCGTATTGAACGCTGCGGGACCGGCGACGCCAGGCGGGCAGCGGAAGGCAGCCAGCTAGGCCCTCGTATCCGATATGGGTCTCGGCCGACCCATCGGGCATCACCACCTCGACGAGGGAGCGTTTCCGCGCAAGAACCTCCCGGACGCGTCCCGCGACGACCGAATTGGCCATGTCGTCGAGGAAGGCCAGGTCCTCGGGCACCGGGCGAAGTTCCGATCTGCCTCCGTACTCGCCAACCTGTAGGACGATCTCCTCCCCGAAGTCGGCCCATCCGAAGGCCCGAGCGTCGGGATTCGTCGGTGTGATCGTCACAGTCAGGCCCCATTGGGGGTGCTCGATCTTCACCTCTGCTGCGCCGGCCAGCTCGTGCGCCAACCGGGTAGCCAGACCCAACGTCGCAGCGGTTGCCGAACCAGATCCGTCAGGAACGTCTTGCGAGTTGGTGTTGCTCATGCGCGGGGACTGTACAGCCACCCGTACAGCCAAGCCCGCCCGCTCACGCCGACGCTGCCCGACAACGACAGACGGCTGACCAGGAGCACAGCCCTCCGACCAGCCATCCGCGATCTTCTTCTAATCCCCAGGCCGGTCAGGTCACCCGGCGCATACGGGGGACGCGAGCCCCGACGCTCAGGGCCTGGGCGCTACCCGGACGATGCTGCCCCCGCCGCTCGCCGTGTTGTCGTCGCCGACCACGGAGGTGACCAGGTTGTAGTAACCCGGCTTGGCGTCGGGACCGATCACGATGGTGCTGACGGGTCGTTCGTCGGGCGTGCCGGATGGTCGAACCGGTGCGGCCACGAAGGTGACCAGCCCCGGAACGGCTGGGGTGCCTGTTGTCGCGTCCTTGAGGTCACCTACGGTGGCGAACGGACCCGTCAGGCGAGCGGTCAGCTCGACTTGCGGTGGGGTTGCGCCCGGCTCGCCCGGTGACTCGACAGTCCAGTGCACAGTCAGGGTTTGACCTGGCAGGTACAGCCTGTCGACGTCCTGGGCCTCGCAGCAGGTGTAAGTCACCGGCACGGCCGCTACCGGGCCGGAGGGCTCGGCGCCGCAGGCCGCCAGGAGCGGCGTGACAAGGCAGGTAAGCAGGAGGACCCGCCACGCGTTCATGCGCAGCATCGTAGGCCCAGGCGGGCCATCAGCGGGCCACAGGGTGATGTCACGGTGGGCCATGCCAGGCCACGTCAGAGCGCGTCGATCAGGCGTAAGGCATGCTTATAGTCGATCTTGTGCGATTCCCAAGCTGGCAGTCGACCTGTGCTCGCGTGCCCGTTGCGTGCCCGTTGGGATGGGCGACGGCGGTCAATGGCGGTCAGCTCCTGGACGTGGCAGCCAGCATGGCGGCGCAGGTCAAGCCAGGTCGCTGCCGAGCGGCTTTCGCTCGTGTCCACACTTCCTAAACCGTGTGTCGCAGGTTCGAATCCTGCCGGGGCACCAGGTCACAGCCTTGATCACCGATCACTGTTCCGCCCTCGGGCGCGTGCCCGTTACGTGCCCGATCGCCCGCCGCTCCGACGTGCTCACGTCCAGGTGCCGAGCCACCTCAGCATCGTGGCCGTCGATCGCGCGTAAGACGAGAGCCCAGCCGACCGCACCGCGGTGCGTCCCGTCAAACAGCTTGCCTCCCGTGCGACGTCGCCGACACCATGGGCCGCATGCGGATCGAGATTCGCTCCCTGATTGCCGACGACTGGCCCCGACTCTGGCCGATGTTGAAGGACATGGGCGTGAACGGTGAGCACCCCGACGCCCAACGCGAGCGGTACGTCCAACTGGTCGCGGACCCCCGATGGGTCATCCTTGGCGCGGATGCCGACGGCGAACTGGCGGGATACGCGGCTGTCCAGGACCACGGTCCGCACCTTCGATCGGGCGACGATCACCGGGTCGCCCGACTGCACGATCTCTATGTGCGTCCCGACCTTCGTTTGGGCGGGGTGGGACGCGCCTTGATGACGGTGGTGTCGCGGTGGGCGAGACAACGGGTGCGGTATCTGGAGTGGCAGGCTCACCGGGAACGGGCAGCGCCCTTCTACGAACGCCTCGGATACAAGGGCGAGCCATGTCCTCAGCCCGACTACCCGACGTTCGAAATTGACTTCCGGTCGACCTCCGGCGCTGGGGCTGGAGCATCCGCCGGGCCTTTCCCCGGCCGGTGACCGCGAGGGGCAGCGGCCATGAGGGGTACCGTTTTGCAGTCCTCCGCAGGACAAGTGCCACGACCCGGGGCGCCCTGGGCGGCCTTGTTCCCCAGCTCGGAGTGCGGAGGGGCCGCAGTCACACCGACGGGAAGGCCCTGTTGCCGTCCGCCAGTCAGGCTTGCTCTCAATCTCATGGTCGCGCGAGTGCCCGCTCCACGCCTCGGCGCATCCGTTGCGATGCACCCGGTAGGCCATGCAGGCGGCGAACCTCATGAGGCTTCAGCTCTCGTCGACCAGCTAGCGCGATCGCTGCGGCATACGGCCTGGCATCGGGTTGACGTAGCAGGACTTCGATCTCCTGTAGGACCTTGAGCAGGACGCCTCGGTCCGCGTGTGGGTGTTGGGCGACGAGCCGGAGCAGGTGGTGGCGATCCCACCGGTCGAACTCCCCACCGAGCAGCTCGGTCAGGGTTGCCGCGCCGGTGCGGATGTCCTTGGCGACGGCCAGCCGCACGAACGAGTAGGGGCTACGGGCAAGGGTGTGCAGCCCGTCCTGGTCGATTCGTGGGTCCGAGACGAGGTCCAGATAGTCCCGCGGTGTGCGTACGTGTGGAAGCAGCGTGTCGATATCCGGCATCCGCTCCCTCGCCGCGTCGCTCAACCGGTATCAAGGGCGCTTCGCGTCGCTCCGCGACGGTCTGCGGCAACCCTCGACCCCTCTGCGCACAGATATTCTGCTTGCATCAGACTTCAATCCGAAGCCAGTCGTTGCCAGCGCGAAGCCAGAGACCGCCGTCGCGGCCCTGACCACAGTGCAGGACAACACGGCCGGGCACCCGCACCTTGCGCCGGTCGGTCACGCGCCAGGCCCCGCCGACCAGTTCGGCGCTGACAACCTCGACCGATCGCTGATTGTGGTCGCGCCGGGCGTCGCCCTGCCCAGAGATCCGCGGTCGGCAGCTTCCATACCCGGTGAGCCTTGACGGCCGCGGACACAGCACCCTCGAATCTTCAGCAGCACGCAGCGTAGGCGCGAGCAGTGTAGTGATGCCGCGGCTGCGCGACTTCCTTGGTGTTCCGGGCCGCCGGCCGGGGTTGACCTCAAGCGAGGTTGAGGTAGTCGGATGGGGGCATGCGTGCGATTCAGCTTCACGAGTTCGGTCCCCCCGGAAACCTGGTGCTCGACGACGTGCCGGACCTGTCGCCCGGCCCCGGCCAGGTCCGGATCGCGGTGTCGGCGAGCGGCGTGCACCTGCTCGACACGAGCCTGCGCCGGGGCGAGGCCGGCGGCCCGATGCCGCTGCCCGACCTGCCCACCGTCCCCGGGCGGGAGGTCGCCGGCGTCGTCGACGACCTGGGCGAGGGCGTCGACGGGTCGTGGCGCGGCAAGCGGGTCGTCGCGCACCTGGGCATGGTGCCGGGCGGGTACGCCGAGCAGGCAGTCACCTCGGTCGAGTCGCTCTACGCCGTACCGCGGAATCTGACCTGCGCCGAGGCGGTGGCGGCGGTCGGGACGGGCCGGACGGCGCTCGGGATCTTCGACCTGGAGACGCCGACGGCGGACGACGTCGTCTTCGTCCCGTCGGCGGCCGGTGGGGTGGGCTGGCTGCTGGTGCAGGCGGCGCGGACGACCGGCGCCACCGTGGTGGCGGCGGCGCGTGGCGCCGACCGGACGGCGGCGCTGCGCGACCTCGGCGCGGACATGGTGGTGGACTACGGGCTGCCGGACTGGACCGATCGGGTGCGGGAACAGGTGGGCGGCCTGAGCCTGGTCTACGACGGGGTGGGCGGCGCGGTGGGTCGGGCGGCTCTGGAGCTGTTGAGGCCGGGCGGCCGGTTCATGATGTTCGGCTGGTCGGCCGGCGAGGCGACGCGGATCGGGACGGACGACGTCATCGGGCGCGGCCTGACCGTGGGCTGGCTGGGGCAGCGGATGCGCACCCTGCCCGGCGGCATCCCGGCGCTGGCCGCCCGGTCGCTGGAGCTGGCCGGGAAGGGCTGGTGGCGACCGTTGGTCACGACCTATCCGCTGGCCGACGCCGCCACGGCGCACGCCGACCTGGAGGGGCGCCGGGCGCTGGGCAAGGTGGTGCTGACCGTGGAGCGTTGACCGGGCACCCGGCCGCCCCGCGCGTCGTCGGCGGGGCGGCCGGGTGGGCGGTCGTCAGAGCGCGGCGCGGATCGCCTCGGCCAGCGTGGTCGGCTGCCGGCCGATCAGCTTCGCGAGTTCGTCGCTCTCGACGTCCAGGTCGCCCTGGGCGATGCCCCGGTCGCCGTCCGCGAGCATCTCCGCGTACGCCTGCGGCACGCCGGCGCCGGCGAGCACCTCGGCGTACTTCTCGACGGTGAGGTCGGTGTAGCCGACCTGGCGACCGCTCTGCCGGGACAGCTCCTCGGCCAGCTCGGTCATGGTGATCGGCGCGCCGGCCAACTCGTACACCCGGTTGGCGTGGCCCTCGGTGGTGAGCACCGCCGCCGCGGCCTCCGCGTAGTCGGCGCGGGTGGCGACGCCGATCCGGCCGTCGCCGGAGGCGCCCACGACACCGTGCGCCAGGTAGGTCGGGAGCTGCGGAAGGTAGTTCTCGACGTACCAGTTGTTGCGCAGGAAGACGTACGGCAGACCGGAGGAGCGGATCTCCTGCTCCGTCGCGCGGTGCTCCGTGGCGAGGATGAGGCTGGAGGTGTCGGCCTTGGCGATGCTGGTGTAGACGACCAGTCCGACGCCGGCTTCCTTGGCGGCGGCGACGACGTTGCGGTGCTGCTGCACCCGCTGCCCGACCTCGCTGCCGGAGACGAACATCAGCTTCTCGGCCCCGGCGAGGGCGGCGCGCAGCGAGTCGGGGTCGCTGTAGTCGGCCCGCCGCACCGTCACGCCGCGCGCGGCGAGGTCGGCCAGCCGGTCGGTGTCCCGGCCGAGCGCCACGACCTGCCCGGCGGGTACGCCCCGGCGCAGCAGCGAGTCGACGATCAGGCGGCCGAGGTGGCCGGTGGCGCCGGTGACGACGATGGACATGGGGACTCCTTGCGTACGTGCGGGATGGCGTCTGACGTCATCGGCAACGGGAATGCGAGCGCGATACTTCCCGTTGGAGAGTAGGCACCTTGAAGTGCGTGACTTACCGATGGAGAGTGCAGTGCGCCCGAACGTCTACGCCCGCAACTGCGGCAGCCGGCAGGTGCTGGACCGGATCGGCGACCGGTGGAGCGTCCTGGTCGTGCTCACCCTCGCCGACGGCACGAAGCGCTACGGCGAGCTGGCCCAGCGGATCGAGGGGGTGAGTCAGAAGATGCTCACCCAGACCCTGCGGGCGCTGGAACGCGACGGCCTCGTGACCCGGACGGTGCACGCGAGCGTCCCGCCGCGGGTCGACTACGCGTTGACCGACCTCGGCCGCAGCCTGCTCGACCTGGTGGCCGGGCTCGAGTCCTGGGCCACCACCCACCTCGACGAGGTGGAGGCCGCCCGCGCCCGCTACGACGCCGAGCCTCGCTAGGCCGCCGGAGCAGGGGCGCGGGCGTGTGTCGGGGACGGCGGCCGACGGCGCGGGCGACAGCCGGAGCCGGTGTTTCGACGGCGCCGCGAGAAGGCCAGCCCAGACGGCGCCGCGAGAAGGCCAGCCCACCGGAAAGGGCGGCCTCCGGATGTAACGAGATTCGCTGGCAAGACGCTGCGCTTGCAGCCCGCGAATATTCCCAGCTCCGGGAATAGGCTCCGCATATCGACGGCCGCCACCGGCGGCCATCGCGTACCGCGCGTCGGACGCGGATCGAGGGGGCGCGTCCGGCGCCGGTGCCGCTTCTCGTTTCACACCGGAGGACCCTGTGCGTCGTACCGCACTCTTCGCCACGCTGACCACCGCGGCGCTCGCCGCGGCCGTCGTCGCCGCCACACCGGCATCCGCGATCAACACCTACAACGCCCTGCCCGCCCCGGAGCGCACCGAGGTCGGCGCCCTGATCGTGCAGTGGGACCGCGACGGCGATCCCGGCACGCCGGACGTCGTGGACTGGTACTGCTCCGGCACCATGATCGACCGCGACGTCTTCCTGACCGCGTCGCACTGCACCACCGACTGGTCGCCGGGCGCCCGCTTCTACGTCTCGCTCGCCCAGGACGTGGAGGCGGAGCTGGCCGCCGCGAAGGCCGCCGGGCTCAGCCCGGCGCAGGTGGCCGCCGCCGTCGGCGTCGAGGGCACCGAGCACGTCCACCCCGACTATCCGGGCAACTCCGCAGACTCGCACGACATCTCGGTGGTCACCCTCGACACCGCGCAGGCAGCCGAACTGGACCGGCGCTGGGACTTCACCCCGGCCACCCTGCCGACGGCCGGCCAGCTCGGCGCGCTCGGCTCCCGGGCGCTCGACGCGGCCCGCTGGGAGGTCATGGGGTACGGCACGGCGGAGGCCCAGCGCGAGCCCGGCGGGCACGTCCACCCGGGCGGCGGGGTGCGGATGAAGGCGGAGGTCGGCTTCACCGCGCTCAACAACACCTGGGTGCGGCTCGCCATGAACGAGAGCCGCGACTACGGCGGGGCCTGCTACGGCGACTCGGGCGGCCCGAACTTCGTCACCATCGGCGGGCAGCGGCTCCTCGCCGCCACGACGATCACCGGCGACGCCCCCTGCTACGCCACCAACGTCACCTACCGGTTGGACAGCGACAGCGCCCGCGACTTCCTGGACGACTTCGTCGACCTGCCCTGACGGCGGAACGCGACGGCGGCCGGCGGGACCATCGCCGGCCGCCGCCGCGCGTCACCGCCGGGCCGCCCCCCGTCGCCGCGGTACCGGCCGCCGGGGCCGGCCGGTCCGGCTGCCGCGCCGGCTCGGCCCCGGGCGCCCGGCCGCCGCCCGACCCGGCCGGCCGGTCAGCTTTCGGGCAGCTGGGCGACCTTGGTGAGCACCTTGTCGATGAGGCCGTACTCGCGGGCCTGCTCGGCGGTGAACCACCGGTCCCGGTCCCAGTCCTGCTGGATCTCGTCGAGGGTGCGCCCGCTGTGCCGGGCGATCAGCTCCTGCATGGTCCGCTTCACGTGCAGCATGTTCTCGGCCTGGATGGTGATGTCCGCGGCCGTGCCGCCCATCCCGCCGGACGGCTGGTGCATCATGATCCGCGAGTGGGGCAGCGCGTAACGCTTCCCGGCCGCCCCGGCGCAGAGCAGGAACTGCCCCATCGAGCCGGCCAGGCCGAGCGCCAGGGTGGCCACGTCGTTCTTGACGTAGCGCATGGTGTCGTAGACGGCCATCCCCGCGCTCACCGAGCCGCCCGGCGAGTTGATGTAGAGGAAGATGTCCCGGTCCGCGTCCTCGGCGGCGAGCAGCAGGATCTGGGCGCAGATCCGGTTCGCCGACTCGTCGGTCACCTCGGTGCCGAGGAAGATGATCCGCTCCTTCAGCAGCCGGTTGAACACCTGGTCGTCGAAGGACGGATGCCCACCGTCCAACATGCGTACGCCCGTAGCGATCATCGCGCGCCCTCCCACAGTGCCGGCGGGCGACCGGAGGCGCCCGGGGGACCGGCCCCTTCAGACTGCCCGCTGGACGGCGCGTCGCCGTAACAATTCTGCCGGCGGCAGATCCGCTGAGGGCGGAAGCGGCCGGGCCTAGACGACCGCCGGCCGCCGCTGGCCCGACCGGCACCGTCCGCAGCCGAGCACCGCACGGGTACGCGGCCCGGGGTGACCCCCGCGCGCGGAGGCGGAGCGTCCGACCCGGACGGTCGGCCCGCCGGCCCGGGGAGCCAGGTGGAGCAGCGGCCCGCCGGTGCGGAGACCGACCCGGGCGACCGGCGTGACGTCGGGGGCGTCCGCCCGCTCCGGCCCGACCGGGGCGGTGCCGGCCGGAACGGCCGCGGCGGAGGCAAGCTCCGCCCGGGGCGCCGCCGGGATGCGCGGCTCGACGCGGCGCAGGTCGTCGCGCGCCTCCTCCAGCAGGTCCGACAGGTGGATGCCGAGCGCCCGGCAGATCGCCGCGAGCACCTCCGAAGAAGCTTCCTTCCGACCGCGTTCGACCTCGGACAGGTAGGGCACCGACACCCCGGCGGCCTCGGCCACCTCGCGCAGCGTGCGGCCCTGCCGCAGGCGGAGCCGGCGCAGCACCCCGCCGATCACTCGTCGTAGCAACGACATGCGGGCCTCACTCTCGTGGTCGCCGTCGGGGACACCCCCATCATGCCCTGTCCCGGCCCCGCGGACCGGCCCGTCGGCGCGCCGCCCGTACGGGAGCCGCCGCCCGGACCAGCGCGTCCAGGTTGCCCGCCCGCCGCCACCGCGGCAGCCGGGTCCGGGCGCGACCGGTTGCCCCGTCGGCGACCCCGCCGTGCGGATTCCCGTCGGGCCGCTATGTTGTGGGCGTGCAGGCGACGACGGAGTCGGGGCAGGTCATCAGGTGATCCACTTTCCCGCGCAGCGACGGGGCCCACTGAGCGCGCTGAGCCTCCGCCTTGCCGCCGCCATCGGCCTGGTCTTCGCCACCGTCGCCGTGGTCTACCTCGACCGGGACGGCTACCGCGACGTCAACGAGGACGGCATGACCCTCCTCGACTGCTTCTACTACACGGTGGTCACCCTCTCGACCACCGGCTACGGCGACGTCACCCCGGTCAGCCAGACGGCCCGGCTGGTCAACGTCGTCTACATCACGCCGGCCCGGGTGATCTTCCTGATCATCCTGGTCGGCACCACCCTCGAAGTGCTGACCGAGCAGTACCGCACCGGGCGCCGCCTGTCGCGGTGGAGGAGAGCCGTGAAGGACCACGTCATCATCTGCGGCTACGGCACGAAGGGCCGCAGCGCGGTCTCCGCCCTGCTCGAGAACGGGCTGGACAAGTCCCGGATCGTGGTGGTGGAACGCAGCGGCCCGGCCCTGCGGCAGGCCACCTCGGCCGGCCTGGTGGCGATCGAGGGATCGGCGACCCGCTCGTCCGTGCTGAACGAGGCGCACGTCCGCAACGCCAAGGCGGTGATCATCGCGACCGACAGCGACGACGCCTCGGTCCTGGTGGCGCTGACCGTACGGCAGCTCACCGCCGGCCAGGTGCGGATCATCGCCGCCGCCCGCGAGGCGGAGAACGCCCCGCTGCTCAAGCAGAGCGGCGCGCACCACGTGATCGTCTCCTCGGCCACCGCCGGCCGACTGCTGGGCCTGTCCACCTCGGCCCCGCCGCTGATCGACGTGGTGGAGGACCTGCTCACCCCCGGCCAGGGCATGGCGCTGGCGATGCGCTCCGCCGAGCGGGCCGAGGTGGGCCGCTCCCCCCGGGAGCTGGACTCGCTGGTCATCGCCCTGGTCCGGCGCGGCAAGGTGGTGACGCTGGCCGACAAGGCCGGCGCGGTCATCGAGACCGGCGACATGCTCGTCCACGTCCGCGACGACCGCCCTCAGGCGACCACCACGCCCTGACCGGCCCCGCGCCGGCCGACGCCGGGCGGGCCGGCGGTGCCGGCCACGCCGACGGTCGTCCCTGGACGGCCGCCCGGTCCGAGCCTTTGGGCTGACCAAGAATCGTCTTCGCGGATCTTTTTCCGCGCCGGCTCGTTTGCTACCGTTTGGCGGCTTGGAATCGCCGGTGAGCGTTATCGATCGCAGCCGACGCGCCGTCAATGGCACAGGCACGACGGGGGCTTCATCTTTCGCACGTGGGCTGACGCCCCGCGCGTCGATCGTCGTCTTCCCGTCCGGTCGGGAACACCTCCGCTGAGCCGTTCCGAGCACCTCGTTAATCGAACGACGGGAAATCAATCAGTGGCTGAAGTGGCAACATCCGCAGGAGCCAGGCGGCGTTGGTCGGCCGGCGTCGTCGGCCTCGCCCTCGCCGGCGCGGCGTTCGTCGCGCCCGCTACCGTCGCTCAGGCCGCCCCCGCCGGGGACGGCGTGTACGACGCGGCCAGCGAGTCCGGGACCAGGAACCTGGACAGGCTGCCGAACCTGCACAAGGGCAAGCTGGAGCTGCCCTCGCCGGGCGCCAAGGGACCGCGGTTCCAGACCGGCACGGGTCCGTCGCCGCGCATCGTGAAGGGGGAGTTCGCCAGCGCGTCGGAGTTCCCCTACATCGTCGGCGTCGTGACCAGCTTCAAGTACGCCGGAGATTTCTACTGGTACTGGTGCACCGGCACGATCATCGCCCCCAACAAGGTGCTGACGGCCGCGCACTGCACCGCCGACGGCCCGGGCACCACCCGGGTCATCGCCGGTAACGACCAACTGCTCGACAGCAACGGCAACATCCTCGGCGGCAGCGGGTTCGTCGCCGAGGTCGGTTCCACCTGGACCCACCAGAGCTGGAACATCAGCGCGGTCTACAACGACCCGACGATCCCGATCAAGCACGACGTCTCGGTGCTGACGCTCAAGCAGAACCTGCCCGGCGAGTACACGCCGGTGACGCTGGGCACGCAGGGCGACTCGACGCCGTACCAGGAGGGCACGAGCGCGGTCATCGCCGGCTACGGCGTGACCGACTCGGACGAGGAGAACCCGGACAGCCGCCTGCGCAAGGGGACCGTTCCCATGCGGTCCGACTCGGTCTGCAGCACCTACGGGTACGACCCGAACGCGATGACCTGCGCCGGGGCGGGCACGCCCAGCGTGCCGAGCACCGACACGTGCGGCGGCGACTCCGGCGGTCCGCTGATGGTCGGCGGCAAGCAGGTCGGCGTCACCAGCTGGGGCTTCGAGCCGTGCGGCACGAGCCCGGGCTACTACGTCCGGCTGAACAACTACGTGAACACGGTCAAGGAGGACCTGACCCGTCCGCCGCTGATCAACGCCGACTGGGCCGGCGACGGTCACACCGACCTCATCGCCCGGGACACCGCCGGCAACCTCAAGCTCTTCGAGGGCGCCGGGTTCGCCAACAACGGGTTCGGCGGCTTCTACTACGCGCCGAAGCAGCTCAACTCGGGCTGGGGCAGCTTCAAGCGGGTCTTCCGCGTCTACAACTGGAACGGCGACAAGCGGCCGTCCATCATGGCGATGAAGACCACCGGCGAGCTGTACATCTACAACACCGACGGGGCCGGCAACTTCGTCGGTGGCGGCAAGCTGATCGGCACCGGCTGGGCGAACTTCACCGCGCTCATGGTGACGAACAACTGGATGGGCAACAACCGCCCGAGCCTGCTGGTCCGCAAGTCCAACGGTGACCTCATCCGCTACACCAGCAACGGTACGGGCGGCTGGGAGAACCCGTCGGGCACCCGGATCGGCACCGGCTGGAACGGGTTCAACCTGTTCCTCACGCCGGGCGCCTGGAAGGGCGATGGGCTTGAGGTGATCATCGGTCGCACCTCGACCGGTTACCTCAAGATGTACCAGTCCGACGGCAAGGGCGGCTGGACCAACCCGGCCGGCACCCAGATCGGCAGCGGCTGGGGTGGCTTCAAGAACATCATGACGCTGGGCGACTGGAACGGCGACAACATGATGGACATGCTGGGCGTCAACAGCAGCAACCAGATGCGGCTCTACACGACCAACGGCAAGGGCCAGTGGATCGACGCGAGCGGCAAGGTGATCTCCAGCGGCTGGGGCAGCTACAACCTGATCTTCTGACCAGGGGAGGCACTCCCGCGCAGTAGAGAAGGGGCCCGCAACCGACCGGTTGCGGGCCCCTTCTTCGTCCTGGCGTTGCGGCGGCCGGTCGCTCCCCTCGCGGGGCGGCGACCGGCCGCGCCGGTCAGAGGATGGTCCAGGTGTCCCCGCTGGCAAGGAGACCGGCGAGCTGCTGCTCCGGGGTCTCGGTCACCGTCGCCCTCGCCGCGGCGAGCTGCCCCTGCACCACGCTGTCGTAGGACGGGCGGTCGACCGAACGGAACACCCCGATCGGGGTGTTGCGCAGGTCGAGGCCGGGCAGCCTGGACAGCGCGAAGGCGTACGCCGGGTCGGTGACCGTCGCGTCGTGCACGACGATCTCCCCGGGGCTGACCGAGGCGGTCTCCCGGACCTCCAGGCCGAACCCGCCGGGCGGGTGCACGACGCAGAACTGCCCGTCCTTGCCGAACGTGATGGGCTGCCCGTGCTCCAGCCGGATCAGGTAGTCGTCCCGGGTGGCCGGCTCCTTGAGCTGGTCGAACGCGCCGTCGTTGAAGATGTTGCAGTTCTGGTAGATCTCCACGAAGGCCGAGCCCTGGTGCTCCGCCGCGGCCCGCAGCACGGACTGGAGGTGCTTGCGGTCGGAGTCGATGGTGCGGCCCACGAAGGTGGCCTCGGCGCCGAGGGCGAGCGAGAGCGGGTTGAACGGCGCGTCGGCCGAGCCGGCCGGCGTCGACTTGGTGATCTTGCCGACCTCGGAGGTCGGCGAGTACTGCCCCTTGGTCAGGCCGTAGATCCGGTTGTTGAACAGCAGGATCTTCAGGTTGACGTTGCGGCGCAGCGCGTGGATCAGGTGGTTGCCGCCGATGGAGAGGGCGTCACCGTCGCCGGTGACCACCCAGACCGACAGGTCGGGGCGGCTGGCCGACAGGCCGGTGGCGATCGCCGGGGCACGGCCGTGGATCGAGTGCATCCCGTAGGTGTTCATGTAGTACGGGAAGCGGGACGAGCAGCCGATGCCGGAGACGAAGACGATCCGCTCGCGCGGGATGTTCAGCTCCGGCATGAACTGCTGGATCGCGGCGAGGATCGCGTAGTCGCCGCAGCCGGGGCACCAGCGCACCTCCTGGTCGGACTTGAAGTCCTTGGCGGTGAGCTTGAGGGCGACGGGCTCAGACATTCTTCAGGACCTCTTCCAGCATCGTCTCCAGCTCGTTGGCCGTGAACGGCAGGCCGCGGACCTGGTTGTAGCCGATCGCGTCGACCAGGTACTTGGCCCGGATCACGTGGGCGAGCTGGCCGAGGTTCATCTCGGGGATGACCACGCGGTCGTAGGAGCTCAGCACCGTGCCGAGGTTGGCCGGCATCGGGGCGAGGTGCCGCAGGTGCGCCTGGGCGATGGAGTGGCCGCGCTGGCGCAGGCCCCGGCAGGCCGCGCCGATCGGCCCGTACGTCGAGCCCCAGCCGAGCACCAGCACCCGGGCGTCGCCGTTCGGGTCCTCGACCTCGACGTCCGGCACGGGGATCGTCTCGATCCGGGCCGCCCGGGTACGCACCATGAAGTCGTGGTTCGCCGGGTCGTACGAGATGTCGCCGGTCTTGTCGGCCTTCTCCAGGCCGCCGATGCGGTGCTCGAGCCCGGCGGTGCCCGGGACGGCCCACGGCCGGGCCAGGGTCTCCGGGTCGCGCAGGTACGGCAGGAAGGTCGCGCCGTCCTCGCCGTTGGGCTTCGTGGCGAACTCGACCCGCAGGTCGGGCAGCGACTCGACGTCGGGCAGCAGCCACGGCTCGGACCCGTTGGCGACGTAGTTGTCGGACAGCAGGATGACCGGGGTGCGGTAGGTCAGCGCGATCCGGGCCGCCTCGATGGCCGCGTGGAAGCAGTCCGCCGGCGACCGCGGCGCGATGACCGCCACCGGGGCCTCGCCGTGGCGGCCGTAGAGCGCCATGTTGAGGTCGGCCTGCTCGGTCTTCGTGGGCATGCCCGTGGAGGGGCCGGCCCGCTGCACGTCGACGATGACCAGCGGCAGCTCCAGCGCCACCGCGAGGGAGATCGTCTCGCTCTTGAGCGCCACGCCCGGGCCGCTGGTGGTGGTGACGCCGAGCGAACCGCCGTAGGAGGCGCCCAGCGCCGCGCCGACCGCGGCGATCTCGTCCTCGGCCTGCATGGTGAGCACGCCGAAGCGCTTGTGCTTGCTCAGCTCGTGCAGGATGTCCGAGGCCGGGGTGATCGGGTAGGCGCCCAGGAAGACCGGCAGTCCGGAGCGCACGCCGGCGGCCACCAGCCCGAGCGACAGGGCCGCGTTGCCGGTGATGTTGCGGTAGGTGCCCGGCTGCATCTTCGCCGGCTTGACCTCGTAGCGGACCGCGAAGTCCTCGGTCGTCTCGCCGAAGTTCCAGCCGGCGCGGAACGCCGCGACGTTCGCCGCGACCAGCTCCGGGCGGGCGGCGAACTTGCGCTCCAGGAAGCGCAGCGTCGACTCGTAGGGCCGGTTGTACATCCAGGAGAGCAGGCCGAGGGCGAACATGTTCTTGGCCCGCTCGGCGTCCTTCTTGGACACGTCGTGCTCGGCGAGCGCGCCGACCGTCATCGACGTCAGCGCCACCGGGTGCACCACGTAGCCGGCGAGCGTGTCGTCCTCGAGCGGGTTCGCCTGGTAACCGACCTTGGCCAGGTTGCGCTTGGTGAACTCGTCGGTGTTGACGATGATGTCCGCCCCGCGCGGCAGGTCGACGAGGTTGGCCTTGAGCGCCGCCGGGTTCATCGCCACCAGCACGTTCGGCGCGTCGCCGGGGGTCAGGATGTCGTAGTCGGCGAAGTGCACCTGGAAGCTCGACACGCCCGGCAGGGTGCCGGCGGGGGCCCGGATCTCCGCCGGGAAGTTCGGCAACGTGGAGATGTCGTTGCCCAGCTGCGCGGTCTCCGAGGTGAACCGGTCGCCGGTGAGCTGCATGCCGTCGCCGGAGTCGCCGGCGAACCGGATCACCACCCGGTCCAGTTGACGGATCTGCTTGGTCACGCCTGCACCTCGCTTCGCTGTGCGCGGTCGCGCGGGCGGCTGAACATGATGGTGACCTCGCCTAGCCCGGCCACGTGACCTCCTTGACGCACCGCTGCACCGGACCCGCGTGGGGCAGGCCCGGTCCGCCGTAGTTCCTCACCTGAGAGCCTACGTCGGATCACCCTTCCAACTTTCTCGTAGGCCGCCTTGTGGGATCCGATCGGGCGGGGTTCCACACCGGTTTGCGGTGTTTCCGCCCGCCCGCCGTAATCCAGATCACCGGGGTGCCCGCGATCCGGGTCGGGTGATCGGCTTCCCGGGTCAGTCCGTCGGCGCGGGTGCCGTCGTCGGCTCCGGCACCGGGGTGCCCAGCCGCCGCCGCAGGGAGATGGTCGCCAGCGTGAGGGCCAGCGCCACCAGCAGCGTGGAGACGGCAATCAGGATGATCGCGGTCTGCCGCACCGAGCCGCCCCCGCCGGCGCGCAGGGTGGGGGAATCGGCGGCCAGCACGCCCTGCGACCCGGTCGGGGCGGGCGGCGAGACCACCGGGGTGGCCAGGGCGGCGGCAGCGGTGATCCGGAAGCTCATCTGCACCTGCCGGGCCCGGCCGCTGCGCGGGTCGAGCTTGCCGAGCACCGCGCCGGCCAGCGGGGCCGTCCGCTGGGCCTCGGGCGTCGCGGACACCGGCAGCCGCAGGTGGGCGGCGCGGCCGGCGGGGACCGTGCCCAGGTCGCAGCGGGTCCGCGTCGGGCCGGCGGCGGTGCAGCCCGGCGGAGGCGCCGGCACGGTCACCCCGGCCGGCAGGACCACCTCGACCCGGCCGTCGGCGTCGACCCGGCCGGTGTTGCCCAGGCGTACGTCGAGCCCGCTCGCCCCGCCGCTGATGTCGAAGGCGACCTCGCCGGCCTCCAGCCTGATCCCGGGCACCGGCGGGCCGGGCGGGAAGAGCACGGCGAAACCCTCGTCGTCGCGCGCCGGCTCCGCGCCGGGGGCGGTCGCGGTGACCTGGACGGAGCCGCTGAGGGGCATCTGCCGCCAGGCGTCGCCGGCCACGCGTACGCGGAGCAGGGTGCTGAACCGGGCGCCCGGCGCGCTCGTCCACTCGCCGCAGCGGTGTGCCCCGCCGCCGACGTGGGCACAGCCCCGGGTGCCGGCGTCGGTCAGCCCGGCCGGGAGCGTGTAGGCGAGCCGGATCCGGGCGGGCGCCGCCCCGGTGTTGGTGACGGTCACCCGCAGCGCGGTCACGGTGCTCGGCCCGTTCCAGTAGGCGGGGGTCAGGGTGATGTCGCCGGTGGTGACGTGGACGCCGGCCGGGGAAGCCGCCGGGCTGCCCGGTGCGGGCGCGCTCGGGCGCACCGGCGGCACCGACGGCGTCGTCGGCGGCACGCTGAGGGTCGGTGCGGCGGTGGTCGGCGCCGGTTCCTCCGGGGCCGTGGTCGTCGGGGTCGGCTCGGTCGTCCCGGCCGGCGGCGTGGACTGCGGCGGCGGAGAGGTGGTCGACGGCGCCTCGCTGGGCACCGGCCCGGTGTCCGTCGGGTCCGCCGTCGACGGCTCCGTGCCGGGCTCGCCGACCGGGTCCGTGGTGGTGGCGGCGAACCGGGCGGCGGTGGGGGCCGCAGCCGCCCAGCCCGGCACCGCGGCGACCGTGAGCCCGACCGCGAGGGAGATCGCCAGCAGGGGAACGGTACGCCGGTCACACGCCCGTCGGCCGGGCCGTACGTCCACGCGGGCCATCTGTCCTCCGTGACGATGAGTGAGGGTTCCAATATTCGGCAACTGTTGTCCACTGGCACTAGTCCCGCCCGGAAACAAGTCCGTAACGCTCGGCCGGCCGCGTGGGGCGGTAGGCTGATCGACCGTGACCGGTTACCTGGGCTCGTACGCGACGCTCGGGCTCCTGCTGCTCGCCAGCGTCCTCTTCTTCGTTACGGCGTTCTCGGCCAATCGGGTGTTACGTCCTGCCCGTCCGGCCGATCCCTACGGCAAGCGGGCCAGCTACGAGTGCGGCCTCGACCCCGTTGGCGCCGACTGGGCCCAGATGCAGATCCGTTACTACGTGTACGCGTATCTCTACGTGTTGTTCGCCGTGGAGTCCGTGTTCCTCTTCCCCTGGGCGGTGGTCTTCGACCGGCCGGGGTTCGGGATGGTGACGGTCGTGGAGATGGCGGTCTTCGTCGCGGTGCTGGCGCTGGGCATCCTCTACGCCTGGCGGAAGAACATCCTGCGCTGGACCTGACCTGACCTGACCCGAGCCCGACCGGCCCGGGCGCCAGCGATCGTCCGGCTCCCACCGCCCGCGCCGGCCGCCGTGGTCAGGTCGGGCCGCGCGAGGTCGCCGTGGTCAGGTCGGGCCGCGCGAGGTCGCCGTGGTCAGGCCAGGCCGCGCCGGGTCGCCGCGGGCGGGCGGTCACCGCGGATCGACGCGACCATGTCGAGCACCCGGCGGGTGGGGCGCACCTGGTGCGCCCGGAACACCCGGGCGCCCAGCCAGGCGGAGACGGCGGTGGCCGCCAGTGTCCCCTCCAGCCGCTCGGCCACCGGCAGGTCCAGCGTCTCGCCGACGAAGTCCTTGTTCGACAGGGCGACCAGCAGCGGCCAGCCGGTGCCGGTGAGCTCGTCGAGCCGACGGGTGATCTCCAGCGAGTGACGGGTGTTCTTGCCGAAGTCGTGCGCCGGGTCGATCAGGATCCCGTCGGCCCGTACGCCCAGCCCGACCGCGCGTTCGGCGAGCCCGGTCACCGTCGCGACCACGTCGGCGACCACGTCGGGGAAGGCCGCCCGGTGCGGCCGGGTCCGGGGCGCCAGACCACCGGCGTGCGAGCAGACCAGCCCGGCACCGGTCTCCGCCGCCACCCGGGCCAGGGCCGGGTCGGCGCCGGACCAGGTGTCGTTGAGCAGGTCGGCGCCCGCGGCCACCGCCTCCACCGCGACCTCGGCCCGCCAGGTGTCGATCGAGATCACCACGTCGGGGAAGGCGGCCCGGACGGCGGCGATGGTCGCCACCGTGCGTCGGATCTCCTCGGCGACGTCGACCTCGGCGCCCGGGCCGGCCTTGACCCCGCCGATGTCGATGATCTCGGCGCCCTCCTCGACCGCCCGCTCCACGGCGCGCAGCGCGCTGTCCTGGGCGAAGGTCGCGCCCCGGTCGAAGAACGAGTCCGGCGTCCGGTTGACGATCGCCATCACCACCAGCTCGCCCGGGCCGAACGTCCGCCCACCGAGCCGAAGCGCCCCGGCCATACCGCCTCCTGAAGGTCCGCGCCGTCGTCCCGTCCCCGTCGCCGGCCGATCACGACGCTATCCGGTCCGCCGTCGCCGGGCCCGGCCGGTCGGCCGTCGCCGAGTCGTCAGCGTCGACGGCACGGTCACCGACCGGGGTGGGGTTCCGCCCGTCGTCACGCCGCGCGTGTCGTCGCGTTTCCGCCCGTCGTCACGCCCCGTCGAGCGGCGGGCCCGCGCCCCCGGTGGTCCCGGCGGGCGTCGACCCCGACCTCGGCCCAGGTCCCGCTGCCCGTTCCGGTGCGCCGGTGGGGTGGTGGGGTCGCTCCGGCCCCTTCGACATGCCACGATCTGTGCATGGATCAGGTTCTGCTCCTGCTTGTCGTCGCGCTGACCGTCGGGGCCGTGGTGTTCGGTGTGACCGTGCTGGTCACCGGCCGGGATCCCGGCCTGACGCCGGCCGAGCCGGACGGGCGCGCCGTGCCGCTGCCCGCCACCCGCCCGCTCCGCGAGGCCGACGTGGGCGAGGTCCGGTTCGACACGGCGCTGCGCGGCTACCGGATGGACCAGGTCGACCAGGCGATGCGCCGGGCGGCCTACGACATCGGCTACAAGTCCGAGCTCGTCGGCGTGCTGGAGGCGGAGGTCGCCGCGCTGCGCGAGGGGCGGACCGCGGACGCCGACGCCCTGCGCCGCGCCCGGGAGCAGGCGGCCGGGACGACCGCCGCCGAGGCGTCGCCGCAGGCCCGGGCGACGGCGCCGGTCGGGGCCGACCGGCCGGACGCCGCCGGAGACCGGGACCTGGTCGTCGAGCCGATCCCGGCGTTCGCGGACCCGGGCACCGGACCGGCGACGGGTGACGCGACGCCGGCCGGGACGACGACCGGGTGGGCGGCGTCGGCTCCGGGCGAGCACTCCACCGGGCGCCCCGACGACGCGCCCGCCGCCCCGGCGGGCGGCGACGGCACCGGGGACCGGACCGGCCGCGTCGCCGCCGGGGGAGAACCACGCGAGCCCCGGCGCGAGGACCTGACCGGCGACGACCGGGCGATGTCACCGTCGGGCGACGGCGACACGACGGCGCCGGCGGGCGACGCCGGGCGGCAGGGGCCGGTGGTCCGGTCGGAGTCGGCGTGACCGGGCCCGTGGGCGGCGACGACCTGCGCGAGGCGGCACAGCCCGGCGCGGGCGAGGTCACTGCCACGGTGATCGTCGACGCGCCGGCGGAGCGGGTCTTCGCGGCGCTGACGGCCTGGGAGCGGCAGTCGGACTGGATCCCGTTCACCACCGTCCGGGTGGTCGAGGGGGACGGCGGCGAGGGCAGCCTCGTCGAGGCGGTCACCGCGCTCGGCCCGGCCGTGCTGCGCGACGAGATGCGAGTGGTCCGGGTGGACGCGCCCTACGAGGTCCGGGTGGTGCACTGCGGGAAGCTGCTGCGCGGCCCTGGCGTGCTGCGCTGCACGCCGCTGGCCCGGGACCGCACCCAGGTGGTCTGGCACGAGTGGTTCCACCTGCCCGGCGGCCCGGCCGGGCGGGTGACCTGGCCGGTGCTGTGGCCCGGCTCGAAGTTCGGCCTGACCCGGGCACTGAAGAAGTTCGGCCGGCTGGTCGAGCAGGGCCGGCTGCCCTGACCGCCGGACGGTTGCGTGATCGACTCGACATCCCTGACAGTCGGGGTGTCGACCCGACCGGGATGCCCCGATCTCATTGACCTCGGGCTGACCGAGCCGTGCCCGCGGCGCGCGTACGGCGCCGGAGGGCGGCCGCAGGCGACGGGGCCGTCGGGCCCGTGCCCTAGCGTGGACGCGTGACTGACCTGGTGATCGGCGCCGACGGGCTGCCGCGCTGCGGCTGGGGGACCAGCACCCCGGACTACGCCGCCTACCACGACACCGAGTGGGGCCGCCCCCTGCACGGCGACGACGCGCTCTACGAACGGATCACGCTGGAGGCGTTCCAGTCGGGGCTGTCCTGGCTGACCATCCTCCGCAAGCGCCCGGCGTTCCGGCTGGCCTTCGACGAGTTCCGGATCGAGACGGTGGCCGGCTACGGCGAGGCCGACGTGGCCCGGCTGCTCGCCGACGCCGGCATCGTCCGCAACCGGGCCAAGATCGAGGCGGCGATCGCCAACGCCCGGGCGGCGCTGGAACTGCCCGAGGGGCTCTCCGCGCTGCTCTGGTCCTTCGCCCCACCGCCCCGCCCGACCCGGCCCACGTCCTTCGCGCAGGTGCCCGCCCTGACCGCGGAGTCCACCACGATGGCCAAGGCGCTCAAGAAGCGCGGCTTCCGGTTCGTCGGCCCCACCACGGCCTACGCGCTGATGCAGGCCACCGGGATGGTCGACGACCACCTTGCGGGCTGCCACGTCGTGGCGGCGCGGGCGGCGTGATGGGATGGAGGCCATGACGACCGACA
Source organism: Micromonospora sp. NPDC002717 (assembly GCF_040295705.1). Taxonomy (NCBI): domain Bacteria; kingdom Bacillati; phylum Actinomycetota; class Actinomycetes; order Micromonosporales; family Micromonosporaceae; genus Micromonospora; species Micromonospora sp. NPDC002717. The sequence goes on along the minus strand of NZ_JBEOVW010000001.1, from coordinate 83,633 downwards.
CCGCGCCCCGGGTGGACGGGGCGGCCCACGCCGACGGCACGGGCGCCTGGGCCGTGCTGCTGCCCGGCGGGCGCTACGAGGCCGAGCGGCTCGTCCACCACGACACGCTCGAACTGACCGGTCTGGCCGACGCCGACCGGCCCCGCCCCGGTGACCGGGTGGCGGTGCTGGCCGACGAGCCGCCACGGCTGGTGGCGCTGGGTCGGGTCGCCGCGGCCAGCGGACAGGAGCGGGAGGACCCGGAGGATCCGCTCTCCGACCGGGGCGAGGCGCCGCTGGTGGTGGCGTACACCCGGCGGGCCTTCGACGAGCCGGTGCCGGCCGGGGCGGTGACGCTCGACGGGCCGGTGACCGCGCTCGACCCCACGGTGTTCCGGGAGTTGGCCGACAAGCTCGGCCCACCGCCGCAGCGGCGTTCCTGGCTGGTCAGCCTCGACCTGCCGATCGAGGCCGCCTCGCCCGCCGAGGCGGTCCGGCTGTTCTGGGCGTACGTGCAGGAGCTGGGGCCGCGCGAGCTGCCCGCCTTCGTCTCGCCCTCCGGCGACGAGCTGGCCATGCAGGCGTTCGTGCTCGGCGCGGAGGCCAACCAGGATCCGGAGGAGGACGACTGACCTGACCGGGGTCAGACGAAGCCGGGCCGGGGCGGTTGCGCCGATGCCTGGCCGCCCGGGCGGTGGCGACGCGACGCCCGGGCGGAGCCGGAGGCGTCAGCGGCCCTCGAAGACCGGCTTCTGCTTGTTGACGAAGGCGACGGTGGCGGCCCGGTGGTCGGCGGTGCCCCCGCAGATCGACTGCGCCTGTGCCTCGGCCGCGAGGGCGTCGGCGAGGGTGCCCGCGTCGGCGATGGAGAGCTGCCGCTTGATCGCCCCGTACGCGACGGTCGGGCCGGCGGCCAGCCGGGCGGCCAGCTCCTGTGCGGTCGGCAGCACCTGCTCGTCGTCCACCACCAGGCGGTTGAGCAGCCCGATCTGGCAGGCCTCCGCCGCGTGCACCGGCTCGGCCAGCATCAGCAGCTCGACCGCCTTGGCGTGGCCGACCAGCCGGGGCAGCGTCCAGGAGGCGCCGGTGTCGGCGGCGAGCCCGACCCTGGCGAAGGCCATCAGGAAGCTCGTCGACGGCCCGCCGATGCGGATGTCGGCCAGGAAGGCGAGCGACGCGCCCGCCCCGGCGGCCATCCCCCGCACCGCCGCGACCACCGGCTTCGGCAGGTTGGCCAGCCGGGCGGCGATCGGGTTGTAGTGCGCCCGGACGGTGTCCAGCGGGTTGCCGTCGGTGGACTCCAGCGTCTGCACGTGCTCGCGCAGGTCCTGGCCGGCGCTGAACGACTGGCCCGCGCCAGCGAGCACCACGGCCCGGCAGGAGCGGTCGGTCTCCAGCTCCGCCAGGGTGTCCCGCAGCGCCTCCTTGAGCGCCACGTCGAGCGCGTTCATCGCCGTCGGGCGGTTCAGCGTCAGGGTGACGACGGCGTCGGTGCGGTCGACGAGCAGGGGCTCGGTCACGTCTCACGACCCTTCTGTCGGGCGAGGCGGTTGCCGGCGTCGAGGCACTGCTCGACGTACCGGTCGGCGGCCGGCCGCAGCCGGGCCGCGTGTCGGTCGAAGAAACTGGCCGCAGCGGTGCCGGGCCAGCGCTCGGGGAGCAGCGCCGGCGGCAGCTGCGGGTCCCGGAAGAGGAAGGTACGCCACGCGTGCACGAGCCGGAACCGGGCCGCGTACGCCTCCTCGTCCTGGCTGCGTACGGTGACGCCGGCCAGGAGTGGCCGCTGCTCGGCGACGAACTGCTCGTACGCCTGGCCGATCTCGGTCAGGTTCCAGGCGCGGCGCACGACGCCCATCGCGCCGGGGGTGCCGGAGGTGTGCGCGGCGGTGAACCGTTCGTAGCGCACGCCCGCCTCGTCGAGCAGCACGTCCACGTCCTCGCCGGGGCGGGTGGCCACCCAGGTGCAGTCGTCCAGGGTTCCGTAGCCGAGGAAGGTCAGGTTGGCGGCGAGGCGTTGGCGTTCCCGCCGCGCGGCGGGCGCCTCCAGCACCAGCAGGTCGAACCGGCCGTCCCAGGTGATCCGGCCGGTCCGGTAGATCCGGGCTGCTGCCTCGTCCAGTCGGCGGGCGGCTTTCGGTGTGATCGAATATCCCGGGCCGGAGGTGAGCCGGCACGGGTCCAGCCACCCCTGGCGGACCATCCGGGAGACCGCCGTACGCACGGCGGGCGGGGCGATCCCGAGCGGCGCCAGCAGCTTGACCAGGGCGGCGACGGGTGCCCGGCCGCCCCTCGCCCGGAGGTGGTCGCCGTACAGGTCGAAGAGTGCCGACCGTGCCTGCATGACCGCACATTGTGACAGGCATTCTCAGGATAAGCTAGATGCTGTTACATCAATGCTGCTTCGGTTTGGGTCCGGCGGTGTTCATCAGGGAAAATCGTTGGTCGACACCCCCGCGTACGTTGCGGGTGGTCAAGACGAAGTGGCTGTGGGGCAACCCACCGACCCTGGTGTAGGTCTGAGGGGAGACAACATGGCGGCGATGAAGCCGCGGACGGGCGACGGTCCGCTGGAAGTCACCAAGGAGGGCCGGGGCATCGTCATGCGGGTCCCGCTGGAGGGCGGTGGGCGGCTCGTCGTCGAGATGACTCCCGACGAGGCCAACGCGCTCGGTGACGCGCTCAAGGCGGCTGCCGGCTGACCGAGGAGCGGTCCGCGCGCCCGCGCGGGCGTTTCGTCAACCCCTGAGCCACCGGCCCGGCCGGTGGCTCAGGGTCTTCATTTCCCGCGGAGCCCGGCTCCGCGAGCTTTCCTGGAGGTACGGCTCCGCGTGCTCGCCATCCGTCTGCTCGTCGAGCCGGAACGGCCCGACGTCCTCGTACTGCCCGTGCGGCCCGCCTCGGCCGACGACGCCCCGGCCCGGCCGGTCCCGACCGACGTGGCGCTGCCCGACGGCGTGACCGAGGAGGCCGCCGCCCTGGTCCCGGCCGCGCGCGCGACCGGGCGGCCCGGCGAGGTCCAGGCGCACCTCCGGCCCGGGCGCGACCCCGGCCGGCTGCTGCTGCTCGGGATCGGCGAGGGCGACGAGGCGGAATGGCGGACGGCCGGCGCGGCACTCGCCCGGGCCGCCAGGGATGAGACGCGCGTCACTCTGGCCATGCCGGCCGGGGTCAGCCCGGCGGCCGTACGCGGGCTGGTCGAGGGACTGCTGCTGGCGTCGTACCGGTTCCGGCTGACCGAGGCGGGCGCCGCCGCGGCGCTGGCGGGGGTCGACGTCGTGGTGGCCGACCCGGACGCGCACGCGTCGGCCGTGGAGGCTGCCGGCACGACCGCCCGGATGACCAGGTTCGCCCGCGACCTCACCAACACCCCGTCGTCGGTCAAGAACCCGGAGTGGTTCGCCGGCCAGGTCGCGCTCGCCGCGGCCGAGGTCGACGTGCCGGACCTGCACCTGCGGGTACGCGGCCCGGAGGAGCTGGCGGCGGAGGGCTTCGGCGGCATCCTCGCGGTCGGCGGCGGCTCGGCCAGCACTCCGCGCCTGGTCGAGCTGGACTGGCGACCGGCCGACGCGCGTACGCACGTGGTGCTGGTGGGCAAGGGGATCACCTTCGACACCGGCGGCATCTCGATCAAGCCGGTGCCGGCGATGAAGCTGATGCGCAAGGACATGGCCGGCGCGGCGGCGGTGGTCGCGGCCACCCTCGGCGCGGCGGCGCTGCGCCTGCCCGTCCGGGTCACCACGCTCGCGCCGCTGGCGGAGAACATGCTCAGCGGCTCGGCGTTCCGCCCCGGCGACATCGTCCGCCACTACGGCGGCACGACCAGCGAGACCACCAACTCCGACGCCGAGGGGCGGCTGGTCCTCGCCGACGCGCTCGCCTACGCCGTCGCCCAGCTCAAGCCCGACCTGCTGGTGGACCTCGCCACGCTGACCGGGGCGAACGCGGTCGCGCTGGGCAAGCGGATGGGCGCGCTCTACAGCGAGAACGACGGGCTCGCCGCCGACGTGCTGGCCGCGATCGCGGCCGCCGGCGAGGCGGCCTGGCGGATGCCGCTGCCCGCCGACTACACCGAGCACCTCGGCAGCGAGCTGGCCGACCTGCACAGTTCGCCGGACCGCGGCGCGGGCTCGGTGATGGCCGCCCTCTACCTGCGCGAGTTCACCGGCGAGCTGCGCGACCGGTGGCTGCACGTGGACATGTCCGCGCCGTCGTGGGCCGAGGGCGACGACGCCGAGCTGACCAAGGGCGCGACCGGCTGGGGCGTACGCTCGCTGCTGCGCTGGCTGGGCACGCTGGGCTGACCGCCGGGCGGCGCCGGCCCCCGGCGGGCCGGCGCCCGGTCAGCACTTGACGGCGGCGAGCAGCCCGTGGCCGACCGGTAGCAGCGCCGGGGTCCAGTGTTCCGACTCCCGGACCGCCTTGATCGTCTCGCGGATGGTGACCGTCTCGACGTCCCGGGCGGCGGGGTCGCCGATCCGGCCGTCGGCCAGCATGCCGTTGAGCGCCAGCACGCCGCCGGGCCGCAGCAGGCGCAGCGCCGCGTCCACGCAGGCGGCGAACCCGGTCGACTCGGCGTCCACGAAGACCAGGTCGTACGCGCCGTCGGCGAGGCGGGGGAGCACGTCCAGCGCCCGACCGGTGATGATCCGGGTCCGGCCGGCGGCGAAGCCCGCCTCGGCGAAGATCCGGCGGGCGATGCGCTGGTGCTCCACCTCCACGTCGATCGTGGTGAGTACACCGTCGGCGCGCATGCCGCGGAGCAGCCAGACCCCGCTGACCCCGGTGCCGGTGCCGATCTCCACCACGGCGCGGGCGCTGCCGGCGGCGGCGAGCAGCCGCAGCGCCGCCCCGGCGCCGGGGGTGACCGCGTCGAGGCCGACCTCCCGGGCCAGGCTGCGGGCGGTGCGCAGTACGAGGTCCTCGGTCACGTAGGACTCGGCGAACTGCAGGGCCTGGGTCGTCGAACTGCCGGAACCGGCGACCGTGGCGATGGGACACCTCCGGGCGGCGCGAGTGGTGCGGGGGCGGGTGGGCACTGTGAGCCTAGAGGCGACGTCGAACGGACGCAGCCGCGCGTCCGCCACCCGACGATCACGGCCGGCAACCGGTGACTGAGTACGTGGCATCCGTGTAATCCTGGAAGCGGTATTCCGTCGATCGCGACCGGGCGGCCCCCTCGCCGGTTCCGTGGTGCGCGGGATCCGGGGAAGGACTGGGAGGCACCGACGTGACCGACGGCTGGGACTGGCGCCAGCCCGGGGGGACTCCGGCACCGGCGCGACCGCCGGGGCCCGGGTACCCGCCGGCGGGGCCGCCACCGGCGCTCCAGGGCGCCGCGGGCGGCACGACATCGCCCTGGTGGTCCGACGCGCTCGCCGACCCGTGGCGCGACCCGGCCGCGCCGGCCGCGGTGGTGGTGCCTGCCGCCCCGAGCCCCGGCACCGAGCCCGAGCCGGTCAGCGACCCGGACGCACCGGGCCGGCCGACGCTACGCCAACTGCTGCTCATCCCGCTGATCACCGCGCTGCTCGCGGGCAGCCTGGGCGGCGCCCTCGGGTACGCCTTCGCGGTGCGCGGCGGCGCCGGGGGCGGGCCGGTGCTCGGCGCCGACCCCCAGGCCCCCGGCCTGGCCCAGCGTCGGCCCGAGTCGCTCGCCGGGGTCGCCGAGCGGGTGCTGCCCAGCGTGGTGACCGTCCGGGTGGCCAGCCTCGGCGGCACCAGCGAGGGCTCCGGCTTCGTCGCCAGCGCCGACGGGCACGTGATCACCAACGACCACGTGGTGGCGGGGGCGACCGGCGGCAAGGCGTCGGTGATCTTCAACGACGGCAGCTCGGCCCCGGCCACCGTGGTCGGGCAGGATCCGGAGTCCGACATCGCGGTGATCAAGGTCTCCCGGACGGGCCTGCGCCCGGTCGAGTTCGGTGACTCGGACGCGCTGGCCGTGGGCGACCCGGTGCTGGCCATCGGGTCGCCCCTCTCGCTGGCCAACACGGTCACCGCCGGCATCGTCAGCGCGCTGGACCGGACGATGCAGGCCGGCGAGCCGGGCGGCCCCACGCGCTACTACGCGGCGATCCAGACCGACGCGGCGGTCAACCACGGCAACTCCGGCGGCCCGCTGGTCGACGGGGCCGGCCGGGTGATCGGCGTCAACTCGACGATCAAGTCGCTGGTCTCGGACGGGCAGGAGGCGGGCAACATCGGCCTCGCCTTCGCCATCCCGATCAACCAGGCCAAGCGGGTCACCCAGGACATCATCGGCACCGGCAAGGCCCGGCGGACGGTGATCGGCGCCCAGGTGGGCGGGCAGGGCGCGGGCACCGGCGGGGCCGGCGTACGCCTGGCGGCCGTCGAGCCGTCCGGGCCGGCGGCCGGCGCGGGGCTGAGGGCCGGCGACGTGATCCTCAAGCTCGCCGGGCGGCCGATGACCGAGCCGACCGACCTGATCGCCCTGGTGCGGAAGTTCGCGCCGGGTTCGGTGGTGACGGTGGAGTACCGCCGGGGCTCCGACCGGCAGAACGCCTCCGTGACGCTGGCCGCAGACGCCAAGTAGCAGCCGGTCACCCCCTCCCCGCGCGGCGTCCGACGTGCGTAGTCTTGCTGCTGACGCGGAGAGGAGGCCCGTGCAGTGTTCGACAACCTGAACTGGTGGGAGATCGGTGGGCTGCTGCTCCTGGCGCTGCTGATCTTCGGCGACCGGCTGCCCGCCGTGATCAGTGACGGCCTGCGGATGGTGCGCAACCTGCGCAACATGGCCCGCAGTGCCACCACCGACCTCAGCCGGGAGCTGGGCACCGACATCCAGCTGGAGGATCTGCACCCCAAGGCGTTCATCCGCAAGCACCTGCTCAGCGAGGAGGACGAGCAGGCGATCCGGAAGCCGCTGCAGGGCGTCTACGACAACCTGCGCGCGGACGTCACCGGCGTGCACAACGAGCTGAAGGACGTCGCCTCCGCCGCGGACCTGCGGTCGAAGGGCACCAGCCCGAGCACCGCCACCGGCGGCGCGCCGGCCCCCGCCCCCCGCGTCAGCTACGACGACGCCACCTGACCCCGCGCCCACCGCTTCGGCCTGACCAGCGCCCCGGCCTGCCCGGCATCGTTCGCGACGGGGCGCCGGGCCGGGCGGACCGGCCGACGCCCGCAGGTCGCCGGGCCGGCGCCGCGCCGTACGCCTCGTGGGAACGGCGACGGGGCGGCGCTCCCTGGGGAACGCCGCCCCGGTCGGGTGGCGACAGCGCCGGCGGGCGGATCAGCGGCCGGCGGGCTTGAGACCCAGCGGCTTGCCGAGCAGCGACTCCCGCCGCAGGGCGAGCCGGTCGGCGACCTGGCCCAGCGCCTTCGCGGCCGGCGACTCCGGCTCGGCCAGCACGATCGGCGTGCCCTCGTCACCGGCCTCGCGGACCCGGGTGTCGAGCGGCACCTGCCCGAGCAGCGGCACCTGCGCGCCGATGGTCTTCGTCAGCGACTCGGCGACCGTCTGGCCGCCGCCCGCGCCGAAGACCTCCATCCGCGAGCCGTCCGGCAGCTCCAGCCAGGACATGTTCTCGATGACGCCGACGACGCGCTGGTGCGTCTGCAGGGCGATCGCGCCGGCCCGCTCCGCCACCTCGGCGGCGGCGGCCTGCGGCGTCGTGACGACCAGGATCTCGGAGTTGGGCAGGAGCTGGGCCAGCGAGATGGCCACGTCGCCGGTGCCCGGCGGCAGGTCGAGCAGGAGCACGTCCAGGTCGCCCCAGTAGACGTCGGCGAGGAACTGCTGCAACGCCCGGTGCAGCATCGGGCCGCGCCACACCACGGCGGCGTTGCCGGCGGTGAACATGCCGATCGAGATGACCTTCACGCCGTGCGACTGCGGCGGCATGATCATGTCCTCGACGCGGGTCGGGCGGCCGTCCGCGCCGAGCATCCGGGGCACCGAGTGGCCGTAGATGTCCGCGTCGACCACGCCGACGGAGAGCCCGCGGGCGGCCAGCGCCGCGGCCAGGTTGACCGTCACGCTGGACTTGCCGACGCCGCCCTTGCCGCTGGCGACCGCGTACACCCGGGTGCGGGAGCCCGGCTGGGCGAACGGGATGACCGGCTCCTGGGAGGCGCCGCCGCCACGCAGCTTCGCCTGGAGCTCCTGGCGCTGCTCGGGGCTCATCACACCGAACTCGATCTCCACGCCGGCCACCCCGGGCACCGCGCCGACCGCCGCCGTGATGTCCGCGCGCAGCTTGTCCTTCAGCGGGCAGCCGGCGACGGTGAGCAGCAGTTCGACCCGTACGACGCCGTCGTCGCCGACCTCGGCGGAGCGGACCATGCCCAGCTCGGTGATGGGCCGGCGGATCTCCGGGTCGTTGACGGTGGCCAGCGCGGCCTGGATCGCGTCGGAGACGGTGCTGACGGGTGCTGACATGCCCGCAATGCTACGTCGGGGGTGACCCCGCGCCGCCGCCAGCGGGGCCCGGTGTGAGCGAATCGATGACGGCGGTTGGGGGTGGACCGCCTACGGTGCGAAGTGGGACGATAAAGGCGAACGCCGCTCGCCCGACCCCTTGGGGCGAGCGGCGTTTTTCAGGCTTCCCGGGCCTCCGGCCGGCCGTCCCGGGCCCAGTCGCCGTCCAGTTCGTCGCGGGGCTCGTCGAGCCCGTCCCCGCCCTGCTCGCGCTGCGCGGACCGCTCCTGCTGGCGGCGCTCCAACCGCTGCCGACGGTGGCTCGCCTCGTCCAGCTCCTCGGCCAGCCGGGCCAGCTCCGAGCGGAGGAAGTCCCGGGTCGCCACCTCGCCCATCGCGTTGCGCAGCGCGGCGATCTCCCGCGCCAGGTACTCCGTGTCGGCCTTCTGCATGGTCGCCCGCCGGCGGTCCTCCTCCAGCGCCACCCGGTCCCGGTCCGCCTGGCGGTTCTGCGCCAGCAGGATCAGCGGGGCCGCGTAGCTGGCCTGGAGGGACAGCACCAGGGTCAGGAACGTGAAGGTGTACGGGTCGAAGCGCAGGTGCGCCGGGGCCAGGGTGTTCCAGCCGAACCAGAGCGCGATCACGACCGTCATGTAGACGATGAAGTTCGCGGTCCCCATGCCCCGGGCGATGCCCTCCGACCACCGCCCGAACGCCTCCGGGTCGAACCGGGGCAGCTTGACGCCCCGGGGCTCGCGCGGCTGGTCGAGCCGCGGCGCCCGTCGCTGGTCAGCCATCCGCGCCGCCCACCGGCTCGGTGGCGGCCGGGCTCGCGGCGGCGTCCCGGTCCCGCCAGTCCCGGGGGAGCAGGTGGTCCAGCACGTCGTCGACCGTGACCGCGCCCACCAGCCGGTTGTTGCGGTCGACCACCGGCATGGCCACCAGGTCGTACGTGGCCATCCGGCGGGTGATCTCCGGCAGCGGGGTGGTGGCCCGCAGCGGGTCGATGTCGTTGACCACCACCCCGCCGAGCAGGTCGGCCGGCGGTTCGCGGAGCAGCCGCTGGAAGTGCACCATGCCGAGGTAGCGGCCGGTCGGGGTGGTCATCGGCGCCCGGGACACGAAGACCTGCGCGGCGATCGCGGGCGAGAGCTGCGGCTCCCGGATCCGGGCCAGGGCCTCGGCGACCGTGGCGTCGGGGGGCAGGATCACCGGCTCGGAGGTCATCACGCTGCCCGCCGTGCCGGGCGTGTACTTGAGCAGCTGACGCACCGGGTCGGCCTCGTCCGGCTGCATCAGGTCGAGCAGCACGTCCTGCTCCGGGGGCGGCAACTCGCTGAGCAGGTCGGCCGCGTCGTCCGGGTCCATCTCCTCCAGGACGTCGGCGGCCCGCTCCCGGTCCAGCGCGGCCAGGATCTCCACCTGGTCGTGCTCCGGCAGCTCGCTCAGCACGTCCGCCAGGCGCTCGTCGTCCAGCGCGGCGGCGACCTCGTTGCGCCGGGCGTCGGGCAGGTCCTGGAGGGCGTTGGCGAGGTCGGCCGGGCGCATGTCCTCCAGCACCGCGAGCAGGTTGGCGGTGCCCCGGCTGTCGGCGATGCCGCTGAGCCCGCGTACCCGCTCCCACTCGACCTGGTGCAGGTGACCCCGGCGGCTCAGCCGGCCCGTCTGCTCGCGTACGGCCACCCGGGTCAGCGACCACTCGCCGCCCCGGCTGCACTCCATCGCCACGTCGACCACCGAGCCCGGCTGCCCGCCCGGCTCGACCTGCACCCGCCGGTCGAGCAGCTCCTGGAGCACGAGCAGCTCGTTCGGGCGCTTCTCGAAGCGCCGCAGGTTGAGCGTGCCGCTGCCGAGCACGACCGCGTCGGCGTCGATGGAGGTGATCCGGTTGATGGAGAGGAAGATGCGCCGCCGCATCGGCATCTCGGCGACCAGCCCGACCACCTCCGGCGGGCGCTGCGTCGGCCGCAGCCGGGCCACCGCGTCGCGGACCCGGCCCACCTGGTCACCGTTGGGGTCGAAGACGGCGACCCCGGCGAGCCGGGCGATGTAGATCCGGGTCGGCGTGCTCACGGGCACCAGCCTAAGCGCCTAGTGTTTATCAACATGTCGACCTTGGCCTACGAGATCGTGGACGTCTTCACCGACCGCCCGTTCGCCGGCAACCCGCTGGCCGTGGTGTTCGGCGCCGAAGCGCTGGCCACCGAGCAGATGCAGGCGCTCGCGTGTGAGTTCAACCTCTCCGAGACGGTGTTCGTACTTCCGCCCACCCAGGTCGGCGCCACCTACCGGGCCCGCATCTTCACCCCGGCCGAGGAGCTGCCCTTCGCCGGGCATCCCAGCGTCGGCGCGGCGGTGACCGCCAGCCGCCGGGGACTCTTCCCGGCGGGGCAGGTCACCCAGGAGTGCGGCGCGGGCGTGCTTCCGATCGAGGTGACCGCGACCGGGGCCACGCTGACCGGCGGCGTTCCCACCCTCGGCCCCGAGCTGGACCCGGAGCCGCTGCTGGAGGTGGCCGGCCTGACCGTGGACGACCACGTCGGCCCGGCGCCCCGGGTGGCCGGCTGCGGGCTGGAGTTCCCGTACCTCCCGGTCCGCCCGGACGCGGTGGCCCGCGCCACGGTGAACGCGGCGGCGGCACAGCGGTACGGAGTGGAGCATGTCAGCGTCTTCTCCTGGGACGCCGCCGCGCAAACCGCGCACGCGCGGGTCTTCGTTCCCGGACTGGGCGTGCCGGAGGACCCGGCCACCGGCTCGGCCGCCCTGGGCCTCGGGGTGTGGCTGGTCGCCAGCGGCCTGCTTCCCGCCGACGGGCGCGCGGCGTACACCGTCCACCAGGGCATCGAGATCAACCGCCCGTCCGTGCTGGCCTGCACGGTGACCGCCGCCGGCGGCCAGGCGGTGGGCGCCACCGTGGCCGGCCACGTCATGCCGGTGGCCCGGGGCGAGATCATGGTCCCCCCGTTCGTCGGCTGACCTGGGCGATCCGTGCCGCCACGCCCACCGGCCACGCGGCCGGACGCCGGGCGGCGCTGACGGGACGGGGGCAGGTGCGGGAGGATGCCGGTGTGACCGACGCGGACCGGACCAGCACGCCGCTGGTCGACGAGGCGATGAAGAAGGCCGCCGTGGCCTGGGTGAGCGTGCCCGGTGGGCCGTCGCTCGCCCTCTGGTGCGTCCCCCTGGAAGGGGCGCTCTTCGTGGTCAGCGGCCCGGGGGAGCAGTCCGCGCCGGGGCTGGCCGACGCCACCGACGCCCAGGTCACCCTGCGCGGCGACCACGGCGGGCGGATCGTCACCTGGCCGGCCCGGGTGAGCCGCCTCGTGCCGGGCACCGAGCACTGGGAGACCACGGCGCCGCTGGTGGCCGCGAAGCGGCTCAACGCGCCCGGGCCGACCACCGAGCTGGTTGACCGCTGGGCGGCCGACGGCTGCGCGGTGAACCGGTTGGCCCCGGCCGGGGAGCCGCTCGCCGGCGCCGCGCTGCCCGCGGGCTCGCTGGCCGAGGTGCCCCGGGAGGCGCCGGTGGTCCGGGCGATCCGCAAGCCGTTCCGCCTGCACCGGGTCCGCCGCCGCTGAGACCGGGCCGGTCACGTCGTGGGCCGCGGGCACGGCCGGGTCACGAGAGGCAGCCCGCCGGCACGGGTGCCCCCGCCGATGCCGGCGTGCCCGCCGGCATCGGCGACCGGTCGACCAGGTCGACCACCTCGTCGAGTGAGCGCAGCACCGGCCCGCGCCAGGCCGCGTCGGCGTTGAACACCATGTGCTCGGCCAGGTCCGGCGCGGCCAGCCGCACCGCGGTCATGCCGGCCCGCTCCGCCCCGGTCAGCTCCTGGCTGCCGCCGTCGCCCACGTAGAGGCAGTCCGCCGCGGCCACGCCGAGCCGCCCGCACGCCGCCTGGTAGAGCGCCAGGTCCGGCTTGCAGCGCCCGACCTGCACCGAGAAGACCCGCACGTCGAGCAGCGGAGCGACCGGCAACTGCGGCAGGAACGCCGGCAACTCGTGGGTGCAGTCGCTGATCACCCCGGTCCGCAGGCCGCGCCGGCGCAGCGCGGCCAGCGTGGGCACCGCCTCGTCGCGCAGCCGCGTGTCGGCGCGTACGGCCCGGTGGCGGGAGGCCACCGCCGACCGGACCGCGTCGTCCGAGGGGTGCACGCCGGCCTGCTCGCAGACCCAGCGCAGCGTCGCCTCGGCGTTGCCGTACCGGCCGCAGGCCCGCTCGTAGAAGGTGCGGTCGAGCACGTCGACGAGCGTGTGGGGCGGGCAGCCGAGCAGCTCGGCGGTCGACCGGTGCGCCGCGCCCCGCTGCACGGAACAGGTCAGCGTGCCGAAGAAGTCGAACAGCACCGCCTGGTAGGTGGGCATGGGAGCGCCTCCGGGCGGTCGAGGGGGTCGCCGGCGCGGACAGGCATGATCGTAACCGAGCGTTGACCGTCCGTGGTGGCCCGTGCCGTGTGAGGATTGCTCCCCGTGCCCACCGCACCACACCGCCCGACGCTCGACCCGGTGACCACCGGGGCGCTCGTCCTGGCCGTCGCCGCCGTCTCGTCGTCCGCCCCGCTGGTGGCGTTCGCGGCGGCGCCCGCCCTGGCTGTCGCGTTCTGGCGCAACACGCTCTCGGTCGCCGTGCTCGTCCCGTACGCGCTGGGCCGGCGGCGCGCCGAGTTCCGGTCGCTGACGGTCGGCGCCGGGCGGCGCGAGGGCCTCTACTGCGTCCTGTCCGGGGTCGCCCTCGCCGCCCACTTCGCCACCTGGATGCCGAGCGCCCAGCTCACCTCGGTCGCCGCGGCGACCGCGCTGGGCGCCACCCAGCCGGTCTGGCAGGGCCTGATCGCCCGCGGCCAGGGCCGCCGCCTGCCGGTCGCGGTGTGGGTCGGCATCGGGGTGGCGGTCGCCGGGGCGGCCCTCGCCACCGGGGCCGACTTCGGCGTCTCGGGCCGGGCCTTCGCGGGCGACCTGCTGGCGGTGGTCGGCGGGATGTTCGCGGCGGTCTACACCGCGTTCGGCGAGCGGGCCCGCACGACGATCAGCACGACCACGTACACCACCATCTGCTACGGGGTCTGCGCGCTGCTCCTGCTGGTGGTCTGCCTGGTCGGCGGGGTGCCGCTGACCGGCTTCGACACCGGCACCTGGGCCGCCGTGCTGGCCCTGGTGGCCGGCGCCCAACTGCTCGGGCACTCGATGTTCAACTACGCGCTGCGCCGGGTCTCGGCGACCACGATCAGCGTGCTGGTCCTGCTGGAGGCCCCGGGCGCGGCCCTGATCGGCTGGGCCTGGCTGGGGCAACTGCCCCGAGTCACCGCACTGTCCGGGCTGGCGCTGCTGCTGGCCGGCGTCGCGGTGGTGGTGCTCGGCGGAGCCCGCGCCGCCCGCCGCGTCCCGGCGTCCGCCGCCGTCCCGGCCGACATGGGCCCGCTACGCGACTGACCGCCCGCCACCCCGTGCCCCGGGCCCGGTCGGCCTGTCGCCAACCACTCTTTGCCGCGAGAACCGCCGTTCCGCCCGCCGGAGGCGGCCGCGTCCGTGAGAGTGCGGGGGAGGGAAGACACGGGACGGGACGGCGGATGGCGAAGCGGGACGGCAGCAAGGGCGATCGTGGCACGGTCGTCACGCCGTCGGCCGAGTTCCCGCCACTCGACCCCGACGAGCTGCGTGCGCTGCGCCGGATCGGCGACCGCTGGCGGACCGCCCGGCCGGGCCGACCACCCGGCGGGGACACCCTGCCCGTCGATCCGGCGCTGCGTCGTCATCCCGGCCAGCCGGCCCCGACCCGGTTCGGCCGGCTCGCCCCGATCGCGATGTTCCGGGTCGGGGAGCCGGACGAGCTGGTCGCCGCCGAGCCGGCGAACCTGCCCGGCACCCGCCTCGGCCGGGCGGGCACCCGGTTGCGGCGGGTGCTGTTCGGGCCGCCGCTGAGCAGCGCCGCCGTGCTCTACGAGCGGATGCGCAAGCTGGTCGCCCTGCCGGTGCTCTCCTCCGACCTGCTCAGCTCGGTGGCGTACGGGCCGGAGGCGATGCTCGCCGTGCTGCTGCTCGCCGGCAGCGGCGCGCTCGGGCTGTCCCTGCCGCTGGCCGCCGGGCTGGCGCTGCTCATGGTCGCGGTCGGCGTCTCCTACCGGCAGACCGTGGCCGCCTACCCGCACGGGGCCGGCTCGTACATCGTGGCCGGCGACAACCTGGGCGCGGGGGCGGGCCTCGCCGCGGCGGCGGGTCTGATGATGGACTACGTGCTGACCGTGGCGGTGTCCGTCTCCGCCGGCGTCAAGGCGGTCACCTCGGCGGTCCCGGGGCTGACCGGCTGGACGGTGCCCCTCGGGCTGGCCGTGGTCGGCGTGCTGCTCGCCGGCAACCTGCGGGGCGTCCGCACCGCCGGCAACCTCTTCGTGCTGCCCACGTACGCCTTCGTCGTCGCGCTGCTGGCGCTGCTCGCGGTCGGCTGGTTCCGCGTGGCCGAGCGGGGGTTCGTCCCGGTCGACCCGCCGCCGGTGCCGGCCGTCGAGGGGCTGGGGCTGCTGCTGGTGCTCCGCGCGTTCTCCTCCGGGGCGGTGTCGATGACCGGCATCGAGGCGGTCTCGAACGCGGTGCCCGCGTTCCGGCGGCCGGAGTGGCGCAACGCGCGCACCACGCTGACCTGGATGGTCGCGATGCTGGTGCTGTTCTTTCTCGGGCTCATCGGGCTGATCCACCTGTCCGGGCTGGTGCCCACCGCCGAGCAGTCGATGCTCTCCCAGTTGGCCCGGGTCACGTTTCCCAGCGGTCCCTGGTACGGGCTGGTCCAGGCCGCGACGGCGATGATCCTGCTGCTGGCCGCGAACACCGCCTTCAACGACTTTCCCCGCCTGCTGTTCTTCATGGCCCGGGAGGGTCACGCGCCGCGCCGGTTCCTGCACATGGGGGATCGGCTCGCCTTCAGCAACGGGCTGGTCGCGCTGACCGCCGCGGCGGCGGTGATCCTGGTGGCCTTCCGGGGGCGCACCGAGGCGCTGATCCCGCTCTACGCGGTCGGGGTGTTCCTGGCCTTCACCCTGTCCCAGACGGGCATGGTGGTGCACTGGCGCCGCCGGCGCGGGCCCGGCTGGCGACGCCGGGCGACGATCAACGCGGTCGGCGCCGTCTTCTCGGGGCTGGTCCTGGTCACCGCGGCGGTCGCCAAGTTCACCGAGGGCGCCTGGGTGGTGGTCGTCGCCGTGCCGCTGCTGATCCTGTTGTTCCGGGCCATCCAGCGGCACTACCGGATGCTGCACCGGTCCCTCGCGCTGCACCCGCCGCCGGCCGGCACGGCGCCCGGGCCGCCGGTGGTGCCGGCGCGGCCGCCCGCCGCCGGGCCCGCCGCGCCCGAGGACGAGGAACTGCCCGAGCAGGTACGCCACCTCGTGGTGGTGCCGGTCGCCCGGCTGAACCGGTCCTCGCTGCGGGCCCTGGCGTACGCGGCCTCGCTCGGGCAGCCGACGCTGGCCGTGCACATCGCCCCCGAGGAGCCGGAGGCGGACCGGTTCCGGGAGCAGTGGCAGGCATGGGGCGACCACCTGCGGCTGGAGACGATCGTGTCCCCGTACCGGGCGGTGATCGGGCCGCTCGCGCACTATCTGGAGGCGCTGCACGCCTCCCGCGCCGACCTGGTGCTGACCGTCGTCGTGCCGGAGGTGGTGGTACGCAGCCGCTGGCACCGGCCGCTGCACAGCCGTACCGAGCACCGGCTCCGCGCGGCGCTGCGCCGGCTGCCCGGGGTGGTGGTCACCAGCCTGCCGGTGCACCTGGACGGGTAGCCGCCCGGGCGGCGTCGAGGGACGGCTGCGGCGTGGTCGTCAGTCGCGTCGGGCGAGCACCGCGACCCTGGGCAGCGCCTCCGGGTCCGGTACCGGCGTGAGCAGGTCGTCAATGGCGGCGACGTGGCTCGGCACCCAGCCGGCATCCGCCAGGGCGGAGAGCACGTCTGCCACGGGGTGAGCGGTGTTGTTGATCGTCGTGGCGAACGGGGTCGCGCGGCCGTCGCCGGTGCGTAGCTCACCGGTGATGTGCAGCGGGCGGCGATCGCCGTCGAGCGGGCCCCGCGCCACCACGACCGAGGCTGTCTCATCCTGGCGGGTGACCGACGGTACATCGGCGAGGAGTCCCTTGATCGTGGACATGTCGAAGCCGAACCATCCGCCCGGGGTGACTGCCCTGTGGACGCAGCGCAGGTAGGCACGGATCCGGTCGATTCCGCCGACGTGGTTGAGGATGTCGTACGTGGAGACCGCGAACGCGCAGGGTCGCGGCACCTCGAAGGCCGCGGCGTCCGCGGCGATCAGCACCGTGTCGGTGCCGGCCAGCCGTTCGCGGGCGCGGGCGATCATCGCCTCGGAGACGTCGACCCCGACGATCCGATAGCCGGCGGAGGCGAACCGGGCGGCCACGATGCCGGTACCGCAACCGACATCGAGCAGGCTCCGCTCAGACCCGGGTGCCACGTGCGCGTGCAGCCGCAGCCACGCGTCGCCCATCCGCTCCGGGTACGGCGCCCAGAAGCGGTCATACGCCGTGGCGAAGGCGTCAACGTACTCGGCCATCAAGTTGCCTTTCGTAGTGCCGGACGGGGGAGCTGGCCAACGGGACGAGCGCCGCGACGAAGATCACCGTGGCCAGGCCGAGCAGGGCCGTCCGTACGCCGATTCCGGGTACGACGAAACCGGCGGCGACCATGACCGGCGGTCCCAGTCCCACCGCCCCCAGCCACTCGTACGCGCTCACGCGGGACATCGCCTCCGTCGGCACCTCGGACTGGACGGTCGTCTCCCACAGCACGCCGAAGACATCGAAGGCCACGCCTGCCAGCACGGCAGCGAGGATCACGAACGGCAGCGCGGCGCCGGAGCCGAGCAGTAACGCCGGCAGTCCCAGCAGCGAGACGGCGAGTACGGCCGTGCGCAGGGGACGGGTCGTCCTGATGTGCATCGCGACCAGCACACCGGCGAACATGCCCACCGCGTACCCGGCGAGGACGCCGGACCACACGCCCGCGCCACCCAGGTGCGCTCTGGCGAGCAACGGCCCCGCGAGCCCGAAGGTGACCCCGACGGCGGCGTTGATCACGGCCGCGGAGAGCACGATCCGCCACAGCCAGGGCCGCCCGACGAACTCACGCCAACCGTCGCCGAGCTCGGCTGGCAGATCTCGCCTGGTTGTCCGGGGCGCCGTGGCGAGGCGCAGCCGCGCGAGAAGTCCGGCGGCGACGGCGAACGTCGCGGCGTCGAGGGCCAGTGCCCAACCCGGCCCCAGCCAGGTGATCAGCGCGCCGCCCACGGTGAAGCCCGCCACCGTGGCGGTGTTCGTACCCAGCCGCAGCACGGCGTTGCCGCGCTGCCGCGCCTGTGGCGCGACCAGTTCGGCGGTCAGTCCGTTCAGCGAGGGCAGCAGGAGTGCCGAGGCGGTGCCGGCGACGGCCGCGCAGATGGCGAGGGCGGCGACGCTTGCCCGCCCGGTCAGTACGAGGAGGGTCATCCCGCCGTAGGCAGTGCCGCACATCAGTTCTGCGGCCACGAGCACGCGGTGGCGCGGCAGCCGGTCGCCGATGACGCCGCCGAGCAGCATCAGCGCGATTCTGGGCACCGAGATCGCGGCGAGGACGAGCGACAGCGCCGGAGGCGATCCGTCGGGAAGATCGAGTACGGCGAAGGTCAGCGCGAGCGGGCCGATCGCGTTGCCGAAGACGGAGATCGTCCTGGCGGTGGCGAACAGGACGAACCGGCGCTGGCGCAGCGGGTTCACCGGTCGTTCCACGGACGCGACGGCGTCGGTCATGCCCGATCCGGGCGGACCAACGACTGCCACCGCGCCACCGGCTCGCCCGAGTCGAGCACGTGCAGCAGCGGCTGGCGAGCCACCACGGGGCACACGTGCCCGGGCAGCACCCGCAACTCGTCGCCGACGGACGCCGACTCCGGGGCGACCGGTGTGCCGTCGAGCCCGGTCATCACGACACCGGTCATCCAGGTCTGGTCGGCGCCTGCGAGCAGCGCGTCGGCGTCGGTGTGCAGCACCGACCCGTCGTTCCCGGTGACGGTTGTGATGACGGCGATCGCGACCGCATCGGGGTCGCACTCGCCCAACCGGGCCAGCCCCCCGTCGAGCAGCGCGTACGCGCCGGCGCAGACCTCGGTCACGCCAGCGACGTCCAGCGCGCCGACGAGGGTCGGCGTGCCGCCGACGCTCACCGCCGGACAGGGTGGTCCGGCCGCGCGGATCCGCTTCGCGACCGACACCAGCAGTTGCGCCTGGCGGCGGCCGAGACCAACCCTGTCGCGCACGGTGGCGGAGTCGGTGATCCCCACGTACCCGGTCACGCCCGCCAGGCGCAGCCCGCGGGTTTCCGCGATCGACGCGGCCAGTTCCCCGGCCGCGTCGGGGCTGACGCCGACCCGGTGCAGACCGGTGTCGACCTCGATCCGTACGTCGAGTTCGACACCGTGGGCCACGGCCGCCGCGCCGAGCCCGGTCACCGCGTCCGGGTGGTCCACGTGCACCGTCACCGCGCAGTGTCGCGCGAGCTGGGCGAACCTGGTCCAACGCCACGGATCACGCCACGGCCACGCTACCGCCACGTCCGTCACGCCCACCTCCAGGTAGGCCATGGCCTCGGCTGCGGAGTGGACCGCGATGCCCACCGCGCCCGCGGCCACCTGCCGGGCGGCGATCTCGGGACTTCGGTGCCCCTTGACGTGTGCGCGCACGGCGACACCGGCTTCGCCCACGAGCTTGCCGTATCGCGAGATGTTCGCGTCCAGCCTGGCCAGGTCGACGGTTACCCTCGGCGTCATTCGCCGAGTCCGTGCCAGGCGTCGGGGGGAAAGGAGAAGGCCGCCTCGCCGCCGGCGAGCATCGCCGCCTGACGTTCCCGCTCAGCGGGATGCGGAACGCCGACGCCGGACACGCCGAGGAAGATTTCATCCGACCAGGACAGTCCGAGGGCGTCCTCGACAAGCGCGTCGCGGGTGGCGGCGGTGAAGAACGTCCCGAGACCGAGCGCGGTCGCGGTGAGGTACACGGTCTGACTCAGGTGGCCGACGTCGAGCAGGAGCGCACGGTACGCGCGCGCGGCCGGGTACTTCCACACGGTCCGATCGAGGATCGCCGCGTACATCAGCAGGAAGCCGGCCTGGGCTGCGTGTGGCTGCCCACCGCACCACTCGCGCAGCCGGTCCTCGCCACTCGCGGCCGCGAGCCGCACCAGTTCGTGGTGGCGCACCGAATAGTGGTAGACGCCGGGCTCCAGCCCCTCTACATCGCGGATCACCGGATAGACCTCGACCGGATGACGGGCCCCGCCGGACGGAACGGTCTTGAGCAACGTCGTCCCGACTCCCGAAACCTCCACCTCGCGACGGACACCGGCCGTCCAACGCAGCAGGGCGGCGAATGCCGACAGCGGCACCGGACGTTCCGGGTCGAACCATCGCGTCGACCGCCGGGCCGCAAGGACCCTGGTGAAGTCGACCACAGGCGGGTCGGCATGGGGTAGGGCGACTCGCGGCCCGTCATACTCCTTGACCGGGTCCGGCTGACCGGCCTTGGCGCGAAGCACCGCGGCGTCCTCGGCCGCGGAGCGGAAGACGTCGCTGCCGAGCGTGCGGCTGGCCAGGTGGTAGTAGGTGGCCGCAGGCCCGAGGTCGCGCCAGGCACCGAGGCGTTCCTCCTGAGCGTGCTCCGGTGAACCCTCGGCGATGAGAACGTGGGCGTTGAGGAGCTGCTGCGCGAGCCGGCCGTCGAGCTCGGCCCAGTCGGCGTAGTCGCGCAGCAGCCTCTCAGCCTCAACAGTCAACGCGAACTGCCGGTGCCTCAGCGGATCGTCGCAGACCAACTGACCATCACGCCACAGGAAGACGACCAGCCGCGACACACGGACACGCATGACTGATCAGGCATCAACCGGCGGCTCCAGGCACGTCAGTTCCTGGTCGTAGTCGTCGGACACCACCGGCTCGAAGGCCTCAACCTGCTCGGTCATGTGCGCTCTCCCTCCACTGATCGGCGTCGATCACTGCAACGCACCGTATCAGCAAGTCCACAGTGAACACAGCCCTCCGGCGGATCGGCCCGTAGGGGGCACGTGTCAGACCTCGTGGACCTCCAGCACCCGGGCGGCCGGGGCGGCGTCACCCAGCGCGGCCCGCAGGGCCACCCGCTCCGGGTCGGCCAGGAAGGCGTCGTAACCGTCGCGGGTGTCGAACCGGATCAGGTGCACCCAGGGCGACCACGCGCAACGCCGCAGCCGGATCGGTGACCAGCGACTTCCAGAAGTGGTGGTCGACGTGGCGGCCCGGGATGCCCTCCCGACGCCCGGTGTCGAGGTAGCCGTTGCGGCGGTAGAACTCCGGCGCCTGGAACGAGAACGAGGCGCCGGACATCTGGGTACAGCCGCGACGGCGGGCCTCCTCGGCGGCGCGCAGCAGCCGGCCGCCCCGGCCTACACCGCTATCCCGCGACGCCGACCGCCTCGGCGCTGGCCGCCCAGAGCCGGGCGGCGAGCTGCGGGTCGGCCGCCTTGCGCAGCGGCCGGCGCGGCTGCCGGTCGGCGTAGTAGCCGCCGGTACGCAGCCGGGACGGGTCCTGGTTGGCGAGCCAGACCAGCGTCTCGGCCCCCTTCTCGGGGCTGCGGAACGGCAGCAGCCGCATGCCCAGGGCGACCAGCCGGCTGTCGTTGCCGAACCGGGTGCGCACCACCCCGGGGTGGAGGCAGTACGCCGGGATCTCCGGCCAGCGCCGGGCCGCCTCGGCCGTGAAGAGGATGTTCGCCTGCTTGCTGGTGCCGTACGCCTGCATCGGCCGGTAGCGGCGCAGCGGGGCGTTCAGGTCGTCCGGGTCGAGCGCGCCGCTGCGGTGCGCGGCGGAGGCGGTCACCACCATCCGGCCGATCCGGTCCCGCAGCAGGCTGCTGAGCAGGAACGGGGCCAGGTGGTTGGCCTGGACCGTCAGCTCGAAACCGTCGACGGTGGTGAGCGGCTGGAGGACGATCGCGCCGGCGTTGTTGGCCAGCACGTCGATCCGGTCGTACGCGGCCCGCAGCTTCTCCGCCAGCCGGCGGACGTCGTCCAGCACCGCGAAGTCGGCCCGGAACAGCTCGGGCCGCTCGCCGGACGCCTCGCGCACCTGCTCCGCCGCGGCCTGGAGCCGGGCCGGGTCCCGGCCGACCAGTACCACCTGGTCACCGCGGCGCGCCAGGTCGACGGCGGCCGCCAGCCCGATGCCCGAGCTGGCCCCGGTCACCACCACCAGCCGACGCCCAGTGAAATCTTCCACAGGTCCATTCACCCCGGTCACGGCACGAGGTTACCGTGGCGTCACAAAGCCCCTTTGGGATCGTTAAGTTCTCGCCTTTCTCGTCAGGTGGCGTCGGCGTGCCCGCCGCACGCTGGAAGGAGCGCATCCATGGCCGCAGTCGGTCACCCCCGCCGGTCCTGCCTCGCGGTACCCGGCTCCAGCGTCAAGATGCTCGGCAAGGCCCAGGGCCTCCCCGCCGACCAGGTCTTCCTGGACCTGGAGGACGCGGTCGCCCCGCTGGCCAAGCCCGACGCCCGGAAGAACATCGTCGCGGCGCTCAACGAGGGCGACTGGTCGGGCAAGACCCGGGTCGTGCGCGTCAACGACCTGACCACCCCGTGGACCTACCGGGACGTCATCGACGTGGTCGAGGGGGCCGGCGCGAACCTCGACTGCATCATGCTGCCGAAGGTGCAGAACGCGGCCCAGGTGCAGTGGCTCGACATGACGCTGACCCAGCTGGAGAAGACGCTCGGCCTGGAGGTCGGCCGCATCGGCATCGAGGCGCAGATCGAGAACGCCGCCGGCCTGGTCAACGTGGACGCCATCGCCGCCGCCTCGCCCCGCGTCGAGACGATCATCTTCGGCCCGGCCGACTTCATGGCCTCCATCAACATGAAGTCCCTGGTGGTCGGCGCCCTCATCCCGGACTACCCGGGCGACCCCTACCACTACATCCTCATGCGCATCCTGATGGCCGCGCGGATGCACGACAAGCAGGCCATCGACGGCCCGTTCCTGCAGATCCGCGACGTGGACGCGTTCCGCGAGGTGGCGAAGCGCTCGGCGGCGCTCGGCTTCGACGGCAAGTGGGTGCTGCACCCGGGCCAGATCGACGCCGCCAACGAGGTCTACTCGCCGGCCCAGGCCGAC
The DNA here is from genome assembly GCF_040295705.1 of Micromonospora sp. NPDC002717. NCBI lineage: Bacteria > Bacillati > Actinomycetota > Actinomycetes > Micromonosporales > Micromonosporaceae > Micromonospora > Micromonospora sp. NPDC002717. The sequence continues at coordinate 61,102 of NZ_JBEOVW010000001.1, read as the reverse complement.
TACGACCACGCCGAGCTGATCCTCGACGCGTACGAGCACTACACCTCGGAGGCGGGCGGGCGGCTCGGCGCCGTGATGCTCGGTGACGAGATGATCGACGAGGCGTCGCGCAAGATGGCGCTGGTCGTCGCGGCGAAGGGCCGGGCGGCCGGGATGACCCGGACCTCCACCTTCACCCCGCCGGCGGAGTGAGGCCGCACCGTACGATCCGTGCCGCCCCGGCCCGCGCCGGGGCGGCACGGTTGCGTCAGTAACTGCTGCTGGAGCTGCTCTGGGTGATCGCCAGGACGAAGATCCCCACGTAGAAGAGGATCAGCAGCACGAGCAGGCCGGTGAGGATCCAGCCGATGATGATGGCGGCCTTCGCCATGCCCTCGCCGCCCTCGCCGGTCTGCCGGATCTGCTTGGCCGCGACGTGACCGAGGATCGCACCGACCGGCGCGGTGATGCAGGACGTGAAGCCGACCAGGGAGAGCACCAGGGCGGCGATCGCCATGCCGTTGGTCTTCTGCGGGGCGCCGTAGCCGTAGGTCGGGTAGGCCGGCGGCGGGTATCCGGCGGGCGCGGACGGGTCCGCCTGCTTCATGCCGGCGTACGGGTCGCCGCCCGCGTACGGGTCCGCCGGGGCGTACGGGTCGGCGGTGGGTTGGGTGGGGATGGGTTGGCCGCTCGCCGGGTCGGCGGGCGGGCTCGACTGCTGGCCCGACCACGCCGGGTCGTTCCAGCCGCCGGACGGCGGGGGATATGTCATTCGTCTACTCCGTTGGGTGCGGGTGCGCCCGTCAGGGTAGTCACGCCGGCGCAAACCCTGGGGGGTCGCCACCGGGTGTGCCGCGTTGCCCGGGCCCCGGGAAGCGGGCAGGATCCTGGCATGGTGATTGACGCGCGAGCCGCGGACCGCTCCGGAAGCCGACCGAGACGGGACGTGAGCCGCCCCGGCCTGGCCCGGCGCACCCGGGCCGCCGCCGCGGCGAGCCCCGCCGGCACCGACGAGCCGGCGCCGCTGCCGGACCCGGTGACGATGCGGCTCGACGGGAAGGTCGCCCTGGTCACCGGGGCGGGCAGCCCGGACGGCATCGGGTACGCGACGGCGCGCCGGCTGACCGATCTCGGCGCCCGGGTGGCCATCGTCTCCACCACCCGACGCATCCACGAGCGGGCCAGCGAGCTGGGCGTCACCGGTTTCGTCGCCGACCTCACCGACGAGTCGGAGGTCGGAGCGCTCGCCGACGCGGTCACCGAGCAGCTCGGCGACGTGGAGGTGCTGGTGAACAACGCCGGGCTGGCCAGCCGGGCGAGCCCCGAGGTGCTGCGCCCGGTCGCCCAGCTCAGCTACGACGAGTGGCGCGGCGAGATCGACCGGAACCTCACCACCGCGTTCCTGTGCAGCCGGGCCTTCATCGGCGGCATGGCCGAACGGGGCTGGGGCCGGATCGTCAATCTCGCGGCCACCGCCGGGCCGGTCAACGCCCTGCCGACCGAGGCGGCGTACGCGGCGGCCAAGGCGGGCGTGGTCGGGCTGACCCGGGCACTGGCGATGGAGATGATCGCCGACGGGGTGACCGTCAACTCGGTCGCCCCGGGCACCATCCACACCGCGGCCTCGACCGTCGCCGAGATCAAGCAGGGCCTCGGCACCCCGGTCGGCCGCCCCGGCACGCCGGACGAGGTGGCCGCGGCGATCACCTTCCTCTGTTCACCGGCCGCGTCGTACATCACCGGGCAGATGCTGGTGGTGGACGGCGGCAACAGCGTCCGCGAGGCACAGTTCCGCTGAGCCGGGCCGACGGCGGGCGTCAGTAGGTGGTGCCGTGGTCGCCGGCGGCGATGACCAGGGCGATCCAGCCGCAGCAGGCGACCAGGCCCAGCCCGGTGAAGACGTAGCTGAGGACGAGGCCCCAGGTGGCGAGCTGGTCGCCCTCCTCGCCCGTGGTGCGGATCTGCCGCTTGGCCAGGTGCCCGAGCACGATGCCGGCCGGGGCGAACACGAACGCGAGCACCAGCGACAGGATGGCCAGCACGTTGGTGCCGCCGCCAGGGCGGGGGCCGGACGGCGGGCCGTACTGCCCGTAGGGCACCTGCGGGGCGTACGGCGGCTGGTGCGCCCACTGCTGGCCGTGCGGCGGCTCGCCGGGCCGCTCGTAGGAGGGCTGCCCGTACGCGGGCTGCTCGTGGCCGGGCTGCCTGTACTCCGGCTGTTCGTAGGGGAGCGAACCGGAGGTGGGCTGCTCAAGGGCGTGCGGCTGCCCGGGCGACGGCGGCGGCTCGGACCACGACGGTGGTGGCTCGGACCGCGACGGGTCGTGGCCCGGCGGGGGCTCCCAGGGCGACGGCGGCCGGTCCGGATCGGGCGGGCCCGGCGGCGGTGGCTGGCTCACGGTCTCCTCCTGCCGGTGGCTGATCACGTCCCCTCTTGCCGGACGCTACCCGCAGCGGTGAACCTTTTCACAGCGGTTGTGTGGACTGGTCACCTTGGCCTCGCCCGCCAGGCGGCTGATACTGACCGAGCGTTCAGTTACCCATGAGTAAGGCGCCGACCCCCGGAGGCTGAGATGGCCCGACTCGCCCAGACGCCCGGCCTGACCGATGTGCAGCGGTCGATCCTGGAAACGGTCCGGGAGTTCGCCGACAAGGAGATCATCCCGCACGCGCAGCGGCTGGAGCACGCCGACGAGTACCCGACCGACATCCTCGACGGGATGCGCGAGATGGGCCTCTTCGGCCTCACCATCGACGAGGAGTACGGCGGGCTCGGCGAGTCCCTGCTCACCTACGCCCTGGTGGTCGAGGAGCTGTCGCGGGGCTGGATGTCGATCTCCGGCATCGTCAACACCCACTTCATCGTGGCGTACCTGATCTCCCAGCACGGCTCCGCCGAGCAGAAGGCCCGGCTGCTGCCGCAGATGGCGACCGGCGAGGTGCGCGGCGCGTTCTCGATGTCGGAACCGGAGTGCGGCTCCGACGTCTCGGCGATCAAGTCGAAGGCGGTCCGCGACGGCGACCGGTTCGTCATCAACGGCCAGAAGATGTGGCTGACCAACGGGGCGTACTCCTCGGTCGTGGCGACCCTGGTCAGGACCGACACCGGCGCGGACTCGGTCTACGGCAACATGAGCACCTTCCTGCTGGAGAAGGAACCCGGCTTCGGCGAGACCGCGCCCGGCCTGACCATCCCCGGCAAGATCGACAAGATGGGCTACAAGGGCGTCGAGACCACCGAGATGGTGCTCGACGGCGTCACCGTCCCCGAGACCGCCGTCCTCGGCGGCGCGGAGAAGGTCGGCCGCGGCTTCTACCAGATGATGGACGGCATCGAGGTCGGCCGGGTCAACGTCGCCGCCCGCGCCTGCGGCATCTCCATCCGCGCCTTCGAACTCGCTGTCGCGTACGCCCAGCAGCGCCGCACCTTCGGCCAGCCGCTCGCGAAGCACCAGGCGGTCGCCTTCAAGCTCGCCGAGATGGGCACCAAGATCGAGGCCGCGCACGCCCTCATGGTCAACGCCGCCCGCCTCAAGGACGCCGGCCAGCGCAACGACGTCGAGGCCGGCATGGCCAAGCTGCTCGCCTCGGAATACTGCGCCGAGGTCGTCCAGGAGGCGTTCCGCATCCACGGCGGCTACGGCTACTCCAAGGAGTACGAGATCGAGCGGCTGATGCGGGAGGCCCCGTTCCTGCTCATCGGCGAGGGCACCTCGGAGATCCAGAAGACCATCATCTCCCGCGGCCTGCTCAAGGAGTACAAGCTCTGACGGTCACGCCGGTCACCCACCGGCCGGCTCGACGGCCGGTTCCGGTGCGGTGACCGGCCCCACCGCCAGCACCTGCGGCCGTTCCCGGTACGCCTCGATCGCGGCCGCCAGGCGCTGCTCCGGCACCGCCACGTCCCGGCCGCCGACCAGCGGCGCCGGCTCCAACGACCGCCACACCCTCGGCCGCAGCCGCACCCCGGCGACGCGGCCGTCCTCCCGGTGCAGGCTCACCTGGTCGATGGTGGACCAGTCGTACCGTCGGCTGCCGTGCCGGATCCCGCTCGCGGTCAGCGCCAACCGCCCGGTGAACCGCACGCCGGAATAGGCGACGACTCCGGTCGCCGCCGCCGCCGCGACCAGGAGCACCAGCCGTACGACCCGGGCCCACTGCGGGTCGGCGGGCAGCAGCATGGTCACCACCAGCGTCGCCGCCGTCGCCCGGACCAGGTCGGCGGCCAGGTCGACCCGGCCGGCCAGGGACCGCCGAGCGACCAGACCTGGCTCGATCCCGTCCAGGCCGGCCACCCGTTCCCGCCAGACCAGCCGGGCGTCCCGCCGTGGCCGCCACCGCCGCAGCAGCGCGGTCAGAGCGACGAACAGCCAGAAGACGCAGACGGTCCCGTCGGCCTCGAACCGGGGAACCCGGGACAGTGCCGCGGCCACCAGCACCGTCACCGCCGCGGCCACCGTCGCGGCCAGCAGCCTGCGGGACCAGAGCCCGTCGTCGCGCTTCGGCCGTCGACCGGGCCGCCGGGGAGACACGGCCGCAGGGTACGACCCGCGGACAACCGCCACGGCGGGCGGCCCTTGCCGTTGCGGCGAGACCCTTTCCCCGAGCCGGGTCAGCTCAGTCGGGTGAGGCCGCCAGCGGCGCGTTCGACGATCAGGCAGCGGTCCTCGACGTAGTCGATGCCCGCCTCGGTGGCGATCCGCCGCGCCTCGGCCGAGACGATGCCGAGCTGCAACCAGACAGCCGGGGCGCCGATCGCCACCGCCTCGCGCACCACCTCGACCGCGTCCTGCGCCGGCCGGAACACGTCGACCAGGTCGACGGGGTGCGGGATGTCGGCCAGCGACCGGTAGACCCGCTCGCCGAACAGCTCGTCGGCGGTCGGGTTGACCGGGATGATCCGCCAGCCGTACCGCTGCATCTGCAACGGCACGCTGTGCGCGGCCTTGCGCGGGTCGCGGGACGCGCCCACGACGGCGATCACGGCGGAGTCGGCGAGGATCTGCTGAGCGGAGCGCACCCGCCGACTCTAACCCCGCCGCTCAGCCGCCGCCCCCGAGTACGCGGCGCAGCCGGGCGTGCTCCTCGGGCGTGCCGATCGCCGCGCGATGCTCCGGATGGGCGGCGTAGTGCCGGATCGCCCCGACCAGCAGCTCCGGCGCGACGTCCAGCTCACCGGTCTCGACGATTGCACGTCGGCGCGGAACCATCCCCCGGTGGCGGACCAACTCCGGGCTCCGCACCGGTAGCCGGAGGAAGCCGGACTGACGTGGCGAACCGAGCGGAGCCGCCGGGTCGAGGGCCTCCCAAGGTACGAAGGTGTGCCGCAGCGGGTCGCCTGCGGTGATCCCGGCCGGGGTGAGCGCGACCTCCGGGACCTGTCGCCAGAGGGCGACCGACAGGATCACGGCGAACGCGCCGGAGAGGCCCGCGAAGAACCACGACAGTCCGTCCTGATCGGAGAGGGACTGGTAGGTCAGCTGGTAGGCGAGGAAGGCGAGCAGGACGCAGCGGTAGCTCGTCCGGGTCTCGGGCGGCCCGAAGAAGGCGCGCTCCCGCTCGTCCACCCGCAGCGCGGCGTCGCCGGGTCGGCCGAAGACCCGGACCAGGCTCCAGATCAGCAGGAGCAGCGGCAGCAGCGTGAGGACGGGGGCGGAGCCGTCCGCGCGCACCGCCCATCCGGCGGCCGTGCCCCACAGCAGCCCGACGGTCAGCGCGACCGTCACCGCGATCCGTTGCCGGCGCAGTGCCCGGTCGATCGTCTCCCGCACGGCGGCAGGGTATCGCCCGGCGTCTACAGCAGACTGAGCTGCTCGGCGGCCGGCGGCGCGGGTGTCGGGTCGGGCAGGCGACGGTTGTCCCCGCGCTCGCCCCGGTGCAGCCCGTGCCGGCGCGACGCGATCCGCACCCGCGCCGTCAACTCCCGCTGGTAGGACTGCGGGGCGTACGCGCCGGAGCGGTAGAGCTCGCGGTAGCGGGGGACCAGATGGGGGAACTCGCGGCCGAGCCAGCGCGCGTACCACTCCCGGGCTCCGGGGCGCAGGTGCAGCGCCAGCGGGGTCACGCTGGTCGCCCCGGCCGCCGCGATCGCCGCCACCGTGGCGTCGATCGAGGCGTCGTCGTCGCTGAGCCCGGGCAGGATCGGCGCCATCAGCACCCCGACGTCGAAGCCGGCGTCGGTCAGCGCCCGCACCGCGTCCAGCCGTCGCCGCGGGCTGGGCGTGCCCGGCTCGACCGCGCGCCAGAGCCGCTCGTCGACGAAACCCACCGAGAAGGAGACGCCGACCCGGGTCACCTCGGCGGCCTGGCGCAGCAGCGGCAGGTCCCGCAGGATCAGCGTGCCCTTGGTGAGGATCGAGAACGGGTTGGCGAAGTCGCGCAGCGCCGCGATGATCTGCGGCATGAGCTGGTAGCGCCCCTCGGCCCGCTGGTAGCAGTCCACGTTCGTGCCCATCGCGACGTGCGCGCCCCGCCAGCGCGGCGCGGCCAGCTCCCGCCGGACCAGCTCACCCGCGTTTACCTTGACGATCACCTTCCGGTCGAAGTCCGCGCCGGCGTCCAGGTCGAGATAGGTGTGGGTGTTCCGTGCAAAGCAGTTGTGGCTCACGACGCCGTCGGCGATGAAGTCGCCGGTGCCGGTCGTGATGTCCCAGAGCGGCAACTCCAGCCCGAGGGGCTCGGTGCTGACCACCTGGAGCGCGGCCTGGCACTTCAGCGCGGCGCCCGCGATCGACCGCTTCCGGGTGATCGCCGGGTCAGTCAGGTGGAAGAAGCGCAGTCGTTCGGGCAGCCCTCCGGTCAGACGGATCTGTCGCACCCGGTTCGCGTGGCCTCCGTCCTCCAACACGGTCGTGAAGCCGAAGTGGCGCAGAGCATCCGACGCGTGGTCGAGGATCTCGTCGTCGCCGTTGCTGATCCGGAAGACGCCCTGGCTGCAACTGCCCTCGGCGTCGAAGATCCCGGCGAGGTAGCCCAGCCGCCAGTCGTCGGTGAGAGAGTCGGGCCACCGCACCAGAGTGGTGATCGCCTCGATCGAACGTCGCCGGGACGTACGGATCGCCTGGATGGCGCGCCGGGCTCCGCTGGGCGGGGTGAACGAGAAGCGGTCGGTCTCCACGCCGAAGTCGGCGAGGTAGCGCTCCGTACGACGCAGCGCCTCCTCGTCGGCGAGTGCGAGGCGGAACCGGTGTACCACTCCGTACGAATAGCGGTACGTACCGGGGTTCGCGTCACCGCGGATCATCCCGCAGAGGTAGCCCCGCCGGTAGTCGACCGAGTCCTTGGGGCCCGTGGCGAACCGGCCGGTGCCGATCAGGCGGTTGTTCGTGGTCAGGTAGGGACGCTGGCCAGCACCGTTCATCGCGCCGGTGACGTGTTTCCAACCCCGCTCCGAGAGGAAACGGTGGTCACCGCTGGCGACCAACGTCGTGCCGTCCTGCAGGGTGACGCGGTAGGCGGGCTTCACGGTGGACCACTTGCGCAGGACCGTGGTGACGACGTAGCGCCGGTAGGCGCCACGGCGCTCCGTCCCGTAGATCCGGTCACCGATCTCCAACTCGCTGATGGGCTTCGTACGCCCGTCGGCCATCAGGATCGGGGTGTCACCCGACAGGCAGTAGACGCATGCATGACTGCATCCCCGGTACGGGTTGATCGTCCACTCGAAGGGGACGCGGGACGCGCCGGGCACCTTGTTGATGATCGACTTGGCCCGGATCTCGTAGAACGTCATGCCGGCGAAGCCCGGGGTGTCGAAGGTGCGGACGATCGCGCCGGGCAGCGCCAGCGGCAGGGGTGGCGTCGCTGGCGCTGCCCGATCGGGGACCCCCTCGTCCGGGGGAGCGGAGAGGTTGTCCCAGCGCATGACCTTCATTCGAACACGCGTACGAGCGGAGCGCAAGCGACCCGCCGTGTTCCCGCCCACCTCGGCGTTCGGTCTGTGGCCGGCGGGTGGAGGATGGAGGCATGGAGAGGTCGACGTTCGTCTACGACGGGGACTGCGCGTTCTGCACCCGGTGCGCCGAGTTCATCGACCGGCGGATCCCCACGGGCGTGCACGTCGTGCCGTGGCAGTTCGCCGACCTCGACGCGCTCGGCCTGACCGAGGCGGAGTGCGAGGAGGCGGTGCAGTGGGTCGGCGCGGACGGCTCCCGCGCGGCCGGCCCCGACGCGATCGCGAAGCTGCTCGGCGACAGTGGCCCGCTCTGGCGGGTGGCCGGCACCGGCCTCCGGTTCCCGCCGGTACGCGCCGCCGCCTGGCCCGCGTACCGCTGGGTCGCCCGCAACCGGCACCGGCTCCCGGGCGGAACGGCCGCCTGCGCGCTGCCCCAGGAGGCGCGGGAGCGCCTCTACGGCCCGTCCGGTCGGCCGGCGGCGGACGCCTGACCGGCGAGTGACGGCGCCGGGCCGCCCGCGTCGACGGGCCGTCCGCTGGTCCCCTCGCGGCGGGTGAGCAGCCGGCGCGCCCAGACGACCGGCCGGACCCGTTCCAGCGGCAGGAAGCTGGTCATCGCGGCCAGGTGCGGGGCGAACGAGATGGTGATGGTCGCGACGGTGACGAGGTGGAAGGAGTAGAAGAAGCCGACCGTCGCCAGTCGCCAGCGTTCCCGCAGCAGGAAGACCACCGGGCTGAGCAGCTCGAACGCGACGATGCCGAACTGCGCCACGATCAGCAGGTACGGCACCGAGGCGATCAGGTCGGCCAGTTCGGTGCCGCGCCGGAGGATCGCCCGGGCCAGCACCGAGCCGGTCAGCCAGTCCAGCCCGCCGAAGCGCAGCTTGGCCCAGGCGGCCAGGAAGTAGGTGCAGATGACGGCGATCTGGGTGACCCGCAGGGCCCAGCCGCCGGCCTCGGTGCGGGTGGCGTCGCCGTGCCGGGCCCGGCCGGCGGTGGGCAGCACGGCCAGCGCGACGAGCAGGCCGAACCGGTCGTGGTCGACCTTGCCGTAGCTCATCGCGACGATCATCCACTCGAAGTAGAGCGCGAAGACGGCCCAGCCGAGCAGCCGGGGCGCCCGGCCGGTCGCGGCGAGCAGGGCGAGCAGCAGCAGGGCCCAGAAGATCACGGCGACCAGTGCTGGGGTGGGCGTGGGCAGCGGCAGCACCCGCCCGACGAACAGCGGCTGGTAGAGCTCCCCGGGCACGGCGACCCGGGTGCGGATCCACGGGGTGAACACGACCAGATCGGCGGCGACGAAGAGGTAGATCAGCGTCCGGAAGGCGGCCACCCGGCCGCGGGGCACCGGCTCGGTCAACCAGCGGCTCATCGGTCCGCCTTCCAGGAGACCACCGTCTCGTCGGTCCAGCGGCCGGTGGGCCGGCCGTCGCGGATGCCGTGCCAGCGGATCACGATGCGGACCTCCACCAGCTCGGCCGCGTCGGGGTGGCGTTCGGCGTACGCGTCGGCGACCTCGGTGAGCAGTTCGGGGTCGGCGGCGTAGCGGTCCTGCTGGCCCTCGATCTCGGCCCGGCGGATGCCGGTCGCGCGCTCGCCCAGGTCGACGACCGCGCCGGTGCTGTCGACGCCCTCGACCCGGGTGTCCGGGGCGGGGGAGTTCGGCGGGTTGGAGGTCGAGTACATCCGGAACGGGCCGAACGGGAAGTGGTCGTCGGTGCCCCAGACGGTGCCGGCGAGCAGGACGGCCAGGCCGAGGGCGGTGGCGGCGAGCCGGATCGCGCGTCCACGGCTGGTCAAGGTCTCCATCGGGTCGTGACGATACGGGATGTACCGCCCGCTCCGGGTCCCTCCGACGGCCACTTGTCGCCGCCGGGCGGACGGGGTCGCGGACGCGACGACGGCCGGGCCCGTGGGGGCCCGGCCGTCGCGGATCGGGTCGGCTCAGTGCTGGTGACCGGCCAGCTTCTGCCGGACGTCGTCCATGTCGAGCGCCTGGACCTGCTCGATCAGGTTCTCCAGGGCGGACTCGGGGAGGGCGCCCGGCTGGGCGAAGACGATGACGCCGTCGCGGATCGCCATGATGGTCGGGATGGAGCGGATGTCGAACTTGGCACCCAGCTCCTGCTGCGCCTCGGTGTCGACCTTGCCGAAGACGATGTCGGGGTGCTTCTCCGAGGAACGTTCGTAGACCGGGGCGAACCGCTTGCACGGGCCGCACCACTCGGCCCAGAAGTCGACGAGCACGATGCCGTCGCTGCCGGCCACCTCGTCGAAGTTTGCCGTGGTCAGCTCTACGGTTGCCATGAAAGTCTCCGATCGGCGCGGAATAGCTACGTCTGGTGGAACCAGGGCGTACCGCGTGGAATTCCCGACAGTTGCGCGCCGAAACGCGCGCTCACGGCCCGCGATGGTGGTCCCGCTCCCATCGACGGAGTTGGCTTTGCCCCGGGGTGCCGATCGCAAGTGCACGACGCATTTGCGTGACCAGTGGTGATGGGAGCGCTTCCATTAAGATCGACTCAACGGATCGGCGTAATTCAGCAATCTGGCGGTTGACAAGCGGCTATCCGGTGTGCGGAGATCGCCGAAGGCTCCCGGCGCGATGACGCAGAGTAGTGTTACAAAAAGATAAATGTGACCTCTGTCTCTGTTCGGTCCTCGTTGTCGTGCGGCAGAATCTTCCGCATCAGAGCGTGGGCGGCGGGTGCCGGGGAGGGCCCCGCCGCTCATTGCGTCTCCCCTCGGTAGCGCCGGTGTGACATTTCCGCACGGCCCGCGCCCCACCCATCGACTTAACACTCCATAAGGCATGCTGTGCCGAACTCCATCGCCGCCCGTCGAAGGGGACAAGGATGCAGTTCGGCCGCTACTACGAGGAGTTCGAGGTCGGCGCGGTCTACCGGCACTGGCCCGGCAAGACGGTCACCGAGTACGACGACCACCTCTTCTGCCTGCTCACCATGAACCACCACCCACTGCACATGGACGCGCACTACGCCGAGTCCGCGAGCCAGTTCAAGCGCAACGTGGTGGTCGGCAACTACATCTACTCCCTGCTGCTGGGCATGTCGGTGCCCGACGTCAGCGGCAAGGCCATCGCGAACCTCGAGGTCGAGTCGCTGCGGCACGTGGCGCCGACCTTCCACGGCGACACGATCTACGGCGAGACCACGGTGCTGGACAAGCGCGAGTCGTCCTCCAAGCCCGACCGGGGCGTGGTCTCGGTGGAGACCCGGGGTTACAACCAGGACGGCACCATGGTCTGCGTCTTCCGCCGCCGGGTGATGGTCCCCAAGAAGGAGTACGCGGCCACGACCGTGCCCGAGGGCGTGGACCCGGAGCGGCCGAGCTTCCCCGAGCCGCGCTGACGTCGACGGCCCCTTCCCGCCGGGTTCGTGTGGAAGGGGCCCTTTTCCCCTTCCGGGGCATATGCTGGCGCCGGAGGTCCCCATGAGCCACTCCGTCGCCGGAGAGCCGCCCTCTGCCGGCCGCCGCGCCGCACCGCTGACCACCGCCGTCTACTCCGCCACCGAGTGGGATCTGCTGACCAGCCTGCCCGGCCGGGTGATCGTGGCCGCCGCCGCGCCCGGCCCAGGCCGGCCCCGCCGGGGAGTCGCCGCCGGGCTCGCCGGCCTGGACGCGGTCGCGGCGGGTCGGGCCTTCGACAGCGATCTCGTCCGCGCGGTGGTCGCCGCCATCTACGCCCGCCACGACGGGGCCTCCCCGTCGGTCGACCGGCTCGCCGACCTGGTGGACCTGCTGGCCGCCTGCCGCGCGGCGACCCGGGTGCTGCGGCGGGCCGATCCCGCCGACTCGGCGGCGTACCGGCAGTGGGTGCAGTCCGTGGCGGCCCGGGTCTGCCGGGCGACACCCGGGGCCGAGGCGCTGCCGCCGGCGCCCGCCGACCGCCGCTTCCTCGACCGGCTCGGCGGCGCGCTGGGGCTGGGCTGAGCCGCCGTCGGCGCCCCGCGCCCGGCGAACCGCCGATCCGTCCGCTGCCGGCCGTCCCGCGCCCGGTGGCCCGCCGCCGCCGGACCGGGCCGCCGCCGGGGGTGCGGCCCGGGGCGGGGCTCGGGGGCCGTACCCTGCGTGACCGTGACCGGAGACCAGCTCGACGTCGGCGTGGGACCGTGGGCGGGGGACCCGCCGGACGACCCGCGGTACGACCCCGAGCTGCTCGCCGAGGGCGACCGGCGCAACGTGGTCGACCGGTACCGCTACTGGCGGCGCGAGGCCGTGGTGGCCGACCTGGACCGGCGCCGGCACGACTTCCACGTGGCGATCGAGAACTGGCAGCACGACTTCAACATCGGCACGGTCGTCCGCAACGCCAACGCCTTCCTCGCCGCCGAGGTGCACATCGTCGGCCGCCGCCGGTGGAACCGGCGTGGCGCGATGGTGACCGACCGCTACCAGCACGTGCGGCACCACGAGACCATCGAGGAGTTCGTCGGCTGGGCGGTCGCGCGGGAGTTGCCGGTCGTCGGCATCGACAACCTGCCCGGGTCGCGCCCGCTGGAGACCACCACCCTGCCGCGGCGCTGCGTGCTGCTCTTCGGGCAGGAGGGACCGGGCCTGTCCGACCCGGCCCGCACCGCCTGCGACCAGCTCTTCTCCATCGCACAGTACGGCTCCACCCGGTCGATCAACGCCGGCGTGGCCAGCGGCATCGCGATGCACGCCTGGATCCGCTCGCACGCCGGCCCGCCGCCCGCCTGAGGGGGTCGTTCCCGGCGCCGGCCGGCGGCACCGAAACCGGCGCTCCGCTTGACGGGGCGGCGGCGCGGGGTGACGGTGGGAAGGTGAGTGTCGCGGTGAGTTGTCCGAGATGTGGCGGGCCCGTGCGGGCGCCGGACCTGATGCACACCGAATCGCGCTGCCTGGACTGCGGGCCCGTCCCCCCGCTGCACGTGCCCGAGCACATCGGCGCGGAGATCGTCGCCAGCGTGGTGGACCGCATCACCGCCGCCGCCGACCTGCCGCGCCGGCCGGCGACGCCGCTCTGGTGCCCGTGGCCGCTGCCGCCGGGCTGGACCATGACCGGGGTGGCGTACGCCGGGGACGACCGGACCGGCGTGCGCGCCACGGCGGTCGCCTGCTCCGGGCCCGCGCCGCTCGGCGAGGGCCCCGCCGACCTGGTCTTCGTGGCCGAGGAGCCGGGCGTCGGCCTGGGCACCCGGTTCGCCGGGATGGCCGGCCCGGACCCGGGACCGGAACTGGCCGAGGCGTTGACCGACCCCGGGCCCGGCCACCCGGAGCACGTCGGGCAGGCCAGGATCAGGGTGGCCGGTCACCCGACTCCACTGTGGCTTGTGAACTCGCCTACGGATCGAAGCGCGTACGCCGGCGAGGCTCGGGGTTTGTGGCTCCATGCGATAGCCTGGCCGGCGAGTGCGGGTCACCTGCTCGCGGAAGACGTCGTGCTGCACGACCTGACCGAGTGGACACCGCCCGAACTCGTGTACGGCGCACCGTCTCCGTATCTGCACGGGAAGGCTTGACAAGCTCCAGGGCTTGACAGGGCTCCCGGAATGACGGAGAACGGACGCAGATATTCACTGTACGACACCACACTGATACTCTGGGTGCCGCTGCGGTAATGGGACCCGGCGCCGCGCGAGAGGATGGCCCGCCATGGTCAAGAAGGTCCTCACCTGGGCCGGAATCGCATTCTTGATCTTCTTCGTCGCCTATCGGCCAAATTCCGCCGCGGACGTGTTCAAGTCTCTGGGCGGCGGCATCATGGACATCGCACAGGGCTTCGGCGACTTTTTCACCAGCCTCGTCGCCTAGCCACCGATGGGTAACCCCTCCGGTCCACCCTTCGACCCCGACGACCCCGACCGGGAGCGCCGGGAGCGAGACACGGAGCCGATCCCCCGGCTCGGGCCCGACGACGGGCCGGGCTACGGCACCGGCCCGGGTCTCGGCGACGGCCCCTCCTTTTCGGACGACGTCGGCTACGGTGACGGCCCGTACGCCGGGGAAGGCCGGTCGGGCCGGGCTTGGATCCGTGACCCCGAGGCCGGCTACCAGCCGCCGCAGATCTCGGAGGACGAGCTGGCCGGCCTGCGGGCCGACGCCGCCGGCACGGCCCCACGCCGGGTCCTGCCGTTGGAGGACGAGCCCAGCTCGCTGGTCGCCCGCTACCTCTTCCCCACCGAGCGCTACCGCGGCGAGTGGAAGCGGCACTGGGTCCACCTCACCACCCCGCTGCTCGTCGGCATCGCCGCGACCTTCGTCCTCGGCTACCTCTCCGGCTTCCTCGCCGGGCAGGACGTCGGCGCCCTCACCACGATCGCCGTGCTGCTCTGGTTCGCGGTGATGGGCTGGGTGGCGTGGAAGGTCGCCGACTGGTGGTACGACCGCTTCATCCTGACCAACAAGCGGGTGATGGTGGTCAACGGAATCATCACCCGGAAGGTCGCGATGATGCCGTTGACCCGGGTCACCGACATGAAGTACGAGCAGACCCCGGCCGGCCGGGCGCTCAACTACGGCACGTTCGTGCTGGAGTCCGCCGGTCAGGAGCAGGCGCTCCGCGAGATCAAGAATCTGCCCAACCCGAACGAGCTCTACCTGCGCGTCGTCGAAGAGATGTACGAGCCGCAGGCGGTCGAGGCGCGGCTGGGCAAGGAGGCCGACGAGGCCAAGGCCGACGACGGGGCGTGAAACTTTTCGTCCGAACATCGGAGGAACTGCGCACCATTCGCCGTCGACCCGACCTGCCCGGCCGTGGCAACCTGCCAGGGGAACGGGGCGCGGAGGTGGCTGATGGCGAGCAGGGATCCCTTGGAGGAGGAGTTCCGCGACTTCGTCGCGGCCCGCTCCGGCGCCCTGCTGCGCACCGCGTACCTGCTCAGCGGGGACTGGGCGACCGCGGAGGACCTGCTGCAGACCGCGTTGACCAAGACCTACCTGGCCTGGAAGCGGCTCGGCGGGATCGAGGCGATCGAGCCGTACGCCCGCCGGGTCATGGTCAACACCTCGACGAGTTGGTGGCGTCGGCGCTGGCACGGTGAACGCCCCACCGAGGTGCTGCCGGAGCGTGCCGCGGTCGACGAGATCGAGCACCAGCTCGACCGTGACCTGCTCTGGCGCCACCTGAGCGCGCTGCCCACCCGGCAGCGGGCGGTGCTCGTGCTGCGCTACTACGAGGACATGTCCGAGGCGCAGACCGCCGCCCTGCTCGGCATCTCCCCGGGCACCGTCAAGAGCCAGACCTCGCGTGCCCTGGGCACGCTGCGCCGCCGGATGGGCGCCGAGGCCGCCCTCGACCTGTCGAGCGGGGCCGCGCCGACCCCGCCCCGGCCCCGGCGCGCTCCGGCCGGCCGGCCGGCACCCGCACCCGCCGATGCCGGACGGTCGCCGGCGTACGGCGCGCCGAGGATGGTGGTGGGCGCGGACGCGGCGGCTGTGGTCGCGGCGACCAACGCCCCGCCGCGCGTCGACGCACCGGACGTCGGGCCCGCGCCCGGGCTGCCCGCCTCCGACGCCGGGCTGCCCGGGCCGGACGCCGGGCTCACGCCGCCCGTCGGCGAGCCGGCGGCGGAGCCCGTTCCCGTGTCGTCGGGGGCGGCGCGGGCGGGCCGTGAGGAAGGATCTGCCCCGGGAACCCCGGCCGGCCCGGCGGGCGCCGACCACGACGAGGCGCGAGGCCTGCCGGTCGTACCGGCCGGCAGCGGTGCCGGAGAGCGTCGGTGAGCCGCCCGGCGGGCCCTGCTGACAACCGGACCGGCAGCCCGAGGCGTTCATACGGCGTGACCGAGGACGAGCTGGAGCAGGCGGTGCGGGAGACGTTCGCCCGCCGGGTCGCCGTCGCTCACCCGCTCGCCGCCGACCCGGCGGGCCTGGCGATCCGCCGGGCCGACCGGGCCCGGCGCCGGCGCACCGTGGCCGGGCTGGCGTTGGCCGCGGTCACCACCGTGGGAATCAGCACCGGGATCGCCCAGGTGGGGCAGCAGCCCGGCCGGCCGACCCATCCCACCGTCGTGCTCGGCGACCCGTACGCCTCGCCCCTGCCGAACCTGACCCCGACGCTGCCGGTCGCCCCACCGACCGACCCGGCGCAGGGCGCGGGCCGGGGCGAAGTGGACCTGATCCTCGGCGCGGTGCTCGCCACCACGAGCGGGCAGCGGCTGACGCTGCCCGACGTGGGCCCGGCCGAGCGCGCCCAGCGGCTGCCGGACGGCACCGGCTGGGCCGTGGTCGGCGCCCCGACGGCGGCCGGCCAGGCGCTGTGGGTGGTGCAGCCACACGGCGCGGTGCACCTGCTCCTGGCCGGGGCGCGGGACATCGCCCTCAGCCGCGACGGGCGTCAGGTCGCCTGGCGGGAGGGCGCCGAGCTGGTCGCCGCGGGGATCGTGGGCACCCAGGTCGTCGCCGCCGCCCGCACGCCGGTGCCGGCCGGGGCGGTGCCGGTCGGCTTCGCCGGCGCCGCCGTCCTGGTGCGCCTCGACGCGGACCAGCCCGGCCACACCCTGTGGCGTCCGGCGCAGGGCCCGCTGAAGAGCGGTGGCGACCGTGCGACCCTGCGGGTCTACGGCACCCGCCCCGACGGCGTGGTGGTCGCGCAGGTGTCCGCGGGCACGCCGCGCCGGCTCTGTCTCGCCCTGCTCGACCCGACCCGGGACCTCGCGCCCGCCCGGACCGGCTGCGGGCCCACCCTCGGCGACGACGGGCGCGGCGGCGTCTCGGCCGACGGCCGGTGGCTGCTGGTCAACGGGCGGGTGGGTGGCGAGGAGCGGGCGCTGCTGGTCGACCTGGACCGACTGGGCGCCACCCGGGCGGTCCGCCCGGCCGGGCCGCCCGTGCACGGGCCGGTGGCGTGGACGCCCGAGGGGACGGCGTACTACTCCGACGCCCGCGCCGGCCTGGTGCGCGTCGACGTGAGCCGGGTGCTCGCGGGCGAGGAGTCGTCGGGCGCCCCGGTCAGCGGCCTGGGCGACGGGCAGCGCCCGATCCCGGTCGGCCGCGACGGTTCCTGACCACGCCCGCGCGCCGGGCGTCGGCGGTGGCCGGTAGCGTCGGGGCGGTGAGCGCGCGCCCGCGGATCGACCTGCACACCCACTCCACCGCCAGCGACGGCACGCTCAGCCCCGCCGAGCTGGTGCGGGCGGCGGCGGAGTCGGGGCTGGACGTCGTGGCGATCACCGACCACGACACCACCGCCGGCTGGGAGCCCGCGCTGCGGGCGCTGCCGGCCGGGCTCAGCCTCGTCCGTGGGGCGGAGATCTCCTGCCGCTGGTACGGCGAGGAGCCGGCGGTGGCGCTGCACCTGCTGGCGTACCTCTTCGATCCGGACGCCCCGGAGCTGGTCGCCGAGCTGGCCCGGGTGCGAGCCGCGCGGGAGGAGCGGGGCGAGCGGATCGTGGCGCTGCTGCGGGCCGACGGGATCGACGTGAACTGGCCGGAGATCCTGGCCGGCGCGGCGGGCGGCTCGGTGGGCCGGCCGCACATCGCCCAGGCGCTGATCCGGGCCGGCCTGGTGGCCACCACGACGGAGGCGTTCGGGCCGGACTGGCTGGGCGAGCGCTACCGGCTGCCGAAGGAGGACATCGACGTCTTCCACGCGGTCCGGCTCATCCGCGCGGCGGGCGGCGTGCCGGTCTTCGCCCACCCCCGGGCGACCCGGCGGGGGCGGATCGTGCCGGACGCGCTGATCGCCGACCTGGCCGCGGTGGGCCTGGCGGGGCTGGAGGCCGACCACGAGGACCACTCCCCGGCCGAGCGGGCGCACGTCCGCGCCCTCGCCGGCGAGCTGGGCCTGCTGGTGACCGGCTCGTCGGACTTCCACGGCACGCACAAGACCGTCCGGCTCGGCGCGTTCACCACCGACCCGGAGGCGTACGAACGGATCCTCGCCGAAGCGAGCGGGGTGACCGGGATCGCTTCCGGCTGATCCGCGTTTCAGTCTCCGTCGGCGCGGCTACGTTGATCACGTGGATGCCAAGCTGTTCGGTGAGGTCTTCGTGACCCTGCTGGTGATCGTCGACCCGCCGGGCATGATGCCCATCTTCCTGGCGCTGACCGGCCCGCTCACGGCCCGGGACCGCAACCGGGCGGCCTGGCAGGCCGTCGCCCTGGCGCTTGGCGTGATCGTCATCTTCGCGGTGGCCGGCCAGACGCTGCTCGACTACCTGCATGTCGACCTGCCGGCGTTGCAGGCCGCCGGCGGCCTGCTGCTCATCCTGGTGGCGTTGGAGCTGCTGACCGGCAAGGCCGACGACCCGAGCCAGCAGGTCACCTCGAACATCGCGCTGGTGCCGCTGGGCACGCCGCTGCTGGCGGGTCCCGGCGCCATCGTCGCCACCATGCTCTTCGTCCAGCAGGCCGACGGCGGGTCGGACTACACCGCCATCGCCGCCGCGATCGTCGCGGTGATGGTCGCGGTCTGGGTGGTGCTCCGGTTCTCCGGTGGGATCGTCAAGATCCTGCGCCCGGGCGGGATCGAGGTGCTGACCCGGATCGCCGGCCTGCTGCTCGCGGCGATCGCGGTGCAGCTCATCGCGGACGCGGTGGCCGCCTTCGTGACCCAGTACGCCAACATGGCCTGACCGGCGCCCGGGTTTGTCGGGGCCGGATGGCAGGATCCAGGTGTGCGACGAGCCTCTTCAGCCGGACGGTCCTCCGCCGCGGGCCGGGCGCCCCGTCCCCGCGGCGACCAGCCCGAGCAGCTCGGCTTCGAGGGCATGCCGGAACGGCTCTTCGTCTGCACCCCCAGCAAGCTCGGCGCCTACGCGGACTGCCCCCGGCGCTACCGCTACTCCTACGTCGACCGCCCGGCCCCGCCCAAGGGCCCGCCGTGGGCGCACAACTCCCTCGGCGCGAGCGTGCACACGGCCCTGAAGAACTGGTATGCCCTCAGCCCCGAGCGGCGCCGCCCCGAGGCGCTCGCCGCGCTGCTCAAGGGCACCTGGGTGCGCGAGGGCTACCGCGACGAGGAGCAGGAGCGGGCGGCCTACCGGCGGGCGCTGGGCTGGCTGGAGTCCTACGTCGAGACCCTGGAGCCGGGGGTCGACCCGCTCGGCGTGGAGCGGGTGGTGGCGGTCAAGACCGGGGTGCTGGCCTTCAACGGCCGGGCCGACCGGATCGACTCCCGCCCCGGGCCCGAGGGTCCCGAGCTGGTCATCGTGGACTACAAGACGGGCCGCACCGGGCTGGACGCCGACGACGCGCGCGGCTCCCAGGCACTGGCGCTCTACGCGTACGCCGCCGAGCGGGTGTTCCGCCGGCCGTGCCGCCGGGTGGAGCTGCACCACCTGCCCACCGGCACGGTCGCGGCGCACGAGCACACCGTCGAGTCGCTGGCCCGGCAGCTCACCCGGGCCGAGGAGACCGCGCGCGACATCATGGCCGCCGAGCGGGCGGTCGTCGACGGGGACGACCCCGACGACGCCTTCCCCACCACGCCGGGTCCCCGCTGCGGCTGGTGCGACTACCGGCGCACCTGCCCGGCGGGGGCGCAGACGCCCGGCAAGGAGCCGTGGGCGGCCGTCGAGCAGCCCGCCGACCGGCTGCCCGGCCGGGACTGAACGGTTCAGGCGGGGGTGCGGGCGAGGCGGGCGGCGCGTTCCTTCGCGGCCTGCTGCAACGGCCCCTCCCGCCAGCGGCGGGGCACCGCGGCGAGGGTCAGCCGCAGCGCCCGCACCGTCAGGTCGGCCGAGAGCGCGGTGGTCGGCAGGCCCAGGCCGCCGTACAGCCGCCGGGCCCAGGCCGGCAGCAGCGCGAACGCGGTGCCGGCGATGCCGAAGTACGCCCAGCGGGCCGGCCCCAGGTTGAGCCCGATCCGGGCGGGCAGGCTGAGCTTCCACGGGATCGGCGGGGCGGTGAGGAAGAGCGCCGTCTCGGCCGCCTCGCGGGTGATCCGCAGCTCCGGGCGGATCCGCCGGTAGTAGTCGGCCACCTCGGCGGCGGTGCCGGGGACCGTCTGCGGGTCGAGGCCCACCAGCGCGGCGGCGCGCCGCTGCTCGGTGTAGTAGCCGTCGATCTCGTCGGCGGTCAGCGGCAGCCCCGCCCGGCGGGCCGTGTCGAGGAACGACTCGATCTCGGTGACGTGCACCCAGCGCAGCAGGTCGGGGTCGTCGACGCGGAACTCCTCCCCGGTGGACGGGTCGGCCGCCCGCAGGCGGGCGTGCCGCCGGCGTACCCGCCGCCCGGCGGCCTCCGCCTCCGCGGTGGTGCCGTAGATGGTGGTCGCCACGTAGGTGGCGGTGCGGACCAGGCGACCCCAGGCGTCGGAGCGGTAGTCGCTGTTCTGGGCGACCCCGGCCATCGCGCGGGGATGCAGTGCCTGGAGGTAGAGCGAACGCAGGCCGGCGACGATCAGGATCGGCTCCTCGTGCACCTTCCACGTGACCGAACCCGGACCGAACAGACCGAGGTCATCGGAGTCCACCGACCAAGCGTGCCATGCCCCGCGACCCTCCGCCCCGGGCAACGGACGTCAGCCCGTCGGCCGTCCCGTCGTCGGCGGGAACGGTCGGTTGTCGGCGCAGCGGCAGAGCCAGGGCCTGCGGGGCGGTCAGGCGTCGGTGGCGCGGCGGATCCGGCGCGGCCGGGTCAGTCGTCAGCGGAGCGGCGGGCCTGGCAGGTGGGGCAGAGGCCCCAGAAGGTCACTTCCGCCTCGTCGACCTCGAACCCGTGGGCGATGTCCGGGTCCAGGCAGGGGGCCCTGCCGACCGCGCAGTCGATGTCGGCGATCTCGCCGCAGCCCCGGCAGACCACGTGGTGGTGGTTGTCCCCGGCCCGCGCCTCGTAGCGGGCGGGGCTGCCGGCCGGCTCGATCCGGCGGGACAGCCCGGCCCGGGACAGCGCGCCGAGCACGTCGTAGACGGCCTGGGTGGAGACGGAGTCGAGGCGCTCGCGGACCCGCCGGGTGATCTCGTCCACCTCGAGGTGGCCGCCGGCGGCCAGTACGTCGAGCACGGCGAGGCGCGGCCGGGTGACCCGCAGGCCCCTCGACCGGAGCAGCTCCTCCCCGCCGGACATCTGTCAATGACAGCACGCGGTGACCGGGTCGACAACCGGCCTCCGGCAGAGGGTGGCCCCGGCCACAGCCGGCCTGCCCGTCCGGGCGGTGAACCGGACCGGTCCGGGGCGCGTGTAGCGGATCGAGAGTTCTGGGCGGGGCGGCCGGCGCACCGTACGCTGGCAACCCGCGACCACGTACGCCGGAGGTGTGGATGTTCAAGGAGATCCTGGGTCTGCCGGCCCACGTGCTGGTGGTGCACGCGGTCGTCGTGCTCGTGCCGCTGCTGGCCCTGCTCTCCGCCGCGTACGTGGCGCTGCCCCGGTTCCGGCCCCGGCTGGACTGGGCGGTGGCGATCCTCGCCGTGGCGGCGCCGGTGACGGCCTTCGTCGCGGTCGAGTCCGGCGAGGAGCTGAACGACGCGTTCCTGGCCCGGGGCATGCAGGGCCCGATCGTGGACCAGATCCTCGAGCACTCGCGCTACGGCGACATCCTGTTCTGGTACGCCCTGCCGCTGGCCGTGGCGTCGCTGCTGCTGCTCGTGGTGACGAGCGGGCACCCGCGCGTGCCGAGGCTGCCGTCCTGGCTCACGCCGGTGCTGTCGGTCGTGGTGGTCGCGCTCGGCGTCGTGAGCCTGGTCTACACCTACCTGACCGGCCACTCCGGCGCCGAGGCGGTCTGGGGCAACACCCTCTGACACCCGCCCCTGGCCTCCGCGATCCTGCGCTCTCGGCCCGCCTTCCGTCCCCGTTCGCGCGCTTCGCCACTGCGGTAACCGCAAGATCGCGCTAGGGGAGTGAGGGTGGGGTGGGTCAGAAGATCAGGCGTGAGCAGAGCAGGCAGATCAGGACTACCAGCACCGCGCCGGCCAGCGCGCCGACGCCGTACGTGAGCCGCTGCGCCCGCTGTTCCGCCGTGTCGAGCCCGGCCATGTCCTGCGGGGGCAGCCGCCGGGGCGGTGGCGGTCGCAGGTGCACCGGCGGTCGCCACCCGGCCGGGGGCGGGGTGGTGGCCGGCGGGCCCACGTAGCCGCCCCCGGGCGCCGGCGTCGACGCGGCCCGGGTCCCGGACTGCTCCGGCGTGGTGTCGGGCCGCCGCCAGTACTCGTCCGGGGCGCTGCCGGAGGTGGGGGTCGTCACGCCGTCCGACGCTACCAACGCTCCGCCCCGGTGACCGGTCGGACGCGGCCGGCCCACCGGCGGGTCGGCGCCGGACACCCCGGTCAGCCGTGGCCGGACAGCCTGGCGAGCTGTGGCCGGACAGTCTGGTCAGCCGTGGCCGGACGCCCCCCGGCCAGCGGTGTCGGCGGGGCACCGGGGCACCGTGGCGGACCTGGTTCGACGCGGTGACCCGGTCGCGGCTGCGCTAGTCTTGCCGCTCGTGAGCACCGAGTTTCCTCCGACGCCGGCGGTACGCGGCGACGACGACCGTACGGTCGACCTGAGCGACGACTTCGTGGTGCTGCCCGAGCAGACCGCCGACGACACCGACCGGGGCTGGGGCGAGCGTTCCGGCGGCAACGACGACTGGCTGCTCGCGGAGCGCCCGCCGCACTGGGACTGAACCGGCTGCCAGGCGATCCGCCGGCACCCCGGGCCGCTTCCGCGCACCTGCCGGTATTCCGGGCCGCTTCCGCGCGACCCGCAGGCACCCGGGCCCGCTTCCGCGCCTGTGGAGAAACCCGGCGGCCTGTGGACAACGCCCCCCGGACCTGTGGATGACGCGGGCGGCCCTGTGGACAACCGCCTGCCGGCGACCGCGATCACCCGTCGCGCCGACCGGGTGCGACCAGGCGGGTCCGATATGCCGCCGCGGTCGACCAGGGACCTGAGACGGCGAGCCAGGAGGCGGGGGTCGTGGCCCTACACCGGTGGCCTGCACGGCGGGACGTGCCCGGGGCGGGCGGGGCCGGCCCCGGGACAGGATGCGGCGTGCGTCAGGAGGCGCTGGCGGTGCTGGCGGCCGGGGTCTTGCTCGCTCCGCCGCCGGAGCCGTTCGAGCTGGACGACGACGAGGGCGCCGAGGACGACGAGGACGAGGCGGCGGTCGAGCCGCTCGACGAGCCGGAGTCGCCGCCGGAGGAGGACGAGTCGGACTTCGCCGGCTTGGCGCCGCCGCTGCCGGTGTCGCTGCCCGAGGTGCGGGAGTCCGTGCGGTAGAAGCCCGAGCCCTTGAACACGATGCCGACCGAGTTGAAGAGCTTGCGCAGCCGCCCCTCACACGCGGGGCACTCGGTCAGCGGCTCGTCAGAGAAGGACTGCACCGCCTCGAGCTGGTGGCCGCACGCGGTGCAGGCGTACTGGTACGTGGGCACGTTCTCCTCCGGATCTGGCACGGCCGGTTGGCACTCGACGTCTTCGAGTGCCAATGGTGCGTCATCGCCCCCGGATTCGTCCAGCGGAAGTGTGGGGCGCGACACCGCCGCCCTCAGGCGCGACCCGCCGCGTCCCGGGGGGCGGCGTCAAGCGTACGCAGGCCGTCGGCGGGAGTGACCACCGCGCGCACCGGGCGGTCGTGCGGCTCGGCGGGCAGCGACCCGACCAGTTCCCCGTCGTGCAGCGGCACCACGGTCAGCGCGGTCGCGGGCACCCGGGCCAGCGCCCGGTCGTACGAGCCGCCGCCCCGGCCCAGCCGCAGCCCCCGGCGGTCCACCGCCAGCGCCGGCACCACCACCAGCTCGGCCGCCGTCACCGCGTCCCGGCCCAGCCGTGGCCCCGCCGGCTCGCGCATGCCCCGGCCGGCGGCCACCAGCGCGTCCGCCCCGGCCCAGGCCGCCCAGTCCAGGTCGAGGTCGGCACAGAGCACCGGCAGCAGCAGCTCGGCCCCCGGCGGCAGCGCCGCGTGCAGCACCGCCGGCAGGTCGGGCCCGCCGGGCTCGGAGCCGACCGGCACGTACGCCGTCATCCGGCGCGGGCGCAGCCGGCGTACGAGAGCCACCAGCTCGGCCTGGACGCGCCCGGCGGCCTCGGCCCGCGTCGGCGCGGTCAGCGCCCGGCGGGCGGCGAGCACGGCGGCGCGCACGTCCCGCTTCGCCGCTTCCGCTTCATGAGAAAAATCGGGCACGCAACACTCCTGACGCAACGTTTGCCACCTGGTTGCTCTGTGTCAGCATCGCAAGCGACGGCGGCGGAACTTCCGGGGGGACCGAGTGACGCTACGCGGGCGGTTGACCACAGCCTTCCTGGCGGTGGTGCTCGGCCCGGTCCTGCTCGGGGCGTTCTTCGTCGGTTCGACCGTGGTGGCCGTCGACCGGAGTCGGTCCACCGAGCGGCTGGCGGTGGCCGCCGCGACCGTGCGCACGTCGGTCGACGCCCTCTGCCAGCAGTTGCGGGCCGCCGCCGACGCGGTGGCCCTGACCGGCGACCGGCCCGGCGCCGCGGGCCAGGTGGTCAGCCGCGGCCTGGCGGCCGCCGTGCGGGTCACCGACGTGGCCGGCCGGGTCACCTACGCCTCGCCGGGCGGGCCGCCGGAGCCCTGGCGGGACTGCTCCACCGCCGCGCCGGCCGCCGGTCCGGTGCGGGCGCTCGCCGTCCGGGTCGACCTGCGCGACCGGTCCGGCGGGTCGCTGGGCACGGTCGCCGCGGCGCATCCGGTCGACCCGGCCTTCGTGGCGCGGCTCGCGGCCGTGACCGGCGTGGCGGTCACCCTGCTCGACGACGCCGAGGTGCCCGTCCGGCTCGCCCACTCCACCGAGTCGACCGGGGTACGCGACGCCGTGCTCGCCGCCGCCGGCACCGTCGACGGCGAGCGGGTCACCGAGACCGCCGACGGCCGGTACGTCCGTCGGGTCGGCCCGTCCGCCGGGCAGCCCCTGCCGCTCGTGCTCTCGGTCCCCAGCGACCAGCCGCCCGGCCTGTACGCCGCTCTGGTCGCGGCGGTGCTCGTGGCGGCCCTGCTGGCCGTGGTGGCCGCCGGGCGGCTGGCCCGGGTGACCACCCGGCCGCTGGTGGAACTGGCGGGCGCGGTGGACCGGGTGGCCCTCGGCGACCTGACCGTCCGGGTGCCGGTGCGCAGCCGCGACGAGATCGGCCGGCTGGCCGGCGCGTTCAACCGGATGACCCGGGAGACCGGCACCTACGTGGCGGCGCTGACCAGCAGCCGTGACCAGTTGCGCGGGCACCTCGCGGTGCTGGGGGACACCCTGGCCAGCACGCACGACCTGCAACGCATCCTGCGGGTGATCCTGCACAGCGCGATCGCGGCGACGGGCGCCCGGGCCGGCGCGGTGCTGCTGGTCGACGACGGCGGGGTGCTCGTGGCGCAGTGCGCGGAGGGGCTGGACGGCCGCTGCCCGCCCGACGAGCGGGCCGGGCCGCTGCGGGTGCCGCTGGGCAGCGGCGTGCTCGGGGCCGTCGCGGCGACCGGCGAGCCGCAGCGCGGCCGGGCGGAGCCCTCCGCCGTGCCGCCGGGCGAGCCGCGCTGCCGGACGTACGTCGCGGTGCCATTCGCCGCCCCGGGCGCTACGGGCCCGGTCGACGCCGCCCGCGCGGACGCCCCGCCCGCCCGGCCCGGGTCGTCGGAGCCGGTCTCCTCGCCCGGGGCGCTCGGTGTGCTGGCCCTCTACGACCGGCTCGGCGCGGACGAGTTCGACGACGACGACCTGGTCACCCTGCGGACCTTCGCCGGCCACGCCGCCGTGGCGGTGGACAACGTGCGGGTGCACGAGGAGGCGCAGCGGCTCTCGCTGACCGACCCGCTGACCGGGCTCTGGAACTACCGCTACCTGCGGGAGTCGATCCGCCGGGAGGTCGAGCGGGCGAACCGGTTCGGCCGGATGCTCAGCGTCCTCGCCCTCGACCTGGACCGGTTCAAGGACGTCAACGACACGCACGGGCACGCGGCCGGCGACGCCGTGCTGGCCGAGTTCGCCCGCCGGGTGCGGGGCGAGATCCGCGAGGTCGACCTGGCCTTCCGGCAGGGCGGCGAGGAGTTCGTGGTGCTGCTGCCGGAGACCGACGCCCGGGGGGCGGCGATCGTCGCGGAGCGGCTCGGCGCGGCGATCAGGGAGGCCCCGATCGCGGCCGACGGGCACGGCGGCGGCGCGCCCGTGGCCATCGCGGTGACCGTCTCCATCGGCATCGCCGTCTATCCCGGCCACGCCAGCACGGGCCAGGAGGTGCTGGACGCCGCCGACGACGCGCTCTACGCCGCCAAGGCGGCCGGCCGGGACACCTGGCGGATCGCCGACGACCGGGCCGACGACGACGAGCGGGCGGACCCGGGCCGGGCGGACGACGAGCGGGCGGACGCCGCTCGGGCCGGCGGGGAGCGGGCGGGCGGCGGCCGGGCCGGCGAGGAGCCGGTCGCCCACGGCCGGGCCGACCAGCCGGCCCGGGAGATCCCCGTCCCGGCGGGCGCGGTCAGCCCCGAGGACGGGATGCCGCGCGCCGGCGCCCCGCGCCAGCCGGCCCGGACCCGCCCCGAACCGGCCGATCCGGTCGACGCCGAGCCGCGCGGCGCGCCGGCCGGGCCTGGGGCCGAGCCCCGGGCCGCGCCGGCCGGACCCGGTCCCGCGCGGCCCGGCACGAGCGGCGGCGCGTCTTCCGGTCCTCACCCTCCACGGCAGAGCCGTGGCCGATAGTCTCGCGACATGTCGGAGCACTCAGCGAACCCCTCAACGGCGACCGCCGCAACCGGTCGCTCCCGTGCGGTCAAAGCAGTCATCCCGGCCGCCGGACTGGCCACCCGGTTCCTGCCGGCCACGAAGGCGGTGCCCAAGGAGCTGCTCCCGGTGGTCGACCGGCCGGTGCTGCAGTACATCGTCGAGGAGGCCACCCAGGCCGGCATCGGCGACGTCCTGCTGATCACCGGGCGGGGCAAGACGTCGATGGTGGACCACTTCGACCGCCGCCCCGACCTGGAGGCCCGGCTGGAGGAGAAGGGCGACGCCGAGCGGCTGGCCGCCGTGCGCCGCCCCAGCGAGCTGGCCGAGATCTACACCTGCCGGCAGCCCGAGCAGCTCGGCCTCGGCCACGCCGTCGGGTACGCCGAGTCGCACGTCGGCGACCAGCCCTTCGCGGTGCTGCTGGGTGACGAGTTCGTGAAGCAGTCCGAGCCGCTGCTGCCGGCCATGTTGGAGCTCCAGGCGCGCACCGGCGGCGTCGTGCTGGCCTTCTTCGAGGTCGACCCCTCCGAGACCAAGCGCTACGGCATCGCCTCGGTCGAGCCGGCGGAGGCGGAGCTGACCGACATCGGCGAGGTCGTCCGGGTCACCGGCATGGTGGAGAAGCCGAAGCCGGAGGACGCGCCGAGCAACCTCGCGGTGCTGGGCCGCTACGTGCTGCCCGCCAGCATCTTCGACGCGATCCGGCGCACGAAGCCGGGCAGCGGCGGGGAGATCCAGTTGACCGACGCGATGGAGCTGCTGCGCAACGAGGGCACGCCGGTGCACGCGATCGTCTACCGGGGCACCCGCTACGACACCGGCATGCCGCTGGGCTACCTCCAGACCGTGGTGCAGATCGCCGCCGAGCGCGACGACCTCGGCGGCGAGTTCCGCAAGTGGCTGGCCGAGTTCGTCAACTCCGACGTGTCGGGCGTGACTGGTACATGACAGCGTCGGCCGACGCCGAGGCGGCCGCGAACGAGTTGACGCCGCTCGCCGACTACCTGGGCAGCGTGCTGCGCAGGTTACGCGCGCTGCCTCCGCTCGACCTCGACCTCACCCAGGCGCACGGCAACGTCCTCGCCGAGGACGTCGTCGCGCCGCACTCCTTCCCGGCCTTCGACCAGGCGGCCGTGGACGGGTACGCGGCCCGCTGGGAGGACATCTCCGGAGGCGGTCGGGGCGTGGGCTACGTCCCGACCCAGTCCGGCGGGCCGGGCGGGCGCAACGTCCGGCTCAACGTCGTCGGCGACCTCGGCGCGGCGAGTTGGCGCCCGGTGCGGCTCACCCCCGGCGCGTGCTTCTCCGTCGCCGCCGGGGCGCCGCTGCCGCTCGCCGCGGACGTGGTGGTCCCCGTCGAGTGGACCGACCAGGGCATGGCCGCGGTGGAGATCTTCCGCGTCCCCAAACGCGGGTACGGGGTGCGCCGGGCCGGCGAGGAGCTGCCCGCCGGGACCCTGCTGGCCCGGGCCGGCACCTATGTCTCCCCGGCGCTGGTCGCGGTGTTCGCCGCCACCGGCATCGGGCACCTGGTGGTCCGGCCCAGCCCCCGGGTGGTCATCGTGGCCACCGGCGACGAGCTGGTCGACGTGGGCCGGGGCAGCCAGCCCGGCCAGACGGTCGACGCCAACTCGCACGCGCTCACCGCGGCGGCGGCCGAGGTGGGCGCCTTGGCGTACCGGGTGGGCATCTGCGACGACGACCCGGAGGGGCTGCGCGGGCTGCTGGAGGACCAGACGCTGCGCGCCGACCTGATCATCACCACGGGGGGCACCGGCACCGGGCCGGGTGACATGGTGCGGCGGATCCTCTCCCGCCGGGAGGGCGCCCGGGCCGGGCCGGTCACCTTCACCGAGGTGGCGCTCTATCCCGGCACCTCCCTCGGCTTCGGCACGGTCGGCGCCGAGGAGGTGCCGGTCGTGTGCCTGCCCGGCGACACGGGCGCCGCCCTGATCGGCTTCGAGGTGCTGGCCCGCCCGGCGATAAACCTGCTCGCCGGGGCGGAACCGGTGTTCCGGCCCAGCGTTCGCGCGCACCTGCTGGAGACGATCTCGTCGCCGGTCGGGCTGCGCGAGTTCCGCCCCGCGCACGTCGCCGAGCGGCGCGGCGGCGGATACACGGTCCAGCCGCTCAACGGCGGGCCGTACACCCTCTCCGGGCTGGCCGAGGCGAACGGCCTGTTGGTGCTCGGCGAGCGGGTGACCACCGCGGCGGCCGGGTCCACCGTGGACGTCCTCCTGCTGGACCGGCGCCGGTGAGCGTGGCCTCCCGGGCGCGGCTGGACGGACGGTGCGGTGCGGGCGGGAGTGCGCTTGCGGTGACGCGGTCGTGAGCGGAAGCTGACGCGGTGAATCTGTTCGGGGGTGGGCGGGCGCCGGGGTGGCCGGCGGTGCTGGCCGACGGCCCGGTGGTGCTGCGGCCCTACCGGCGGGCGGACGCCGCCGCCTGGTCGGAGGTGCGCCGTGCCAACCGGGAGTGGCTCGCGCCGTGGGAGTCGTCCCTGCCGGGAAGCTGGCACGAGCTGAACTCGCCGGCCGCGTTCCGCTGGGTGCACCGCGACCAGCGCCGGTCGGCGCGCAGCGGCGAGGGGATGCCGTTCGCGGTCTGCCTGCGCGAGGACGGCCGGGAGCGGCTGGTCGGCCACCTCAACGTGGGCAGCATCGTCCGGCGGGCGTTCTGCTCCGGGTACGTCGGCTACTGGGTCGACTCCCGGGTGGCCGGTCGCGGCATCATCCCGACCGCGTTGGCGCTCGCCGTCGACCATGCCTTCGGCCCGGGCGGACTGCACCGGGTCGAGGTGAACATCCGCCCCGAGAACCGGCCGTCCCGCCGGGTGGTGGAGAAGCTGGGCTTCCGCGAGGAGTCGTACCACGTGCGCTACATGCACATCGACGGTGCGTGGCGGGACCACATCGGATACGCGATGACCAGTGAGGAGGTCGCCGCCGAGGGCGGCCTGCTGGGCCGCTGGCACCGGATCCGCGCCATCGCGGGGTGAGTCGTCCCACGGACGGGATCGGCGCGGCGCGTCACCATCCGCGTCGGCGGCCCGTAACCTCAAGTGACTGCAAGCTGTGGCAAGCGCTGCTCCACCCGTACGATCCACGCACCCGACCACGCTCGGTGGAAGATCCTGCGGTCGGGCGGCGGTTGCTCCGAATTCGGTGACGGGAGGGGTGAGGGTGCCGACCTCGGTGCTCCTCGCCGTCCTCGCCGCCGCCGGCCTGCTCGCCCTCGCGCCGGCGCTGGTCCGCCGGTACGACGCCACCGAGCGGCTGGTGGCGGAGCGGGCGCAGTCGACGGCGCGGGTGCTCCAGCGCCGCCGGCGGCGCCGTACTGTCCCGGGGCGGCGGCCGGTCCACCCGCCCCGGTCCCTCGTCGTCACACTGAGCGAGAGCAAGGACGCGGGGGGTCTCGCGGCCCCGGTCTCCGCGCCGCCCGCCGCCCGCCGGTCGAGCCGGCTGCGCGCCGTGCCGCCCGCCGGGAAGAGGAAGACCCGCCGCCGGCCGCCGCCCCGCCGGCAGCACACCCCCGCCGTCTACCGCCGGCGCCGGGTGCTCGCCGCGCTGCTGCTGCTCAACTTCGTCGAGCTGATCGGCGTGATCGTGGTCGGCCCCGGCTTCTGGATCAGCTTCGGGGTCACCGCCACCCTGCTGGTCGCGTACGTCGTACACCTGCGGGCGCGGGCGGTGGCGGATCGCCGGCGGCGGCGGGCGCAGGCCCGGGAGGCGGCCTGGCTGGCCGCCCGGCAGGCCGAGGTGCGGCGGGAGCAGGCCCGTCGGGCGGCGGCCCGCCGGGAGGCCCAGCGCCGGCTGGCGGCCCAGCGTGAGGTGGTGCGCCGCGCGGCGATGGGCCTGGACCGGCCGGCCGACCTGCCCGCGGCGGCCAACGGCGGCTCCGTGTCCTACCGGCGCACGGGCGGCCTGCGCGGCCGCCCGTACCAGTCCGGTCGCGGCACCCACTCGGCCTGAATGTCCGTTTCCGGCGTGGCCGGGATGTCCGCTTCCGGCGTCGCCGATCCGGTCCTCCGTGGGCCGGTTCTCGCCAAGATCCCGCCGCGCCGGGGGTGGATTCGCGGCGGGGGCGGTCGACCTGTTAGCCTTGTCGCCGGCCCGCCCGGTGAAAGCCGGGTGGGACCGACGCCGGTTCGCCGGCGGAGGGGCTGTGGCGCAGACCGGTAGCGCACCTCGTTCGCATCGAGGGGGTCAGGGGTTCAAATCCCCTCAGCTCCACCCAGTTCGAAGGCCGTTTCCCATCGCGGGAGACGGCCTTTTTGGATCTTGTGCAGCAGCGAAGTGCAGGCAGTCGGCGACCGCAGGGTCGATGGGGCTGGCCGCGAGCTAGTCCGGCAGCGGCGTGGGATGCATCGTGAGGTAGATCAGCCCCTGCTCATCTGCGCCGTTTGCCGATGATGCCCGAAGGCGGGAGGAAGCGGACATGTCGGTCTACGACGTCATCGTCGTGGGGCTCGGTGGGATGGGCAGCAGCGCCGCCTACCACCTGGCCGCGCGGGGGCAGCGCGTGCTCGGTCTGGAGAGGTTCGGGCGGGCGCACGACCGGGGGTCCAGCCACGGCGGCTCGCGCATCATCCGGCAGTCGTACTTCGAGGACCCGGCCTACGTGCCGCTCCTGCTCCGGGCGTACGAGCTGTGGGAGAGGCTGGAACACGACGCCGGGCGGGAGATCATCTCGCTCACCGGCGGGGTGTTCGTCGGCCGACCGGAGAGCCTCACCTTCGCCGGCAGCCTGCGCGCGTCGCGCGAGTGGGACCTGCCGCACGAGATCCTCGACGCGGGTGAGCTGCGCCGCCGCTTTCCGACGTTCAGTCCACGGGACGACGAGTTGGCGCTCTTCGAGGCCAAGGCGGGCTTCGTACGCCCCGAGGCGACCGTCGCCGCTCACCTCGACCTCGCCGCCGGGCACGGCGCCGACCTGCGCTACGGCGAGCCGGTGGCGCGCTGGGAGGCGCTGCCCGAGGGCGGCGTACGCGTGACGACCGAGAAGGGTTCCTACACCGCCGGCCGGCTCGTCGTCTGCCCGGGTGCCTGGGCGCCCGAACTCCTCGCCGACCTCGGCGTGCCGTTGACGGTCGAGCGGCAGATCATGTACTGGTTCCAGCCGGAGACCGGGGTCGGCCCCTTCGAGCCCGGGCGGCAACCCATCTACATCCACGAGGACGCCGCCGGCACGCAGGTGTACGGCTTCCCGGCCATCGACGGGCCCGACGGCGGTGCCAAGGTGGCCTTCTTCCGTGGCGGTGCGCTCTGCACGCCGGACACCATCGACCGGCAGGTGCACCCGGAGGAGGTGCAGGACATGCAGCAGCATCTCGCCGGGGTCCTGCCGACCCTTCCGGGCCGGTTCCTGCGGGCCGCGACCTGCATGTACACCAACACGCCGGACCAGCACTTCGTGATCGCGACGCACCCGTGGCACCCGCAGGTCACCGTCGCGTGCGGGTTCTCCGGGCACGGCTTCAAGTTCGTCCCGGTGGTCGGGGAGATCCTCGCCGACCTGGCGACGAGCGGCGCGACCGCACACCCCATCGGGCGCTTCGACCCGCGACGCGACTTCTCCGGCTAGCCCCCGACATGGAGCACCGCCCCCGGCGCGCGGCCGGGGGCGTGGCGACGTGCCGGGTCAGGTGGTGAAGTTGTCCCGCGCGTCCCGAGCGTCCTCCTGAACGTGCTCGCCGGGCTGGTTGCCCCGTATCTCGTCCCGCTTCGCCACCCGCTCCGCCTGCGCCCGCTCGCCCTGTGCCATGTCGCCCATCCGCGCCCTGGCGGCGCCGGCGACCCGCTCGACCTTGTCCTTCGCCCTCTCCAGGCTCATGTCGCCTCCCTGTCGCTTCGGCGGACCAGGGTGCTGTCCGCGTCTCCCGACCTGCGTCCCCGCCCGCCCCTCGGTGAAAACCCCGATCAGCGGCTGGGGCCGGTCACCGAGGCGGTTGAGCGCCGGCTGAGTGCCCTCGGCCGGAACGGGCCTTTTTCCGACGCCGGTGCCTCCGTGGACGGGGTCCGCGTTCGCGCAGGTCGTCGCGCGAATCCTTGTCCGGCCGGAACCAGGGGCTGGTCAGGGATCGACCAGGGTTGGTCCCGATGCCCCCGCGCCGCCCGCGTCGGAATGCTGGATCCAGACGGCTGGCAGGTCGTCTGTGTCCGATTCGTCATAGAGGGGCTACCGTGACCGCCCGAACACCCATAAGCAGTCGCAACACCACCGAGCTGGGGGCGGCAGGCCTCACCTTCCGGTCGCTGCGCACCTTCTTCCTCGCCACTTTCGGCCTGTCCTGGGGTGCGGGCATGCTGTACGTGCTGCTCCAGGCGAAGGTCGAGGCCATCTTCGGGCCCATGGGCTACACCAACCCGGTCTTCATTTTCATGGTCTACGCACCCGGCATCGTGGGCGTGTTGATGGTGTGGCGCCACTACGGCATGTCGGGCCTGGGCGCCTTCTTCCGTCGCTTCGCGTTGTGGCGGATGTCGCGGTCGTGGTGGCTGGTGCTGATCGTCGGCATGCCCGCGGTGTTCTATGCCGGAGCCGCGGTCAGGGGCAACCTCACCGACCCGTTTCCCTTCTCGCCGTGGCACGCCGTGCTGCCGGCCCTGCTGGCGATGTTCCTCATCGGCCCCATCGAGGAACTCGGCTGGCGGGGCGTGGCGCTGCCGCTGCTCCAGCGGCGGTTCTCGCCGCTGTGGGCCGGGCTCCTGCTCGGCCTGGTGGTGGCGGTCTGGCACACGCCGTCGTTCTTGGTGAGCGGGACGAAGCAGTCCGCGTGGGCGTTCTGGCCGTTCTTCTTCGGGGTCGTGGCGATCAGCGTCATCCTCACGCCGATGTTCAACGCCGCACGGGGGAGCCTGCTTGTGCCGTTCCTGTTCCACGCGCAGATGAACAACCCGGTCTGGCCCGACGCCCAGCCGTGGGACATGTGGCTGTTCGTCGCGGCGGCCGTCCTGGTGGCCGCGGTGAGCCGCAAGGCCATGCTCGACCGCGGTGCGGCGGTGACCACGATCCTCGCCGGGGGAGACGACCCCGGCGACGCCGGGACCGACGCCTCGCCCGTGGACCGGTCGCCCGGGACGGCGGCCGGCCGGCGCGCCGTGTGACGGTCCATGTCGTCCGGTGAAGCCACCGAATCCCACGTGTCCTGCTCGCTGTCATCGGGCGAGCAGGACACGTGGGAGGGCGTCGTCGGTCAGGCGTAGTAGTTGACGCTGACCGGCCAGGTGCCGGTCCACGGCGTCCAGCCCTGGAGCGTGGCGGGGATGCCCACGCGGGTGCTGCAGTTGATGACCTGGAAGTGCAGGTGCGGCGCGGTGGACGCGCCGGTGCTGCCCGACCAGCCGATGACCCGGCCCTGCGGGACCCAGGTGCCGGCGTTGTAGATCGCCCGGTTCAGGTGCGCGTAGTGGGTGCACTGGCCGTTCGAGTGCCGGATGATCACCTCGATGCCGTTCTGCCAGTACGGCGACCAGTTCGACATGATGATGGTGCCCGCCTGGGAGGCGGAGACCTCGTAGTTCGCCGGCAGCCCGAAGTCCCAGGCGTACTCGTTGTACGCGCCGACGTGCGAGTACGTGCCCTCCGGCCCCTGGGTGACCCGGTAGGACTCGCCGGCCGGGTACGGCAGCTCGTAGTAGTAGTTCGCGGCCGAGGCCGGGGTGGCCCCGACGACCACGGCCCCGGCGACCAGCAGCATCGCGCTCACGGTCGCGCCGATCCGGCGCAGGACCGTCTTCCCTCTGTTCACTGTGGATCCCTCTTCGGTGTGCCAGCAGAGATTCAGCACCGTCATCGTCGACCGCACCGGTGGGAACTGAACAACACGCCGGAGGGTGGTTCAACGAACCGGGTGGACGACAGGGGTGGGATCAGGGGTCGCCGCGACTACGGGTGACGAGGGCGAGGCATCGCGTCGAGACGAACCCCACCCGGCGTCCCGACGGCCGGCGCTCGTGCGGGCGGTCACTACGCTGCCGCCCGTGGATCGATTGATGAGCGTTTTCCTGTTTGCCGGCTGCGGGGCGTTCGCCGTCCTCCTCGGGGTCGGGCTCACCGCGCTGGTCGTGACGACCCACCGTCAGGAGCGGGAACGGCGGGACCGGTGGCGGCAGTGGGCCGCCCGGTACGGCTGGACGTACGCCGAGAGACCGCAGGTCGCCTGGACCGACCGGGTGCCGGGCCGCAGCCGCCGGGGCGTGCGGTTCGCGCTGGCCGGGATGCTGCACGGTCGCCCGGTGGGGGTGGCCGAGTACGCGTACACGGAGACGCACACCTCGACCGGGGCGGACGGCAACCAGACGACCAACTCGCAGACCCACACGTACGTCGTCTGTTCGGTGTGGCTGCGGCGGCAGTTCCCGCCGCTGGCGGTCGCGCCGCGCCACGTGTTCTCGAAGCTGGGACGCGCGCTGTTCGGCAGCGACAGCTACGCCACCGGGCACGAGGAGTTCGACCGGCAGTGGCGGGTGGGCGCGGCGGCCCCGGGTCAGCAGGCCCTGGTCGGGCCGACCCTGATCGGCGCGCACCTGGCGGGGGCGGTGCCGGCCTGGAGCGTGCGCGGCGCGGAGCTGATCACCTACCGGCGCGGCCGGCTGAACGACCCGGCCCTGGTGCCGTCCCTGGTGACTCCGCTGATCACGGTCGCCGACCTGCTGGAGCAGGGCCGCTGACCGCGCACCGGGCACGCCGGCGGGGAACGGCTCCGGACAGCGCGGGAGGCCGGCCCCCGAGGGGACCGGCCTCCCGTCAGCGGGTGCGGACTACGGCTTCCAGGAGCCGGCGCTCTCGAACCTGTGCTTGTACTCCAGTGCGCCGTTCTTGTCGCGGACGTCGAACACCACGGTGCCCGTGCGCTTGCTGCCCTCGCGCAGGTTGTTGCCGGAGCTCAGCGTGTCGCCGCAGCCGGAGAGCGCGCTCGCCAGGCCGTTGGTCGTGGTGCCGTCCGAGGCCACCCACTCGAAGTAGAACGGGTTGATCGAGCCCTTGCCCTTGGTCACCGTGGCGGTGACGTGGGCGATCAGGTACATACCCTTGTCCGGGTCCGGAGCGTACTCCCGGCAGCCCTTGGTGGAGGTGGTGAACCGGGTGACCGTGACCTCGAGGGTCCCCTCGTCGTCGGAGAGGACCAGCGTGTCGCCGGGCTTCATGTTGTAGGTCTCGTCGTCCTTGCCCGGGGCGGCGCTGGTGGCGGGCGCCCCGCCCGGCGCGGCGTTGGTGGTCGCCGGGGTGGGCAGGGCCTTCTCCAGGTCGTCCTTCGCCTTGTCGGCGCCGGCGACGACCGCCGCGATGCCGCCGACGCAGCAGAGCAGGGTCAGCACGACCGCCACGATCGCGATGATCAGGACGGTCTTCTTCTTGTTGTTCGGCGGCGCGACCGGCTGCGGCGGGCCGAGCGGGTAGCCGGGCGCGCCGGACGTCACCTGCGGGTACGGCGTGCCGGAGATCGGCGGCTGCGGCATCCCGGACGTCGGCTGGTGCGGTGGGGCCCACGGCTCGCCCGGCGTCCCGGACACCGGCGGCTGCGGCGCGCCGGAGACGGGCGGCTGCGCCCACGGCTCGCCGGGCACGCCCGACACCGGCGGCTGCGGGGCGCCGGAGACCGGCGGCTGGGGCGCGGCCCACGGGTCGTTGGCCGGCTGCTGCGGCACGGGCGGGAGCGGGGCCCACGGGTCGCCCGCGGGCTGGGGGCCGCCGGAGACCGGCGGCTGGGGCGGGTAACCGCCCTGGTTGGCGGGGAACTGCGGTGCCGGCGGGTACGGCTGCTGCTCCGGGCTCGGCTGGTAGGGATCCTGCGGCCCGTATGGGGGCTGGGGGTGACTCACCGTACTCCTAGGCACCTGACGACGACGGCAAACGCGGCTGACGCTACCGTGCGCGGACAACGGAACATCTTCGCGTCTCCGGCGGCCCGGCGTCGTCCTCTGAACGGGTCCCGTGCCGGGTCGAAGGGGCCATGGCTCCCGTGGCGGGTCAGCGGGGGAGCAGCACGGCGGCGGTGCGCACCAGGGCGTCGTCGACGCTGAACCGGCCGGTGACCA
The DNA here is from genome assembly GCF_040295705.1 of Micromonospora sp. NPDC002717. Classification (NCBI taxonomy): domain Bacteria; kingdom Bacillati; phylum Actinomycetota; class Actinomycetes; order Micromonosporales; family Micromonosporaceae; genus Micromonospora; species Micromonospora sp. NPDC002717. Next base: position 24,611 of record NZ_JBEOVW010000001.1, on the reverse strand, counting down.
GGGTCGGCGGGTCGGCCACCGGGGCGGCGTCGATCCGGGCCGGCGTGATGCGGGCGGTGAACGTGCCGGCGTCCGGGTCGAGTTCCACCAGGGCGTCGTGGAAGTCCAGCCAGGTGCCGACGACCGGATGCCACACCTTGTAGATCGTCTCCTTGGCGCTGAACACCACCGCCGGCCAGGAGGTCCCCGCCGGCAGGCGGGCGAACCGGTCCTCCTCCTCGGGCAGGCAGATCAGCCGGCGTACGCCCGGGTTGAGCTCCTTGTGCCGCTCGGCGTCGATGCCGACCGACCGGACCTCGGCGCCGCGGGCGGCGACGGCCGCGCAGTAGTCCCGGGTGTGGGTGATGGCACCGACCACGCCCGCGGGCCAGACCGGCGAGCGGTCGGCCGCCGCCGGCACCGGGGCCGGGGACACGCCGAGCGCCGCCATCGCGCGGCGGGCGCACACCCGCCCGGCGGTGAAGTCGCGGCGGCGGCTCTCCACCGCCCGCTCGCTGAGGCACGCCCGCTCGGCCGGCAGCAACTCGCCCGTCCAGTCCGCCGGCCCGGCCACCGCCACCGCCACCGACGGCGGCAGCAGGTCACGCATCGCCGCTCCCCGAGAGGTACGCCCCCACGCGCGCCCGCTCGGCGTCGAGCCCGCCGGCCGGCACCGGCGGCGACTCCGGCCACAGGTCCACCACCGGCTCGCCGTCGCGGGCCTCCCAGGTGCCCACCACCCGCCCCCGGTGCACCACCACCGGCGAGATCCAGCCGGCGGCCCGGCTGACGGAGGCGCGTCGGTCGGCCGGGACGATCGTGGTGTCCTTCGTGCCCGGCCCGAGCACCCACTGGTCGAAGGCGGGCAGCAGGCGTACGGCGTCGTCGGGGCGGGCGGCGGCGATCTCGTCCACGTCGACTGCCCGGGCGTACGCCGGCCGCTCGTCGACGGTCACCGGCACCAGTACGCCCGCGTCGACGAGCCGGGCGAACCATCCGCGCAGCGCGGCCCGCTTCGAGCCGCCCCGGCTCAGCCACTGGTCGAAGGTCTCCGCGCTCGCCGGCCCGTACGCGCCCAGCCAGGCCGGCACCACCCGGGACGCGGCCTCCTCAGGGTCGGGCAGGCCGGGCCAGTCGGGCAGCAGCGTCTCCGGCCGGGTGAAGGTGACCCGGTTTCCCTCGGTCGGCCCCTGCACCAGCAGGCCCTGCCAGGCCAGCGGCTTGAGCACTGCCCCCCACCCGGAGTCGAGGTGTGCGGCGACCGTCCGGTCGCCGGTGCGTTCCACGATCTCGGCGGTGAGCTGCTCCCGGGTCAGCGTCCGGCCGTCCAGCGCGGCGGCGGCCGACTCGGCGATCGCCGCGAGCCGGTCCACGGTCACGAAGGTGCGCTGCCACGAGCCCTTCTCCCAGAACCGGCCGGCGGCCAGCAGGGACAGGCAGGCGGGCGCGTCCTCGACGCGCAGCACGTGCAGGGTGCCGCGCATCGCCCAGGTGCGCAGCAGCCGACGCCCCGCGAGCGCGGCCGCGACCGCCCCGGGCCGGGGATCGGCCTGCCGGGCGGCGACGGCCTGCTCGGCGGCGGAGGCCACCTGCGCCTGCACGCCGACGAGCCGGCCGACCACGTCGACGGGGTCCACGCCCGTCGGTCGGTGCAGCAGGTGCCGGCCGGCCCGCCAGGCCAGCACCTGGTCCACGGTCAGCGTCGCGATGGCCATGGTTGGTGAACGTACCGCAACCGCGTAACGCCGTAGCGTTCCGTGGCGCTGAATGGGGCGTCGCAGGGGGGACGGCTCTCATCCATTGTCGACTCTGGTCCGCCGGGGGGCGGGCCGCCACGTGAACCGGAGAGGGAGTGCGATGACCGGTGGTGTGGAAGGCTCAAAGTCCCCCATGGACGATCACGCCCCGGTGGCGCCGGGCTGGACCTGCGGCACCTGCGGCGCCGACTGGCCGTGCGCCACCAAGCGCGCCCGGTTGCTGGAGGAGTACCGGGTCGACCGCGCCATGCTCAGCGTCTACCTGGGCTCCTGCCTCGCGGCCGCCGCCCAGGACCTGACGCCGGCGCCCGGGACCACCCTCCAGGACCGGTTCATGGGCTGGCTGCCCCGGCAGCACCGGCGCGAGTGACGGCGCGGGCCGATCAGCTCCCACCGGACGTCGGGGCCCACCCGTCCACCGTGCTCCGCACCAGGTCGTGGCCCAGGTCGAGGCGGATGCCGTCCGGGTTGGTCAGCTCGGCGTCGGCGTACCACGACCGGTCGGCTTCGGGGTGCGGTCCCACGAGTCCGACCCGCCCGGCGCCGAAGGCGGTGACGACGGCGGCGGGTGCGCCGGTGTCGTAGGTGGCGAGCACCATGCCCGGCGCCCCGGGTCGCAGCTCGAGCGTCGGCCCGTCCTGGAAGAACATGTGCCGGGCCCTGCCGCGCCACCGAACGGGGATCACCGCGTCGTCGACGCTGTCGACGCTCGCCCCGGCCGTCCTGATGTACTGGTCGACCTTCCCGTCGAGCAGCCCGAAGCCGGGCCGGGCGGCGGCGAGGTACGCCCCCAGGCAGAAACCGAGGTAGTGGCCGCCGTCGCGGACGAAGCCACGGACGTCCTCGGCGTGGTCACGCAGCCTGCGCCAGGCCGGGCCGACGTTGCCGCCGCCGGGTTGGGCGTAGACCGCCGCGTCGGTCAGCGTGCTCCGCGAGACCTGCCGCTGCTCGCCCGGGCCGCAGTATTCGGTGCGGAACCCGACCGGTGCGCTGCGCAGGAGGGCGGCCACGGCCTCGGCGCAGCCGGAACAGGCGGCCGGCCCCCGGTAGACCAGTGCCAGCGGCCGGTCGCCGTTCCCGGTGACCGCCGACACGCCGGCCCACGCGAGGGCGGCCAGGGTGCCGGCGGCGCCGGCACCGACGACGAGGCGTCGCCGGCTGATCCGCCCGGTCTCTTCCCGCAGCAGGCCCGAGATGGTCCGTCCCATGTCGCACCCCTGCCGTTCAGCCGCGCCGCCAGGCGGTCGCGTGCCGGTCGGCGGAAGGCGGTGCGTACATCGACATGCCGCCCCGGCCCCGCGATGCTCGGCCCGGCCGGGCGACCAGTCGACCCGCGCCGCGCGAGAGCAGCGTCACGAGCCCTTCCAGCGGGCCGCGGCCCGCGGTTGCCCACCAGGCGGTCGCGATCAGCGTGATGGCCACGACCTGCGCGACGTATCCGGCCGTGGGCTCGAGGGTGTCGAGGTCGGAATTGATGAACACGATGTGCGCGGTGTAGAGCGTCAGCGTCATGCTGCCGGCCGCGGCGAGGGGCACCAGCAGCACGGAGGTCGCCCGCCGCGCGACGTGGCCGAGGAGCAGCATGGCGGCGAGCACGGCGATCGCGCTCCCGATCGTGCCGAGCAGATCGAGCGGGGTGCTGGTGTGCGGCGCGTCGACCGCGAGCCACCACCACGTCGAGGTCGGCGTGCTGCCGTCCCCGCCGAGCGCGAGGAGCCCGCTCGTCTCGGCCACGGTCAACCCGCTCTTCGGCTGCGTCAACCAGATCTGCTGCAGGCCCTCGTACCGGTTCAGCAGGACCCACGACACCACCGGCGCCGCCGAGGCGAGCGCGACCCCGGTGTAGAGCAGGCCGAGGATCACCGACATCCGGGTGAGGGTCAACCGCCCGACCACCAGCCCGGCGCAGAGGTACGCCAGCCACGTCACCGCGGGGAACTCCCCCGTCATCGACAGCTCGGTGAGCAGCGCGCCGGGAGCGTCGACGAGATGCGCGAACCCCGGGTTGTCGTAGGTCGGCTCCGGCAGCTGCGGCAGCAGGAGCTGGCGGAGCACGGGACTGCCGGCGGCCACGGCCAGGCCGGTGAACGCCACCAACCAGGTCGGCAGGAACACCAGCGGGATGGCCAGCACGAACATCACCGCGTAGTACGGCAGGATCACCGACGCCAGGGACGCGTCGGCGTAGCCCAGTGCCAAGCCGATCGCGCCGATGGCCAGGGCCCGGACGACGAGCGCCGCCACCGGACCCGCGCCGGCGGTCAGGCGGACCCGCCGTCGACCGGTCATGAACGCGATGCCGACCCCGGCCAGCACCGCGAACAGGGCGGCCGCCCGACCGCCGAAGATGGTGAACGACCAGGTCGGTCGCCCCAGGGCGTCGGACTGGTACAGCGAATGCACGGCGATCATCCCGAACAGCGCGACGCCACGCGCGGCGTCCACGCCGAGCAGTCGGGAGCGCCCGGACGTCGCGGGCGGAGCGTCGGCGGCCCGGTCCAGGGCGGCGCGGCTGAGGTAAACGGTCGGTGTCATGGCCTCATCACGGTGTCGATCAGGTCGCAGCCGAGATCCGTGCCGAGCCGGTCGGCGATCGGCAACCCGGCGTCGACGTACCAGTCGTCGGTGGCTTCGGGGTGGGGGCCGACGACTGCGACCCGGCCCGCGCCGAAGGGGGCGACCATCGCGGCGACGGTGCCGTTCGGGTAGGTCGCGAGGACGTCGGCCTCGGCCTTCGGGCGCAGCCAGAAGTACGGGCCGTCCTGGAAGAAGAGCGTCCGCCGCCGGCCGCGCCAGGAGACCTGGACGACGGTGTTCCGCTCCGAGTCGACCGTGGCGGCGGACGAGGCGATGTACTGGTCGGTGTCCCCGGGCAGGAGGCCGAAGCCGGGCGTGGCCCCCGCGAGGTATCCGCCGAGGCAGATGCCGAAGTACCTCCCGCCGGAGTGGACGAACTGCCTGATCTCGTCGCGGTGGTGCTTCAGGTGGCGGTAGCCGCGTTTGAGGGTGCCGCCACCGGGCTGGGCGTAGAGCGTCGCCCCGGCCAGGGCCCGCCGGGTCAGCGGCAGGTCGTCCGCGTCCGGGCCGACGTACCGGACGTCGAAGCCCCAACGGCTGGACTTGAGCAGCGCCGCCACCGCCTCCGGGCAGCCGGGCAGCGTCGCCGGCCCCCGGTAGACCAGCGCCACCGGCGGCTCCGGCGACCCGGACAGTGGCGAGCGGACCGTCAGGCCACGACCGGCGAGTGCCCGCCCGCCGGCGGCGAGCAGCCGACCGACGTTCCCCATCGCCATCACGGCCTCGTCGGCAGCGGGTTGTCGAGGGTCAGCGCGGTGCAGCGGACCCCGCCTCCGCCCTTGGCTAGCTCGGTCGTGTCGAGTTCGACGACCCGCAGGCCGCGCTCACGCAGCGCGGTCGCCAGCCGCGGCGCCCCCCTGGTCATGGTCACGGTGGTGCCGTCACTGATCAGGTTGAGCGCGAAGCGCGTCGCCTCCTCGACGCAGACCTCGATCAGGTCCATGCCGAGGCCGCGCAGCCGGTGGCGGCTCGGCTCGTCGAGGGCCTCCGGGCAGTAGGCGAGCGTTCGCCCCGGCTCGACGACCCCGACCGCCAGGTCGAGGTCGTACCACTGGTGGCTCACCGTTCGCAGCGGCACGATCTCGTAGCCCAACTCCCCCGCGAGCACGGCATGCATCCGCCGGTCGGTCCGCTGGCCGTAGCCGGCGAGCAGCAGGTCGCCGCAGGCCAGGGCGTCGCCCTGCCCGCTGAACGGGTACGGCGCCTCCAGGACCTCGAAGTCGTGGTCGATCAGCCACTCCTGGAAGTACGGCAGCTCCGCCTTGCGCTCCGGTGGTGGTGCGCCCAGCACGGCCCGACGGCCCCGCACCAGGGCGGCGTTGGCGGTGAAGACCATGTCCGGGCACTCCGGCGCCGACGTCACGTACTCGATGCGGCGCCCCGCCGCGCGGTGCGCGGCGACGATGCGCTCGTGTTCGAGGATCGCCACCGCGTGGTCGGGCTGGATCGCGGTGTGCATGTACGGGTTGATCTCGTAGTCGACGCGGAAGTGGACCGCGTCGGAAACCAGCAGTGCCTTGTTCATCGAGCGTTCTTCCCTTTCGGTGAGTGGATGGTGGACGGGATCGGGCTGCGGCGCGGTGCGAGCCGCGGCCGTACCGCGCGGCATCAGGCCGCCCGTTGGCCGGTGGTGTCGTGGGTGAGTACGCCCTGGGCGGGGATCCCGCGCCATCGGGTCCCGGGAACCAGGTGTTCGCCCTTCATCAGCAGCGAGAGCGAGCCCAACATGACGTCGTCGCCGACGACCGCGTCGTAGAGCACGATGGCGCGGGTGCCGATCGTGGCGCCGGCGCCGACCGTGACGACGGACATCTTCATCACCCGGTCCTCGAACAGGTGGGTCTGCAGCGACACCTCGGTGCCCACGGTCGCGTCGTCGCCGATCTCGACGAGGTCGAACTCGGTGAGGTACGTCGTGCCGATCCAGGTGCGTCTGCCGACGCGGACCCCGAACCAGCGCAGCAGCGGCGGCAGGAACGGCGTGCCGACCAGGAGCCCGATGCCGGCGGGGACCGCCGCGGCCTCGTAGAGGCCGGTGACGAACTCGGTGCGCCGGACGAAGCCGCTCCACAGCGGTTCCACCCGGGGCCGGTAGGTGCCGACGACGTTGCGCTTGGTCGCCGCGCAGAAGGCGATCACGGCGACGCTCGACGTCATCGCGACGAAGGGCGACACCAGCGCCGGCACGAGCAGGTCCCGACCGTTGGCGAGTTGGGACAGCGCCAGGAGGTAGAGGTAGAAGCTGGCGCCGAGCACCGATGCGGGCAGGGTCGCGCGGAAGAACTCGACGAACAGCCGGCGGGCCACCACGGGGCGCGGCGGGCGGTACGTCACCTCCTCTGAGAAGGAGCCGCTGCTCTGGCGCGCCGGCAGGTGCATCGCCGGTGAACCCAACCAGGACGTGCCCTGCGGGACGCCGTCGTCGGGCGGGAGCGTGCCGACGCCGATCAGGGACCCCTCGCCCAGCACCGTGCCGGCCGGTACGAACGCGGCGTTGCCGACGAAGGCTCGGTCACCGACCGTGGTGGGCAGGAACGCCATCCGGCCGTTGGCGAACGTCGCGGCGCCGAGGCTGGCCATGTCGGCGACGAAGCTCTCCGATCCCAGGGCGAGCAGGTCCGGGTCCAGGTGCGCGGCGGTGGAGACCTCGGCGCCGCGGCCGACCCGGGCACCGAGCAGCCGCAGCCAGGGCCCGGTGTAGAGGGTCGCGTAGAGCGAGTTGGTGAACATGAGGCTGGACTCGAGCAGCTTGTCGGTGATCCACTTGCGCACGCCGAGCATCGAGTGGACGCGATGGTGGATGCCGACCGGCGCCCGCGGCAGCACGAGCCGCTTGCCGGCGGCGACCAACGCGCAGACGGTGAGCACGTAGACGATCCCGGCCGGTAGGGTCGCGACCAGGCCGGCGAGCAGACCACGGTTCAGCAGCACCCACCACACCAGCGCCACGCTGGGCAGGACCATCGCGATCGCCATGAGTTCCAGCCCGACCAGGCCGACCAGCGCGGCGGCGATGTGGTGCACGCGCCAGCCACGCCGCAGGCGGCGGTAGCTGAGCAGCGATTCCGCGGTGGGAGACAGCCGGGGGGTCGGTGCCGGCGGCGAGCCCGCCCAACGCTCCCCGGGCGGCACCGTCTCGCCGTGCACGAGGACGGACTGTTCGCCGAGGCCGGCGTTCGCCCCGACCGAGGCGCCGGGCTCGAGGACCGCGTTCGCGCCGACGAAGGCGTCCGCCCCGATCGTGACCGGCCCGACGACGACCCAGCCGTCCTCCGCCCGCCACGGCCGCAGCGAGACTCCGTAGCCGACCGAGGCGTCCCGCCCGACGGAGATCAGGGTCGGCAGGCTGATCGCGGCGGTCGCGATCGTGGTCCGGCGGCCGATCCGGGCACCGAGCAGCCGCAGGTAGGTCGCCATCAGCGGAGAACCGCTGAGCACGGGCAGCGGCCCGACCGCCAGCAGCGTGTTCAGCGCCCAGAGCCGGACGTAGGTGGGGCCCCACAGGCGGTACCGGCCGGGCCGGATGCCCGCGGCCAACGGCCGGGCCAGCAGAACCGGCAGCAGCCACCGCACGCCGAGGTAGCTGAGCAGGATCGCGACCATCAGCTCCACGAGGACGCGGACGGACACGAAACCGTCGTTGCGGGTGTAGACGTAGGAGACGGGGAGCGTGACCGCCAGCAGCAGCAGGTAGATCACCGCCGCCTGGCCGGACCCGGCCAACGCGATCCGCCGGCTGCTGTGCCGCACCGGGGCGGTACGGGGCGGAGCGCTGGGCGCGACGGTCCGATCGGCGGCGCCGAGATGAGCCGCCATGCCCCGTACGGTCGGGTGGGCGTACAGGTCGCGGACCGCCGGGCTCACGCCGACCTTGCGGGCGCGCAGCAGCGACACCACCCGCGCCGCGAGCAACGAGTGCCCCCCGAGGTCGGCGAAGAAGTCCGCCTCGACCGACAGCGCCTCGGACTCGACGCCGAACGCCTCCGCCCACGCCGCGCGTACCTGCTCCTCCAGCTCGCCCTCGGCGGCCACGACGGGGCCGGTGGCGAGGGTGAGCCGGCGGTTCGGCGGGGGCAGCCGTTTCCGGTCGACCTTGCCGCTGGGCATGGTCGGCAGTGCGGTGACGAGGTCCAGGAAGGAGGGCACCATGTAACCGGGCAGCCGGGTCTGCAGGGTCTGGCACAGCCGGGCGACCAGTTCCTCGTGCCCGTCCTCGTCGCTGTCGTGCGCGACGAGGTAGGCGGCCAGCTCGTGGGGGGCGTCCGGGGCGTCGGCGACCGGGACCAGCGCCGCCACGGCCTCGGCCACCCCCGGGTCCTCCAGCAGCACGCTCTCGATCTCACCGAGGTCCACCCGATGGCCACGGATCTTGACCTCGGAGTCCGCCCGGCCCAGGTACTCGATCTCGCCGTCCGCGGTGATCCGACCGAGGTCCCCGGTGCGGTACAGCCGACCGTCGGGCGGCGCCAGGGCGTGCGCGATGAACCGGTCGGCGGTCAGGTCCGGGCGCCCCACGTACCCGCGCGCCACCCCCGGGCCGCCGATGCAGATCTCACCCACCTCGCCGTCGGCGACCGGCTGCCGCCGCTCGTCCAGCAGCACCACGGAGTAGGTCGGCAGGGGCCGCCCGATGGTGACCGGCCGCCCGGGGAGCAGCTCGCCCCAGGTCGCGGTGACCGTGGCCTCGGTCGGCCCGTAGGTGTTGAGGATTCGCCGGCCGGGCCGGCTCCACCGCTCGACCAGCTGCCCCGGGCAGGCCTCCCCGCCGACGAGCAGGTTGCGGATCCGGGGCAGGTCGCGCGGAACGGTGGCCAGCAGGGTGGGCACGCAGTAGAGGACGGTGATGCGTGCCTCGTCCAGGAAATCCGCCAGCTCCGCGCCGAGGCGGCGCGAGTCGTTCGGACCGGCCACCAGGGTGGCACCGACCGACCACGTCGGCCAGATCTCCTCGATCGCGAAGTCGAACGCGATCGTCATGCCCTGGTAGACCCGGTCCGTCGGGCGCACGTCGTACACGCCGGGCACCACGTCCAGGAAGTTGCAGATGCTCGACTGCGCGACGTCGACGCCCTTGGGTCGACCGCTCGACCCGGAGGTGTAGATCACGTAGGCGCCGGGGTCCCGGCTGCCGTCGCCGCCGAGTTCCGGCCGGTCGCCGGGCGCGGCGGCGAGTTCGGCAGCGCACTCGTCGACGACGAGGGCCGGCCGGTCGCCCACCCGGTCGGCGAGCGCCGAGGACGTCAACACCAGGTCGACGGCGGAATCCTCGGCGATGTAGGCGACCCGGTCGGCCGGGGACTCGGGGTCGATCGGCACGAATGCCGCGCCGGCCTTCCCCACGCCCAGCAACGCCACGTACGTCTCGACGGAGCGCCGCAGCAGGATGGCCACCCGCGAGCCGTCGCCGACACCCAGCGCGCGCAGGTGGTGGGCCAACCGGTTGGCGCGTTCGTCCAGCTCGCGGTAGGTCAACCGCGCACCGCCGCACTCGAGCGCGATGGCCGACGGGTTCCGGTCGCACGCGGACTCGAACACGTGGTGCAGGCGTCGCGTGCGCCTGACGCCGCCCTCGTCCCACGGCCCCCGTACGGCATCGACGACCAGCGAGCCGACCGCGACGTGCGCCTCCGCGTCCGGAAGACGCTCCGGCACCGGGGGAGACGTGGGCGTACCGGTGAGACCTACCTGTTCCACGGAACCGCAAACCTCCTGCGTCGATTACGAGCAAGCAACCGGTGCCGTGCGGCGGACGCCTGTGCGGACCCCCGTCGTCACCGGACCGGTGGCAGGGATGCCCGACAGAAGCCACCCGCAGGGCAGGTGCGATGGACACCGAGATCGCCGTGAAGCCCGCTAGGCGTCACGGAAATGGCACATCGTCGTGACGGTTGTCGGCCGAACCGCCGACCGTCGCCGGGATCAGCCGGTGCCTGCTACCGGCCGGGGCTGATCGGTCGCGCCGACGGGGCGGGCGTCGACGTCCCGAGGGCCGCGGGTCGGGAGCGCCGGTCCCGACCGGACAGTGGTCGCGACGACCGGGAGGTGCGTCAGGGGACCTGCCGCGGCGTGGACGCCGCTGCGCCGTGCCGGTCGATGCCGCCGCCCGGCGGCGTCGACGAGGGCCAGTGCGGCGACGGAGCGGGCGGCGACGGAAAGTCCCTTGAGGACGGCGGGCGACCCACCGTCGTGAATGTAGACGACCACTCCGACGAGAGTAGGGAGGCAATTGGAGGTTTATGTCGGGTTATGCGTTGTTGCGTGACGCCCGGTCTCCAGAAGGTGAACATCCGGATGAACGGCCTGTCGGGCGACGTCGATGACGATCGGCGCAGGCGGTCGAATATGGAACGACGAGGCAGGAACCGCGCGTGGGTCAGGGGGTGGCCGACCGGGAAGTTCGGTCGGCTGCCGGCCTGCGGTGGCCGTCGATCCGCACCGTTTGCGCAGGATGACGGACCGTAAGATGCCGGATGTAAACCATCTGTTCGGTGTCGCGTAGGTCGGAAATCTGACCGAAGTCGACCCGTTGTGCCAGTGGTGTGGGGTGGCTAAGCTCTTCATGCGCGCCCCAATCGCCCGCTTCCCCCGTGGCAGGCGATCGGGGCGCGCTTCTACGTCGACGGGCCCGCACGCCACGCGTGCGGGCCCGTTTCCCGTGCGCCCGCCGTGCCCCGGGTGGCCCCGGAGCCGCGGCGGGTCGCGCGCCGTCGGTCAGATCCAGCGGCCGTCCAGCCACATCCGCGCCGACCACTCGGCGTACGGGAGCAGCTTGCCGACGAAGATCGGATGGAAGTACGCGAAGCAGAGCGCGACCAACAGGACGTACGCCCCGGCGATCACCCCGCCCACGAGCCGGCGGTCCTGGCCGGCGTCGAGCGGCGCGACGGTGCCGCCCCCGGGCGGGCCGGCGGGGGTGACGATCGCGCCGAGCACGTAGACCACCGCCAGCACCAGGAACGGCAGCACCGGCGCGGTGTAGAAGGAGAACATCGTCCGGCCGTCCAGCGCGAACCAGAACCAGGGCAGCATGCCGGCCGCCACGACGAGCAGGATCGCGCCGGCCCGCCAGTCCCGCCGGGCCAGGCCCAGCCACGCCAGCGCCACCAGGGCGGGCAGGAACGACCACCAGAGCAGGGGCGTGCCGAGCAGCAGGACCTCCGAGGCGCAGCTCGGCGCGCCGCAGGGCCCGTTGCCCGACCAGTAGAAGGCGACCGGCCGGCCCAGCAGCAGCCACTGCCACGGCCACGACTGGTACTTGTGCGGGTCGTCCAGGCCGGTGTGGAAGCCGTACGCCGCCTTGTGGTACTCGACGAGGTTGTGCAGCGCGCCGATGACCGGGGTGTCGCTCAGCGGCGCGTTCGGGTACCGCTCCGCGAGCCGGTAGTAGCCGTCGTCGCCGAGCAGCCAGCCGGACCAGGTGGCGACGTAGGTGACCACCATCAGCACCCCGGCCAGCACCAGCCAGGGCAGCTCGTCGAGGACGGTGTCCCGCCACGGCCGGCGGGCGCCCGCGGAGCGGCGGACCCCGACCTCCCAGAGGATCACCAGCAGCGCGAACACGGGCAGGAAGTAGAGCGCGCTCCACTTCACCGCGCAGGCACAGCCGAACAGCACCCCGGCGGCCAGCCGCCACCACGGCCAGCTCCGCCAGCCGCCCGCCGGCCGCCCGACCCGCCCCGGCCGGCCCGGGTCGAGGCCCGCCTCCAGTGCCCGGGCCCACCGGCGGCGCCGGGCGTCCCGGTCCAGCACCAGGGCGCCGAACGTGGCCAGCACGAAGAACAGCAGGAAGATGTCGAGCAGCGCCGTGCGGGACAGCACCAGGTGGAAGCCGTCCAGCGCGAGCAGCAGGCCGGCCGCGCAGCCGAGCGCGGTCGAGCGGAACATCCGCCGGCCGATGCGGACCAGCATCAGCACCGACAGGGTGCCGACGACCGCCGCCGAGAACCGCCAGCCGAACTCCGGGGCGGTGGTCATCAGGTGCCCCGGCACGGAGATGCCGTGCTCGGCGTCCGAGTAGCCGAAGGCCCACTCGCCGAGCCCGATCAGCCACTTGCCGAGCGGCGGGTGGACCACGTACGAGGGGCCGTTGTCCTGGTAGTTCCACTCGACGCCCTTGTCGACCAGGGCCCAGCCCTCACGGGCGTAGTAGATCTCGTCGAAGATCTTCCCGGGCGGATGGCTCAGGCCGACGAACCGCAGGATCGCCGCGATCGCGACGACCACGCCGGTGGCCAGCCAGGAGCGCCCGTCCAGCCGGGCCTCCACGGTCGCCAGCCGGCGCCGGACGATGCCGGGAACGCCGCCGCCGGGAGCCGGGGACGATCCTTCCGCCGGCGCCCCCGCCGTGGGATCGGGTCCCGCCTGGTCCGCGCTCTGTGCTGTCGACGCACTCGTCACCCGGCGATCGTAGGCTGCCAAGGTGCCCGGTGGCGCCCGTCGCCTCCGATACCGGCACCCCTGTCGATGAAGGAGCCGTTCCCGTGGGTGAAATGTCCGACACCGGGCGCCTGATCCTCCTCGGCGCGCCGCTCGGCAACCCGGCCGACGCCTCGGCCCGCTTCCGCGAGGTGCTCGCCACCGCCGACGTGGTGGCCGCCGAGGACACCCGCCGGCTCACCCGCCTGGCCCGCGACCTGGACGTCACCGTGGCGGGCCGGATCGTCTCCTACTTCGAGGGCAACGAGGAGCGGCGCACCCCCGAGCTGGCCGACGTGTTGACCGCCGGCTACGTGGTCGCCCTGGTCACCGACGGCGGCATGCCGAGCGTCTCCGACCCCGGCTACCGGCTGGTGCGGGCCGCCCTGGACGCCGGCGTGCCGGTCACCGCCGCGCCCGGCCCGAGCGCCGTCACCACCGCGCTGGCGCTGTCCGGGCTGCCCTGCGACCGGTTCTGCTTCGAGGGCTTCCTGCCGCGCACCCCCGGCGCCCGCCGGTCCCGGCTGCGGGCGCTCGCCGCCGAGGAACGGACGCTGGTCTTCTTCGAGGCGCCGCACCGGATCGCCGGCGCGCTCGCCGACCTGGCCGCCGCGTTCGGCGCCGACCGGCCCGCCGCGCTGTGCCGCGAGCTGACCAAGACGTACGAGGAGATCGTCCGCCGCCCGCTCGGCGAGCTGGCCGACTGGGCCGCCGCGGGGGAGCCGCGCGGCGAGATCACCCTCGTGGTGGCGGGCGCGCCCGAGAGGGCCCCGGAACGCCCCGACGACGACACTCTGCGGTCCGCCGTCGCCGCCCGGGAGGCCGCCGGCCTGTCCCGGCGGGACGCGATCACCGAGGTCGCCACGGATTACGGCCTGCGCCGGCGCGACGTCTACGGCGTCGTGCACGCCTGACGCGCGGGGCGACTCACCAGGCGGCGACGAGGAAGCCGAGGCTGATCACCAGCGGGCCGGCCACGGCGCCGGTGACCGCCCAGCGGCGGGTCCGGGGGTCGGCGAGCCGGGTGGCCCCGGTCCACCTGGCGATCCCGGCGCAGCAGCCCAGCACCACCAGCAGGCCGAGCAGCCAGCGCAGGTGCCCGGCCGCCCCGGCGTCCGCGTACGCGGTGCCGCCGTCCGGGCCGGTCATCCGGGCCGGCAGGGTCGCGCCGGTCGCGGTCCGTTCCGCGGCCACCCCGCTGACCCGTACGCCGTGCGCGATCCACCGCTCGTCGGCGGGGGCGAAGTTGCCCCGGCAGCGCTGGGCGAGCCCGCCCCCGGTGCAGTCGACGATCACCGCCGTGCCCCGCGTGGCGTGCCCCACCGCCAGCCAGAACGGCCCCGCGCTGACCCAGGCGAAGAAGGCCGCGACCAGGCTCAACGCCAGCAGCACGGCCAGCCCCGGCAGCGGATCGGGCGGGCGCGGGGCGCGCCGGGCCTGCCGGTCCCCGTCCCGGGACGACCGCTGCCGTTCGTGCGGCGGCTCCTCTCTGATCGGCGTGCCGTCCCAGTGCACCTGCTCGATCGGCGGCCAGTACGCGCCGTCGTCGCCGTCGGGCGTGCCGCCGGGGTCGTCGCCGTCCGGCGTACGCCCGCCGGCGGGACGTCCCCGGCGGGCGTGGTGGGGCTGGCGGACCGGGACCCGGCGCGGCACGGCGTCGACCGGCGCCCCGGTCGTGGGCTCGACCTCGGCGGCCTCGGCCGGTTCGGCGGGCGCCCCGGTGGGGTCGGCGGGCGCCCCGGTGGGCGGCCGGGCGGACCCGGCGGGCGGCTCCGGCGGCGCGGCGGGCGGGACCACCCGCGGATGCGGCGCGACGGTGCCGCGCGACGCACCGGCCGCACCGCCGTCCGGCGGGCCGGAGGGGCGGTCGTCGTGATCCCGGGCCACTCGTCTGCGAGTCACGACGTTCATTGCACCCCGTCACCCGCACACGAACGGGCAGCTCAGGCCGCGTGTCGACGACAAATCGGACAAATGGCCGACCCGATCCGGCCGGTCCGCCGACCCGCGAGCCCTATTGATTCGCGGTCACCCGAAGCGGGTCACTAGGCTTGCTGGTCATGAGTCACGTTCTCGCGGCGGTTGCCTGGCCGTACGCCAACGGCCCGCGCCACATCGGCCACGTCTCCGGTTTCGGCGTTCCCTCCGACGTCTTCAGCCGGTACATGCGGATGGCCGGCCACGACGTGCTCATGGTGTCGGGCACCGACGAGCACGGCACCCCCATCCAGGTGCAGGCGGACGCCGACGGCGTCACCCCGCGCGAGCTGGCCGACCGCTACAACCGGGTGATCGTCGAGGACCTGCACGGCCTCGGGCTCTCCTACGACCTGTTCACCCGCACCACCACCCGCAACCACTACGCGGTGGTGCAGGAGCTGTTCGAGGGGATGTACCGCAACGGCTACATCGTCCCGAAGACCACCATGGGCGCGATCTCCCCGTCCACCGGCCGGACCCTGCCCGACCGCTACATCGAGGGCACCTGCCCGATCTGCGGCTACGACAGCGCCCGCGGCGACCAGTGCGACAACTGCGGCAACCAGCTCGACCCGATCGACCTGATCGACCCGAAGTCGCGGATCAACGGGGAGACCCCGAAGTTCGTCGAGACCGAGCACTTCTTCCTGGACCTGCCCGCCCTGGCCGAGGTGCTGCGGCAGTGGCTGGACACCCGCGAGGGCTGGCGGCCCAACGTGCTGCGCTTCTCGCGGAACCTGCTCGACGACCTCCAGCCCCGGGCCATCACCCGGGACCTGGAGTGGGGCGTGCCGATCCCGCTCGACGGCTGGCGGGACCGCCCCGACAAGCGCATCTACGTCTGGTTCGACGCGGTGATCGGCTACCTCTCCGCCTCGATCGAGTGGGCCCGCCGCTCCGGCGACCCGGAGGCGTGGCGCAGGTGGTGGTCCGCCGACGCCGAGGGCAAGGACGCCCGCGCCTACTACTTCATGGGCAAGGACAACATCGTCTTCCACTCGGTGATCTGGCCGGCGCTGCTCTCCGGCTACTCGGGCGAGGGTGACCGCGACGGCCAGCCGGGCGAGCTGGGCCGGCTCAGCCTGCCCACCGAGGTGGTCTCCAGCGAATACCTGACCATGGAGGGGCGCAAGTTCTCCTCCTCCCGGCGGGTCGTCATCTACGTCCGGGACTTCCTGGAGCGGTACGACGCCGACGCGCTGCGCTACTTCATCGCCGCCGCCGGCCCGGAGAGCAACGACACCGACTTCACCTGGGCCGAATTCCTCCGCCGCAACAACGACGAGCTGGTCGCCGGCTGGGGCAACCTGGTCAACCGCTCCATCTCGATGGCGGCGAAGAACTTCGGCGCGATTCCGCCCGTCGACCCGGCCGGGCTCACCGAGGCCGACGAGGCGTTGCTCGCGGTCGCCCGGGCCGGCTTCGCGACGGTCGGTGACCTGATCGCCCGGCACCGGCAGAAGCAGGCCATCGGCGAGGCGATGCGGGTGGTCGCCGAGGCCAACAAGTACCTCTCCGAGCAGGCCCCGTGGAAGCTCAAGGGCGAGGCCGACAAGCCCCGGATGGGCACCATCCTGCACGTCGCCCTCCAGGTGGTCAGCGACGCCAACACGCTGCTCACCCCGTTCCTGCCGCACTCCGCGCAGAAGGTGCACGAACTGCTCGGCGGCACCGGCGTGCACGCCCCGATGCCGGTCATCGAGGAGGTCGACGACCTCGACGGCGGGCCCGCGTACCCGGTGCTGACCGGTGACTACTCGGTCGGCGCGCGCTGGGAGTCCGTGCCCCTGGAGGTGGGCCGGGCGTTGGCCGCACCGAAGCCGGTCTTCCGCAAGCTCGACCCGTCGATCGTCGACGAGGAGCTGGCCCGCCTGGCCGGCTGATCCCGCGCGTGCCGACGGGCGCGGCCCCCGAGGGGGTCGCGCCCGTCGTCGCCGCGCCAGGCCGTGCGGCCGCGCCCCGGCCGGGCGGTCAGGCCCGCGCCATCGCCGGCGCGCCGATGAAGTCCATGATGCTGCGGTTCACCTCGGGCGCGTTCGTCCACGGAATGCCGTGCGGCGCGCCCTTCAGGGTGACCAACTGGCTGCCGGCCAGCAGCGGTTGCAGCCGCTGCCCGGTCTTCGGGTATGGCAGCACCGCGTCGGAGTCGCCCTGCACGATCAGCACCGGCACGTCGATGCGGGACACGTCGCCCCGGAAGTCGGTCTGCCAGGCGTCCACGCTGTCGTGGGTGCCCTTCGCCGAGGCCCGGGCGCCGATCTCCCAGTGCGCCCGGAACGCCTCCTCGCTGACCAGCTTGCCCCTGTTCTCCTGGTAGTTGAAGAACGCCTCGCAGAAGGTGGTGAGGTAGGCGAAGCGGTCGTCGAGGATGGCCTGCTGGAAGCCCTGGAAGAGGCTCTTCTCGACCCCCTCCGGGTTGTCCGAGGTCTTCAACAGGAACGGCGCGAGCGGGGCCAGCAGCACCGCCCGGTCGACCCGCTGCGAGCCGTACACGCCCAGGTAGCGGGTCACCTCGCCGGTGCCCATCGAGTGGCCGACCAGGATCGCGTCGCGCAGGTCCAGCTCGCTCATCAGCACGTCGAGGTCGGCGGCGAACGTGTCGTAGTCGTACCCGAACGCCGGTTGGGCCGAAGCGCCGAAACCCCGCCGGTCGTACGTGATCGTTCGGTACCCGGCGGCCAGCAGCGGCCCGGTCTGCTTCTCCCAGGTCGCCCCGTTGAACGGGAAGCCGTGGATCAGCACGATCGGCTGACCGGAGCCGTGGTCCTCGTAGTACAGGTCGATGGGGGCGGAGTTCTCCGTCCCCACGGTGATGAAAGGCATGCGCGTCTCCTGGTCACGTGACGGCCGGACGCGTGCGGGTTCCCACCCCGTCCCCGGTTATGCCGGCGAGATCCGGCACGGGCCGGGTCAGAGCCGGTACGGCAGGTCCACCACCCGGTCCTCGGTGACCTCGGCGGCCGGCGCCCACGCCTCGTAGACGCCCCGCTCCTGGCACTGCGCCCCGGTCTCCGCCACCGCGTCCGGATCCGGTCGGCGCAGCCGCAGGCGGAGCCAGCCGGTCTCCTCCCGCAGCACCAGGCAGGGCACGCCCCGCCAGTCGGCCAGCCGCAGCCGGCGGGCCGCCCACTCGACCGGGTACCGGGCGGCGCGGGTCATCGCCAGCACCCGGAACCCGCCGGGCAGGTCGGCCACCGCCTCGTAGTCGCCGCCGGCGTAGCCGCCGACCAGCCGGGTGGAGCGGGGCGCCTCGCCAGTCGGCACGTACTCCTGGTCGGGGGAGAGCCCCGGCACCGCCGCGAGCAGGTGCCGCCACTGCGGGCCGGCCATCCGCAGCCAGCCGCGCTGCTCGGCCTGGTAGCTGTAGAGCACCACCTCCACGCCGTCGGCCGGGTAGGCGAGCAGGGTGGCGTTCGCCGGCATCGGCAGGTCCGCGAAGTCCCGCGTGACGAACTCCGGGACGAGTTGGCCGCTGCTCGGCACGAACCCCGTGCCGAGGACCGCCGCGCCGAGCCGGTCGCGGGGCGCCAGCGCCGTCAGGCCGCGGTGCGCCTCGCCGACCGGCACGTCGTAGTCGGCCGGGTCGGCGGCCCGCCAGCGCAGCGCGTACGTCACGTCCGCGCCGTCCCGGGCGTCCGAGCCGTCGGTGCGCAGCACCGTCGTCGCCCCCGGGGTACGCAGGTGCGCCACGTCGTGCTCCCGGTAACAGAAGCCGTGCGGCAGCCACCCGCGCACGTACCCGGCGAGCTGCCGGGCGGAGAGCACCTTCACCATCCGGGTGCCGCGCCGGACCACCGCCGAGGCGCGCACCGCCGCCAGCGTCGGGTCGCCGGCCGCCGTCGGCTGCTGGCTGAGCTGCTGCACGTACGACCAGCCCCGCTCCCGGTGCAGCGGCACCAGCAGCGGCGCCTCCGGCTCCTCGGCCGGCTCCGTCGCCGGATACACGTCGCTGACCTCGGTGGCGTGCACGAACCTGCGCCACGGCCGGGGCGTGCCGGGCCGGGACCACTCGAAGCCGGGCGCCTCGGCCGCGCTGGACAACTCGTACGCCGCGCCCCGGGCGATCTCCTCCGCCGGGTACACCGCGCCCTCGTAGGTGACGCTGAGGCCGTTTCCGCTGGTCTGAGGGGTGACGGTCACCCCGCTGACGCTAGGCCCGACATGTGCCGAGTCGGTGAACGGCCGGTGGCGTCCCCGCGACGCGGGCCGCCGACGGTGTGTGATGCTGGCCTGCGATGAGCGAGCCCACCGAAACCCGCAAGCAGCGCGCCGCCCGCCGGGCCGGGGAGTTCCCGCCCGCCCCCGAGCCGCTGCCCCGCCCCGTGCTGGACAGCCACACCCACCTCGACATCACCGTCAGCGAGGCCGGCGTGCCCCCACAGGCAGCGCCGGGCGAGCCGGGGGCGCGGGTAGCTGCCGACGCCAGCGGCGGCCCCGCCGCGGACCCCGTCGCCGCGGTCGTCGCCGTCGCCGCCTCCGTGGGCGTCGACCGGCTGGTGCAGGTCGGGGTGGACGTGGCGTCGTCCCGTTGGGGCGCCGACGCCGCCGACGCCCACCCGGCCGTGCTGGCCACCGTGGCGCTGCACCCGAACGAGGCGCCCCGCCTGGCCGACCTCGACGAGGCGCTGCGCGAGATCGAGGCGCTCGCCGCCCGCGACCGGGTACGCGGCATCGGCGAGACCGGGATGGACTTCTTCCGCACCGGGGAGGAGGGGCGGGTCGTGCAGGAGGAGAGCTTCCGCGCGCACATCGCCATCGCCAAGCGGTACGGCAAGGCGCTGGTCATCCACGACCGGGACGCGCACGCCGACGTGCTGCGGATCCTCGACGACGAGGGCGCGCCCGACACCGTGGTGCTGCACTGCTTCTCCGGCGACGCCGACTTCGCCGCCGAGTGCGTGCGCCGCGGTTACCTGCTCAGCTTCGCCGGCACCGTCACCTTCGGCAGCGCCGGCGCGCTGCGCGAGGCCGCCGCGCTGACCCCGCTCGACCAGATCCTGGTGGAGACCGACGCGCCGTACCTGACCCCGATGCCGCACCGCGGCCGGCCCAACGCGTCGTACCTGATCCCGCTGACGGTCCGGGCGCTGGCCGAGACGACCGGCGCGGACCTGGACGACCTCTGCGCCGCCATCTCCGCCACCGGCGACCGCGTCTTCGGCCCGTGGTGACCGGCAGGCCCCCCGCCACGGGCCCCCTCCGCACGGCCGCAGCGGCCCGCATAGGCTACGGGGCGTGACCGGTCTCCTCGGCCCGGCGGAGATCCGGGAACTGGCCGCCCGGCTGGGTGTCGCCCCCACCAAGAGGCTCGGCCAGAACTTCGTGCACGACCCCAACACGGTGCGGCGCATCGTCACCGCCGCCGGGCTGACCCCGGACGACGTGGCGCTGGAGGTCGGCCCCGGCCTCGGCTCGCTCACCCTGGCCCTGCTCCCCGCCGCCGCCCACGTGCACGCCGTGGAGATCGACCCGACGCTGGCCGGCGCGCTGCCGGAGACCGCCGCCCGGCACGCCGGCCCGGACGCCGCCCGGCTCACCGTGCACCACGCCGACGCGCTGCGCGTACGCGCCGCCGACCTGGCCGACCCGGCGCCGACCGCGCTGGTGGCGAACCTGCCCTACAACGTGGCCGTGCCGGTGGTGCTGCACCTGCTCGCCGAGCTGCCCAGCCTGCGGCACGGCCTGGTGATGGTGCAGAAGGAGGTCGCCGACCGGCTCGTCGCCGGTCCCGGCTCCAAGGTGTACGGCGTCCCGTCGGTCAAGCTCGCCTGGTACTCGCACGCCCGCGCCGCCGGGAAGGTGCCGCCGAACGTGTTCTGGCCGGTGCCGAACGTCGACTCCGGACTGGTCGCCTTCACCCGCCGCGAGCCGCCCCGCGACGACGTACCCCGGGAACGGGTCTTCGCCGTGGTGGACGCGGCGTTCGCGCAGCGCCGCAAGACCCTGCGCGCCGCGCTGGCCGGCTGGGCCGGCGGCGCGGACCGGGCCGCCGCCGCGCTCGTCGCCGCCGGCGTCGACCCCGGCGCGCGCGGCGAGTCACTCTCCGTCGAGCAGTTCGCCGCCATCGCCGCGTCGGCCCCGGCCGCCCCGTCCGCCGCACAGTAGGCTGACGCCGTGCCCGCCCCGGGCCATCCGCACGTGTACGCGTACGACCTGGTCGACGGCCGGTGCGTGCCGGCCGCCGACGCCGCCGAGGAGCTGATCGTGGAGAAGCCGTTCGACATCCGCCTGCGCCTGCGGGACACCGCCCCGTGACCGAGGCCTGGGGACCGGACGACGAGGACGAGCAGCGGCGGCGCGGCGCCAGCGGACCGGTGCGGGTCCGGGTGCCCGCCAAGGTCAACCTGCACCTCGGGGTGGGGCCGCTGCGCCGGGACGGCTACCACGAGCTGAACACCGTCTACCACGCCATCTCCATCCACGACGAGCTGACCGCCCGCCGGGGCGACACGCTCACCCTCACCATGGAGGGCGAGGGCGCCGGCGAGCTGGCCCTGGACGACTCCAACCTGGTCATCCGGGCGGCCCGCGCCCTCGCCGGGTACGCCGGGGTGACGCCGCACGCCCGGCTGCACCTGCGCAAGCAGATCCCGCTGGCCGGCGGGCTGGCCGGGGGCAGCGCCGACGCCGCCGCCGCACTGGTCGCCTGCGACGCGCTCTGGGGCACCGGGCTGTCCCGCGACGAGCTGGCCGGGATCGCCGCCGACCTGGGCTCCGACGTGCCGTTCCTGATCCACGGCGGCACGGCGCTCGGCACCGGCCGGGGAGAGGCGGTCAGCCCCGTGCTGGCCCGCCCCACGTCCTGGCACTGGGTGGTCGCCGTCGCCGACGGTGGCCTCTCCACCCCGGCCGCCTACCGCGAACTGGACCGGCTCCGCGACGCCGGCACCGCCGGTGCGCCGCTGGGCAGCACCGACGCGCTGCTCGCGGCGCTGCGCCAGCGGGACCCGCGGGTGCTCGCCGCGACCCTCGGCAACGACCTCCAGGACGCCGCCCTGGCCATGCGCCCGTCGCTGGCGGCGACGCTGAAGGCCGGCGAGGCGGCCGGCGCGCTCGCCGGCATCGTCTCCGGCTCGGGGCCGACCTGCGTCTTCCTCGCGGTGGACGCCGCCGACGCCGAGCGGATCGCCGCCGAGATGGCGTCGGCCGGGGTGTGCCGCGAGGCACGGACCGCCCACGGCCCGGTCGCCGGCGCCCGCATCATCTGACCGCCGACGCTCCGGCGCCCGCTGACCTGGAACAAGCCGGCCGCCCCGCTGGTTGACCCGCGGCGGGGGCGGCTCCGGCCGGGGCGGGCCCCGGCGCCCGCGTACCCTGGGAGGCTCAGGCGTCCCAGGTGCCGACCGGCATGGGGACGCCTTGATCATGGGAGGTGAGGTCGTGGCCAACATCGTCAACCTGGACCGGGTGTCCAAGGGCTACGGCGCCGCCGGGCCACTGCTCACCGACGTCTCGCTCGGCCTCGACGACGCCGACCGGATCGGCGTGGTCGGCCTCAACGGCGCCGGCAAGTCCACCCTGCTGCGGCTGCTCACCAAACAGGAGGAACCGGACGACGGGCGGGTCACCCACCGCCGTGACCTGCGGGTCGCGTGGCTGCCGCAGAGCCTGACGCTCGCCCCCGACGCCACCGTCCGGGACGTGGTGCTCGGCACGGCCTGGCTCGGCGAGAGCATGGGCGCCGAGCACGAGTGGGCCGGCGACGCCGGCGTCCGCGCCATCCTCGACGGCCTCGGCATGCCCCATCTCGGGCTCGACCAGCCGGTCGGCCCGATGTCCGGCGGCGAGCGGCGGCGCGTGGCCCTGGCCGCGCTGCTGGTCCGCGAGTCCGACCTGCTCATCCTCGACGAGCCCACCAACCACCTCGACGTCGGCGGCGTCGACTGGCTGGCCCGCCACCTCGTCGGCCGCAAGGGCGCGCTCGTCGTGGTCACCCACGACCGGTGGTTCCTCGACGCCGTCTGCACCACCACCTGGGAGGTCGCCGACCAGACCGTCCGGGCGTACGAGGGCGGCTTCGCCGCCTGGACCCTCGCCCGCGCGGAGCGCGAGCGGGTCGCCGCGGCCACCGAGGCCCGCCGGCAGAACCTGCTCCGCAAGGAGATCGCCTGGCTGCGCCGCGGCCCGCCCGCCCGCACCTCCAAGCCACGGTTCCGCATCGACGCGGCCAACGCGCTCATCGCCGACGTCCCGCCGCCGCGCGACACCATGTCGCTGCAACGGCTCGCCACCGCCCGGCTCGGCAAGCAGGTGTACGACCTGGAGCAGGTGACCCTGCACGCCGGCCCGAAGGAGATCCTGCACGACGTCACCTGGCAGGTCGGCCCCGGCGACCGCATCGCGATCCTCGGCCGCAACGGCGCCGGCAAGACCACCCTGCTGCGGATGCTGGCCGGCGTCACCCGCCCCGACGGCGGGCGCCTCGCCACCGGCTCGACCGTCCGGCCGGCCTTCCTCTCCCAGGAGTTGGCCGAGCTGCCCGGTCACCTGCGGGTCCTCGAAGCCGTCGAGGAGGTCGCCCGCCGGGTGCAGCTCGGCGACCGGGAGGTCTCCGCCGCCCAGCTCGCCGAGGTGTTCGGCTTCGACGACCGGCGGCTCTGGACCCCGGTCAGCGACCTCTCCGGCGGCGAGCGCCGCCGGTTGCAGATGCTCCGGCTGCTCGCCGGGGAGCCCAACGTGCTCCTGTTCGACGAGCCCACCAACGACCTCGACACCGACACCCTCGCCGCGTTGGAGGACCTGCTCGACTCCTGGCCCGGCACCATCGTCGTGGCCAGCCACGACCGCTACCTCATCGAGCGGGTCACGGACGTCGCGTACGGGATGTTCGGCGACGGGCGGCTGGTGCACCTGCCCGGCGGCGTCGACGAGTACCTCGCCCGGGCCGCCGGCCGACCCGGACCGGTCCCGACCGAGCCGGCCGCCGCGGTCAGCACCGACGCGCCGGCCGAGGTCGGCATGTCCGCCGCCGAGGCGCGCCAGGCCCGCAAGGAACTGGCCCGGCTGGAACGGCAGATCGCCAAGCTGGAGCAGAAGGAGGCCGCCCTGCTCGACCAGCTCGCCGCGCACGCCACCGACTACGCCAAGGTCGCGGAACTCGACGCGCAACTCAAGGAGCTGCGGGCCGAGCGGGAGCGGACCGAGGAGACCTGGCTGGCCCTGGCGGACGAGATCCCGGCGATCTGAGCGGGCCTCGTCGTGGCGTCGCACGTGGGAGGACCCCCGTGTGCGGCGTCACACCGCCACGTGCGGGACAATCGTCCGCGACCCCTCACCCGAACGGCGTTGGAGACACAGACATGGCCCACACCCCCGTCAACCACCCCGCGCGGCCGGTCTACCGGGCGATCGGCGGGCTGACCGGTCTGTACCTGGTGGCCTTCGGCGTGCTCGGCATCATCGCGAGCGCCGGCAACGAGGTCCTCGCCCAGGATGACACCCAGGTCCTCGGCCAGGGCACGAACCTCGGCTTCTCGCTGCTCGTCGCCCTGCTCGGGGCGGCGGTGCTGGCCGGCACCGTGATCGGTCGCAACATCGACGTCATGATCAACCAGTGGCTGGCGTACGCCATCATGGTGATCAGCCTCGCCGGTCTCGCCTTCCTCCAGACCGAGGCCAACATCTTCAACCTCAGCATCATCACCGTCATCGTGCTGATGGTGGTCAGCCTGGTCCTGCTGACGGCCGGCATGTACGGCAAGGTCGGCACCGAAGAGGAGCAGGAGGCCTGGCAGAAGGCCCGCCTCGTGCTCTGAGTCGTTGCTGGTTGCTCTCCGGGTTGTCGCCGGAGCCCGACCCGCTCCGGGCGGTCAGGCTTGATCCCTCCGCGCAACACCATCGATACGCCGGTTGAACCAGTACCCGCTCACCGTCGGTTTGCCGGCAGGGAGCCGTGTTGACCTG